>NZ_CP138918.1:0-607823 GCF_047123305.1 Thalassobius sp. MITS945101
TTAACCTTCGGGGCTGAAACAATAATGTCGGCGTGAGCCGAACTTCCGCGGCCGCCCTTCCACATCCAACGCCAGCATATCCGGGTGTTTCTCAATCATCCAACGTGGCGGCGTCGCTGTGGGCGTGCCCAGCACGACCTTAAGGCCAGCCCGGCCCAACACTTCAATCGCCTCATCCAACCATTTGAAATCGAACGTTTCTGGCGTTGGCTCTAGCCGCGACCAGGAGAACTCGCCGATCCTGACCCAAGTCAGCCCGATCTCCACCATGCGGCGTGCATCCTCTTCCCAAACGTGGCGCGGCCAGTGTTCGGGATAGTAACAAGTGCCCAAGGTTCGTTTCATGGCCTACACCCTCACCTGATGCTCGGCCTGACCAGCAATATCCATGGAAACTTCAAAGGTCTGCCCTGCCAAGTGATCCTCAGCGCTGCACTCTACAGCAGCGCTTGTCACAAACATCGTCTTCAGATCCGGACCACCAAACGCGGGACAGGAGCTTTGCATGGCCCCTACCGAATGCGCCGCTTGGTAACTGCCGCATTGGCCATATCCTGCAACCCGCGCAGCGCCCCATTGCGCATTCCAGAGCGTGCCTGAACTGTCTACAACCGCCCCATCCGGGTTTAATCCCTCCTCTGCAAGGTCAACAAAAAGCTCCGCCACCCCTTCAGGCCACCCTTCCGCGTCCAAGGGCTGGCGCAGGATCTGTCCGGTCACCGTATCCGTAAAAAACGCAAACTTCGAATCTGGTGAGAAACAGATTGCATTGGGGATCGTTAAGTTTTGGTAAAGACGGGTCACTTTACCCTGAAAATAGCGGTAGATTGCTCCCGCTCCGGCTTCTGCACCGCGCCCCATCGTGCCGATCCAGAAGCCACCAAAGGGGTCCGCACGGCCATCGTTTGAACGGGTCAAAGGATTATCGGCCTCAATCGGAGCAAGCAAACTGCGCGCACCGCTGCCCAGATCGAAACGGTAAAGACCGGTCTCGGAAGCCATCAGAAGAGTGTCTTTATCGATCCACCCCGCCGCAGACACATGTTCTTTGAACCGCCATTCCTGCTGGTCATCGCCCCGTTTGGACAGCAAGCGTTTTCCCAAAATATCAAACCAGAACAGCTGTTTACGCTCAGGATGCCACAAAGGCCCCTCGCCCAATGCACAGCGTCTGTTGTCGAAAACTATGCTCATCTCATCGCCTCATCATAGGCCTTAACGATTTTTTCAGCTTTGCCCGCTACGGTTTGGGGACTGTCCCCAGGTCGATAGAGAGCCGTTCCAATGCCGAACCCATCTGCGCCAGCCGCCCGCCAAGTGGCAAAATTCTCGGGCCCTGCGCCCCCTACTGCGTAGCACTGCGTGGTCGCTGGCAGAACCGCACGATAAGCCGCCAAGCCTTTCGGGCCGAGAATCGTTGCAGGAAAAAACTTTAGCCCGTCCGCTCCAGCGCGCAGCGCTGCAAACGCCTCGGTCGGGGTCATAACACCAGGGTAGCTTTGCAGCCCAAGGCGTTTGGTTTCGCGCACCACATCGGGGTTGCAGTCCGGCGAAACAATCAATTGCCCTCCGGCTTCGGCGACCTGTTGCACCTGCGCCGGTTCCAGCACGGTTCCAGCCCCCAGAACCGCATCCTTCGCGAAGGCATGCACCATGTTTGCAATCGAGGTCAGCGGATCGGGCGAGTTTAGCGGCACTTCGATCTTGGTGATGCCTTGGTCGATCAGAACACCTGCGATTTCAACAGCTTCCGTCGGGGTCACTCCACGAAGAATTGCGATAATGTTACGACTCATGGTTTCCCCTCAGAAAGATCATTCCACGCCTGTGTTAGCCCCATGAGCGTAACGTCACTGGCATCGTGCAAGACGACAGTTGCCCCAATATATTCAAGCGCTTGTTGGTAGTGTTGGGCAAGCCGCGCGTCACCGACAATTTGCACATTGTCCACGGCCCAGAGGCCACGGACTGCTGCCAGTTCGCTGCCCAACAGGAGCCCCGAAAGCTTTGCTGTCAGGAAATCGGTGCTGCGCCCGCCGATCAACATATCTGCCCGCACCGAGAAGAGATCGGCAAACCCGCCACCTTCCCGTTCCAGGCCCGTTGACAGCCCTTCAAGAAACCCCTCGGACTGCCACCCCGCTCCCGTGGAATGCCGCAACACGGACTGCCTGGTTAACAGGGCAAACAGTTCTCCGGTCAAGTAGGTCCGGAACCCTTCTATCGCGCCCTGCCGGACAAAGACCCATTTGCTATGGGTCCCAGGAAGGCAGACCAGGCCTTCAATATCCGGGGCCTTTGCCAGCAGCCCGGCAATCTGGGTTTCCTCACCGCGCATCACGTCCGCTGGGGTAACCTGTTTAACACCGGGCAGGATTCGCACTGCCAATCGCGGGTCACGGGTTGCAACTTCGACCATATCCAATGGGTTCAGGGGAGGACAGGGTGCGCCGGTGTATCCGGCGTCCTGCCAACCCTGCGCGGCCCCCACCATACCGCAGCAGATCACATCTGTGCGGCCCTGTTCCGGCAGATACTCACCGATCAGATCGATCAAAACCGATTCAAAATCCTCTGGTGCCAAGCCCCCCATGCCAGCATCGGAAGACAGGCCTGCAAGCACCTTATCGCCCCGCATGACCCACACACGCAGGTTGCTGGTGCCCCAATCCACGGCAATCCATAGCTTTGCCATCACGCTATCCTGTCGTGACAACACCGCCGTCAACCACCAGCGCCTGGCCGGTTAACATGCGGCTTGTGTTTGAGGCCAGAAACAGGACCGCATCAACCATGTCCTGCGGCACCAAATGTTCTTTCAAACATTGACGGTCCAAATGTGCAGCCAAGGCCTCGGGCTCGGCCCATTTTTCTAGTTGCTTCTGCGTCAGCACCCAGCCCGGTGCCAGGGCATTTACACGGATCTTGTCCGGGCCAAATTCCCGCGCAAGCGAACGCGTCATCCCATTGATCCCTGAATTGGCGGAAGTATAGGCGGGGTAACCGGCGTTCCCCATCATGTAACTGATTGAAGAGAAATTGATAATTGATCCATGCCCGGCCTTCTGCATTTGTTCAATTGCAGCCTGACAGCCGAAAAAATAGCTCTTTAGATTGATTGCCTGTGACCAGTCCCAAAACTCCTCGTCCACCTCCAAGGTGGCGTGCCGCTGATCATTGGCCGCGTTGTTTACCATAACCGTGACAGGACCATGCGCCTTGGATGCGGTTGCAACAGCGGACTTCAACGCCGAAATATCGGTCACATCACACTGGATAAACAGGGGCTTCACCCCGTGTTTATCCGCCATTTCCTCGGCAAATTCACTGGCATCTGAACGCTGCACAAAGGCCACTTTGGCCCCCTGCAACAGAAACCCTTCGGTCAAAAACGCACCAATGCCGGAACCGCCGCCGGTGATGAAGACGCTTGCGTCGCGCAAGTCGTGGAATGTTGCGGATTGGGTCATCATTTCTCTCTCAGACATTAATGGCTCTCGCGGGTGACCGGGCGGGTGTCCTTGCCAACAAGGAAATCTAGATCCGCTCCCTGATCTGCCTGCAAAACATGGTCAACATACATCTTTGCGTAGCCTCGGGTATAATGGGGGGGATCCGGTTGCCACTGCGCCTGCCGTTCCGCCAGTTCCGCGTCAGAAATCAACACCTCCAGCTGGCCTTCAGCAACTGACATCCGCACCCGATCCCCAGTTTTCACCAGGGCGAGCGGGCCACCAGCCTGTGCTTCGGGCGACACATGCAGCACCACTGTACCATAGGCCGTGCCAGACATACGCGCATCCGAAATACGCACCATGTCCTTGACCCCCTCCTTCACCAGTTTCGACGGGATTGGCATGTTCCCAACCTCGGGCATGCCCGGGTAACCTTTGGGCCCACAGCCTTTCAATACCAACACCGTATCGGCCGTAACGGGCAGGTCGTCGCGATTGATATTCGCTTTTAAGTCCTCAATGCTTTCAAACACATAGGCTTCACCTTCATGTTCCAGTAGATGGTCCGACGCGGCAGAAGGTTTGATAATTGCGCCATTGGGTGCCAGGTTTCCGCGCAGCACTTTGAGGCCGGCCGCTGGCTTCAAAGGGTTGGACATTGGCCGGATCACATCGTCATTCCAGCACTCCGCCCCCTCGGCAAAGGCGGAGATATCACCGCCCAGAACTGTGCGCGCGGGGCGCAAGCGATCCCCAAGTTCCTTCAAAACCACCGGCACCCCGCCAGCGTAGCAGAAGTCTTCCATCAGATACTTGCCAGAGGGCATGCAATTCACCAACAGGGGCACGTCGCTGCCCAGGCCAAAATCGTCAAGGTTCAGGTCAATTCCGATCCGCCCTGCAATCGCCAGCAGATGCACCACCGCGTTGGTCGACCCGCCCACGGCGGCATTGGTCAGTATTGCATTTTCCAGACTTTCGCGGGTCATAATGTCAGAGAGCTTTAACTCTTCTTCGACCATTTCGACGATACGCTTGCCTGTCATATGGGCCAGTGCCATCCGACGGGCGTCTACCGCGGGCAGAGCCGCGTTGGTGGGCAGGCTCATGCCCATCGCTTCCACCAGCGACGCCATTGTCGACGCTGTGCCCATTGTCATGCACACCCCTTTGGACCGGCTCATGCCGCTTTCCGCGGCCATAAAGTCCTTCAGGGTCATTTCGCCGGCGCGCACGGCTTCGGAAAACTTCCAGACGTCGGTGCCCGATCCAATGTCTTTCCCCTGCCATTTGCCGTTCAACATCGGGCCAGAGCTGACCACAATTGTCGGCAGATCTACAGAGGCCGCGCCCATCAATTGTCCCGGGGTGGTTTTGTCGCAACCGCCCAAAAGCACAACGCCATCAATACCATAGGCCCGGATCGATTCCTCCACATCCATCGCCAGCAGGTTGCGGAACAGCATGGCGGTCGGCTTCATCTGGGTTTCCCCCAGCGACATCACCGGGAATTCCACCGGGAAGCCGCCAGCCTCCCAAACGCCACGTTTCACCCCCTCGGCCAGATCGCGCAGCCCGCTGTTGCAGGGTGTCAGCTCCGACCAGGTGTTGCAGATACCGATAACCGGCCGACCGTCAAAAGCGTGGTCCGGGAAGCCTTGGTTTTTCATCCAGGAGCGATGGATAAACCCGTCGCGATCTTGTTTGCCATACCACGCGCGGTTTCTTTTTTCTTTTGTCATAGGCGTGTTCCTTCCAAGACCCGGATGGTTTCCGGGAAATCCCACGGCAGGGTAAGGCCGTGTTGCATTAGATATTGTCCGCTGAGGGTCACCGGTCCGGCCTTCAGCGCAGGTAAGCCGCGAGACAGGGTCGGCAGGTCATCGCGGGTGATAAGATCGATCCGGTAGAGCGCCTCTGGATCCAACCGCGTCAGGCGCAGAGGGCGCGGCAAGATTTGGTCTGACGCAGCCGTCTGCGCGGCAAAAACCACAAACTGCTCTCCGTCCTGCGCCAGTTGCTGTTCAGCCGTCACCACCGGATCCGCCGGGTCGAGGCGCAGAATATCGGCTTGCTGCATCCAGTCCCGATTGGCTTTCCACCAGGATGTAACCCTTTGTAAGATTGCGGTTTCTGCTGACGTCAGTTCACGTGGATCCATCTCAAAGCCCAGATGACGCTGCGCCGCAGTCCAGGCCCGGAAAGCCATCGATAGGGTGCGGTGCGAAGTGTGGCAATGACGCGGACCTACATGACTGCCGGTGATGGCGGCGGGGAGGAACAGGGCGGCATCGTGCTGGATTCTTTGACGTTCCAGCGCGTCGTTGCTGTCGGACAACCAGACCCGTTGCGTGTGCTTCAGGATCCCTGCATCAATCCGGCCGCCGCCGCTGGCACAGCTTTCAAACTCCACCTTTGGGTTGGCGGCACGAAGATCGGCCAAAAGTTGGTAAACGCCTTCGGTTTGGGCGGCAACAGGGATCGGCAGCAGGCGGTTGTGGTCCCATTTCACATAGTCGATGTCGTGGGCGTCCAGAACAGCGTTAATCTGAGTAAACAGATGTGAACGCGCTGCCGGATTGGCGAGGTCCAGCACCCGTTGCTGGCGGCCTTCGACCTGATCTTCGGGGCCCAATATCCATTCGGGATGGGCGCGGGCGAGGCCACTGTCGAGGTTGACCATCTCCGGTTCAAACCAGAGGCCAAATGTCATTCCAAGCGCATGGACGTGATCGATCAGCGGGCCAAAACCGTCGGGCCATTTGCGCGGGTCAATCTGCCAATCGCCAAGGCTAGAGGTGTCGTCATCGCGACGGCCAAACCAACCATCATCTAGCACGAAGCGTTCTGCGCCCAGCGCGGCGGCGTGGTTCGCAATCTCCTTTAGCGTGTCGACGTCATGGTCAAAGTAGACCGCCTCCCAGCAATTGTAATGCACGGGCCGGGGTAGAGAGGGGGTCGGCCATTGCACCAGTTCATCGCGAAAATACCGCTGAAACCCCGCCGCGGTGCCGCTAAATCCGGCACTGGAATAGGCTAGTAATAGCGGCGCAGTCTCAAATCTGGTGCCCTGACCACATGTTCCCGCGGCATGACCCCATTGGATTTGGCGGCGACCATCGGGCAATTCTTCGGCCAGCATCCTGTGGCCACCGGACCAGCCATAGTGCATCGCAAACACCGCGCCTTGCGTATTGCGCGTGCCTGTTTCGGGGAACAGCGCAAAGGGCGGATGTTCATGTCCGGATCGGCCGCCACGGGCCTCGCGCAGATGGGCACCACGATGCCAAGCTGTCTTAACCTGTTGAAATTCCCCGATCCAACGGCCGGAGAAATCAATGATCTCTTCGGCCAGTTGCGGCGCGGGCAGCACGGGGGCCGCCAGCCAATGCAGGGTGATTTCAGCCTCGCTCTGCAAAACGGTCTGAGCCGAGATCAACTGACCAACAACCTCAAACCGGAAAGTGAGCGTCAAACCCAATGCGGCGTCGCGCAGGGTGATATCGCCCTCCGAAGAAGCGTTCAGCGCGAACTTCGGGTGTATTTGCGCACCGTCACGGTAGGCCACCAGACCAGGTTGGCCCGGAAAGCTATCGCGCGCCAAGGGGCATAGGGTCAGCGCGGCGTTTTCATCCACCATGCCGCCGGTCACATCCGTCCGCGCGGCCTCGGCCAGCACTATCAGATCTTCGCCTTTAGGGAGAGCTGCGCCCCAGTAGCTTGCAAAAGGCACACCCCCATCAGAGGCCAGCGCGAGGGTTTGCCCCGCGCTGTCAAAGCGCCATGTGGTCCAGTTGCTCACTTCACGGCTCCGAGGGTTAGACCGGCGATGAAGTGCTTTTGCATCAGGAAGAACATCAGCACCGGCGGCATCGCGGCCACGATCGACCCTGCCGACACCAGATGCCAGGCCGCAACCCATTGACCGTTGAGCGAATACAGCCCTGCAGTGATCGGCTGGGTGTCCGCTCCTTGGGTCAGCACGGTCGCCCAGAAGTAATCATTCCAAATAAAGGTAAAGATCAGCACCGAAAGCGCCGCGATTGCAGGACGCATCAGCGGGATGACCACATACCAGAAAATGCGGATTTCCGAGACACCTTCGACGCGGGCGGCCTCGATCAGTTCGACCGGCAGTGCCTTGATGAAGTTGCGCATGAACAGCGTGCAGAAACCGGTTTGGAACGCGATGTGAAACAGCGCCAGTCCGCCAATGGTGTTGTACATCCCCATGCTCAGCGTCAGGTCGCGCACTGGCACCATCAGGATCTGGAAAGGCACAAAGTTACCGGCCACAAACATGAAGAATATCAACAGGTTGGCCTTGAACTTATAGACACCAAGGGCAAATCCGGTCATGCAGCTCAGCGCCACGGCACCGATCACGGTGGGGATCGTGACCTTGAAACTGTTCATGATGTATTTGCCAATTGGCGTATTTTCAAAGATCGCCGTGTAGTTTTCCAAGAGGTTGAAGCTGGTCGGCCAGCCCCAGTAGTTGCCTGCGGTGATGTCACCGGCAGAACGGACCGAGGTCATCGCCACCGCTAAGAGCGGCAGCAGCCACAACAGCAAGGCGATGGGCAAAGCGACCTTGTAGATCCATTGCGAGGCGGTCGAGGTTTTCTCAATCGGGGTGGGAAACATCCTTAACGCCCTTTCTCATCACGGTACATTTTGAACAGGAAGGCAGAGATGTAGATCATCATGATCAGGAACAGCACCACGGCGATAGCTGCGCCGTAGCCCATGCGGAACCCGTATTCCGAAAACGCCTGTTCATACATGTAGAAGGCCAGCACCCGGCTGGAGCCCCAAGGCCCGCCGTCGGTCATGATTGACACTAGATCGAAGGACCGCAGCGCCCCGATCACGGTGACAACAATGGCAATAAAGGTCGCCGGTTTCAGCTGCGGCAGCACCACATACCAGAGCATTTTCAAACCCTTGGCATTGTCCAGACGCGCGGCCTCAATCTGTTCGGGATCAACGGCGTTCAAGCCGGTCAGATAGAGGATCATGCAGTAGCAGGTCTGCGGCCAGAGGCCGGCGGCGATGATGCCGTAGGTCACCCAATCCTCATCAGCAAGGACCGGAATGGCCTCAAACCCCATCGCCACAAGAGCGATGTTCATCAAGCCGAAATTGGGGTCGTAGAACCAGGAAAACACCAGGCCCACAACCACCTGTGAAATCACAAATGGGAAAAAGAACAGCGACTTGTAGATGCGAATCCCGCGCACTGTCTGATTGAGGAACAGCGCCACAAACAGTCCAGCGGGGATCGCCAGCATATAAAGCACCAGCCAGATCACGTTGTTTTTCAACGAGGTATAGAAGGCCTCGTCATCCATAAGCTCGACATAGTTGTCCATGCCGACCCATTCACGCTGCCCCAGCCCGTCCCATGCGTAGAAGCTGATATTCATCGACTGGAAGATCGGAATGATCACATAGACGGTAAACATCAAAATGCCCGGTGCCAGAAACAGCCAAGGCGCCAGCCTCTGCTGGTTCTTTTTCCAATAGCTCATCGAAGTATCCCTCCCCAAAGCCGCGTGCATCAGGCATCAGCGGCAAAAACACCCCGCCCGTGGGAAGCGGGCGAGGTGCGGATTTTATTGGTCTTATTTGTAGACGCGGCCGCGTACTTTCTCGAGACGCTCGAGGATCTTGTCCATACGCTCGGGCTTCACCATGAACTCCTGGAAGCCTTCCATGCCGGCTTTGGCCATTTCCGCCGGGGCGTCACGGTCAAAGAACTGGGCGATGCCACCTTCGGTCGAGGACAGCATCTGGTAGCCCGCCTGCAGGAACTTGTCGTCGCCAACGGCCGAGTCTTTGTTGATCGGCAGCTGACCCAAAGTGTCGTTGATCTGGGTCTGCACGTCCGCCCGCGCCAGATAGGCAAGGAACTTCTTGGCGTCTTCTTTGTTCTTGGCGTTGGCCGGAATGTGGATGGTGTCGGTCGGCGCTTCTTCGGCCAGCGGCACATCCGGGTTGATGACGGGGAACTGGAAGAAGCCCAGCGTGTCATCGGTCAGGCCCGCCTCTTTCAGCGGCGCTACAGCAAAGTTGCCCATGACATACATGGCCGCATCGCCCTGCACCATCGGCGCCAGCGCTTCCTGCCAGCTGTATGCGGCGTGGTTTTCCAGGAAGAAGCCTGCGTCGATCAGCTCTTTCCAGTTGTTCATGGTCGCAACCACACGCTCGTCGGTCCAGGCCACTTCACCTTTGGTCAGCGCCATATGGAAGTCATAGCCGTTGGTGCGCAGGTTCAGATAGTCAAACACGCCCCCCGCGGTCCACAGATACTTGGTGCCGATGGTGATCGGGGTCACACCATTGTCGATGAGGGTCTTACCGGCGGCTTTGAACTCGGCCCAGTTGGTGGGCACGGCAATGCCGAGGTTTTCAAAGATGTCTTTGCGGTAGTAAACGCCCCACTGGTAGTAGGTATAGGGCACGCCCCAGATCTTGCCGTCGATGGTCATCGACCCTTGTGCCGACGCCAGCGATTCCTTCAGGCCGTTTTCTTCCCAGACATCATCCACCGGCTCAAACAGGCCCGCGTTGACATAGGGCAGCATCCGGTTGCCCGCATACCAGTTGGCCAGATCCGGCGCATCCGCCGTCAGGAAGTTGCGGATCGAGGTCTTGTAGCCTTCGTGATCAAACAGGTTCCAGGTGACGGTGACATCGGGGTTTTCAGCTTCGAACCCTTTGATCAGTGCTTCAAAGGCGGCTTTCGGCGCCGGGTCCGACGTGTCGGTGTTGATCACCAGCTCGCCCGCCATTGCTGCACCTGTCAGCATGGTCGAGGCCAGAATGCCTGCAATCAGAGTCTTTGAGTGATGGAACATGGTTTCCTCCCTGTTGTTCCCAAAGTGCGTCATTTGGGTGTTGACTTTGGTTCCAAATAGTGGAACTTAATCTCAACTATTGAAAATCATGCGCAATGCAGCTAAACGAGTCAACAGCCTCGTTGGCAAAAATGCTGCGTGGCAGGGAGGAGCAATCGATGAACAAGCCGGTCAAAGGCGACGGAACTGTCGGAAAAGCTTTGGATATTCTGGATCAGGTGGCCCGTGTTGGCCGCCCCGTCCGGTTTTCCGAACTGCTGGAAGACAGCCCCCACCCGAAGGCCACGCTCTACCGTTTTCTGCAAACTCTGACGAATCAAGGCATGCTGTCCTACGACGAAGAACGGCAGGCCTATGCACTGGGTTTGCGTCTTGTACGTCTCGCGCACACTGCGTGGCAGCAGTCCAGTCTTGCGCCCGTGGCGCAGCCCTTGCTGGATCTTCTCGCCACCGAAGTGGGTGAAACGATACACTTGGCGCAGATGGAAAACGGACAGGTTCTGTTTGTTGATAAACGCAAAACCACGGATCGGTTCGACACTTTGGCCCAGGCGGGCCGCGTTGCACCGGCCCATTGCACCGGTGTTGGCAAGGCCATCCTGGCGTTTATGACGCCAGAGCGGCTGGAACGCGCCCTGAAGCAACAGAACTTCATGCGCTACACCGCCACTACCCACCCCGATGCCGCCAGCATGATCGCTGAATTCGACCAGATCTGCGCCGACGGTGTCGCCTATGACCGCGAAGAACACGAAGAAGGCATCATCTCGATTGCCGCCCCCATTTTTACCGATGCGGGCAAGGTGATCGGCGCGGTCTCCATCGCCTCCTCCACCAACCGCAATTCCATCGAGTCGCTGGCCCAACACCGCGAGCGGCTCATCGCAACCACCACCAAAATCGGCGCGGCAGCTTCTGCATGGCAGTTTCCGTCATGACCCCTGCCCGACCAATCGCTTGAAGGAACAATTGCATGTCTGGTGTCACACTCGGCAAAGTCGTCAAGAAATACGGTGATGTACAGGTCATCCACGGTGTGGATCTGGAAATCGAAGATGGCGAGTTCTGCGTCTTCGTCGGCCCCTCGGGCTGTGGCAAATCCACCCTTCTGCGCATGGTCGCTGGTCTGGAAGAGACCACCGACGGCGCGGTGCACATCGGTTCGCGCGATGTGACCCGCGCGGATCCCGCCGATCGTGGCGTTGCGATGGTGTTCCAGACCTATGCACTCTACCCCCACATGACAGTGGAAGAGAACATGGGCTTTGGTCTGAAGATGAACAAAGTCCCCAAGGAGGAGATCGCCCGCAAGGTTGGCGAAGCCGCCGACATCCTACAATTGGGCGACTACCTGAAACGCAAACCCAAAGCGCTGTCGGGTGGGCAACGTCAGCGGGTCGCCATCGGCCGCGCCATTGTCCGTGGCCCCGAAGTGTTCCTGTTTGACGAACCCTTGTCGAACCTCGACGCGGAACTGCGGGTGGACATGCGGGTCGAAATCGCCCGTCTGCACAAAGAAATCGGCGCCACCATGATCTACGTGACCCACGATCAGGTCGAAGCCATGACGCTGGCCGACAAAATCGTGGTGCTGCGGGCCGGTCACATCGAACAGGTCGGCTCTCCGATGGAGCTTTATCAGAACCCCGACAATAAATTTGTCGCCGGCTTCATCGGCTCCCCCTCGATGAACTTCCTCGAAGGGGTGGTCGAAGGCGGCAAGGTCCGCGTCGCCGCCCTTGGCGACCAACTGATCGACACGGATGTGGCTCTGCCTGCCGAAGGCGGCAAGGTCACCGTTGGCCTGCGCCCGCAGCACCTCTCGGTCGCGCCTGGTGACAGCGCCCTGTCTGTGGACATCCGCGAACGTCTGGGCGGTGTGGCTTATGATTACCTCTCCACCCCGACCGGCGAAGCGCTGGTGGTGGAGACCAAGGGTGACGAAGACATCCCAACCGGCGCCACCGTCACCCTGGGCATCGAGGCAGGCAGCGCCATGTTCTTTGATCCCAAAACCGAAGCACGCCTGCGCTAAACCAAATCAAGGGGCCGCTTTCACAAGCCGCCCCTTTCTTCTTGGGTCAAATATCCCGGGGAGTGAACGTTCAAAACATGTTTTGAAAGGAGAGGGGCAGCGCCCCTCTAATCTTTACCCAGCCTTAAACGCCCGCAACACCTGACGGGCCGCGGCCGCCACGGGGTCATGGGTTTCTTTCAGGATGGTGACACGATCAAACCGCTCGGGATCGGCGTTCACTGCCTGCCGCATCGCCTGACCAAAGGCCATACGCAGCTCGGTGCCGATGTTGAATTTGCAGATCTTGGATCCGCGCGCCAGCGCCCGACGTTGCGCCACCGGCACGCCGGATCCGCCGTGGATCACCAACGGCACCTCGGTCAGTGCCTCGATGGCGCGGATGCGCGGCTCATCAAGTCCACCTTCTTTGTCCTGTTGCAGATGGACGTTTCCGACCGAAATGGCCATCGCATCCACACCGGTCTCTGCCGCGAACTGTGCCGCCTCTGCCGGATCGGTCCCGGCGGAGCCTTCGCCGCCCGAGTAGCCAACAAAGCCGATCTCGCCCTCGCAGGAAATCCCTGCCCCATGCGCCATCTCGACGATGGCACGGGTCTCTTCAATATTTTGCGGCAGCGGCTTGCGCGAGCCATCAAACATCAAAGAGGTGAAGCCGCTGTCCAGCGCCTCCCTGCATTCCTCGAATGTGTAGCCGTGATCCAGATGGGCCACCACCGGGACTGAGGCCGCATCGGCCAGATGCCGGAACATCTTGCCCAGCACGGGCAGCGGCGTGTGGGCGCGGCAGCTGGGGCCAGCCTGCAGGATCACCGGCACGCCCTCTTCCTCGGCCGCGGCCACATAGGCGCGCATGTCTTCCCATCCCAGCGTGACAAGTCCCGCCACCGCATAGTTTCCCTTGAGCGCCGGTTGTAGCACATCCGCCAAAGTGACCAGAGGCATGTTTGATCCCATCTGTTGCGCAGCCCCATGGCCACATTCAGTTGCGCCTAGCTATGCTAAGCCAAGCATAAATAGCGATAGATTTACTACGCCTAACTATTTCGTCGGGCCCGGATGCGTTTCCAGAAATGCCTCCAACCCTTCAAGGTCCGGCATAGCGCCCGCACATCCGGGCTTGGAGACCACAATCGACGCGCAGGCCGATCCGCGCATCACCGCATCCCGCAAAGAATGCCCCTGCGCGATCGCTGACAGCAGGCCGGACAGGAAACTGTCCCCTGCCCCGTTCGGCTTCACCGCTTCCACCGGGAAAATGCCGGTGCGGGTCTCTTCCCCACCGTGCAAAGTGATCGCGCCCTCCGCGCCCATCTTGTAAATCACGATGCGCCCGTCGCGTTCCGCCAGTCGGCGCGCCATGTCGAGGCCCTTGTCCATGCCGCCCGCCATGAACCCAAACTCTTCGTCATTGCCAACAATCATGTCGCTCTCTTCGCCAGCACGGCTCAGCACTTCGGCGGCGACTTCGGGTGAGGGCCAGCTGTAGGGGCGGTAGTCGATGTCAAAGATCACCGGCAGCCCCGCCGCCCGCGCGTTTTCAAACGCGCGGAAGGTGGCCGAGCGCGACGGCTCGGCGGCAAAAACTGTGCCTGCGGTGATCAGCGCTGACCAATCGGCGTAGTTCACCTGATCCATGTCCTCCGGCGTCACCTGAAAGTCGGCAGCGCCGTTGCGGTAGATCACATTCTGGAAATCCTCGATGCAGCTTTCATACACCGCAAGTGAGGTGCGGGCTTCGCCCCCGACAGAGCGGACATAACGGGTGTCGACGCCGTATTCTTTCAGCCGGTTCACACAGAACCGTCCCACCGCGTCATCCGAGACCGAGGTGACCAGCGTCGCGTTGCCACCGAACTTCACGAGCCCCACACAGATATTGGCGGAGGAGCCACCAAGGTCCGCGGCGAACATGCCCGCGTCCTCGCTTTTGACGCCGATGGGGGTTGCGAAGACATCCATGCCCGCGCGCCCGAAGACAGCAAAACGGTTGCCCTTGATGGCCGAGATTAGATCCACCATCACACACCCTTCCGCTGACGGTCACGGGTGGCTTCCCATTCCACATGGGCCTCGCGCACGCGGTCCGACTTGGTGACATGCGGTGTACCCACTTCCCACCAGGCGTGACCTTCGGTGGTCCAACCGTCGTAAGGGTCGACGTCCATCACGATCACATAGGTCTTGTCACTGGCCTTGGCGCGTTTGAACGCCTCGCCCAGTTCTTCGGGGTTTGACACTTTCTCAGAGGTCGCGCCCATCGCCGCAGCGTGGGCGGCAAAATCCACCGTAAAGGGCTGCGGCACCGTGGGGCAATCGGCCAGCAGGTTGTTGAAGCTTTCGTTGCCGGTGTTGTTCTGCAACTTGTTGATGACCGCAAAGCCACCATTGTCCAGCACCAGAACGATCAGCTTCTTCTGGCTGAGCACAGAAGAATAGATGTCCGAGTTCATCAGCAGGTAAGATCCGTCACCGGTGAAGACGATGGTGTCCTTGTCCGGCTCCCGCTGGGCCTGCGCAATCCGCGCCCCCCAACCGCCAGCAATCTCATAGCCC
Source organism: Thalassobius sp. MITS945101 (assembly GCF_047123305.1). Classification (GTDB taxonomy): domain Bacteria; phylum Pseudomonadota; class Alphaproteobacteria; order Rhodobacterales; family Rhodobacteraceae; genus Thalassobius. The sequence goes on from NZ_CP138918.1 coordinate 14,913, forward strand.
ATGCAGGAGAAACCGAACTCCACATCCACCGTGCTTTGATCCAGTGTGCGCCAGTTGGCAGTGACTTCCGCCGGTAGGCCACCCGCCGCCGCCACAACACGGTCGCGCGGATCACAGATCGCGTTCACCACACCGATGGCCTGCGCGTAGGAATTCGGCCGGTTGTCGCCATAGCTGACATTGTCGGCAACATATTCCATCCAGGCCGCCCGTTGTGCCTTGGCATGATCGACCCAGGACTGTGGCGCGACATAGCCGGACATCGCCTGATCCAAGGCGGCCAATGACAGTTTGGCGTCTCCGACCACAGGCAGCGACCGGTGTTTGCCCGCATCATGACGCGCCGCGTTAAGCGAAATGAACTGCGCCCCTTTGGCAAACGCCGTCCAGGACCCGGTGGTGAAGTCCTGCAGACGGGTGCCTACGGCGACAATCACATCGGCCTCTTCGGCAATGGTGTTTGCGGAGTTTGATCCCGTCACCCCAATCGGCCCGATGTTCAGCGCGTGGCTGTCCAGCAGGTTGGCGCGACCGGCAATGGTTTCCACCACGGGGATCTGATGTGCTTCGGCAAAGGCGGTGAGCTCAGCCACTGCGCCGGAATACTGCACGCCGCCGCCCGCAATGATCATGGGGCGTTCGGCCTGCTTCAGTGCCTTGACCGCCTCGGCCAGCTCGTCCGTGTCGGGGGCCTGACGGCGGATGCGATGCACCTTCTTTTCAAAGAAGACCTCGGGATAGTCATAGGTCCAACCCTGCACATCCTGGGGCAGCCCCAGGAAGGCGGGGCCACAATCGGCGGGATCTAACATGGTGGCGATGGCATTGGGCAGCGACTGGATGATCTGTGCCGGATGGGTGATCCGATCCCAGTAACGCACCACCGGTTTGAAAGCGTCATTCACCCCATAAGTGGGATCACCAAAGTGTTCCAGCTGCTGCAACACCGGATCCGGCAGACGGGTGATGAAGGTGTCGCCGCACAGCATCAGCATTGGCAGCCGGTTGGCATGCGCCAATGCGGCCGAAGTCACAAGGTTCGCGGTGCCCGGCCCCGCCGAGGCGGTGCAGAACATAAACCGCTGGCGCAGCCATTGTTTGGCATAGGCCGCCGCTGCGAACCCCATGCTCTGCTCATTCTGACCGCGATAGAGCGGCAGTTCTTCCTGCACCTCATGCAGCGCCTCGCCCAGACAGGTCACATTGCCATGCCCAAAGATGCCAAAGCCGCCGCCGCACAGGCGCATTTCCTGCCCGTCGATCACGATATACTGGTTTTCCAGCCAGCGAATGATGGCCTGCGCTGTGGTCAGCTGAACCGTCTTGTCACTCACCGTTATGTCCTCCCGATGTCATCGCCGGATCTCCCATTTGTCCGACCATGCCGATTGCCGCTTGCGCGTTTTCGAATCCCAAGCTACAGTTTTTTGCAACCGGTTGCAAAGCGATTTGTGAGCCGTCGAAGAAACCCCTAAAAACCACTTGCAGAGATCAAGACCATGAGTATTCGCATTGGCAACGCCCCCTGTTCCTGGGGTGTGGAATTCCCCAACGACCCACGCAATCCCAGCTGGCAGTCAGTGCTGAAAGACTGCGCCGCCGCAGGCTATAAGGGCATCGAACTGGGCCCTGTTGGCTTCATGCCCGAAGATCCAGCCGTGCTGGGTGAGGCATTGGCCGAACATGATTTGGAGCTGATCGGCGGCGTGGTGTTCCGCGCCTATCACGATCCCGCCCAGTGGGACGATGTGCTGGACGGCACCCACCGCACCTGCAAGGCGTTGGTGGCCCATGGTGCCAAACATCTGGTGCTGATTGACTCGATCTCGGAACGGCGCGCGCCCACAGCGGGTCGTGTGGCTGAGGCCGAGCAGATGGACAAGGCCGAATGGACCGCCTTCCGCGACCGTCTGGCCGAAAGCGCCCGCATCGGCACTGAGGAATATGGCCTGACTGTCGGCATCCACGCCCATGCAGCCGGTTTCATGGATTTTGAGCCCGAGCTGGAGCGCCTGCTCAATGAGGTGGACGAAAAGATCCTGAAGATCTGCTTTGACACCGGCCACCATTCCTACGCGGGCTTTGATCCTGTTGCCTTCATGAAGCGCTATATGGATCGCATCTCCTACATGCACTTCAAAGACATCGATCCCAAGGTGAAGGCCGAAGTCATCGCCAACCGCACCGGTTTCTATGATGCCTGTGGTCAGGGGATTTTCTGTAACCTTGGCGATGGTGACGTGGACTTCCCGGCGGTGCGGCAGCTGCTGATCGACAGCGGCTTTGAAGGTTGGTGCACCGTCGAACAGGACTGCGATCCGCTGCTGGATCCTGATCCCGTGGGCGATGCCAAGGTGAACCGCGAATATCTGGAAAGCATCGGCTTCTCCTGACGCCTTTGCGCAGGATTTGAAACGATCGACATTTGAGGGAGGACACCTCATGACCAAATTGAAATGGGGCATGATCGGCGGCGGCGAAGGCAGCCAGATCGGCCCGGCCCACCGGTTGGGCGCACAGGCGGACGGGCTGTTTGAAATGACGGCTGGTGCATTGGATCACCGCCCCGAGGTGGGCCGAGACTATGCGCAACGTCTGGGCATCGCTGCAGACCGCGCCTATGGCGACTGGCAGGAAATGCTGGCCGGTGAAAAAGACCGCGATGACCGGATTGATCTGGTCACCGTGGCCACGCCAAATGCGACCCACTTTGAAATCACCAAGGCCTTCCTTGAAGCAGGCTTCAACGTGCTGTGCGAAAAGCCGATGACCATGACGGTTGAGGAAGGTGAGGAAATCGTGCGGGTTGCCGAAAAGACCGGCAAGATCTGCGCAGTGAACTACTGCTACTCTGCCTATCCGATGGTGCGTCAGGCCCGAGCGATGGTGCGGGCCGGTGAGATCGGCAAGGTCCGTCTTGTGGTGACAAACTTTGCCCACGGCCACCACGGTGATGCCACAGATGCAGACAATCCGCGGGTGCGCTGGCGCTATGACCCGGCGATGGCAGGTGTCTCGGGCCAGTTTGCGGACTGCGGCATTCACGCGCTGCATATGGCCAGCTTCATCTGTGACGATGAGGTCGAAAAGCTCTCGGCCGATTTTGCCTCGACCATTGCCTCGCGAGAGCTGGAAGATGACGCCATGCTGAACTTCCGCATGCGCGGCGGCACGATTGGGCGGCTCTGGACCTCTTCAGTGGCGATCGGGCGACAGCACGGGTTTGACATTCAGGTCTTTGGTGAAACCGGTGGTCTACGCTGGGCGTCAGAGCAGCCGAACCAGTTGATCTATACCCCGGTTGGCGGTCGCACGCAGGTGATCGAAAAAGGCGAAGATGGTCTTTACGAAGACGCCCAGCGCCTCAGCCGTGTCGCCATTGCCCACCCCGAAGGCTTTCCGCTGGCGGTGGCCAATATCTACTGCGACCTGGCCGATGCCATTCGCGGCGAGGCCCGCGACGGATTGCCGGGGGCTGAGGCTGGTGTGCGCTCAATGGCGGCGGTGGAAACAGCGGTGGCTTCAGCCAAAGCGGACGGGGTCTGGATGGACGCCCGCCCGCCGATGTTCCGCTGACTCTATTTCACTACGAATTGAAAAAGGCCGGGAACTCCCGGCCTTTTTTACTCGGGCCTTTTTCAGTCTGGAGTCCAATCTGGCTGGGTGTCGAACCGGGCAACCTCGGGCCCCAGTTGGTCCCAATGCGGCCGGCCCCGCTCAAAGATCACCACCTCAACAGCCAATTCCGCCGCATCGTCAAAAGTGCCCAGTGGCAGGGTGATATGATCCGGCGCCCGGGTGTTGCGCCCGAAAATCGGGCTGCCACAACTGGAACAGAACCCCTTGGTCACCGTTGCGCCCAGCGCACCTAGATAACTGTGCTCGGCAAACGCGCCTTCGATCACAACACCCGCGCGCGGAAACATCGCGCCAATACTATGGCCGGTGCCAGACAGGCGGCGGCATTCTTCGCAGTGACATTGCGCCACAACAACGGGTGCGGTGGTGACATTGAAATGCACCGCGCCACACAGGCATCTTCCGGTAAACTTGGTTTTCATCAGGGCACCTTAACGCCCTTCCCAGATCAGGCAATGTCAGTTTTGTCGCCGCAAGTCATCTTGACGTGACCCGACCCAATTGCAAGGTTTCCCCAAATCAAATTCGCGAGGTCGCCCACGTGCCCCTGTCCATCTTTCAAGCCACTCCAACCGATGCCGAAACGCTTGGCGAATTGGTGCATGGTCTGCTGAATGAGCTTTCAGACGGGGAGGCCCCAGACCTATTGCCGGTAATCCAGACCACCCGCGACCTGCTGGAGGCACAGGCCATCACGGGTTTTCTGGCATTTGACGGCGACGCCGCCGTGGGCGCGTTGACCCTGCACCACTGTGCCGCGATCTATGCAGGCGGTCATTTTGGCGAGATCAGTGAGTTGTTTGTCCTGCCCAGCCACCGCTCTGCCGGTGTTGCCACCACCCTTTTGGATCAAGCCCGCAGCTTTGGCCGCAGCAAAGGTTGGCGCCGGCTGGAGGTCGGCGCCCCACCGCAACCGAATTGGGCCCGCACCCTGGCCTTTTACGAACGGGAAGGGTTCCAGATCACCGGCCCACGCCTGCGCCATCTGCTGTGAGAAAGCGACTTCGAACAGAGCAACAACGTGATTGAGAAATTTCAATGCCCACGACGTTTGACAAAGAAGCGGCCCGTAAAGACCTACTGCACCTGCCAGAAGCTTTGGAACATTACCGGAGTTGGGTCATTAGCGCGATAGAACAGGAACGCGGCAAAGTTACTCAAGAAGATCTCAACCAAATCGTAGTGCCTTCCTCATTTTTTCTTGAGGCTTTCGACAACGCCAAAGGCAAGTCTGCAAATTTCTTCGTAGAGGAAGTTCGACAGTGGTATTCCCACACCGCAGGTGTTTTCAGACAACTATCCGCCAATCCTATGAACAAATCGATGATAGATCGATACCTTCATCAGTTCAAAGAAGACTTGGGTTTTGACTTTTTTGCTGCATCTGGATTTGTGGAAAAGACTGCAAGAAAGGTGATGGCTTGCGGCAAGATCTCGACTGAGAAGGAATACGAAACCCTAGTCGAACTGGAGACGGATGAATCCTTGTTACTTCTCTCGTCTGAGGAGATGGTTCAGATCGGAAAGCTGCTCCGCGAATTTGAGGAACGCGCTTGACTGCGCTGAAAGCGCGAGCAGTTCACTCAGCGCGCAGCGTGCCGCGTTCTACGACCGAACAGGGGAAGACCCGGGCTTCGGGGTAGCGTTTGGGATCGTCCAGCATAGCATTCATCATCTCGATCGATGCGCTGACAATCTCTTTGATCGGCTGGCGAATGGTGGTCAGGTCAATGTTTTCCCAGGCCGCCATCTCCATGTCGTTCAAACCGATCACCCCGATGTCTTCGGGCACCGAAAGCCCCGCATCCGCCATCGCCGACAGCGCCCCAATCGACAACACGTCATCGCCACAGAAATAGGCTTCGGCCCGTTGATCGGATGCCAAAAGGCGCTGCATTTCAGCGCGGCCCGCCTCGAACGAGTAATTCGCGGCCGAGGAATGGCTGTGCGTCACCTCGGGGTGGTTTGCCATCTCATCCAGAAAACCCGCCAGACGGTCCTGCGTTGAGGTGGCAGTTTCCGGCCCGCCCATGAAACCGATGTTGCGATAGCCGCGCGCCACCAGCGTTCGGGCAGCCATCCGGCCACATTCAACGTTGTCGATGCCGACCACATGCACCTTGGTGGCAGGGCTGGAACGGCCAAAACTGTGCACCACGGGTACACCGGCATCCCGGAACGCCAGCGCAAAACTGGGCGGCAGGGTTGAGGAGGCCACCACCACCCCATCCACGGAATACTGTCGCAGCATCCGGACCGAGTTCTGCGGATCGGTCTCATCGGTCAGGTTCACCAGCAAAGGCCGCAGCCCTTTGTCCTGCAGGCCGCGGGTGAACAGATCAAAGATTTCCAGAAACAGCGGGTTGTGGAAGTTGTTGGAGACCAGCCCGATCAGCTTGGTCCGGCCGGTAGTCAGGCTCGAGGCAAGCGCGTTCGGGTGATAGCCCAGATCCGCTGCAGCCTTTTCCACCTTGCGCCGCATTTTGTCCGAGACCGATGCCCCATCGGTGAAGGTGCGCGAGACTGCGGAGCGGGATACCCCGGCGCGTTCGGCAACTTCCTTCAATGTGACCGTCATTTTGACCTCTGTACGTTTCGCTTGGCGGCAGCGCCGCAGGGCTGCCAAGTGCCTTTCCTTGCCTTCAACCGCATTCCCCGCCGCATTTCAAGTTTTGCAACGGGTTTCACGGCGCATCACCGCCAAAGCGCGGCTCAATTGTCCCGTTCGTAGATCCAGTGATGCGCCGGATCGTTTTCAAACCGCCATTTGCGCAGCGGCCCGGCCATCACGTTGAGATAATACATCTCGTAGCCATAGGGCGATCCACAGGGATGGTGGCCCTTGGGCACCAACACAACGTCCTGCGAGCTGACCGCCATCGTCTCATCCAATTCGCCATCCTCGGTATAGACCCGCTGGATGCCAAAGCCCTGATCGGGGTTCAGACGGTGATAATAGGTTTCTTCCAGATAGGTCATCTCGGGGAAATTGTCTTCGTCATGGCGGTGTGGCGGGTAGCTGGACCAATGGCCAGCTGGGGTGAACACCTCGGTCACCAACAGGCTGTCGGCGACATCGCGGCCTTCCATTGCAATGTTGTTGATATGGCGCAGGTTGGTACCTTTGCCGCGTTCCTCAAGGGCGATCCCGTTGGGGCCGATCTGTTGAACGGGGTAGTTGCCTTTGCCTGGCGCTTTGCAGATTGCAAGGGTGCAATCCGTCGTCGCCTCGGCCGACCAATCGCTGCCGTTTGGCACATAAAGGCAATGGGGCGGCGTCTTTTCAAAGACATTCATCCGGTCCCCCATCTCGCCCCGGTCTTCGCCGGCAGCCGTTACATTGGCCTTGCCTTCGACCATCACCAGAATAGCCTCGTCATCCCCCGTCGCCTCCGCCACGCTTTCGCCCGGTTTCAAACGGTAGAGCGTGAAGCCCACGTAGGACCATCCAGCCTCTTTGGCTGAGATGTCATGCACCTTGCCATTTTCACCTTTGGGTTTGCGCAACAGATCCGCCATCAGCCCAGCACCTCCGAGACTTTGACCACGCGGGCCTCCTCAATGGATTTCAACGCCGCATCCGCCAGCGCCAAGGCCATCAACCCGTCATGGCCGGTGGTGGGCATGTCGCCGCCCTGCTCTAGCGCGGCGGCAAATTCCGAGATTTCATTGGCATAGGCAGCGGTGTAGCGGGTCATAAAGAAATTCAGCAAAGGCGGGCGATGGGCGCCAGAGGCATCGGCAATCTCAATCCGGGACTCCCGCTGGTTTTCCGCCGTGACGGAGCCTTCTGAGCCATGCACCTCGATCCGCTGGTCATAGCCATAGGCGGCGCGGCGCGAATTGGTGATGACGCATTGCCGCCCCGAAGCGGTGGTCAGGATCACATTGGCGCTGTCATAGTCGCCCAAACGGCCAATATCCGGATCCACCAGAACGGATGCTGCCGCCTGTACCGTCTCAACCTCTTCGCCGAGCAGCCAGCGGGCCATATCGAAATCATGGATCGTCATATCACGGAAGATGCCGCCCGAACGGGTGATATAGTCCGCGGGTGGCGCGCCGGGATCGCGGGAGGTGATGGTCACCATCTCAACCTTGCCAATGCGGCCTTCAGCAATTGCCGCCTGGGCCGCGCGGAAATCAGGGTCAAACCGACGGTTAAACCCAACCATCAGCTTGCCGCCTTCTGCTTTCACCACCTCCAGACAGGCCTTCACGCGGCTCAGGCTCAGATCCACAGGTTTTTCGCAAAACACCGCCTTGCCCGCGCGCACAAACTGTTCGATCAGATCGGCGTGAGTATCTGTCGGGGTGCAGATGACCACCGCTTCAACCGCATCATTGGCCGCAATTTCGTCAATGGACTGCACGGCGCAACCATATTGATCCGCAACCGCCTGCGCCGCCTCGGGAAAGGCATCGGCAACAGCAATCAGATCCGCTGCCGGCACGGCAGCAATGGTGGCAGCGTGGACCTGACCAATCCGGCCAGCCCCCAAAACGGCAAAATTCACAGACATCTTCTTCCTCTTCCCTGCGCAATGCGTGCAGGATCCCTATTTGCAGTGCTGGCAAGTTCGCCGCGCACATGGCGCCCGTGAACGGCCTGTTGCCCTTAGGGTGACAAGAGCACCGGCGATGGTCAAGCGAATTTTGCAACCGGTTGCAATGATTTTGCACAGCTGTGCAGACCCACAGCGGCCAGACAGCAAAAAACGCCCTGCGGGAGGCAGGACGTTTCTCGATACGAATAACGGCAAGTCCGTTAAGCGGCTTTGGCCCCAGCGGTGAAGTCCACGTCTTCTTCGCCACCTTCCAGATCCATGGCCAGATCAACACCCAAATCAAGATTGGGCGCCTCTTGCGAGGGTTCCTCATAGGCTTCGTCACCCATCGTGTCGATGCGCGCGATGGCAACGTTGACCTGCGCCAGACCTTCGGACTGATCCGCAGCGCCTTCGGCGATTTCGGTCAGGACGTCGTTCAGCTCGGCCACGGCCTCGGCAATGCGGGTCAGTGCAGCACCGGTTTCACCCACCAATTCCACACCATTATCCACCTGCTCAGAAGAAGTCAGAACCAGTTCGCGGATCTCTTTCGAGGCATCCGCCGAGCGTTGCGCCAGCTTGCGCACTTCGGTCGCAACCACCGCAAAACCTGCACCTGCTTCCCCTGCCCGTGCGGCTTCGACCGCAGCGTTCAGCGCCAACAGGTCAGTCTGACGGGCAATTTCGTCAATCACCCCAATAATGGTGGTGATTTTCTCGGAGCTGCCTTTGATCGCATCCATTGCGTCATGGGCACTGGTGACAACACCACCCGAACGCTCAGCTTCTTCGCGGGTCCGCGACATGACAGACTGGGCACTGGTGGCATGATCGGCGGCGGCATTTGCGGCGCCAGCAATCTGCTCCACCGCAGCGGCGGCGCGTTGGCCTTCGCGACGGGTGCGATCCGCCACGGCAATCGCCGCTTCCTTGGCATCTTCCGCTTCCAGCTTGGCCCGTTCGGCCTGTGCAGCGCTTTCCGCCAGTTCTTCGCGTGCCTCTTTCACTTCGGCCGCAGCCCGGGCCGAGGCCAGCATCGACAACAGCAGAATGCCCGCTTCAAACAGCACGATAACAGCGTGGAACAGCACACGGCCCACGGTTTCAATCAGCGCCATTTCGGGGAAAACCAGCGAGGGCAGCAACAGGCCCAAAGACAGGTGGTGCACAGCAGTGACGGCCACGCCCACCAGCAATGCGGGGATCGAGCCCATCGTAGCGACGATCGCCAGAACGGCGAAGAACGACATATGGGCGTCAATTTGCCAGGCATGCCCGGCGAATGCGGCGGTGAAGGCAATACATTGCCCAATAAGCGCGACGGCCAGAACCATCGGGCGCATTTTGTCATCCATCCGGCCGGCCATCAGGGCCATACCGGCAAAGATCAAAGCTGCAATGGCGACGGTCACAACGGGCCCCCCTACCGCGAAGGCCGCAACCGGGCCCAGAGGCAACATACCCAGCGCAACCTTGCGGGCTGTTGCCGAGAAATCCTGCGATTTCCCAGTCTCTCTCACTGACATTATACCGTATCCTTTGTCACACAGAAAAAGCTAACAGCGCCCGGGTTCACCAGAAACCAGGCACCGGCATCTCTGAAAGCCTGCTCACTTACTCCTGTGGCCAAAACCGACAACGGGGCTTGCGTCGGCCCCACAATCGATCCACCCGCCGCAGCAACCACGGCTTCGGCCCCGCCCGACCAGGGCGGTGCAACAACCAAAACAGGCTCTCCGGGTTCGACCGTCGCCGCGAGGGCAAACCCGGCAAATTCCAGTCCAACACAGGTGGTCAGACCAGCCGCCATGAGGAGGTATGCAGGCATAGCTTTCATGAAGGGTCTAACGACAATAATTCGGGCTGTTAAATAACACCCCGCCAAATGCGTTAGTTTAGGCACCCATTGGTATGGGTTTGACAAAACCACACGTCACTTTTCCTAAGCGACTGAGGGATTTGCAGAAATCAGCTGCCCGTGACGAAAACTTCGGTTTTCCAGGCAGAAAATGCAATTTTGAGCTGCTCGGAAATGTCAAAATCCGTGTAAAAGCTGTCGATCTCGGACAGGGAAGTGATCCGCGACGGCGCGTTGCGCTGAAACTTGGACTGATCCGCGACCAGCGCCGTGTGGCGGGCGCTTTGCAGGATGGCGCGACTGACCTCAACTTCATGCAGGTCGAAATCCAGCATCTCTCCGTCCTGATCCAAGGCCGAACAGCCGATCACCGCATGGTCCAGTTTGAACTGCCGTACCGAGGCGGCCGCCAACGGGCCCACAAGCCCACGATCCACCGCCCGCAGCGTGCCGCCGGTCAGCACCACCTCACAGCTTTCATTGGCGGCAAGGATATTGGCGATGTTCATATTGTTGGTCACCACCATCAGGTTCTTATGGCTCAACAGCGCGCGGGCCACAGCCTCGGTTGTGGTGCCGATATTAAGAAACACTGAGGCACCATCCGGAATATCTGCCGCGCAGCGTTTGGCGATGCGCGTCTTGGCCTCAGCGTTCAGGGCGCGGCGGTCTTCGTAGTCAAGGTTGGTCACCCCCGAGGGCAGGACTGCGCCACCGTGCACCCGCTCCAGCTTGCCACCATCTGCCAGCTCACTCAGATCACGCCGGATCGTCTGCACTGTCACGCTGAACCGGTCGGCAAGCTCTTCCACGACCACACGGCCTTCGACACGTGCAATTTCCAGAATGTCGGACTGGCGAAAAGATAGCGACATCACACCCCTCTCGGTTTGGCGCGATCCTGCGCGAAAGCGCGGGAGGGTGCAAGCGCATGGGAAGTCCGAAGAAACGAACATAAGCGAACAAACTCCCCGCGTTCGGCCACAAATGATTGAATTTCCAATCAAGTTATTCATCAATGGCCACCAAAACGAACATTTGCGAAAAATAACATTGACTCATCGCGCAAATCCGCTATCCCGACAGCAACAACCACAGGAGCCTCCTCATGTCCCTCGTCGACACCAAACCCGAGATCGCAGACCTCTTTGTCATCGGCGGCGGCATCAATGGCTGCGGCATTGCCCGTGATGCGGCGGGACGTGGCATGTCGGTGCGTCTGGCCGAGATGAACGATCTGGCCTCGGCCACCTCCTCGGCCTCGACAAAATTGTTTCACGGCGGGTTGCGGTATCTGGAGTATTTTGAGGTCCGGCTGGTGCGCGAGGCCCTGATCGAACGGGAAACCCTTTTGAAGGCGATGCCGCATATCTCTTGGCCGATGCGCTTTGTGCTGCCGTTTCACAAGGACATGCGGTTTGAATCAGAAACCCCGACCTCGCGTCTGCTGAAATACGTGATGCCCTGGATGAAAGGCCGCCGTCCGGCTTGGCTGATCCGTCTGGGGCTGTTCATGTATGACAATCTTGGCGGCCGTGAAATCCTGCTCGGCACCAAATCTGTGAACCTGAAATCCGGCCCCGAAGGTGCCCCGCTGCAAGAGCGTTTCGCCAAAGCCTTTGAATATTCCGACTGCTGGATCGAAGACAGCCGTCTGGTGGTGCTCAATGCCCGCGACGCCGAAAAACGCGGTGCGCGGATCATGACCCGCACCGAGGTCATCTCGGCCCGTCGCGACGGCGGCATCTGGGAGGTGACCACACGTGACCGTGACAGCGGCGTGGAAGAGGTGCATCAGGCGCGCATGTTGATCAACGCCGGTGGTCCTTGGGTTGGCGACATCATTCAAAAAAAGGTCAAAAGCAACTCCCGCGAAGGGGTGCGTCTGGTTCGCGGCAGCCATATCGTGACCAAGAAGCTCTACGATCACGACAAGTGCTATTTCTTTCAGGGCGAAGATGGCCGCATCATCTTTGCTATTCCCTACGAGGGCGATTTCACCCTGATCGGCACCACGGATCAGGACCACCCCGATCCCTCTCAGGCGCCGGTCTGCACCGAGGCTGAACAGGATTACCTCTGCGATTTTGCCAGCAAATATTTCGACCGGTCGGTCACGCGGGACGACATCGTCTGGACCTATTCTGGTGTGCGCCCGCTCTATGACGATGGCGCCAGCTCGGCGCAGGCGGCAACGCGGGACTATACGTTGAAGGTGGACAAAGCGGGCGGCGCGCCGCTGTTGAACATCTTTGGCGGCAAAATCACCACCTATCGCCGCTTGGCCGAAAGCGCGATGGATCTGGTCGCCGAAGAGTTTCCCAAACTGCCGGAGAAATGGACCGCGGGGGTGCCGCTGCCCGGTGGCAACTTCGAGGTGCAGAACCGCGACTTCCTGGTGGAACAGCTGATGCGGGACTACAGCTTCCTGTCCCACAAATGGGCGCTGCGCCTGATCAAGGCCTATGGCACCGATGCCCCCGTCATGCTGGGAGACACCAGCCGCGTTGAGGATCTGGGCCCCGATTTCGGCGCCACACTCACCGGACAAGAGGTCGCTTGGCTGATGGACAACGAATATGCGGTCACGGCGGCGGATGTGTTGTGGCGGCGCTCGAAACTGGGCCTGCGGATGAGCAAAGAACAGGTTGCCACGTTGGAGGCCTGGATGAAATCCCGTCGCAGCAACCGGCCGTTCGCCGCTTGAGCCCACAGAATTTCGCGCAAGGGTGGTTGATCCCGCCCCTGCGTTGCGGCCACTCTGGCCCTTGGTGGTTGTGGAGGCGACCGCCCAATTGAAAACCAAAGACCCGAGACTTGTCTTTTGAGGGGGGACGTCAATGACACATGTGCTGGCCATCGACCAAGGCACCACATCTTCGCGCGCCATTCTGTTTGACAGCGACCTGAAGGTGGTCGCCTCCGCGCAGGAGGAATTTCCGCAGCATTTCCCCGCCTCGGGCTGGGTCGAACATGACCCTGCGGACCTCTGGTCCACCACCGCCGGCACCTGCCGCGCCGCTATTGAACGGGCGGGGCTGAAACCCGAAGACATCACCGCCATAGGCATCACCAACCAGCGCGAAACCACGCTGGTCTGGGACAAAATCACGGGAGAACCGATCCACAACGCCATTGTCTGGCAGGACCGTCGCACAGCGGATCACTGCGCCGCCCTTCGCGACGGTGGTCATGAAGAGATGTTCACCGACCGCACCGGTCTGTTACTGGATCCCTATTTCTCGGGCACCAAACTGGCCTGGCTGCTGGACAATGTGGATGGCGCGCGGGCCCGCGCTGAGGCGGGTGAGTTGCTGTTTGGCACCGTTGATTGCTTCCTGATCTGGAAACTCACCGGTGGTGCAGTCCATGCCACCGACGCCACCAACGCTGCCCGCACCCTGCTCTATGATATTCGCAAGGGCCGCTGGAGCCAGACCATTTGCGACCTCCTGAACATCCCGATGGTGATGCTGCCCGATGTCAAGGATTGCGCCGCCGATTTCGGCACCACCCGCGCCGATCTTTTTGGCCGCGAAATCCCGATCACCGGGGTTGCAGGCGACCAACAAGCCGCCACGGTTGGGCAGGCCTGCTTCCAGCCAGGGATGCTGAAATCCACCTATGGCACCGGCTGTTTTGCGCTGCTGAACACCGGTGAGACACCGGTCCGGTCGAACAACCGGCTCTTGACCACCATCGCCTATCAGCTGGACGGCAAACCGACCTATGCGCTGGAAGGTTCGATCTTTATCGCAGGTGCGGTGGTGCAATGGCTGCGGGACGGGTTGCAGATCATCCGCGAGGCCAAGGAAACCCAGCCCCTCGCCGAAGGGGCGGATCCGGCCCAGAACGTCATCATGGTGCCCGCCTTCACCGGGCTTGGCGCGCCTTACTGGAATGCCGAATGCCGCGGCGCTGTTTACGGGCTGACCCGCAACTCTGGCCCGGCCGAATTTGCCAAGGCAGCACTGGAAAGCGTTGGCTACCAGACCCGTGACTTGCTGGAGGCGATGACCGCCGACTGGGCGGGCCATGAGGGGGGCGAACAGGTGCTGCGGGTGGACGGCGGCATGAGCGCCTCGGACTGGGCGATGCAATTCCTGTCCGACATCCTTGGCGCGCCGGTGGACCGGCCCGAGGTTCTGGAAACCACCGCCCTTGGCGCGGCCTGGCTGGCGGGCATGCAGGCGGGGATCTATCCCGATATGGAAGGTTTTGCCAAAAGCTGGGCCTTGCAGAACCGCTTTGCCCCTGAGATGGCTGCAGAGACCCGAGACCAGAAATACGCGGGCTGGCAACGGGCGGTTCAGGCGACGCTCAGCGTATGACACCATTCGGATTTGCCAGCGCCGCCCGTATCCGGTTTGGACGCGGGGTGATCGCCGAGACGCCCGAGGCGATCGCCGCGCGCGGCCGCCGGGTGTTTCTGGTGCAGGGCAAATCCGGCCGTTTCAGCGATCAGCTGATTGCGCCTTTGAGGGCCAAAGGTGTGCAGATCGTGCCGTTCACCTGCGACAAGGAACCGGACCTGCCAATGCTGGAATCCGCCGTTGCAGCGGCACAGGCGGGTGGTGTTGACTGCGTTGCCGCCCTTGGCGGTGGTGCCGTGATAGATCTGGGCAAGGCGGTTGCAGCGCTGGCACCCTCTAAGTCTGCGGCGATGGATCATCTCGAGGTGGTTGGCAAAGGCCTGCCGCTTGCCGCCGCGCCGCTGCCTTTCATCGCCATGCCCACCACCGCGGGCACCGGCGCCGAGGTCACCAAAAACGCAGTTATTGCCGTGCCCGAACACGCCCGCAAAGTGTCCCTGCGCGATGACCGGATGCTGGCGGATCTGGCGCTGGTGGATCCAGCATTGACCGATGGCACCCCCAAAGCCGTGACGCTGGCCTCCGGCCTTGATGCTGTGACGCAAGTGATAGAGCCCTATCTGTGCAGCCGCGCCAATCCGCTGGTGGATGCCCTCTGCCGCGAAGCCATCCCGCGCGGGCTGACCGCCCTGCGGGTGCTGATGGATCGCGAAGATCCTGCGGCCCGCGATGACCTTGCCTTCACCAGCCTCTGTGGTGGGCTGGCGCTGGCCAATGCCGGGCTGGGTGCGGTGCATGGTCTGGCAGGCGTGATCGGCGGCATCGCCCCGAATGCACCACATGGGGCGGTCTGCGGCGCGCTGTTGCCACATGTGCTGACTGCCAACCGCGCCGCCACCACACATCTGCCAGAGGTGCAGGATCGGATGGATCAGGTCATGGACTGGATTGCGGGCAGCCTCACCCTGCGTCAGGGCAGCCTTGCGGACTGGGTCAACCGTCAGGGCCTGCCGCGTCTATCGGACATGGGCGTTGCGCCAGAGGATCACCCCCGCATTGCGAAGGATGCCGCGGCCTCTTCCTCGATGAAGGCCAACCCGGTGACCCTGTCATCCAACACGTTGGAACAGATCCTCGCCAATGCCGGCTGAGGCTTAGACCTTGGCAATCAGCTCGCGCATGGAGGTTACGTTCATACGTTTGTAGGCCTTTTTGCGATGGGTGATCACGGTGGTTTCCCCCACCCCCAGAATCTCGGCAATCTCCGCCGCCGTGCGCCCCTTGATGGTCAGCGCCGCCACTTCGCGTTCACGTTTGGTCAGGCTGGGATAGGTCAGCGCCAATCGCGCCTGCACATCCTGATCCGCCGCTTCGGTCTGTTGCAGGGTCATGGAAACATGGCGTTCCGCCGAGGCCATTATGACAGACATCACCGCGATCAACCCGTCCCGCGCCTCAATCGCATAGGTGCCAAATTCGCTGGAGCTGTAGAGGCTGACCGCCAGCCCAAACCCCGCCCGACGCCGCACCATGCTGACCCGGCTGGTGATGCCCGGCAGGTCGTAGCAGTCACGCCGGTAAGTGAAGGATTCCAGATCTCCCGCTTCGTGATGGGTGAAGAAATCGCCCTCACCCTCCGCCCCCAATAGCAGCTCCGCATTGCGGTCCCCCGCCCAATGGCGGCGGTAGCCCTCGGCCGCACGTTCCGCCCGTTGTTGCCCAAGGCGGGACGCGGTGCCCATCAACAAGGGGGACTCGCGGTCGCCTTCGCAATAGAGCGACGCAAAATCCGCCCCGGTCAAAGGATGCGCAAACGCCAGCGCCGCCTCGATAAACGTAGGCTGGCCGATGGCTGTGATGAGCGCCGTGCTGGCACTCAGCGGGGCCAGCACATCGGGCAACGGGTGGGTCAATTGGAAGTCTTCGCGCATATCGGGGCCTTGGGATCGTGGGGTGCCGGAAACTGCCC
The DNA here is from genome assembly GCF_047123305.1 of Thalassobius sp. MITS945101. Classification (GTDB taxonomy): domain Bacteria; phylum Pseudomonadota; class Alphaproteobacteria; order Rhodobacterales; family Rhodobacteraceae; genus Thalassobius. The sequence goes on from NZ_CP138918.1 coordinate 31,242, forward strand.
CCTCCTCATATCTGAGGAATGCCTGCCCCGCCAGTGCCACTTACCCTGTCCGCAACACAGCCCAAAGACCAGAAAGGCCCGCCATGTTTTCCCGCGATCATATTGAATACCTGCCCGTTGACTTGCCCGACCGGCTGCAGATGACAGACGCCGAAATGGCCGAAGCAGCGCAAGCCTTTTACCAGCATATGAAAAAACGCCATACAGTGCGGGACTATTCCGACCGGCCCGTATCCCGCGAAGTAATCGAGGACTGCATCCGCACCGCCGGCACCGCGCCGTCGGGGGCGAACCACCAGCCCTGGCATTTTGTGGCAATCGCCAACCCCGAGATGAAACGCCGTGTGCGTGAAGCCGCCGAGGAGGAGGAACGCCGCTTTTACGATGGCGGCGCAGGGGATGAATGGCTGAAAGCGCTGGAGCCCATTGGCACCAATGACCACAAACCCCATCTGGAAGAAGCCCCCTGGCTGATTGTGATCTTTGCCCAGCGGTGGGGCCATTTTGACGATGGCACCCGGTTCAAGAACTACTACGTGCCAGAAAGCACCGGCATTGCCTCGGGCTTCTTGCTAGCGGCTTTGCACCACGCGGGGCTGGTCAGCCTGACCCACACACCCAATCCGATGCGGTTCCTGAACAAAATGCTGGGGCGACCGGAATCCGAAAAGCCGATCATGATTGTCGCCGTGGGCCACCCCCGCGCGGATGCGCAGGTGCCGAAAGTGGCGAAGATGAAAAAGCCGTTGGAGGAAATCCTCACCGTCGCGGAATAACGCGCGACATCAGACAATTGCTGGTCCGCTCTGACGGAACGGACCATGCATCGCCTCAGACCACAGAACAGGTGCTCAGGTCACCTTTGATCCGGATCAGCGGGCTGGGTTTGCCCAAGGCGAAAGACCCGATCCCCTCGGCCAGCCCCATCAGGCGGGCAGGTACGTGGGTGGCGGCACGCAGCGCAATTTCCAGCGGCACATCAACCTGTTGATGCATCACCCGTACCGCGGTGGTCAGATCCAGATCGGCCCCTGCCAGCGTGCCATCGGGCAGTGTCAAACGCCCGCCTTCGCGGGAAATCACCCGCCCTTCGAGATGGAACTCTGACACATCGGTGCCCGCAGGCGCCATTGCGTCAGACACCAGAAAAATCTCGCCCGGCCCCTGTTTGGCGTCCCATGCCGCGCGGATCGTTGCGGGGTGCACATGCACCGCATCCGCAATCAGCCCCGCCGAGGCGGTTCCGCTGTGCAGCACCGCGCCAACAAGACCCGGCTCACGGTTGCCCATCTGGCTCATCGCGTTGAACAGATGCGTGGCGCATTGTGCGCCTGCCGCGAAATAGGCGGCGCAGGTGGCGAAATCCGCATCGGTGTGCCCCAAGGACACAACCGCCCCCGCCTCGACCAGCGCCTTCACCTGATCCACGGTCACGTTTTCCGGTGCGACGGTCAGCATCAGCGCAGGCAGATCGGCTGCCGCCTGCAACAGCATCGCCAGATCACCGTCATTCATCGGGCGGATCAGGGCGGCGTCATGCGCACCTTTGCGCGCGACCGACAGGTGCGGGCCTTCCAGATGCAGACCGGCAATGCCTTCGATCCCTGCAGCGATCGCCTCTTTCACAATGGCGATGGTCGCTTCGGTTTTGGCCAGCGTGTTGGTGATCAGGGTCGGCAGGATATGGGTTGCCCCCAAACGACGATGCGCCGCGCCCATCCGGCGCAGCGTGTCCAGTGACAAGTCATCATTCAGCATGATCCCGTCACCGCCATTGACCTGCAGATCGACATAGCCGGGGCTGAGGATATCGCCACCCAGATCCACGATCTCACCTTCACGGCCGACAAAGTCTTCGGAGCCAATGGCCGTCACCGCACCACCGACAACCCGCAGCGCATAGCCGTTGTGCAGGCGTTCCCCATCAAAGATGGGGCCGCCCAGATATGTGATGACCTCGGTCATACCGTTTCCGTGACTTTTTTCAGATGCCGCGGGGCGTCCGGGTTGATGCCCATCTTGGCCGCCACCTGTTCCACCATCGCATAGAAGGACACCGCCAGCGGGATCGGATCGGTCAGCCAATGATCGGTGCGCACATGGTCCAGCGCATTGGCGGTTTTGACCTTGTCGGAGGTCACAAACACCTGCGCACCCTTGCCGGCAATCGTGTCGGCCACCTCAACCAGCGAAGCCTCCGCCGCATCTGCGGCTGCAAAACCAAGCACCGGGAAGCCCGCATCAACGATGGACACCGGACCATGCAGCACCTCAGCCGAAGAGAAGCTCTCGGCGTGGATCTGGCAGGTCTCTTTGAACTTCAGAGCCGCCTCATTGGAAACGGCCCAGCTGGGGCCACGGCCCAGGGTATAAAGCGAATCGCCCGAGATTGTGTCAACAACCGCCGACCAGTCACATTTGGTCGCCGCCTCCAACTGTGCGGGCAGCGCTTTGATCGCGGCGAGCAGCGCGGCGTCCTGTTTGATTTCGGCCAGCAGCCACAGTCCGGTCACCAGCGAGGTCACATAGGTCTTGGTCGCCGCAACCGAGATTTCGGGACCTGCATGGATCGGCAGGGTTTTGGTCGAGGCCTGGGCCAGCGCCGAGTCGGCATTGTTGGTGATCGCCACCGAATAGGCGCCCGCGCCGGTCAGCTGTTCGGCCAGACGCACAATGTCCGGGCTGGCGCCCGACTGCGACACGCCGATGCACAGGGCACCCTCTGCCTTCAGCGGGGCGTTATAGATCGATGCAACCGACGGCCCTACTGAGGCGATGGGCAGTCCCAGCAGCAGTTCGGAGGCGTATTTCAGATAGGTGCAGGCATGATCCGAGGAGCCGCGCGCAACCGAGATCAGGTACCGGATATCCGCCGCCCGCACATCCGCAGCCGCCGCCTGAACGGCCCCTGCCCCTTCGGTCAGCAGGCGGTCAACCGCCACCGGGATTTCTTCGATTTCACGGCGCATCTGAGTGGTTTGGGACATGGGAGGAAGCCTTCGTGTTAGGAGGAGAGGCGCAGCTCGGCCACGAAATCGTAGGCGTCGCCGCGGTAAAGCGATTGGGTGAATTCGGCCACACGGCCGCTGTCCAGATAGGAGGTGCGCTGGATCGACAGACCGGCGGTGCCTTCGGCCACGCCCAGGAGGTCACTTTCCGGCTTTTCCAGATTCACGGCCGAGATTTTCTGCACCGCACGCACGGGCCGTTTGCCGTGCTGTTCCAGCAGTTCATAAAGCGAGGTGCTGACATCCAGCGGGTTCGGCAGAATGTCCAAGGGCAGCGCCGCCTTTTCCAACGCCATCGGGCGCCCGCCCGCTTCGCGCAGGCGGTAAATTCGGGCCACAGAGGCGTCCGAGGGCAGACCAAGCGCCACAACCTCTTCTGGCGACGGCAGGAAGACCCCACGCTCCAGCCACTTCGAGGTGGTGTCCAGCCCGCGCCGCTTCATATCGGCGGTGAAGCTGGTCAGGTGCGATAGGGACTGTTCGACCTTCGGTTCGGCTTCGCGCACAAAAGAGCCAGAGCCCTGACGCTGCACCACAGTGCCTTTTTTGACCAGTTCCTGAATGGCCTTGCGTACGGTGACGCGCGACAATTCTGTCAGATCGGCAATTTCACGTTCCGGCGGGAGCGAGCTGTTGGGCTGCAAGATCCCATTGTTGATCGCCTCTTCCAGCCGACGGCGCAGCTGCACATAGCGGGGGCCGCCATCTTTCCCAAGCCACCCCTCAGGGCGCAGAAACTCTGCTACATTCATGCGACCAACTCCTCCCGAAATTCTTCTGCCAAGGCCAGCGCCCCCTCCAAAGGCGTGCCAACGGGGGTCACCAGCGCAGCCTGCAACGTCTTTGGCAGGTATGGCGCATAGACCGGGCCGATGCCACCGGTCAGACACAGGGCCTGTCCGGGCAGGAACCCAAGATCCGCAAGCGAAGCGGCAATATGATCCGCCGCCGCCGTCATCAGGGACACGGCTTGCCTGTCGCCCTCAGCGGCATGGCGGCTGACCAATTTGGCATAGTGGCCGAACTCTGCCGGTTTGGCAGAGGCGGCAAATTCTACAATCGCGGCACTGTCGCCACGGGTGGCCATGATCTCTTCGATCAAAGGCGTGGTCTGGCCCAGGCCATCCACCACAGCCAGGGCGCGGGTCAGCGCCAGCCGGCCAACCCAGGCGGCGGAGGCTTCATCGCCAAGGATCAATCCCCAACCACCGGCAAGACGCATCTGACCACCGCTTTGCAGCGCAAAAAATGACCCGGTGCCACAATGGGCAATCGCGCCATCACGATCCCCCAGGGCGCCGCGCAGGGCAATTGGGCGGTCATCTGCAATGCGGGTGTGGGTCAGCGGCAAAGCCTGCTCAAGGCGCGTCGCAATCGCCGAACCGGTCACCCCTGCCAGCCCCAGATAGGCCGGCACCTGATAAAGCGCTTCGGGCGCAAGGCCGCTTTGACTGGAAAGCGCCGCCAGACCTTCCGTGATCTGATGCACCGCCCCGTCAAAATCAGAGGTGACATTCGCCGATCCCATTTCCACGGACCATTGCCCGGCAGTACCGGACAAAACCAATCGACACCGGGTTCCCCCGCCATCCACGGCCAAAATGGAATCGTTCTTCGCGTTCAGCATATGAACACCTTTATAATACCCATGATTAAATTTAAAGACCTAACTAAGACCAAAGCAATCCGATTTTTACGAAATCAGCCCAATTTACGTAACTTTCGAACGACTTTTACAAAATGGTAGACAAATGGTATTGCATAGGTATGATTGTCGCAAAGGGGAGAGATTCGATTGAGCCAATCTGCAACAGAACAGCTCCATAAGGATGCGAAGGGCCTGGATGCCCGCGACGCTGCTGAAATGGCGGCCATCCTTGCCGCTGGCCAACAGGCCGCTGCAGGCGCTGTTGATGGCGCGGTCGGGTCGATCTGCGCAGGTGCCAAATCCATGGCGGCCTCGCTGCAAACCTCTGGGTCTCTTTATTATATTGCCGCGGGCTCTTCTGGACTGATGGCCGCCGCCGACGCGATGGAGCTGGGGGGCACATTCGGCATCCCTGCCAGCCGCATCAATATCCTGATGGCCGGCGGCGTGCCGACCTCGGCGGAAATGCCAGGCGATACCGAAGATGATCGCGACGCGTTGACCACAGCGCTTGCAAATCTCAGCGCCGCGGACACGATCCTTGCTGTCTCCGCCTCAGGCACCACCCCCTACACGATGGAAGCGGTGCGCATTGCCAAACCAACGGGCGCCACCGTGATTGGAATTGCCAACAACCCCGACACGCCGCTGCTGAAGGCCGCCGATCACGCCATTTTGCTGCCCACCCCGCCCGAGGTGATCTCGGGCTCGACCCGTATGGGCGCGGGCACGGCACAGAAAATTGCGCTGAATATGCTGTCGACCCTGATGGCCAAAGAGCTGGGCCATATCCACGACGGGATGATGGTCAACATGCATGCCGACAACACCAAACTGCGCGGCCGCGCACGCCAGATCGTGCGCACCATCGCCAAGGTGGATGACGCCACCGCCAGCGCAGCGCTGAAAACCACTGGCGGCGCTTTGAAACCCGCCATTCTGATTGCAGCAGGGGCTGAGACCGCAGAAGCGGCGCAGGCCTTGCTGGATAGCAGCAAAGGGCATCTCCGCCCTGCCCTGCAAAGACTGACTTGAACCACTTTACGTTTTACCAACCGGGAGGAAGACCATGAAACGTACTACTCTGGCCGCACTGCTGATGGGCACCACGCTCACCGCAACCGGCGCAATGGCCCAGGACGTCACCCTGACCATCGAAAGCTGGCGCAACGACGACCTGACCCTGTGGCAGGACAAGATCATCCCCGCCTTTGAAGCTGCCAACCCTGGCATCAAAGTAAAGTTCACCCCCTCGGCCCCGACCGAGTATAACGCGGTGCTGAACTCCAAGCTGGATGCCGGTTCCGCTGGGGACCTGATCACCTGCCGTCCGTTCGACGCTTCACTGGCGCTGTTCGAAGCAGGCCACCTGGCCGACCTCGACGATATGGACGCGATGAACAACTTCTCGTCCGTGGCCAAATCGGCCTGGCAGAACGATGATGGCTCCGCCAGCTTCTGTGTGCCGATGGCATCGGTGATCCACGGCTTCATCTACAACGCCGACGCCTTCAAAGAGGTTGGTGTTGAAGTCCCCACCACCGAGGCAGAATTCTTTGCCGCGCTGGAAGCTTTCAAGGCCGATGGCAGCTACATCCCGATGGCGATGGGCACCAACGACCAGTGGGAAGCCGCCACCATGGGCTACAACAACATCGGTCCGAACTACTGGAAAGGTGAAGAAGGCCGTCGTGCGCTGATCGCCGGTGAGCAGAAGCTGACCGACGAAGCCTGGGTTGCCCCCTACGCCACCCTGGCGAAATGGGGTGAGTATCTGGGCATGGGCTACGAAGCACAGACCTACCCGGACAGCCAGAACCTGTTCACCCTGGGCCGTGCAGCCATCTACCCTGCTGGTTCGTGGGAAATCACTGGCTTCAACGCGCAGGCTGATTTCGAAATGGGCGCCTTCAAAGCGCCGGTTCAGAACGCAGGCGACACCTGCTACATCTCGGATCACACCGACATCGGCATCGGCATGAACGCCAACACTGCCAACCCCGAAGCGGCTAAGGCCTTCCTGTCTTGGGTGGCTTCGCCTGAGTTCGCGTCGATCTTCGGCAACGCGCTGCCGGGCTTCTTCCCGCTGTCCAACACCCCTGTTGAACTGGAAGATCCGCTGGCAAAGGAATTCGTGTCCTGGCGTGGTGAATGTGAGTCGACCATCCGTTCGACCTACCAGATCCTGTCGCGTGGCACGCCGAACCTGGAAAACGACACCTGGGGTGCATCGGTTGCGGCCATCAAGGGCACCGAAACCCCCGAAGCTCTGGGTGCCAAGCTGCAGAACGGCCTGGCCTCCTGGTACGCGCCGCAGCAGTAAGCTGATCTAAACACTACCTTTTCCGGGCGGCCATGTGCCGCCCGGTTCCCTCTCACTCGGAGGTTTCCCCATGCAGAAGCGCCGCTTCCCCTGGCACATCCCCGTTTTCCTTGCACCAGCCGTTATCATCTACACGCTGGTCATGATTTTCCCGCTCTTCAACACGTTGCGCCTGTCGCTCTTTTCCAAGATCGATCAGGAACGGGTCTATGTGGGTCTTGAAAACTTCCGCACGCTGTTCTTGGACCCGATCTGGTCCGAGCAATTCTGGAACGCCCTTGCAAACAATTTCTGGTTCTTCCTCATCCATATGGTGGTGCAGAACCCAATCGGCGTCGCCCTCGCCGCGATCCTGAGCCACCCGCGCCTGCGGTTTGCTGCGCTCTATCGCTCTGCGATCTTCATTCCGACGATCCTCAGCTTTGTGATCGTGGGCTTTGCCTGGAAACTGATCCTGTCGCCGATCTGGGGCATTGCGCCTTCGATGCTGGACGCGGTGGGTCTGAAATCCCTCTTCGCGCCCTGGCTGGGCAAGGAAGAATACGCGCTGACCACATTGGCACTGGTTTCGGTCTGGCAGTTCGTCGGCATCCCGATGATGCTGATCTACGCCGCCCTTCTGTCGATCCCCGAAGAGGTTCTGGAAGCGGGTGAGATTGACGGTATCACCGGCATGTCCGCCTTCTGGAAGATCAAACTGCCGCTGATCCTGCCCTCCATCGGGATCATCTCCATCCTGACCTTTGTGGGCAACTTCAACGCCTTCGACCTGATCTATGCCGCCCAAGGCGCATTGGCGGGGCCGGACTATTCAACCGATATCCTTGGCACTTTCATGTACCGGACCTTCTTTGGCTTCCAGCTGCAACTGGGCGATCCGCATATGGGATCGGCAATTGCTTCGGCCATGTTCGGCATCATTCTGGTGGGTGTCTGTATCTACCTCTTCGGCATCCAGACCCGGATGCGCCGCTATCAGATGTGAGGGCTGAGATATGAACAAGGCACGCAACAACCCGTTCAACCTCTTTGCCATGCATGGGGCGTTGATCCTCTACACTCTGATCGCGCTGTTTCCGGTCTTTGTGATCCTGATCAACAGCTTCAAATCGCGCAAAGCCATCTTCCGCGAACCGCTGGCCCTGCCAGATGCGGACAGCTTCTCGATGATTGGCTACCAGACGGTGATGAAACAGGGGGATTTCTTCCTCTATTTCCAGAACTCCTTCATCGTGACGGTCGCTTCGCTGTTCTTTGTGCTGCTGTTTGGCGCCATGGCGGCCTTTGCGCTGGCCGAGTATCGGTTCAAGGGCAACACGCTGATGGGTCTTTATCTGGCGCTGGGGATCATGATCCCGATCCGGATCGGCACCGTCGCCATTCTGGAACTGATGGTGCAGACCGGTCTGGTCAACACCCTCTGGGCGCTGATCCTCGTCTACACTGCACAGGGCCTGCCGCTGGCGGTCTTCATCCTGAGCGAGTTCATGCGGCAGGTCAGCGATGATCTGAAGAACGCAGGCCGGATTGATGGCTTGAGTGAATACACCATCTTCTTCCGTCTGGTGCTGCCGCTGGTGCGCCCCGCGATGGCGACGGTGGCGGTGTTCAACATGATCCCGATCTGGAACGACCTGTGGTTCCCCCTGATCCTGGCCCCGGCCGAGGAAACCAAAACCCTGACGTTGGGCAGCCAGGTCTTCATCGGTCAGTTTGTGACCGACTGGAACGCGGTTCTGTCCGCCCTGTCGATGGCGATCCTGCCGGTGTTGATCCTCTATGTGATCTTCTCACGCCAGCTGATCCGCGGCATCACCTCGGGAGCTGTGAAATGACCCGTGTTCTGATTGCAGGCCTGGGCAATATGGGCCTGTCCCATGCCCTGGCCCATCACAACCACCCCGACGCCGAGGTGGTGGGGCTGGTCAACCGCTCAGGCGTGGTGGATCATCCCGAACTGGGCCAATACCCGGCCTATTCGGACTTTGCCACCGCGCTGGCAGAGACGAAACCCGATCTGGCCGTGATCGCCACCTATTCCGACAGCCACGCAGATTATGCCTGCGCGGCGATGGAGGCAGGCGCGCATGTGTTCATCGAAAAGCCACTGGCCACAACGGTGGCCGATGCAGAGCGGGTAGTCGCCAAGGCCGTGGAGACCGGCCGCAAGCTGGTGATCGGCTATATCCTGCGCCACCACCCATCCTGGGTCCGGCTGATCAAAGAGGCCCGCGGCCTTGGAGGGCCTTACGTCTTCCGGATGAACCTGAACCAGCAAAGTTCTGGTGCCGAGTGGGAGACCCACAAGAACCTGATGCAGACCACCAGCCCGATCGTGGATTGCGGAGTGCATTACGTCGATGTCATGTGCCAGATCACCGATGCCAAACCGGTGAAGGTCAACGGCATGGGGCTGCGCCTCAGCGATGAGATCGCTGAAGGTATGTACAACTACGGCCAGCTGCAGGTCATCTTCGATGATGGCTCCGTCGGCTGGTACGAGGCCGGCTGGGGCCCGATGATGTCGGAGACCGCGTTCTTCGTGAAAGATGTGGTCAGCCCGAACGGATCGGTCTCGATCGTGGAAGGCGATAAGTCTGAATCCTCGGATGTGGACAGCCACACGGCCGTGGGCAGCCTGTTGGTGCATCGCACTGAAGGCGGCACGGTGATCGATCTGCCAAACGAGCCGGGGCACCAAGAGCTCTGCGATGCGGAACAGGCCTATATCCTGCGCGCCATTGCCGAAGACATCGACCTGACCCGCCACATGAATGACGCCGTGCAGTCCCTGCGCATCTGCCTTGCGGCAGATGAAAGCATCCGCACCGGCCAACCGATTAATCTATAGGAGCGCACCATGACCGCATTGTCGCTGAGTAACGTCAACAAATCCTTTGGTTCGGTCCATGTGCTGAAGGACATCAACCTCGAAGTCGAAGAAGGCGAGTTCGTCGTCTTCGTCGGCCCCTCGGGCTGTGGTAAATCCACCCTCCTGCGGGTCATCGCCGGGTTGGAGGATGCCTCGTCCGGTGAAATCACCATCGGCGAAGACAACGTCACCCTGGCGCCGCCGGCCAAACGTGGCATCGCGATGGTGTTCCAGAGCTACGCGCTCTACCCGCACCTCAACGTGCGCAACAACATGACGCTGGCGCTGAAACAGGCGAAACGCCCCAAGGATGTCATCGACGCCCGCGTCGCCGAGGCCAGCCGGATGCTGAACCTTGAACAATATCTGGACCGCTACCCCTCGGAACTGTCCGGTGGTCAGCGCCAGCGGGTTGCCATTGGCCGCGCCATTGTCCGTCAGCCGAAACTTTTCCTGTTTGACGAACCGCTATCGAACCTGGATGCGGCGCTGCGGATGAACACCCGGATCGAGATCGCCAATCTGCACCGCCAGCTGGACGCCTCGATGATCTACGTGACCCACGACCAGACCGAAGCGATGACGCTGGCCGATAAAATCGTGGTGCTGCGCGACGGTCGGGTGGAACAGATCGGCTCGCCGATGGAGCTTTACAACAACCCCGCCAACCAGTTTGTTGCGGGTTTCCTTGGCTCGCCCTCAATGAACTTTGTCCCTGCCGACAAGGTCACCCCGGGCGATCTGCGCACCCTGGGTGTCCGCCCCGAAGACCTGACCATCAGCGACGACGGTCAGTTGAAGGGGCAAGTCACCCATGTGGAACATCTGGGCGGCGACACCAACGTTCTGGTAAACATGGATGAGCATATCATCACCCTGCGTCTGTTTGGTCAGCACCCTGTTAAAGTGGGCGAAACCATTGGTCTGGGATTTGATCCGGCCCGCGCCTACCTGTTTGATCAGAACGGCCAGCGCGTCGCCTAACGCACCCCAAATCCCTTGCAGAAAGGCGGGCCCCGGGCCCGCCTTTTTTGTTGTGCCGCGAAGTTCCCTTTCGCCCAATTCTTAAGCGAAACCGGTTGCGGATGCCGAAGTTCATTACAGAATTTTCACGAATACGTTGCCGAAACCGGTTTCGGGCCTCTTTCTGAAAGTGGGAGGACGAATCGACGTGAAGACCAAGGACCAGAATCAGGCCATTCAGAACTGGCGCGCGAAACGCGTGACCATTGCCGATCTGGCTGAGGAACTGGGTCTTACCAAGGGCACGGTCAGCCGCGCCCTAAACGGCTATTCCGACATCTCCGAGGCCACCCGCATCCGGGTGCGCAAGATGGCCGATCAAATGGGTTACCGCCCGCTCAGCCACGCGCAGGCGATCCGCACCGGGCTGGTCCGGTCGCTGGGGCTGGTATTGCAGGTCAACGAGCATGACGGCCACCGCCCCTTTGTGGCCGAGTTTCTGGCCGGTGTGTCCGAAGGGGCCTCAGCACAGAACTGGACGCTGACGGTCTCAACTGCTGAAAACGACGAAGACACGTTGCGGCTGCTGGAAAGCCTTGCCGACGAGCAAAAGGCCGATGGCTTCATCCTGCCCCGCACGCGGTTGGACGATCCGCGTATCGCCTTCCTGCGCAAACAGGACATTCCCTTTGTGCTCTATGGCCGCACCGGCGATTCCACCGGCTGCAGCTGGTATGACATCACCAGCGAAGACGCGATGGTCGAGGCTGTGCAACAACTGGCGGATCTGGGCCACCGCCGCATCGGGTTCATTCCAGGGGCCAGCGGCTACACCTATGCCCAGCTGCGCCTTGAGGGCTATCAGCGCGGGTTGGAGGCTGTGACCCTGCCGCATGACCCGGCGCTGATCACCGCGCCTGCCGTCAATATGACCGAAGGGGCAGAGGCCGCCCGCCAGCTGCTAGACCAGCCAAACCCGCCCAGCGCGCTGCTCTATAGTGTCGACCGGGCGGCGATTGGCGCCTATACTGTTGCCAAAGAACGCAGGCTGACAATCGGCCGCGACTTTTCCGTGATCGCTTATGACGGGGTGCCAGAAGGCAGCCTGATCGATCCGCCGCTGACAACGTTCCAGGTAGATACACGCAAAGCCGGCAAACGGCTGGCGGAACTGTTGATCCAGCAAATCCGGGGCGCAGACCCCGAAGACCTACGCGAATTGGCCCGCGCTCGGTTCCTTGACCGGGACTCGCATGGACCTGCGCCGCATCCGGTGGATGTGGTGCCTGCGGGCAATACCAAGACCTGAATTCAATAAATAACGGGAGGAAGTTATGACTAAATTCAGCAAACTGATGACAGGCTCGGCGCTTGCGCTGGCCTTTATGGCCCAAGGGGTCGCGGCGGACACAATCCGCTTCTGGACCACGGAGGAACAGCCTGAGCGTCTGGCCAAACAAGAGGCGATGGCAGCCGACTTCAAAGCGGCCACCGGCATCGAGGTTACGGTCATTCCGGTTTCGGAATCCGATCTCGGCACCCGCGCCACTGCCGCCTTTGCGGCTGGGGATCTGCCCGATGTGATCTACCACACCCTGCAATACGCCCTGCCCTGGGCCGAAGCTGGCATTCTGGACACCGAGGCCGCCACCGACGTGGTTTCGGAACTGGGCACAGACACCTTTGCCCCCGGCGCCCTGGCAATGGCCAACTATGAGGGCGAAACCGCCTCGGTTCCGGTCGATGGCTGGACCCAGATGGTGGTTTACCGCAAAGACCTGTTCGAAGCGAACGGCCTGGAGGCCCCGACCAGCTACGCCGCCGTCGAAGCTGCGCTGGAAAAGCTGCACAACCCGCCGGAAATGTTCGGTTTTGTCGCCGCCACCAAGGTGGATGAGAACTTCATGAGCCAGGTTCTGGAACATGTCTTCCTGGCCAATGGTGTCAGCCCGGTCGGCCCCGAAGGGTTCCAGCCGCTGGATGTCAAAGCCACCACCGAGGTTCTGGACTTCTACAAGAGCATCGCCGCCGCATCCCCGCCCGGTGACCTCTACTGGAAGCAATCGCGCGAGCTCTACTTCTCGGGCAATGCGGCGATGATCATCTGGTCGCCGTTCATTCTGGACGAGCTGGCCGGCCTGCGTGACAGCGCTCCGCCCACCATCAACGAAGATCCGACCTCGGCCGCACTTGCGTCGATGACCGGAATCGTTACCAACTTCTCCGGCCCCTCGAACCCTGATGGCGCCGCATGGGGGGACGTGCGCTACTTCGGCATCACCTCGGACGCAGACACCGACAACGCGATGGAGTTTGTGAAATTCTCGATGGATGCGGGCTATGGCCAGACCCTGTCGATTGCACCTGAGGGCAAATTCCCCGTGCGTGCCGGCACCGAGGCCGAACCGAAGAAGTTCAAAGAGATCTGGGCCAGCCTGCCTGTCGGTGTTGACCGCAAGGCACCTCTGGGCGACCTCTATGCGCAAGAGATGATTGACGAAATCGTCGGCGGTCTGGAAGTCGCCAAACGCTGGGGCGTCTCCGAAGGGCAGCTGTCGCTGGCCTCGAAGATGATCAACAGCCAAGCGATCAACCGCGTGGTGCGCCAGTATATCGACGGTGAGGTGGATGCCGCCGCCGCCGTGGCCGCCATGAACGACGAACTGTCGAAAATCAACTAAAGGCCGCGCGGGGTCCTGCGTCTTTGACATAGGACCCCGCCTTTTCCTGCTATGACCCATTCCCTACTCCCCCGAGTGGCGCGACCCCGCTTGCCCGGCGCGAAGCCCGACTGGCCTGGGGCCTGCTGGCCCCGACGCTGCTGTCTGTGGCGCTGGTGGTTGTGATGCCGCTGCTGGCGATCTTCTGGATCAGCTTCAAACCCATCGGTCTGGCCGATCTGCGCCCGCCCGCCCCGATTGTGCGGGAAGCGTTGCGTGGCTCTGGCGAGAATTTGCGGATCGAATACCGGTTGCGCAACTCCAGCCAGGACAAGCTGGTCGAAAACGTCGTCATCACCGACACCCTGCCGGATCTGGTGACCGTCACAGGTGACCTGCCGGCGGGCTGCACCCTGACCGGCCGCGATCTGCGCTGCGCCTTTGACCAGTTGGAGGGGGGCTATAACGAACGGCTGCGCATTGCTGTCACCACCACCGATGAGGAGGCAGCGGAAGCGGCCGTTGAAGGCTCGGACCCTGTGGTCAGCGGTGAAGCTGACAGCATTCTGACCAATTTTGAGTTTTCCACTGAAAACTTCGCCCGCATCTTTGACAGTGATGAGTTCATCGCCGTCATGGGGGTGACGCTGTTCTACACCGTGTTCGGTACCATCGGCGCGCTGGGTGTCGGCCTGTTTGCCGCCCTCTTGCTGAACAAAAGCTTCAAGGGCCAAGGCATTCTGCGCGGGCTGTATCTGTTTCCCTATGTGGCGCCCGTGATCGCCGTCGCCTTCAGCTGGCTCATCCTGTTTGATCCCTTTTCGGCTCGGCCAACGCGTTGTTGATCCAGATGGGGGTCACCGAGGGCGCGATCAACTTCTTTGGGGAACGTCCCCTGGCGCTGATCATGGTGACAGTGTTTGAGATTTGGCGCTACTTCCCGCTGTCGTTCCTGTTCATCCTGGCGCGGATGCAGTCGATCGACACCGATATGTATGAGGCCGCCGATATGGATGGGGCCAGCCCGTTCCAGAAGTTCTGGTACCTCAGTCTGCCGCAGCTTCTGGGCATCCTCTCGGTGCTGTTCCTTCTGCGCTTCATCTGGACCTTCAACAAGTTCGACGACATCTTCCTGCTGACAGGGGGCAACGCGGCACGCGGACCCTGACGGTCAATGTCTATGAACAGGCCTTTGCGATCTCCAACATCGGGGCCGGTGCGGCCGTGGCGGTGGTGATCTTCCTCTGTCTGCTCAGCTTCTCGGTCTTCTTCTTCCGCTTCATGAGCCGGGAGGAGGGTCTGTGATGGGTCTGTTTACGAGCCGTGTTCAGGCGCTTGTTGTTCAGGGCTTTGCCCCTCTGGGTCTGCGACCCATTCACCCCAGAGTATTTACGGAACGTTGAAAGGAGCGGTCAGATGCGGATCTTTCTGAACGGAGCCTTTACGGCCGCCCTGCTAGGGGCGCTGTGGATGATGGTTTTGGCGATCACCTTTGCGGTGGCCGCGGCCTTTGCCAGCGGCGCGGCGCGTTTCGCCCGGATCTCTTGTTGTCGCTCCTCTGGGGGCTGATCGGCGGCTTGGCCGTGATCTACACCGGCGCGGGACGGGGCGTTGCGATGCTGGTGAGTGTCGGGGCGCTCTGCGGTCTGGCGCTTGCCGGGCTGGCGCCTGTGGTGGCCGAGGTGGGCCTTGCCGGGCGTTTGCTGGTAAACGGCGCATTGGGGCTGATCTTTGGCCTCAGCCAGCCCGTGCTGCTGGCCGAGGTGACCGGCCCAGCGACGCAGACCCGTCATGCCATTGAGGATGCGGTGATCCGGTTTCTGACGGGGTTTGGCTATATCTTCTTCACCGCTATTGTGGCGATCCCGTTTTACGTCATGGTGATGACCAGCCTCAAAAGCCAATCCGAGCTGCTGAAGAACCCGCTGGATTTCTCCATCGATCTGTCCAAGGGCTGGGATCTGTTCCGGTCTTACGTGGAGCTGTTCCGGGATTCAACTTCGGCGACTACCTGCTGAATTCCATGCTGATTTCGGTGCTGACGGTCTTCATCACCCTGCTGTTTTCGGTGCCCGGCGCCTATGCGGTGGCGCGGCTGCGGTTCAAGGGACGGGCTGTGCTGTCCCGATCCATCCTGCTGATCTATATGGTGCCGATCATTGTGTTGGCCCTGCCGATCTACATCGCCTTTTCGATGACGGGGTTGCGCAACACCATCGTGGGCATCCTGCTGATCTATCCGGTGACCACCATCCCCGTCGCGCTTTACATGCTGCAGGGCTATTTCCGTGGACTTCCACATGAGATCGAGGAGGCGGGCCTGATGGATGGCCTCAGCCGTCTGGCAGTGATCTGGAAGATCACCCTGCCCCTGTCGCTGCCGGCATTGGCGTCGGTCTCGCTCTATGTGTTTCATGATTGCCTGGAATGAGTTTTCTGCTGGCCTTCATGTTGCTGGATGACCCGTCAAAATTCACCCTGACGCGTGGCATTGCCAGCCTCAACTCTTCAGAAATCCCCCGCCAGCATCTGATGGCAGGCTCGGTCATCGCCACCGTGCCGATCATGGTGCTGTTCCTGGGGCTTGAACGTTTCATGACCAAAGGCCTGACGGCCGGGTCTGTCAAAGGATAAGACAGATGAACCAAGCCAGAGATCACATCAGCCTTGATGAGCAGGCCCGCGCGGTGCTGCGTGGCAATGACCGCGGCGGCTATTCGGTGCCGACCGATGGGCTCTACCGTACCAGTGGAACTGGGACAGCGGCTTTGCCGCCTGGGGCTTTGCCAGTTTGACCTGCCCCGCGCCTGGTCCGAGCTGGAGACCCTGTTTCCGGCCAATGGCCCACCGGCATGTTGCCACATATCCTATTTCATAAACCCGATCCCGGCTACTTCCCGGGGCCGGAGGTCTGGGGCACGGAGGGGCTGGGGCCTGTGCCTTCCTCCGGCATCAGCCAGCCCCCCGTCGCCGCGACCTTTACCCGGCTGACCTATGAACAAGACCGCGCGGCAGGCCGCGCCCATATCGAAGCGCTCTATCCCAAATTGCTGGCCTGGCACCGCTGGTTCATGCAGTGGCGCTGCCATGAAGGCATGATCTTTGTCACCCACCCGTGGGAATCGGGCCGCGACAACACGGTGGATTGGGATGGGCCGATGGCGGCGATCGATCCGGTGGGCATTGACCCCTACACCCGACGCGACACCGCCCATGTGGATCCGCATATGCGCCCCACCAAAGCGGACTATGACCGCTACCTGTTCCTGGTGCAGCGTGGTCGCGATCTGGGCTGGGACGAGGCTGCGATGGCCAGCGATATGCCGTTCAAAGTGGCCGATCCAACCATGACCTTCATCCTGTTGCGCGCCAACCACGATCTGATTGCCCTCGGCCAAGAACTGGGACAGGACGTGTCAGAGATTGAAGGTTGGATCACCGTGTTGGAGGCCGGTGCCGAACGGTTGCGCCATCCCGACACCGGGGTGTTTCAGGCAATTGACCTCAACACCGGCGCCCATGCGGGCAATGTGACCTCCGCGGCTTTCCTATGCTGGTATGCGGGCATCGACTGCCCGGTGATGCTGGGCGAATTGATGGAGGCCTTTGAGGCCTGCACCTACCCGGTGCCCAGCCAGAAAGTCACCGACCCGAAGTTTGACGCCATGCGCTACTGGCGTGGCCCGACATGGACCATGATGAATGCCATCACCGCACTTGGGCTGATCGACATGGGGCACTTGGACGCCGCCGAAGAGCTGCGCATCCGCTCGGCCCGCCTGTTGGCGGAACGCGGGTTTGCCGAATACTTCAACCCACATGAAGGCGATCCGGCAGGCGGCGGCACCTTCACCTGGACCGCAGCGATCTGGCTGGCCTGGGCCTCGCCCAGCGCGGCAACCTACCCAGCAGAGCAACAGGGAGAGCAATGATGGGTGCGATCAAACTGAACGCTGTTGAGAAATGGTACGGCGAGGCGCAGGTCATCAAAGGCGTCGATCTTGAGATCCAAGACGGAGAGTTCATCGTCTTTGTTGGCCCCTCAGGCTGCGGTAAATCCACCCTGCTGCGGATGATCGGCGGGCTGGAAGATATCTCGCGCGGGACGCTGGATATTGACGGGCGCGATGTCACGGCGGAACCGCCCGCCAAAAGGGGGCTGGCGATGGTGTTTCAGTCCTATGCGCTCTACCCGCATATGTCGGTACGCGACAATATGGGCTTTAGCCTGAAAACCTCGGGCGCGCCCAAAGCCGAGATCGCAGAGAAAGTCGGCCACGCCGCCGAGGTGCTGAAACTGGAATCCTATCTGGACCGCCGCCCCAAGGACCTGTCCGGCGGACAACGGCAGCGGGTCGCCATCGGACGCTGCATCGTGCGCGACCCCACGGCGTTTCTGTTTGACGAACCGCTGTCGAATCTGGACGCAGCGCTGCGGGTGGAAATGCGCTATGAGATCGCCAAGCTGCACCAGCGGCTGAAATCCACCATGATCTACGTGACCCACGATCAGGTCGAGGCCATGACGCTGGCGGACCGGATTGTGGTGCTGGAGTTCGGCAAAATCGCCCAGGTCGGCACGCCGCGCGAACTTTATGAACGCCCCGCCAACCTGTTTGTGGCCCAATTCATCGGCAGCCCGAAAATGAACATCCTGCCCTGTGCCACGGCCAATGGCACCTTCCAACTGGAGGGCAGCCGTGGCGGTGATTATGCAGGTGCCCGCCCCGCCGAACATCTGGGCATCCGCCCCGAACACATCACACTGGGTGCGGAAGGCAGTGGGCAATGTGACGGCACCGTGGATGTGATCGAATACCTCGGCGCGGACAGCTTTCTGGTGATTGACGGCGGTGAGCTAGGGCAAATCACCGTGCGCGAAAGCGGCGATACCACGCGCAGCCCCGGCGACCGCGTCGGCCTCAGCTTTGATCCCGAACGGCTGTCGTTCTTTGACGCCGACGGGTTGCGGGTCTGACAGTCGCTCTGTGCAAACAAGCAGGGGGGCGTTGCCCCCCTTACCCCCCAGAGTATTTGCAGACCGTTGAAAGCGCCTTTCAATGATCGCTAAATACTCATGCTCCTCGCGTTAAGCCTCGCGGACCGTTTGCAGGGCTTTCTCAGCCGTTGGTTTCAGCGCTTTGACGCTGGCCTCTTTCACCGGACCATAGCCACGGAATTCCTGTGGCAAGGTCAGGAAGCGGCGGGTGTCTTCCAGCGTGTCTGCTGTGACCTTGCCGGTGATGGCTTCCAACCCGTCGAGGAACCAGTCCCGCAGCGCCCGTTCCATCCGGCGTTCGGCGGTGTAGCCAAACACATCCAACTTGGAGCCGCGCAGGGATTTCAGGCCGGCCAGCCGCGAGAGGACCGGTGACATCCACGGGCCAAAAGCCCGTTTCACCGGGCGACCGCGGGCGTCTTTTTGACGTGACAGCAGCGGTGGCGCCATGTGGTAGACCTTTTTGTAGCCGTCCTCAAATTCGGCCTTCAGCATCGCATCAAAGCCGGTCTGGCTGTGCAGGCGGGCCACTTCATATTCGTCTTTGATCGCCATCAGGCGGAACAGGGTTTTGGCGGCCTCGCGGGTCAGCGCCTCTTCGTGCTCAGTGGGCAGGCTGGCGCGGAAAGCGGCGATGGCGTTGGCAAAACGCAGGGCATAGGCCTCATCCTGATAGTCTTTGAGGAAGTCCACACGCAGGGCGATCACCGCCTCCAGGCTGTCGTCAACCTCAGGCTCTTGCGGCAGAACGCGGGTGGGATCCACCGCCATCACACGGCCCAGATCAAAGGCGCCGGTGTTTTTCTCAATCGCAACGCCATTGAGTTCTATCGCCTGTTTCAGCGCCGCCTCGGACACCGGCACCAGCCCCTTTTGCCAGGCCGCGCCCAGCATCATCACATTGGCAAAAACCGCATCCCCCAGCAGCGCTTCGGCCGCTTTGTTTCCATCAAAGCCCGCGACGTTGTCCGCGCCAACTGCGTTGCGGATCATCTTTTCGCGGCGATCCACCTTGAGGGCGGCGTCCCGTTTCAGCACCAGATCCCCGGTTGGCATTTCGGCGCGGTTCAGGATCACCTCGGTGCCCAGACGGTAATGGACCGAGGCTTTGGGGGCGGAAGACACAACCATATCGCAACCGATCACCGCATGGGCCGCCCCCTGATCGATGCGCACCTGATGCACCGCCTCAGGCGTTTCGCCAAGACGGATGTAGCTGAGGACGGTGCCGAATTTCTGCGCAAAGCCGGTGAAGTCCAAAACTGAGGAGCCGCGCCCCTCGATATGGGCAGCCATGGTGATCAGCGCGCCGACAGTGACAACACCGGTGCCGCCAACGCCGGTGACCAGCAGGTCAAACGGCGTCGCGAGCGAACGCATTTTGGGCTGCGGTAGATCCGCCAGCAGCGCAGGCATGTCCAGATCGGCGCCGGATTTCTTGCGTCGCTCCACGCCCTCGATGGTCACGAAACTGGGGCAGAACCCATTGAGGCAGCTGAAATCCTTATTGCAGTTTGACAGGTTCACGCGGCGTTTGCGGCCCAATGGGGTTTCCACCGGCTCCACACTCAGGCAGTTGGATTCCACCGAACAATCGCCGCAGCCTTCGCAGACCAGCGGGTTGATGACGGCGAATTTCTTCGGATCTTCCATCTTGCCACGTTTGCGGCGGCGGCGTTTTTCGGTGGCGCAGGTCTGTTCGTAGATCAGCACCGACACACCTTTGACCTCCCGCAATTCACGCTGCACCGCATCCATCTCTTCGCGTGGGTGGAAGGTGATGCCGCTGGGGTATTCTGCACGGTCAAACTTGCCGATATCGTCTGACACCAGCACAATCCGCTGCACCCCTTCGGCGCGGCTGGCCTGCGCGATGCCGAGGACAGAGACCGGCCCGTCCACCGGCTGACCACCGGTCATGGCTACCGCATCGTTGTAAAGCACCTTGAAGGTGATATTGGCCCCTTCCGCCACCGCCTGCCGCACCGCCAGGGAGCCGGAGTGATACCAGGTGCCCTCGCCAAGGTTCTGGAAAATATGTTTGCCACCGTTGAACTTGCTGGCAACCACATGGGGCACGCCTTCGCCGCCCATTTGAGCATAGCCCACCGTGTTGCGCCCCATCCAGGAGGCCATGACGTGACAGCCAATACCTGACGCCGCGATCGAGCCATCCGGCACTTTGGTCGAGGTGTTATGCGGGCAGCCCGAGCAGAAATAGGGGGTGCGATTGGCGCCGGGTAGGTTCAGCACCGGCGGCTCTGGCGCGGTCAGCTCTTGCGCCTTGGCCATCAGCCCCTCTTCGGGGAAGAACCGGTCCAGACGTTCGGCGATCACCGGCACCAGATCCAGCGGGCTCAACTCACCGGTCCAGGGCAGCAGCGGATCGCCAGCAGCACGGTGTTTGCCGACCATTTTTTGCGGTTTTTCGCCGGGCCAGTCGTAGAAATATTCCTTGAACTGGCTTTCGATGATGCCGCGTTTTTCTTCGATCACCAGCACTTCTTCCTTGCCCTTCACAAAGGCAAGCGCGTCGCGGCGGGCCAGCGGCCAGACCATGCCGACCTTATAGATGTCGATGCCCAAACGGCGGCAGGCGGCGGCGTCCAGCCCCAGAAGGCGCAGCGCTTCCATCGTGTCCAGATGGCCTTTGCCGGTGGTGACGATGCCAAACTTGGCGTCTTTGACGTCATAGATGCGTTTGTCGATCGGGTTGGCCTCCACAAAGGCCTCCACCGCGTTCAGTTTATAGCCGATGCGGGTCTCGATCTCGGGGCTGGGCAGGTCACCGTGGCGCACATGGATACCGTTGGGCGGCAGCTCCACCTCGGGATAGGTGAAGGTCCGATCCGCGTGCAGCGGCACCGAACGGCCGCTTTCCACGGTTTCCGAGATCGCTTTGAACCCCACCCAGGTGCCGGAATAGCGCGAGAGGGCGAAACCGTATTCGCCATACTCCAGATATTCCTCAACCGAGGCGGGGTTCAGCGTGGGCATGAACCAGGTCATGAAGGCCACATCGGACTGATGCGGCATGGAGGAGCTTACACAACCATGGTCATCGCCCGCGACCACAAGCACACCGCCTTTGGGGGAGGATCCATAGGCGTTGCCGTGGCGCAAGGCATCGCCCGAACGATCTACGCCCGGACCTTTACCGTACCACATGGAAAAGACCCCCTCGACCTCACATTCGGGGTCAAGGCTGGCCTGTTGGGCGCCCAGCACAGCGGTGGCGCCCAAATCTTCGTTCACGGCGGGCATGAAAGTGATGTCATGCGCCTCAACGGTTTTGCGGGCGCGCCACAGCTCCAGATCCAGACCGCCTAGGGGGGATCCGCGATAGCCCGAGACAAACCCTGCCGTTTTATGGCCCGCCACCCGGTCCCGTCGGGTCTGTTCCAGCATGATCCGCACCAGCGCCTGCGTGCCGGTCAGGAACACACGGCCCTCTTCCAGATCGTAACGGTTGTTCAGCTGATATTGGGCAAATCCTTGCGGCTGGGCAGTCATCTTGGGGCCTCGCTTTCCATTTTGTGGCACGCTACTGCGCGCGGCGTGGAAAATGCGGCCAAAATACATGTTAAAGCGCCGCATATTCGGCAATCTGTTTCACATTCTAGCACAAATGCGGTTAACTATCTCCAAATTGTCCGGCGGCTGGCAGAACTGCCCCGGCGGACCTGCGCAAACTGGACTCACTTCTCATGCAGCTTGATGACCGCGATCTTACCCTACTGGAGCTTCTGCAACGCGACTGCCGCATGTCCAACGCCGACCTGGCGGAACAGGCGGGGCTGTCCACCTCATCCTGCTGGCGCCGCATCCGGGCGCTGGAAGACTACGGTCTGATCCGCCGATATGGCGCGCAGCTGGCGCTGGAGAAGTTGGGGTTGGGGTTTCATGCGATTGTCCATGTGCAACTGACCCGCCACGATCCTGAAAAACTGAAGGATTTCATTCGCGTAATCGGCGAACGTCGTGAGGTGCTGGAATGCTACGCCACCACCGGACAGGCGGATTATCACCTGCGGGTGCTGGTCGAGGATATCTCCTCCTACAACAGTTTTCTGGAAGAGGTGCTGTTCCGGATTGAGGCCGTGGCAGGGGCGCAGACCAATGTGATCCTGAACGAGGTAAAACGGGCCGATCTGGTGGCATTGCGCTGACTCCTACCAGAATTTGCGGGGGTTGCGCAGTTATCCACAAGATAAGTTTAAAATCCCTGACACTTCCGGCCGTTGCTTTAACCACTTGGCAAGACATTTGCAGTCTGCTTGCGCATGTTTTGCACCCTAACCTGAGAGGCCACCCCATGCGATTTCTGCCCATCGTATTGGGCTGGGTCATAGCTGCCTCAGCCCTGTCAGCCATCGCGGCGATCCCCGGCGCGACAAGTGAAAATGCCATAGCGGTTCCTACCGTGACGGCAGGCTAAAATCAGCGCCTCTGGCCCCGTTTAAGTGAATAGGGGCCAGAGGGCTCTGGGACCGATGCGCCGTTTGCACCGGTCCAGTAACAGGTAAGAGGTTAAGGTTTTGCGTTTCATCACCCTTGTTCTGGGCTCTGCCCTTGCGATCACCGCGTTTTCCTTCATGTCCACCCAGGCGTCGACGCCGGAACATCTGTTGCCGATGCACATTCTGCATTAACCCAATCAACCGCTGGACCTTTCGTTGCCATCGTGGCCAGATAGCCCCATGCGTGTGATCCTGTTTCTGGCCCTGCTTCTTGGCCTCGCCGCCTGTGGACGTCCCCTGACGGAGGCGGAAGAGGCCTATGCGGAAACCTATTATGGGGATCAGGTGGATCCTGCCCGGGTGCGGTTTGTGAACGGGCATTTCGCCCGCAGTTTCAATATGCGCTACAAGGCGCGGCCCCGCGTCACCTGTCAGGAACGGATCTTTCCGCCGTTTGAAGGCGACACGTTCGAAAGCTCCCCTGCCGCGATTGCGCTCTATCAGAAAGTGCTCTACCGTAAGAACCTTTACCGCTCTGACTTCACACAGGAATATGTGGTCGAGGGCAAGCCAGCCACCAACCTCTATGACCTGATGCTTTTTGCCCATGAGATGACCCATGTCTGGCAATGGCAGAACCGCAAAGTGACCGGCTACTCCCCCTGGCGCGCCGCAAGGGAACATCGTCCGGGCCATGATCCCTACCTGTTTGAGCTGGACAGCCAGCCGGATTTCCTGAGCTTCCCCTATGAACAACAGGCCGCCATTGTCGAAGAGTTCACCTGCTGCCGCGCGCTAGCACCGCAGGCCGCGCGGACCAAACGGCTGCATGATATGCTAGCCGAGGTGATGCCGGTGCGGTTGATCCAGACACGGGTGGACGCGCTGGCGACCGTTCCTTGGAAAGGTGCCAAGATCGAAGGCATCTGCGACTGATCCCCGTCTGCACGGCGCGCTATTCGGCCTGAAGGGTCTCCAGATAAGTCACCAGTGCGGCCAATGGGCGGGGCACCGGCGTCATGCGGCCATCGCCCACATCCATCGGCACGGTGCCGCCTTCCAGAAAGCCGCCAAACTCTGGCATCCTTTGGTCACCCAACGCCATGCGATTGTAGCCATCGATGGTGGACAGCACCGCCGCGCGGGGGAACACCCCACCGTTGCCCTGCGCCAGAAGCGTCAGATCGGCGGGGCTGTTTGCGGGCCCCGCCAGATCCGCGCCGCCTTTACCATCTGCGCCATGGCAGACCGCGCAGTTTTGCTGATACAGTGCGGCGCCTTCGCCGGGTTCGGGCATCGCAGTGTCTTGAGGCGCCACACAGGCGCTGACTATCAGCGTCACAGGCGCCGCCAAGAGAAGGGATTTACACGTCATTCTTGAATGCTCCGCAGATAGGTCACAAGATCAACAATCGGCCCGCTGGTGATAACAGGCTGGCCGTTATCCGCCTTCATCGCGCGGTCATCGCCTTGGAAAAAATCGCCATAGACCGGCATGGAGGACCCGTGGCTGACCAGCGGGTCGCGGCCGTCAATCCGTTCAATGACACGCTGCATCGGGAAGGTGCCTGCGTTGGATCTGCTCAGATCGGACAGCGCTTTAGGTTGCACCATCAACACCGCCGCCATCGGTCCCTGCCCGTCCGCCTCGAGCCCATGGCAGCTGGCACAATGGGTCATGTAAAGGACACGGCCCGCCTCCACCTCGGCACGAGTGTCGATCACTTGCGCCTTGGCCATGGCTGGCACCATCAAGATCAGCGCACAGATCACAACGGTGCGCAGGACCGGCCTGCGTCCTGCCTGAAACCGTCTGTGCCCCTGCGGCGGGCGTTTGCGGAAATCGAGAGGGGTGCGCGCGTGTTGGCTGTGTCGGGATCGAAACATCGGGGGCCTCCTTTCGGGTTGACTGCCTGCTTAGACAGCCTGCCAGATCCGAAAAGGCTCCGCTTTGACACGGATCAGATTGTGGTCAGCGCCGCGCTGGCACCTCCGTACCGTGTTCCGCCGCCAGATGCTCCAGAAACTGCGCCACCGCTGCGGGGCTTTGCAGATGATAGCTGCGGGTGCCCTCATCCGCCTTGTCGAGACAGCGCTGCACCCCGCGCCGCCCGGAATGGCGGGTGTCCCAGATCCAGCGATAAAACTCAAAAGAGAACTGTTCGGGGCAGTCTTCCGGCAGATCCGGGCGGCTTTGACCCCAATGGCGCAGCATCCGCCAGAACACCCGGCGGTAGCGCAGGCCTAGCGGCAGGTCGATCCAGATGAAGGTGTCCGCCCGTTCCAACCGTTCAGCCCATGTCGCCGAATGCCCGCCCTCAAAGATCCATTGATCGCGGGCGTGCACCTCCTGACAAAGACGGGTCTTTTCGGCGCGGTCCCGTTCGACCCAGCCGGGTTGCCAGTGGATCTGGTCGATGTGCACCACCGGCAGGCCCGTGATTTCGCCGATCTGACGCGCAATGGTCGATTTTCCTGCCCCGGGCTGGCCCACAATCATCACACGTTGCATCGGAAATCCCCTTTCAAAAAGCGGCCGAATTTACGTGATAACAGCTGTTCGTCAAGCCCAGCGCAATCAAAGCAGCAATGCTTACACCAGCTGCCCCGCCTCAAGTCGCAGCATCCGGTCCATACGGCCCGCCAGCTCCAGATTATGGGTCGCGATCAGCGCCGCCATGCCGGTGGAGCGCACCAGCGTCATCAGCGCGTCAAACACCTGATCCGAGGTGCCCGGGTCCAGATTGCCGGTGGGTTCATCCGCCAGCAACAGCCGTGGCTCATTGGCCAACGCCCGACAGAAGGCCACCCGCTGCTGCTCGCCGCCAGAGAGGGCAGCGGGGCGGTGATCGGCGCGGTCGCCAACACCAACCCGCGCCAACAGGTCCGAGGCTCGCGTCACCGCTTCACTGCGGGCAATTCCATTGGCCAGCTGTGGCAGCACTACGTTTTCCAAGGCCGTGAACTCGGGCAATAGGTGATGGAACTGGTAGATAAAGCCGACATCTTCACGCCGCGCGCGGGTGCGGCGACGGTCCGACTGATCGGTCATCGGTTTGCCACAGAGCGTCACCGCCCCTTGATCCGGCGTGTCCAGCAACCCCGCGATATGCAGCAGGGTGGATTTACCAGCGCCAGAAGGCGCCACCAGAGCCACCACTTCGCCGGGCTGGATCGCCAGATCCACCCCGCGCAGAACGGTGACAGGATTGGCGCTGTCCTGGGCGTAAGTCTTGGTCAGGCCAGAAAGGTTCAGAACCGGATCACTCATAACGCAGCGCCTCCACCGGGTTCATCCGCGCTGCCCGGCGGGCGGGGAAAATCGTCACAACAAAGCTCAGGCCCAGCGACAGGCTGATCGCCGTCATCACATCGCCAAATTGCAGCTTGGCTGGCAGATGGTAAATGCCGCGGATCGAGGGGTCCCAGGCCTGCCCGCCAGCCATCCAGTTCACAAAGCCAAAAATCGGGTCGATATAAAACGCAAAGAGACAGCCCAATGCCACTCCGGCCAATGTCCCGACAATTCCCGTCAGCGACCCGCAGATGAAAAACACCCGCAGCACCGCGCCTTCGGTCAACCCCATCGTGCGCAGGATACCAATGTCGCGACCTTTGTTTTTGACCAGCATGATCAACCCCGACACGATGTTCATCGCCGCAATCAGCACCAGGATCGACAGGATCACAAACATCACGTTGTCTTCAATGTCCAAGGCCCGGAGGAACCCGCCCGAGGCATCACGCCAGGTCCAGAGCTGCGTGCCCTCGCCACCCGCCCTGAGCAGCGGCAGCGCCAAATCCTCAATCCGTTCAGGGGCGGCAACCATCACCTCCAGCTCATCCGCGGCATTGTCGCGATTGAAATAGGTCTGCGCTTCGGTGAAGGGCATGTAGACCCGCACGCGGTCGATGTCATAACGCCCCGCCGAGAAGACATAGACCACCTCATAGGCTTTCACCCGCGGCGAGGTGCCAAAGGCGGTTTTCACACCGTTGGGGGAAATAACCTTGATCTTGTCGCCCACCGCAACACCCAGTTCGCGGGCCACGCCGGACCCGATGGCGATGCCTTCGCCAAAGCGGGAAATGTCCCCATAGCCGGTTTCAGGGTTCACGATGCGCGGGATGGTTTTCAGGTCTTCCAACGAGATGCCGTAGACCTCGATCCCGGCGTTGTAGCTGGCGCGGTTGGCCATCACCTGACCTTTGACCAGAGGCGCGACGCGGGTCACCCCGGGCACCTCACGCAAACGCGCGGCCATTGCCTCATATTCGGGGATAGAGCGGTCTATTTTGCCGGTCTGCGGATCAACGGTGCCGATGCTGTAAACGGTCACATGCGCATTGGCGCCCAGAATGGTGTCCACAAATTCCGCCCGGAACCCGGCCCGCACGGCCAGCGTGGCGATCAGTGCGAACACTGCCAAAGTGATCCCGATCAGAGAAATCCAGGTCATCACGCTGACCCCGCCCTCGGCCCGCCGTGCACGCAGGTAGCGCCAGGCGATCATCCATTCAAATCGTGCAAAAGGAGGGGTTTTGCCCGCCATATCGGCCTCATCGCGATTGTGTCGTGCTCAGGACTGACCCAGCCCGGAAGGAAGGTCAAGTGTTTCAGCCCGTTAGCCTGCAGATGTGGCGGCGCGGCGCCGGAACACCAACCGCAGCAGGCCAAGGAGCGCCGACAACAGACCAGCCCCGCCGAGGAAGCCCACACCGGCAAACACACCGCCCTCCAGCGTCAGAGGAACGGCGGGCTGATAGGCCTCATAAGCGCGGGTGGCGATGTCGCGATCTGTGAGGTGGCGCAGCTGATAGGCCCGCATGAAGGGCCCGGCGTTCTGCAACGCGGTGAGCGCCTCCGAGAGATCTGCGTGCCGGTCAATCGTCCGCTCCATATCGGCGCGGCGGCGGGTGAGGAAATCCGTGCCTTGCATCTGTTCCAACGCCTCCGTGCGGCTGAGGTTTGAGGCCGCCGCAGTGGCATCAAAATCGGCAATCACCGTTGTCAATTCATCCACCGCCCCGCCAAGCCGCTGGGCATATTGTTGCGAAAACTCCGGAAACTGCGAGCTCACCCCCGCTCCCGCAAGCCCGGCCATCACTGTCACCGCTCTCAGGATCATCCTGCCCTCCCTTTTGGCCAACTTAGCCGCAAAGCAGGATTTATGCATCCCGCCAGAAGATGCGCGAGGAGGCTAGCGGAATCCGGCTGATCAGTGGAAAAGTCCGTGTGGCAAGGCAAACGGCGCAAGTCTCTTCACTTTTGCATGAAAACGATACGTTTTTGGGGAAGTGTCAAACTGGATGGGGTATGCGATCCAGAGTTTTGTGAGATGTCTTTGCCTTGAGGATCCCGATTATGGCCGCGCAGTCCAAGTCCCGCCTGTCGTTGAAACTGCTGTTGTTTGTGGCCATGCTGGTCCCCGTTGCGATCATGTTAACCCGTGCTTACGAGGGGATCACCGCGCAACCGCTTTTGCCGCAATCCGCAGTACCGCTTTGGGCCCTTGGCCTTCACGGTGGGGCGTCTGTGTTGTTTCTGGTCCTGGGCGGCATGCAAGTCCTGCCAGGGTTTCGCCGCGATCATCGGGCGCTGCATCAGCGGATGGGGCGAGTGATGATCGCGGTTTCGCTAGTTGGTGCCCTAAGCGGGATCTGGATCACGCTGGCCTGGCCTGCAATCAGCGGCCCCGTGCTGTATTGGGGACGGCTTTTGGCCGGGGTGTTCTGGCTCGTCGCACTGATGCTTGCGGTGCAGGCCATCCGGAAAAGAGACTTCGCCACCCATGGCCGCTGGATGTTGCGCGCTTATGGGCTGGCCTTGACGGCGGGCACGCTGCCTTTCCTTCTATTGCCTTTCATGGCTGTCTTTGGTGAAGGCCATTTACTGATGGAAGAAACCTTGCAGGTTGCCGGGTGGGTTGTGAATATCTGGCTGATCGAGAAGCTGGCCGGACCGCCCCGCCGGAAAATGCCGGTGCTGGCCTGAGACAAAAGTAAAGGCCACCCGCTGGGGGTGGCCTTTGGTTCTACAAGGCTCGGGTTGGTCAGAAGACGTTGACGCGATGGGGGGCGTAGATCTCGATGATCTTCTCGACCGCCTGTTCCGGGGTCATCTCTACGCTTTCACCGGTGCGGCGGCTGGTCAGTTCGACAACACCGTTTTTCAGACCGCGCGGGCCCACGGTGATGCGCCAGGGCAGGCCGATCAGGTCCATGGTGGCGAACTTGCCACCGGCGCGTTCCTTGCGGTCGTCATACAGCGGTTCCAGACCCACAGCGGTGAAGCTGTTGTAAAGCGCCTCACAGGCAGCATCGGCGGCCTCATCGCCCTGTTTCAGGTTCACAATACCGACGTGGAACGGGGTGACACCTTCCGGCCAGATGATGCCGTTGTCGTCATGGCTAGCCTCAATGATGGCACCCAGAAGGCGCGAGACACCGATGCCGTGGCTGCCCATGTGGACTTCGGTCGGCTTGCCATCCGGCCCCTGCACCTTGGCGCCCATCGCTTCTGAATATTTGGTGCCGAAGTAGAAGATCTGGCCAACCTCAATGCCGCGCGCAACGCAGCGGCGTTCCTCAGGCACCTCGTTGAAGAGCGCCTCATCATGGGTCTCATCGGTGCGGGCATAGCGCGAGGTGAACTCTTCCAGCACGGCCTGACACTGTTCGACGCTGTTATAGTCGATCTCGCGCTCGCCGAAGGTCAGATCGGTGATTTCGCGGTCGTAGAACACTTCGGACTCGCCGGTTTCGGCCAGCACCAGGAATTCATGGGTGTCATCGCCGCCGATGGGGCCGGAATCGGCGCGCATCGGGATCGCCTGCAGGCCCATGCGCTCATAGGTGCGCAAGTAGCTGACGAGGTGGCGGTTATAGGCGTGCAGCGCGTCCTCTTTGGTGAGGTCGAAGTTGTAGCCGTCTTTCATGTAGAACTCGCGGCCCCGCATCACACCGAAACGCGGGCGGATCTCATCGCGGAATTTCCACTGGATCTGATAAAGCGTCAGCGGCAGGTCTTTGTAGCTGTTCACATGGGCGCGGAACACATCGGTGAACAGTTCCTCCGCGGTAGGCGAAAACAGCATGTCGCGACCGTGACGGTCCTGCATCCGCAGCATTTCTTCGCCGTAGCCGTCATAGCGCCCCGACTCGCGCCACAGATCGGCAGACTGCAGGGTCGGCATCTGCATCGGAATGTGCCCGGCGCGGATCTGTTCCTGATGCACAATATTTTCAATCTTGCGCAGCACCTTGAAGCCCAGAGGCAGCCAGGAATAGATCCCGGCGGATTGCTGTTTGATCATGCCGGCGCGCAGCATCAGACGGTGGCTGACGATCTGCGCCTCGGACGGGTTTTCTTTCAGAACGGGCAGGAAATAGCGCGACAGACGCATGAATGACCCCTTGGGATTGGCTAACTTGGTTTGCAACGGGTTTAGAAGAGGGCGGCAAGGCAGACAAGAGGGATTGCGGCTTGGGCGACACCGGGGGACACAAAGCCCTGTTCCAAAGGCAGCAAGACCCCGCTGGCCCTGCGTCCCGCAACCCTGCCCTCTTGATCTAAGCGGCAGAACCAACGACATAGGGAAACAACGAAAAAACGAACCACAGGGGCGTGATCATGGCTTTGCCGGTGAAGGAACAGGTTGGATATTGGGGTGTGGCCACGGTCGCCTTTTCGGTGGTGCTTTGGTATCTGGGCGACGTGCTGCTGCCTTTTGTTTTGGGCGGCGCCATTGCCTATTTCCTGGATCCGGTGGCGGACAAGCTGGAAGAATGGGGCGCGAGCCGTGTGCTGGCGACGGTGATCATCACGCTGGTGGCAGTCTGTGCCTTTGTGCTGCTGATCCTGCTGGTGGTGCCGACACTGATCAACCAGTCCCTCGCCCTCATCGAGGTGGTGCCGCAGCTGTTCAATGACCTCTGGGCCTTCCTGACCACCCAGTTCCCGCAGATTCTGGACGAAAGCTCGACGCTGAACCAGTCGTTGCAGCAGGCAGGTCAGACGATCCAGTCCAAAGGCGGCGAATTGCTGAATGCGATCTTCAGCTCGGCGCTGTCGATCATCAATGTGGTGATGTTGCTGGTGATTGTGCCGGTGGTGGCCTTCTACCTGCTGCTGGACTGGGACAACATGGTGGCCAAGGTGGATGAGATGCTGCCGCTGGACCACGCCCCCAACATCCGCCATCTGGCCAGCCAAATCGACGCAACGCTGGCCAGTTTTATCCGCGGCATGGGCACGGTCTGTCTGGTGCTGGGAGGCTATTACGCCATTGCACTGATGCTGGTCGGGCTGCAGTTTGGTCTAGTGGTTGGCTTTGTCGCCGGTGCCCTGACCTTTATCCCCTATATTGGTGCGCTGTTTGGCGGCGCCCTGGCCATTGGGCTGGCGCTGTTCCAGTTCTGGGGCGACTGGCTGTCGATTGGGCTGGTTGCCGGGATCTTTGTGCTGGGTCAGGTGATGGAAGGCAACGTGCTGACCCCCAAACTGGTAGGTAGTTCCGTCGGGCTGCATCCGGTCTGGCTGATCTTTGCCCTGTCGGTCTTTGGCACGCTGTTTGGCTTTGTCGGAATGCTGGTGGCGGTGCCAGTGGCGGCAGCCATTGGTGTGGTTGCCCGTTTTGGCATCGCCAATTACAAGAGCGGCCGACTGTATCAGGGCCACGCCGGAAAGCGCGAAGAGTGAACCAACGCCAATTAAGCTTTGACCTGCCAGTGCGTCCCGCGCTGGGGCGTGCGGACTTTTTTGTCTCGCCGGCCAATGCGATGGCCGTGGTGCTGCTGGAAAGCTGGCAAAGCTGGGCGGGTCGCAAACTGGCCCTGATTGGCCCCAAAGGGGCGGGCAAAACCCATTTGGCGCATGTGTGGGCGGCGACCTCCGGGGCGCTGATCCTACGGGCTGTGGACCTTTGTGATGTGGAAATTCCCGCCGTGGCGATGGGGCCTGTGGTGGTCGAGGATGTGCAGGATATTGCGGGCCTCCGCCCGCTGGAAGAGGCGCTGTTTCACCTGCACAATCTGGTGCTGGCCGAAGGGTTCCCGCTGCTGGTTACGGCGGACCGTCCGGCGCATCTCTGGGGCATCACCCTGGCCGATCTAATGAGCCGGATGCAGGGCACCCAATCGGTCAATCTGGAACAGCCCGACGACCAGCTGCTTTCGGCGGTGGTGGCGAAACTGTTTGCCGACCGGCAATTGATGCCCGCGCCGGATGTGATTGCCTATCTGGTGTCCCGCATGGACCGCAGCTTTGACGCGGCGGCGGATCTGGTGGCGGCGATTGACCGCGAAGCCCTGTCGCGCAAACGCCCAGTGACGCGCAAACTGGCGGCAGAGGTGCTAGGACAAAGTGAACTGCCGGACCTGCTGGACAATCCCGGCTGAGGGCGGCAGACTCCGTCATCAATTGTTCATATGAAGCGAGCATAAGCGCCTCATGTCCCAAGCAGATTTCCTGAACGCTCCCTTTGCGGAGCCTGTTGACCTCCCCGATCTGGACCGCGAAGGCCCGGGCCGCTTCTTTAACCGTGAGCTGAGCTGGCTGGGGTTTAACTGGCGGGTGCTGGAAGAGGCGGAAAACCCCAAGGTGCCGTTGCTGGAACGGGTGCGGTTCCTGTCCATATCGGCAACCAACCTGGATGAATTCTACACCGTCCGCGTTGCAGGCCTGCGCGAGTTGAAACGCGAAGGCCGGACACGGCCCGCTGCGGACGGTCTGACCCCGGCCGAGCAGCTGACCCTTATCAACGAAGACGCCCGCAATCTGATGACCCGCCAACAGGGCATTTTCACCGCCCTGCGCAAAGAGCTTTGCGAGGCGGATATTCACCTGCTGGACCGTGACGGCGTGCCAGAGGCGGACATGGCCTATCTGGAAGAGTTTTTCCTTAACAAGGTGTTCCCTGTTCTGTCCCCCCTGGCGGTGGATCCGGCACACCCGTTTCCCTTCATCCCCAACACCGGTTTTTCGCTGGCCCTGCAGATGGAACGGCGTGGCAGCAAAAAACAGCTGATCACCCTCCTGCCGATCCCGCAGCAGATCAGCCGCTTTGTGCAATTACCCTCGGAAGGGCGCAGCCTGCGATTTTTGCCTTTGGAAGAGCTGTTGTTGTTGTTCACCGACAAGCTGTTCCCCGGCTATGTGATGAAGGGGCAATGTACATTCCGGGTGTTGCGCGACAGCGATCTGGAGGTCGAGGAAGAGGCCGAAGACCTCGTCCGCGAATTTGAGGTGGCCCTGAAACGGCGGCGGCGCGGCGAAGTGGTGCGGATGAAGATCTCCTCCGATGCGCCGACAATGTTGAAACGGGTCATTACCGAAGAACTGCATGTCGACGCGGACGAAATCGTCGAGGTGCAGGGCATGATCGGTATCGCCGATGTAAAAGAGTTGGTGGTGGACGACCGCCCCGACCTGCTGTGGCCCAGTTTCACCCCACGGGTGCCAGAACGGGTGCAGGATTTCGACGGCGATATGTTTGCGGCAATCAAGCAGAAAGACATGCTGCTGCACCATCCGTACGAAACCTTCGACATGGTGGTGCGCTTCCTGAAACAGGCGGCGGCGGATCCCAATGTGGTGGCGATCAAACAGACGCTGTACCGAACCTCCAAAGACTCTCCCATTGTAGAAGCGCTGTGCGAAGCGGCCGAGGATGGCAAATCCGTCACTGCACTGGTGGAACTGAAGGCCCGTTTTGACGAAGCCGCCAACATCCGCCAGTCGCGCCGTTTGGAACGGTCGGGCGCCCACGTGGTCTATGGCTTTGTCGATCTGAAAACACACGCCAAAATCTCTACCGTGGTGCGGCGTGAAGGGGATCGTCTGGTGACCTACACCCATTACGGCACGGGCAACTACCACCCGATCACCGCGCGGATTTACACTGACCTCAGCCTGTTTACCTGTGACGCCAAACTGGGGCGCGATGCAACCAAGGTTTTCAACTACCTGTCCGGTTATGTCGAACCCGAGGGTTTGGAAAACCTCGCCATTTCCCCTGTTGGCCTGAAACAGCGCCTGCTGGAGAATTTTGAGAAAGAGGCCGAACACGCCCGTGCGGGCCGCCCGGCTGAGATCTGGGCCAAGATGAACGCGCTGATCGATCCTGAGATCATCGACGGCCTTTACAAAGCTTCTCAAGCCGGGGTGAAAATCAGCCTGGTGATCCGCGGCATCTGCGGGCTGCGGCCTGGTATCAAGGGCCTCAGCGACAATATTCGGGTAAAATCGGTTGTCGGCCGGTTTCTGGAACATTCGCGTATCGCCTGTTTTGGCAATGGCCATGGGCTGCCTGCGAAAAAGGCCAAGGTCTACATGTCCTCCGCCGACTGGATGGGGCGCAACCTGAACCGGCGGGTGGAAACATTGGTGGAAATCACCAACCCCACCGTGAAGGCCCAGATCGTCAGTCAGGTGATGGCCGCAAACCTGGCCGATGTGGCGCAAAGCTGGGTCATGGGGCCGGATGGTAAGTTTGCGCGGGCCGAACGCAAGGAAGGCGCGTTCAACTTCAACACGCACCGGTTCTTCATGGAAAACCCATCCCTGTCAGGGCGCGGTTCAGCGGGCGCAAAAGACGTGCCGAAACTGACACATACGGATGATTGACCCCACCGGCGGGGCGTTGCATCAATGGGGGACCAAGTGAAGGAGTCGCCCCATGACGGACACCCGCACCCCTGCCGCTGAGGCCCCGGCCTCTGACGTTCAAGCTGCGGAAGACTGGGGGCCCTTTGGCCGCCCGCTGTTCAACGATCCGGCGTCACGCGCCCTTGGTCGCGTTGGGGTGATCGATGTGGGCTCAAACTCGGTGCGGATGGTGGTCTTTGATGGGGCAGCCCGTTCGCCCGCCTATTTCTTCAACGAAAAAATCATGTGTGCGCTTGGCGCGGGGCTGGCCGAAACCGGCACGTTGAACCCGGAAGGTCGCGCCCGGGCTCTGTCTGCAATGCGCCGGTTTCAGAAACTGGCCGAGGGCATGGATGCCCCCACCCTTACAGCGGTTGCCACCGCCGCGGTGCGCGAGGCAAGTGATGGCCCCGATTTTGTAGCCGAGGTCGAACGAGAGACCGGCATCAAGGTGCATGTCATCGACGGCGAAGAAGAAGCGCGGCTTTCGGCGCAGGGGGTGCTTCTGGGCTGGCCCGGTGCCTACGGTCTGATCTGCGACATCGGCGGCTCTTCGCTGGAGCTGGCCGAGATCCACGACGGCAAGGTTGGCAAACGGGTCACCTCTTCGCTGGGTCCTCTGAAACTGCGCGATGTGCCCGGCGGCAAAAAAGGCCGCAAAGCCCATATCACAGCCGTGATGGAGGAACTGGCCGAACAGATGGGGCCGCAGCCGAACCGCCTGTTTCTGGTCGGTGGCTCCTGGCGTGCGATAGCCAAGATCGACATGGTCCGGCGTGGCTATCCGTTGCACGTGCTGCATGAATACCGGATGACCGCCAAATCGGTCCGCGACACCATCGCCTATGTCGAGGAACAGGGTGTCGACGCCCTGCGCAAAAGCTGCGGTATCTCTGAGGCGCGGATGATCCTTGTACCGATTGCCTGCGAAGTTCTGAAACGGCTGATCCGCACCTTCAAACCGCATGACATCGCCATTTCTTCTTACGGGATCCGCGAAGGGCTGCTTTATGAACAGATGCCCGATCAGTTACGAGAACGCGACCCGCTGATCGAAGCTGCCCGTTTTGCCGAGGCCAAAGACGCCCGTCTGCCCGGATTTGGCCGCAGCCTTTATGACTTTGTCTTGCCGCTGTTCAAATCAGCCAAGTGGGAACGCAAACGTTTGGTGAAGGCGGCTTGTCTGCTGCACGACGTCAGCTGGCGCGCCCATCCCGATTACCGCGCCGAGGTCTGTTTTGATACGGTGACCCGCGCCAACCTTGGTGGCCTGCGCCATTCGGAACGGGTGTTTCTGGGGTTGGCACTGATGCACCGGTACAAAAACAGCCGCGATGACAGCCGCTTCGGTGAGATCTTTGATATTCTTGACGAAAAAGCCATTCAGGAGGCCGAGGTTCTGGGCAAGGCGATGCGGTTTGGGGCGATGCTCTGGCCCAAGGCGGACCAGAAAATTGGCGAGTTTCGGCTGTTTCCCAAGAAAAAAGAGCTGCATCTGATCTTGTCAAAGGACGCAGAGCCGTTGTTTGGAGAGGTGGCCGAAAGCCGTCTGAACTCGCTTGCGCGATCGCTGGACGCGGAGGTGACGGTTAAGATCCGTTAAACCACTCCGTCACAGGTCGATGGCACCGCCCTCTTCGGGTGGTTCCACCTCCTCTGGCTGTTTCCGGCGTAGGATGATGTCGCCGTTCGGCAGCATTTCAGGCGGATGATACATCGTGATGTCATCCACCTTGTCCAGCAGTTCGGCAAAGGCGGGGCCCATTTCCTGCATCATCTGCTTCAGCGCGGGCTCCAGCTCTTGGCTCAACTCGTTCAGCTCTTCAATCGCCGGTTCCATCTCCTGGATGATGCCGCGCATGAACAGTTTGGCGCCTTCTTCCATCAGGGAAAACCCGTCATCCTCCTCCGCCAGTCCGGCGGGGGCCAAGGGCATTGTCAGGCTGGCCGCAAGGGCCGCAGAGATCAGAAACCGTTTCATAGCTTCAGTATACCGCATGTCCCGAGTCGTTCCGAGGCCCGTGTGAATATGCGCCGGTTTTCGCCCATGAGGCGTGTAGACGCGGCTACGTCAGGGCAAATCGATATCCATCACCACCGGAAAATGGTCCGAGGCCGTCAGCAGGGCTTCGCGCAGCTCTGGCACCGCAAAACATCCCTCATCTTCAAAGGGATGCCAGATCCGCCAAGACGGCTTAAGCGCGCGCAGATCAGGTGACACCATGATGTAATCCAACAGCGCCTGCAGGTAGCGTTTTTCGTCCGCGATATAGAACCGCGAAGTGGTCGGCTGCGCCCAGCGATTGCGCAATGCCAGCCGGGCATGTGGGTCATAAAGGCAGGGACCCGCCGCCTCACCCAGCACAATCTCCACCGAAGACCGGCCAAACAGGTCCTCATATTCATCCAGACCGGGACCATCGTTCAGATCGCCCAGTACCATCAACGGCACCTGATCCTCCAGATGCTGCTCCACCCGCTGCCGCAGCCAAATCGCCTGCGCCAACTGTTTGCGCCGGTTCGCGATTGAGGCCCGCATCACCGCATCCCGCCCTCGCGCCCCATGGGGTGCTTTGGATTTCAGATGCGCCCCGATCATGCGGAAGGCAAAGCCGG
Source organism: Thalassobius sp. MITS945101 (assembly GCF_047123305.1). Taxonomy (GTDB): domain Bacteria; phylum Pseudomonadota; class Alphaproteobacteria; order Rhodobacterales; family Rhodobacteraceae; genus Thalassobius. Next base: position 68,438 of record NZ_CP138918.1, read on the forward strand.
ATTTGGTTTCCAGTGCCAGTTCCAGCGGTGGTTTGGAGAAACGCACCAGATCCTCATGCGCATCGACATCCAGATCGATGCGAAACACGCTGTCAAAACGTGGCGCCGCACGGCTGCCCTTTTTGCCGGTTTCTTCGCCCACCGGATCATGGCGGACGGTCAGCACGTCGGGATCATAAAGCAGCGCAATTTCCTGTTGGGTGTCATTTGCAAACCCGATCACCGCCCGCCGCGCGCGCAGATCAAACTTGGCTGCAAAGCCTTCCAGTGCCCGCACCGTATCCCGGCGGGAGTTCTGGTCGGGTGCCTCGATCACCATGACGGCATCCGCATCCAGCGCGGTAAAGACAATGCCCAGCGCGGTGATCTGCTGCTGCCGCGTCACATCGCGGCGCGACGACCAGCCGCCATCCTCCACCAACGCCCCCGCATCATCGAAAAGCGAATTGAACCATTCGACATTGTAGGTGGCGATGCGCATCAAGCGGCCTCAGGCCCTTTGGTTTGGGTGATTTCTTCCCAGGCGCGGTTGAGGTCAATCATCCGCTTTTCCGCCATCTGCACCATTTCCTCGGGCACACCACGGGCCATCATCGCATCGGGATGGGTGTCGCGCACCAGCCGTTTCCAGACTTTGCGGATCTCAGCATAGGGCGTGTCCGGCGCAACCCCCAGAACCGAGAAGGGATCGGGTGCGGCGTCCGGCACAAAACGGGCCCGCAGGGCGCGGAACTCATGTTCGGGAATGCCGAAAATATCGGCCACCTGATGCAGGAAATCATCCTCGGCCGGATGATAGGTGCCATCGGCCATCGCGATGTGGAACAGCCCCTCCATCAGGTCACAAAGGCAGGCGTCTGCGCCACTGAACATCCGCCGGATCCGCAGCGCGTAATCTTCGAACCCTGCCACATCCCGCCGCGCAAGGTTAAAGACACGGGCCGCGCCCGCCTCATCCTCTTGCGCGATCTGGAACACTTCGCGCATGGCGGTGACCTCATCTCGGGTCACCAAACCATCCGCTTTGGCCATTTTGGCCGACAATGCAATCACCGCAATTGTAAACGCCACAGAACGTTCCGGTGGGGTGCGCAGACGTTCAAAGATCTCGCTCAGCGGCTCGCCGCCGGTAAGGGCGCTCAGCGCCTCGCTTATGCGTTTCCAAATGGACATGGGGTCTAGTCTATCCTGCTGGCGCGTGACTGTCAGGGCCATATTGCAAATGCAGCATAGGGATCACAGGGTTTTCTGCAACAACACCATATCCAGAAAGCGGCCGAATTTATGCCCCGCGTCCGGCAGGCGCCCTACCTCAGCATAGCCCAGCGCCTTGTGAAAAGAGATGCCAGCAGCGTTTTCACCACTGACCGCCCCGATCAGAACATGATGACCGGCGGTGCGGGCGTGCCGTTCCAAAGCCTGCAACAGCTGCCGGCCTAGGCCCTGCCCCTTGGCAGCTTCGGACAGATAGATGGTATGTTCCATCGTCATCCGGTAGCCCGGCCCCGCGCGGAACGGGCCATAGCAGGCCATGCCCAGAACCGTGCCTTGGTGCTCTGCCACCAGAAAACCACGTCCCGCTGCCTGACGCGCGGCGATGTCAGCGGCGATGCTCGCAGACGTTTTTTCCGAGGTCGTGAACGTCACGGTGGTGTCACGGATGATCTGGTTCCAGATCGCGGCAATAGCTTCGGCGTCTTCGGCGCAGGCATCGCGGATCACAGCCACCGGTGTTCTCCATCGATCTCAAAACACGCCCGCATCGCTGGCACGGCGGCCGTTTCAAACCGCAGCCGCACATCCTGCATCACGGGCTGGATCTGCGCCGCAAGGGCCGCGGCCGCGGGATGGCGCAGCACCAGTTCTTTCAACCGCGCCCCGCTCTGCGGCAAGGAGGCTGCCGGATGCCGCCCCTGCCACTCGATCAGGGCAGGACAGACCTCATCAAAGGGCAGTTTACCGGTTTCCGGCACCGCCATTTTCCAGCGCAGATCCCCCCGCGCCAGCGCCACCGCGCGCCCTGCCCCGTCTGGCAACTGTGGCAGCGCTGCTGACATATCGTCGCAGCGCACGATCCAGTTGTGCAACCTTGGCGGTCCTTCAAAACTGTCGAGGTCAAACCAGCGCGGATCTTTGGGGGGCTTGGCCTCTGGATCAATTGCAATCACCTCGAGGTAAAGGTCATCTTCCAACCCTATCAAGAGGTTATGCGTTCCAAAACGCGGATGCTGCCCACCGGGCGCCATCGTTATCCCCAGCTTTTCAGCCACAAAGGCCGCGCCTTCAGCCAATGAATTCGACGCAACCGCTAAATGGTCTAAAACAAGCATTAAATTGTTTTTCTCCCCAGTCGTTGGTATTGAACCAAGTTAAATTCAACCCATTTCGGCGTAAAACTTGGATTCAGAGCAAAGGAAACGCAATGCTGCTGCGCGCAATTGACAAATTTTTCAGACATGAGGCCTCGGGCGGCATCTTATTGATGCTCTCGGCTGTTGCTGCTCTGATCGTAGCAAACTCGGCCCTGTCGGGAACCTATGAGGGTGTGCTGGGCAGCTATCTGGCAGTTACCCTGGATGGCGAGGGCCTGAAGAAACCGCTGATCCTGTGGATCAACGATGGTTTGATGGCGATCTTCTTCTTCCTGATCGGGCTTGAGTTGAAGCGCGAGATGATGGAAGGCAAGCTGAAGAACCCCGCCGATGTGATCCTGCCCGGCATGGCCGCTGTCGGCGGCATGATCGTGCCCGCGCTGATTTTCGCCGCCTTCAACTGGGGCCTGCCGTCAATTTCCGGCTGGGCGATCCCTGCCGCCACCGATATTGCCTTTGCTCTGGGCATTCTGGCGCTGATGGGCACCCGGGCCCCTTCCTCACTGAAAGTGTTTCTGCTGACACTGGCCATCCTTGATGACCTAGGCGCGATTGTGATCATTGCGCTGTTCTACACGGCGGAACTGAAGATCGACTACCTCTACCTGTCACTCCTGCCGCTGGCGGGTCTGGTCTACCTGAACCTCAAAGGCGCCCACCGTGTGGCCCCGGCCATCCTTCTGGGAGTGATCATGTGGTTCTTCGTGCTGAAGTCTGGCGTCCACGCCACGCTGGCCGGTGTGATCACCGCCTTCTGCATCCCGCTGAAAGACAAATGGGGTAAAAGCCCGCTGCACTCGCTGGAACATGCGTTGACACCCTATGTGCTTTATCTGATCATTCCGATCTTTGCCTTCGCCAACGCTGGTGTGGTGCTGCAGGGCATGACCTTTGCGGATCTCTTTGCACCGCTGCCGCTCGGCATTGCGCTGGGTCTAGTTCTGGGCAAGCAGATCGGTGTTTTTGGCATCACCTATGCAATGGTCAACGGTGGCATGGCCCGGATGCCACATGGCGCAAACTGGATGCACATCTATGGCGTCGCCTGTCTGGCTGGCATCGGTTTTACCATGTCGCTCTTCATCGGCTCGCTGAGCTTTGCAGACGCCTCGATGATGAACCAGGTGCGTCTGGGGGTTCTCTCCGGCTCCGCCATCTCTGCCATTCTGGGCGCTGGTGCTCTGCTGCTGGCTGGCCGTGAGAAGGAAGAGAGCGAAGAGGGTGAGGCCGAAGCGGCCTGACCCTTCCCACCTTAAGATTGCAGAAAGGCGCTCTCCGAGGAGAGCGCCTTTTTCTTATGTGTGCCGCTAGCCGTTGTTCCCCCCGCGCCTCGGCCGCAGCACCCGGTGACGCCCTGACAAAAGACGTCCATCTGTCACCACAAACCCAAGCCCGATCACCACAAATCCAATCCCTGCGTTTGCCGTCAGACCCTCGCCCAACAGCAGCACGCCAAGCCCGATTGCAAAGGGTGGGATCATTAGCGTCACCAACATCAGGTTCGCCGCCCCCGCCCGCCGCAGAATGGCAAAATAGAGCCCGTAGGCCAGTGAGGTCGACAGCAGCGCCAGCCCCCCCCAACGCCCCCCAGGTGGACAAAGTTAGGTCCAGACGCGGCACCCCCTCCAGCAGCAGCACCAGCGGCACCATCAGCACAGCGGCGCTGATCAACATGCCGGTTGCATTAACCAAAGGCGGATGATCCCCCAGCATCCGCTTGCCCCACACGCTGGCAAACGCATAAGACAGCGCCGCCGCCAGCACCGCCAGCTGCGCCAGATTGGCAGGATCAAACGCCCCAAACGCCTTTGGCCCCATCACAATCACCACTCCGACAAGGCCCAACACAGCCCCCGCCAGTTTGTTGCGGGTCAGCGGCTCGTCGGGCAACAGCAGCCCCGCAACAACCGCGCCAAACATCGCTGTGGTGGCATTGAGGATCGCGGCCAACCCGGCATCGATCTGCTGCTGGCCCCAGAAAATCAGCGAAAACGGCAGCGCATTGTTCAACAGCCCCATGCCCAATGCGCCCAGCCAGAACCGCGTCGTCCGAGGCAACACCTGCCCCCGCAATGCCAACACAGCCCATAAGGCCGGCACCGCCCAGACCACCCGATGCAGGGTGATCGTCAGAGGTGGCACCTCCCGCAGCGCCAGTTCCGCAAAGATGAAAGAGCCGCCCCAGACAGCGGCAAGGCTCACAAGCAGCGCCAGGCTGCGCAGGTCCAAAGAGGTGGTCTTCAAAACAAACTCCCCGACAGGTTTCTGCCGGGAAGTTTAAAAATCTGAACCGAACCAGACGATCCGTTTCCTGCGCTTTCTTCTTGGCGCAAATATCCTGGGTGAATGCGGCCCTCCACAGGAGGGGCGCAGAGGGCAAAGCCCTCCCCCCAGAAGACCCAGATGCCTCAGGCGCGGGCTTCGCGGATCAGCTTCAGGATATCCTCGGCGGCTTCGGGAATGTTGGTGCCGGGGCCAAAGATCGCTTTCACACCGGCGTTTTGCAGGAATTCATAATCCTGCTGCGGGATCACCCCGCCGCAGATCACGATGATGTCTTCGGCGTCTTTGTCCTTCAGCGCCTCGATCAGCTGCGGTGCAAGGGTTTTGTGACCGGCGGCTTGGGACGAGATCCCGACCACGTGCACGTCATTGTCTACGGCATCCTGCGCCGCCTCGGCGGGGGTCTGGAACAGCGGACCGACATCGACGTCAAAGCCGATGTCGGCGAAGGCGGTGGCGATCACTTTGGCGCCGCGGTCATGGCCATCCTGGCCCATCTTGACCACCAACAGTCGTGGGCGACGGCCCTCTTCCTCGGCAAAGGCTTCGATGGATTTCTGAATGGCGGCAAAGCCTTCGTCCCCTTCATAGGCGGCACCATAGACCCCGGCGAGGGTCTTTACCTCGGCGCGGTGACGGCCAAATTCCTTCTCCATTGCCATGCTGATTTCCCCTACTGTTGCACGGGCGCGGGCGGCTTCGACAGCCAGCGCCAACAGGTTGCCGCCCTCGGAGGCGCCTTTGGTCAAAGCCTCCAGCGCAGCGCTGCACGCCGCCTCATCGCGGGTGTCGCGGATCTGGTTCAGACGGGCGATCTGGCTTTCGCGCACCGCCACGTTGTCCACATCCAGAATGTCGATCGGGTCTTCCTCGGACAGTCGGTATTTGTTCACGCCCACGATGACTTCTTCGCCGCGGTCGATCATCGCCTGACGCCGCGCCGCGGATTCCTCGATTCGCAATTTCGGCATGCCCGAGGCCACGGCCTTGGTCATGCCGCCCATGTCCTCGACCTCTTCGATCAGCGCCCAGGCCTTCTCGGCCAGCTCATTGGTCAGGCTTTCCACATAGTAGGAGCCCGCCAGCGGGTCGACCACATTGGTCACACCGGTTTCTTCCTGCAGGATGATCTGGGTGTTGCGTGCAATCCGCGCCGAAAACTCGGTGGGCAGGGCAATGGCTTCGTCTAATGCGTTGGTGTGCAGTGACTGGGTGCCGCCCAGCACCGCTGACATCGCCTCATAGGCGGTGCGGATCACGTTGTTATAGGGATCCTGTTCCTGCAGGCTGACCCCCGAGGTTTGGCAGTGGGTCCGCAGCATTTTCGAACGTTCGGACTTGGCGCCAAACTCGGTCATGATGCGATGCCACAGCATCCGCGCGGCCCGCAGTTTGGCGGCCTCCATGAAAAAGTTCATGCCAATCGCAAAGAAGAACGACAGGCGGCCCGCAAATTTGTCCACATCCATGCCCGCGTTGATCGCAGCGCGCACATATTCACGGCCATCGGCCAGCGTGTAGGCCAATTCCTGCACCAGGTTCGCGCCCGCTTCCTGCATGTGGTAGCCGGAGATCGAGATCGAGTTGAACTTGGGCATCTCATTCGACGTGTATTCGATGATGTCCGAGATGATCCGCATCGAGGGCTCAGGCGGGTAGATATAGGTGTTGCGCACCATGAACTCTTTCAGAATGTCGTTCTGAATGGTGCCTGCCAACAGACTCTTGTCATGGCCCTGCTCTTCACCGGCCACGATGAAGTTTGCCAGGATCGGGATCACGGCACCGTTCATGGTCATCGAGACCGAAACCTTATCCAGCGGGATGCCGTCAAAGAGGATTTTCATATCCTCAACCGAGTCAATCGCCACACCGGCCTTACCGACGTCGCCAACCACCCGTTCATGATCACTGTCATAGCCGCGGTGGGTGGCCAGGTCGAAAGCGACCGAGACCCCCTGCTGACCCGCCGCAAGGTTTTTGCGGTAAAAGGCGTTGGATTCTTCGGCGGTGGAGAAACCGGCGTATTGGCGGATGGTCCAGGGACGGCCCGCGTACATCGTCGCCTTCACCCCACGGGTAAAGGGGCCAAAGCCCGGCATGCCGCCCATATGAGGCAGATCCGCAGTGTCCTCGGCGGTGTAGAGCGGTTGCACCTCGATGCCTTCCAGCGTGTCCCAGTTGAGATCATCCAGCGGGCGGCCACGCAGCTCTTTCTCGGCCAGTTTGCGCCAATCGTCTTTGCTGTTGGTCATGCTTTGGTCCTCTTCTTCGCGCCGGGAGGGGCGTCTTTTGTCGGGGAAAGGGGGAACGGGGTCAGCTGCCGGAGGCGATCCGACTGCGGCACACCAAGATTTGTGCAATTCACGGTCGCAATCGGGCCAAGGATGCCTATATCTTGGACAACAGGAGGCCTTGCTTTGATGCGACGAGTGTTTGGAATTCTTACGTTTTTGGCGCTGCCCGTGTTGGGTGGCACCTCTTTGGCGGCGCAAGAGGCCGCCGCGGCGGAAACAGCGCCAGATCCTGTGACGGAAGTTGTAACCGAACCTGTGGCAGACACCCCGGCCCTGCCCCTCGTGGACAGCGCGGAGGTGACGCTAGACGAATTTCTCTGGGTCAAGCGGCCCATCGTGGTCTTCGCCGATGCGGATGCGGACCCGCGGTTTGTGGAACAGCTGCGGTTTCTGGAATCCGACATCGAAGAGCTGCTGCTGCGCGATGTGGTGATCCTGCTGGACACCGCCCCCAAAGAACGCTCAGCCCTGCGCAAGAAACTGCGCCCGCGCGGCTTCATGCTGGCGTTGATCGACAAGGACGGAGAGGTCAAACTGCGCAAACCCGCCCCCTGGACCGTGCGCGAAATCACCCGCTCCATCGACAAATGGCCCACGCGGCAGCAGGAAATCCGGGTCGAACTGGGCAAGGAGTAACGGCCACCCCGATAAGGGATGGCGCCACCTGCGGACAGGCCGCAGGCAGGGTATGGAACCATGCCCAGCATCTACTTATTCGAACTCGATGATCACATCATCCACGGCCAGGCTGTCGCCTGCGGCCGCGTTGATTTTCTTGACCACAGCTTTTTTCTCGGCGCGCAGGATGTTTTCCATCTTCATCGCCTCAACGGTGCAGAGCGCCTGGCCTTCCTGCACTTCGTCACCCACGTCCACGTCGACTTTCACAATCAGACCCGGCATCGGGCAGAGCAGCATTTTCGAAGTGTCCGGCGGCAGTTTTTCCGGCATCAGCTTGGCCAGTTCGGCCTGACGCGGGGTGCGCACGTGGACCTTCAGGTCGGCACCACGGCTGCGGATGCGGAACCCGCCCGAGATTTTGCCAACTTTCAAGACCAGTGTTTCACCACCCACCGTCAGCTCTGCCAGTTGATCCCCCGGCGTCCAGTCCGAGGCCACGCGCAGGCTGCTGCCATCGGCAAACTTCACGGTGGAACCTTCGTGATCCGCATCGATTTGAACCGCAAACTCAACACCTTGCAGGGTCACAACCCAATCGGTACCGACGCGGCGTTCGTGGTTGTCCATCCGGCCCGAGACACGGGTGCGGCGGATTTCGGCAACACGGTGCATCGCAGAACAGGCCGCGGCAACGCGTTTCAGCGCCGCGTCCGGCAGATCCACACCTTCGAAACCTTCGGGATATTCCTCGGCGATGAAGGCGGTGGTCATTTCACCGCTGATGAATTTCGGATGGTCCATCACAGCGCTGACGAAGGGCAGGTTGTGGCCGATGCCTTCCAACTCGAACCCGTCCAGCGCGTTGCGCATGGCCTCAATCGCCTCACCGCGGGTTGGCGCCCAGGTGCAGAGTTTGGCGATCATCGGGTCATAGTACATCGAGATCTCGCCACCCTCAAAGACGCCGGTGTCGTTGCGCACGGCAAAGCCTTCACCAACGCTGGCGTCATCGGCCCATTTGCCATTGTCCTGCATCGGACCCGCGGCAATTTCCGCCGGCGGGCGATAGCGGGTCAGGCGGCCAATCGACGGCAGGAAGTTGCGATAGGGATCTTCGGCATAAACGCGATTTTCAATGGCCCAGCCGTTAATCTGCACGTCATCCTGCGTGATCGACAGCGGCTCGCCGTTGGCGACGCGGATCATCTGTTCCACCAGATCCACACCGGTGATCAGCTCGGTCACAGGATGTTCCACCTGCAGACGGGTGTTCATCTCGAGGAAGTAGAAGTTCTTGTCGCCGTCGACAATGAATTCCACGGTGCCTGCTGAAGTGTAGCCCACCGCCTTGGCCAGCGCGACGGACTGTTCGCCCATGGCTTTGCGGGTCGCTTCGTCCAGGAAGGGCGACGGCGCTTCTTCCACAACCTTCTGGTTCCGGCGCTGGATCGAACATTCGCGTTCATTCAGGTAGATTCCGTTGCCATGGGCATCGCAGAGCACCTGAATTTCGATGTGGCGCGGCTGGGTGACGAATTTCTCAATAAAGATCCGGTCATCGCCGAAGCTGTTCGCTGCCTCGTTTTTGGACGACTGGAAGCCTTCGCGCGCCTCGTCGTCATTCCAGGCAATCCGCATGCCTTTGCCACCGCCACCGGCCGAGGCTTTGATCATCACCGGATAGCCAACTTCGTTGGAGATCTTCACCGCTTCTTCGGCGTCCTCGATCAGCCCCATATAGCCGGGAACGGTGGACACGCCGGCCTCTTGAGCAATTTTCTTCGAGGTGATCTTGTCGCCCATGCTTTCAATCGCACCTTTAGGCGGGCCAACAAATGCAACACCTTCGGCGGCCAGCGCCTCGGCGAATTTGGCATTTTCGGACAGGAAACCGTAACCGGGGTGCACCGCTTCGGCACCCGATTGACGAATGGCGTCCATCACCTTGTCGATCACGATATAGGACTGGTTCGCAGGCGGCGGACCGATGTGGATGGCTTCATCCGCCATTTTCACATGCAGCGCCTGCTTGTCCGCTTCCGAATAGATCGCCACGGTCTTGATGCCCATCTTGCGGGCAGTTTTCATGACGCGGCAGGCGATCTCACCCCGGTTCGCGATCAGGATCTTATTGAACATCTTTCGTCCCTTCCGATATTTCGCCAGAGCGGAGGCCACTCTGACACATGGCAACAAAAACCCCACCGCAGCCCGAGGCCGCGATGGGGTTCAATTCTCTGTCTGACCCGAAGATCAGCGATGTCCGCGCTGGCTTAGCAGCGTGACGGATAGATTTCGCAATAGGCGACATTGCCAGCGGCACCCAGCACCGCTGCCGAGCCGAGGTCGCCGTCAAGGACAGCGGCGGTTGCAACACCGGCGCCTGCGCCGATGAGGGCGCGCTCGCCCATGTTGTCGCCACAAGCCGACAGGCAGAAAGCCGTGGCCGCTGCCAGAATCCAGAGTTTCGTTTGCATGATCTGCCTCTCAGTTTTGTTGTTCTGAGCGCAGTTTCATCGCATTTCGCCCTGTTTGCCAAGGGCGTACAGATCCGCAGGTCGGTTTGCGCGGCAGTCTGCCGAGCGGCCGATGTCACGGCGTGATCTACTGGAAAAAAAGTGGACGGATGTCCCTGGGGAGAGGCCATCCGTCCAGATGGGGAAGGGTAATGGCTTGTTACACAAGCGGTGCCCCGCATGTTGTTGTGCCCGTCGGCACCATAGGGGGCGGTCACTACTGTCGCCACGCTGCCGCATCCCGCAGCCTCGGCCAAGCACAAGCGCTGGCCGCTGCGATTTTGGGCCGCTTCCCGCCCAAGTTGGATATGGCTGCGCAGAAACATGCCGATCAGTCCTCAAAGGCGTCCGGAAACGCGGCGCGGGCTTTGGCTTCGTTCAAGACCAGAAGCGCCTCATAGCTTTCGGGATCAAACGGATCGTCCACCGCGGTGACTTCACGGCCAAAGAGCCAGCTCAACCGGCCAGCGTCCAGATTGCCGCGTTCAAACGGCTGGTCGCCAAAATGTTCCCACAGCGCCTTCACAAAGGCGATGTCGGCGCGGCGGTCCGGCGGACGGCGGTCGCGGTAACGTTCGCGTGCCGTCAGAGGGGTGGCCCCTTTCGGATTCGCGCGGCGGATGGTGAATTGATAATCGGTGCTGGGCATACGGCCCGGAAACCCGCGATGTTTTAGCATGGTCTGCTCCCTTGCTTGAAGGGGCGCGGGCTGACCGGAACAGGCCGACCCGCGGCCTGTTCCTGAGATACGAGGCGAAAGCCTACGTTAGTTGTATTTGCCGTTGTAGACGGGCTCAACCGAGATTGGCTCGGGCTCGACCACAATGTATTCTTCTTCTGCCGGCTGTGCGCAGGCTGCCAGCGCGGCCACGAGGCCCAGCGCGAGGAAGGCTTTGAATTTGTTCTGCATGTAATGCTCCTGTCCGTTTCACTCAACGAAAGCGGGGACGTTGCCCCAACCTGCCCCTCAAAAAGGGATTGAGCAGCCCGAAGGCCACCAGACGCAATCATAAAGGAAACACCAGGTGATTCATACGCGCTATTGCGCGGTTTGCGGGCCTGTGACGCCAAAGTCGCAAGTTCCCGCCGATCCGGCCTAAAGGCCGCAACATATTGTAGAGACATCAGAAAGCCTCCCAGATGCAGAGGCCGTTTTCGACCCGGAAAGCTTCGAAAAACTGGATGATGTCGGGCTGGGTCTCACCGAACTCCAGCTCCTTGGAGCTGAGCGAGATCACCACCTGCGCCACCTCGGCGCCCCGATCCTTGAGGTCGGGGAGGGCATATTCGGTGCAGAGATGGGCGAAATCCCCCTCCACCGCATCGTAGCTCACGCCAGTGGCCAACGCTGGCGCCAGAAAGCGGAAGCGCGCCCAATCAGAGCCGTCAGACTGCGGCTCAATACGTTGATCCATCAAGGCAAGCGTCAAACCGGAGGGCACAGCGGCAAGGGCCTCCTCTTGCCCTGCCGCCGTGGCCGCGCCGATCCAACAAAGGATGCCCCCGAGCGCGACGGTATCTCTGATCGCCCTACGCATCATCCTGCCCCTTTCGGGTGCGGGCCGCATGGGCAATCCATCGTTGGCGCAGGGCGGGTGTCGACAGAATCTCTGCGACCTGATCGCTCAGGCCGGCGGGAATGGCCCCGTCAACCTGACCACCTGCCGTGACTTGCAACCGGTCCCCGTCCCGCGAAATGCGGACAATGGGCGAAAACCCCTTGAGCCGTTGCAGCCTGCGCCAGAGGTCCTGACGGATCTGTTGCGCAAGCAGCAAGCGGTTGCAAGCAGGAAAATCAACGCTGGCCGCAAAATCCATACGCACCGGTACGCGCCGCGCCAGCACCAGCGCGTCACCATCAGAGAGGATATGCCAATTGCGGCGGGTCATTGAGATGTCCTTGTCGCGGGCGGTTACTGCCATGAGGGGGCAAAGCTTGGCCGCCGTTAGATCGGCGACCAAAGGTTTACAGCGGGATGTTGTCGTGTTTTTTCCACGGGTTTTTCAGCTGCTTGTTGCGCAAGGACGCAAAGGCGCGGGAGACACGGCGACGGGTCGATTTCGGCTGGATCACCTCATCGATGAAGCCACGTTCGGCCGCCACGAAGGGGTTGGCGAAGCGGTCTTCGTAGTCCTTGGTGTGGGCCGCGATTTTTTCGGCATCGCCCAGATCGGCGCGGTGGATGATCTCGGTCGCGCCTTTGGCGCCCATCACGGCGATTTCCGCGGTTGGCCAGGCGTAGTTGAAATCACCGCGCAGGTGTTTCGACGCCATCACATCGTAAGCCCCACCATAGGCCTTGCGGGTGATCACGGTCACCTTCGGCACCGTGGCTTCACCATAGGCGAACAGCAGTTTCGCACCGTGTTTGATCACGCCACCGTATTCCTGCGAGGTGCCCGGCAGGAAGCCCGGCACGTCCACCAGCGTCAGGATCGGGATTTCAAAACAGTCGCAGAAACGCACGAAACGGGCGGCTTTGCGGCTGGCATCGATGTCCAGACAGCCGGCCAGAACCATCGGCTGGTTTGCAACAACTCCCACGGTCTGACCTTCCAGACGGATGAAACCGGTGATGATGTTCTTGGCGTAGTCTTCCTGAATTTCGTAGAAGTCGCCCTCATCCCCGATCTTCTGGATCAGCTCCTTCATGTCGTAAGGCGTGTTGGGGTTTTCAGGCACCAGCGTGTCAAGGCTGTCCTCAATGCGGCCCGGCTCATCAAAGAACGGGCGCACCGGCGGCTTTTCGCGGTTGTTGAGCGGCAGGAAGTCGACCAGACGGCGCACTTCGGCCATCGCCTCAACATCGTTTTCAAAAGCCCCATCTGCGACCGAGGATTTCTTGGTATGGGTGGAGGCGCCGCCCAGTTCTTCGGCGGTCACAACCTCATTGGTCACGGTTTTCACCACGTCCGGGCCGGTCACAAACATGTAGGAGGTGTCTTTGACCATGAAGATAAAGTCGGTCATCGCGGGCGAATAGACCGCGCCACCGGCACATGGACCCATGATCACCGAAATCTGCGGCACCACACCCGAGGCCATAATGTTGCGCTGGAACACTTCGGCGTAGCCAGCCAGCGAGTCGACACCTTCCTGAATACGCGCTCCGCCCGAGTCGTTCAGACCGATGATCGGTGCGCCGTTCTGCATCGCCATTTCTTGAATCTTGCAGATCTTCTGCGCGTGCGTTTCTGACAGCGACCCGCCAAAGACGGTGAAGTCCTGGCTGAAAACATAGACCATACGGCCATTGATGGTGCCCCAGCCGGTGATCACCCCATCGCCCGCTGGCTTGTCGTTTCCCATGCCGAACTCGGTGCAGCGATGGGTTTTGAACATGTCGAACTCTTCAAAGCTGCCTTCATCAAGCAGCAGTTCGATCCGTTCCCGTGCGGTCAGTTTGCCTTTTTTGTGCTGACTGTCGATGCGGCGCTGACCGCCACCCAGACGGGCGGCTGCACGGCGATCTTCGAGCTGCTGGAGGATATCTTTCATGGCGGTCCCCTTAACTGGTTTGCGTAAGGGTATAGGGGGGCGAAGGCGCGACTCAAAGGGGAAACCGGCAAATTTGCAAAGACTTGGCAGAGCGGCACGCGCTAAATGCAAATATGCAAACTATCGTTGCGTAAATCCAAAGGTGGCATACACTCCCTATGGACTCGCCTATTTATAGCGGAATACCCTTAACAGATGAACCACTTCCCCGCCGTACGGTTCCTTGACCGGACCACTCCGCCGCATATTGCGACGCTGATCCTGCTGGCAGGCATGTCAGCAATGGCGATGAATGTCTTCCTGCCTTCGCTGCCCGGCATGGCCGAGTACTACCAGGTCGATTACGCCTTCATGCAGCTGTCGGTCGCGCTTTACCTTGGGGTGAACGCGGCGATGCAGCTGTTTGTTGGCCCTTTGTCAGACCGCTACGGACGCCGCCCTGTGCTGCTGTGGGGCACCGGCCTATTCTGCCTGGCGACATTGGGCTGCGTATTGGCCCCAACGGGCGAGATCTTCATGGCATTCCGCATGTTGCAGGCGGTGATCGCCGTCGCCATTGTGCTGAGCCGCGCCGTGGTGCGCGACATGTATCCGCAGGACAAAGCGGCCTCGGTAATGGGATACGTCACGATGGGCATGTCGCTGGTGCCAATGTTGGCCCCAGCCCTCGGCGGCGTTTTGGACACTTGGTTCGGCTGGCAGGCCTCGTTTGAGCTGCTGCTGATCTGTGGCATCGCGGTTTTTGCCCTTATCTGGTTCGATCAAGGCGAAACCGCCCGCCACACCGGCACGCCGATGAAACAACAGATCAAGGAATACCCTGAGATCCTTGGCTCACTCCGGTTCTGGGGCTACGCCTTGGCGACCGCATTGGGATCCGGCGCGTTCTTTGCCTATCTTGGCGGCGGGCCCTATTTGGGCACCGAAGTGTTCAACATCCCCACCGAAGAGCTGGGCCTGTGGCTGGCCACACCGGGGATCGGCTATTTCCTTGGCAACTTCATCTCTGGCCGGTTTTCGGCCCGCTTTGGCGTCAATCGCATGGTGCTCAGCGGCACGCTGATCGTCACCGGAGGGCTGCTGGTCGCCTATGGGTTCAGCCTCACCGGCAATGGCACCGCCATCACCTTTTTTGGCGCCATGATCTTTGTTGGGATCGGCAATGGCATGACCATTCCCAACGCCTCAGCAGGAATGCTGTCAGTGCGCCCCCATCTGGCGGGCACCGCCTCGGGTCTGGGCAGCACCATTATGATTGGTGGCGGTGCAGCGCTGTCAGGCTTTGCCGGCGTGATATTAGAGGGCAGCAGCAACGATCTGCCTCTGATGAGCCTGATGACACTGGTTTCCGCCCTCTCGGTGCTCTGCATTCTCTATGTGATCTACCGCGACAAAAAGCTCGGCGGATAAACCCGCCGCGCCCTTGCGCCCGCAACTTTGCAAACTTACGATCCGAAATCAGCAAAGCTGTAAACCGCTGATCCGGAGCCGCCCATGGCCACGCAAAAACTCTATGCCGGTGCAAAACTGCGCGAAACCCGTCAACGTCTGGCCCTGACGCAGAAGGAATTTGCCGCCAAACTGGGCGTGTCGCTGCCCTATCTGAACCAGATGGAAAACAACAACCGTCCGGTCTCGACCACGGTGGTGCTGGCCTTGGCGCAGGAGTTCGGTTTTGACGTGACCGAGCTGTCCACCGGGGACAGCGAACGGATGGTCTCCGACATGCGTGAGGCGCTGGCGGATCCGCTGTTTGCCGACAATATGCCGCCCCTAGCCGATCTGCGGCTGACCGCCTCAAACGCACCCGCGCTGGCACGGGCCTTTCTGGACCTGCACCGAGCTTACCGGCAAACCCATGAACGTCTGGCCTCACTGGATGAAGCGCTGGGACGGGAGGATCGCGGCAGCCAGCAAAGCCCCTGGGAAGAGGTGCGCGATTTCTTCCACTATTGCGACAACTACATCGACGCCGTGGACCGCGCGGCCGAACATTTTGCCCAGGGCGCGGGCCCAGGCGGCATCCGTCTACATGCGCTGAAATCGCTGAAATCCGCAGGGTTGAAGGTGAATTTCAACGACAGCGCCCCAGTCCGCCATTTTGACGCCGACAGCCGCACGCTCACCATGTCCTCGCGCACCGCTCCGGAGACCCAGACCTTCCAGCTGCTGCTGCAGATTGCCCTGCTGCAACAGGACAAACTGCTGGAGGCCACGCTGGATCTGGCCCGTTTCCAGTCCGAGGAAGCCCGCTCCATCGCCAAAATCGGCCTCGCCAACTATTTTGCGGGCGCGGCCCTGATGCCCTATGGCGATTTCCTGGCCGAGGCGCAGGCAACCCGGCACGATCTGGAACTGCTGTCCCACCGGTTTGGGGCCTCGATCGAACAGATTGCCCATCGGCTGTCCACCCTGCAACGCCCCGGCGCCAAAGGCATCCCCTTCTTCTTTGTGCGGGTGGATCAGGCCGGCACCATCACCAAACGCCATTCGGCCACACGGCTGCAATTTGCCCGTTTCGGCGGCGCCTGCCCGCTGTGGAACGTGCACCGCGCCTTTGAAACGCCCGGACGCTTCCTGCGCCAACTGGCCGAAACCCCGGATGGCGTCCGTTACATCAGCCTGGCACGGGATGTGTCGAAATGGGGCGGCAGCTTCGGCGCGCCGGTGCGCCGCTTTGCCATTTCTCTGGGCTGCGAGGTGCGCCATGCCGCCGATCTGGTCTATGCCGACGGGTTGGACCTGAACACCCCTTCCGCCTTTGAGCCGATCGGCATTTCCTGTCGGATCTGCGAACGCCAGAACTGTCACCAACGCTCTGTACCGCCGCTGGAACGCCGCCTGACCATCAACGCCAACCGGCGCGAGTTGCTGCCCTATAAGGTGGATTAAAAAAGGGCGGCCCGAAAGCCGCCCTTCTGTCAATCTGAACGAGGCCCGATCCCCACGCCGGATCAGGCGGTCTCTTTCAGATAGCTGTAAATCTCATCCTTCAGCGCCGCGCGCTTCTTGCGCATATCGGCCTCCACCAGCTGCTCCACCGGCTCCACATTGGTTTCGGCACGATGCACGGCACGGTTCAGGGTGTGATACTCCTCGGCCAGTTTGGCAAAATGCGCATCCGACACCTTCAGTGCCGACATTTTCTCTGCCAGTTCGGGGAATTCCTCAGCCAGTTCATGGGGTGTGTTCGACATTGCGTTTCTCCTTACCTTGTCTTGCGCCCGACTCTACCGCCTGCCCAAGCCCGCAACTTTGACCCCGATCAAACCCGGCGCCCGTAAAACCAAAAAACGCGCCCCTTGGGGACGCGCTTTCAATGATCCTGAAATACTCTGGGTGAATGCGGGCCTTCATGAGGCCCGCAAAGGGCGAAGCCCTTACCCGCGCTCTTAGCGCTGCGCGGTTTGCCAGTTTGGATTCACCCAAGGCGCGGCATTGTCCGAAGCAAGGGGCGTGCGTCCCAGCAGTTTGTCCGAGACCTTTTCCCCCACCATGATCGATGGCGCATTCAGGTTGCCATTGGTGATCCGCGGGAAGATTGAGCTGTCAGCGACCCGCAGCCCTTCAACCCCGATCACCCGTGCCTCAGGGTCAACCACGGCCAGCGGATCATCCGCACGCCCCATTCGGCAGGTGCCGCAGGGGTGATAGGCGCTTTCGGCGTGTTCACGGATGAAGCTGTCCAGTTCATCATCGGTGACCAGATCCTTGCCCGGCTGGATCTCATGTTTGACGAAGGGTTTAAACGCCTCCTGCTCAAACAGCTCCCGTGTCAGGCGCAGACACTGACGGAAGTCCGCCCAGTCGCTTTCCTCGCTCATGTAATTGAAGCGGATCACAGGTGCAGCTTCGGGATCTGCGGAGCGCAGGGTCACATTGCCCCGACTTTCCGATCGCATCGGCCCGACATGGGCCTGGAAACCATGACCTTCGGCGGCGGCTTTGCCATCGTAACGCACGGCAAGCGGCAGGAAGTGATACTGGATATCGGGGTAATCGATCCCCGGTTTCGAACGGATAAAGGCCGCGCTTTCAAACTGGTTGGACGCCCCCAGACCGGTTTTGGTGAACAGCCACTGCGCCCCAACCATCGCTTTACGGACCAAAGGCCAGTATTTATAGAGCGTGATCGGCTGGCTGGCGGCGATCTGGAAATAGACCTCCAGATGGTCTTGCAGGTTGGCCCCCACACCGGGGCGATCCGCCACCACCTCGATACCATGCTCCGCCAGATGCTGCGCCGGGCCAATCCCCGACAACATCAGCAACTTGGGCGAGTTCAGCGAGGAAGCCGCGAGAACCACTTCGCGGCGAGCCGAGATGATCTCTTTTTTACCACCCCGTTTGATTTCCACCCCGGTGGCGCGGCCATTTTCGATCACCACACGGCAGGCAAGACCGCGCACGATCTCGCAGTTGTCGCGTTCAAGCGCGGGGCGCATATAGGCGTTGGCCGCAGACCAGCGCCGGCCCTTCCAAACGGTCTGCTCCATCGGGCCGAAACCCTCTTGCTGCTCGCCGTTGTAATCCTCGGTCACCGGATAGCCCGCCTGACGACCTGCATTCACAAAGGCCGCGTGCAATGGGTTGTCGCGCGGACCACGGGTGACATGCATCGGGCCGTCTTTGCCGCGCCAGTCGGGATTGCCGCCATGGCCGCTGTCATGCCAGCTTTCCATTCGTTTGTAATAGGGCAACACATCCGCATAGCCCCAACCGTCTGCGCCCTGATCGCGCCAATGGTCAAAGTCATGGGCGTGGCCACGGACATAGACCATGCCGTTGATCGAAGAGGACCCGCCGATCACCTTGCCCCGCGGGCAGACCAGCTTGCGGTTGCCCAGGTGCGGCTCTGGCTCTGACATGTAGCCCCAGTCATAGAGGCTCATGTTCATCGGGTAGCTCAGCGCGGCCGGCATCTGGATGAAGGGCCCAGCATCGGTGCCGCCGTGTTCAATCACAATGACCGAGGCGCCTGCCTCGCTCAGCCGATAGGCCATTGCGCAGCCTGCAGAGCCTGCGCCAACAATTACAAAATCCGCTTCCATTTTTCTTCTCCAGAAACAGATGAGGCCCCTGCCCTTTGGGTCAGGCATCGGGGCGATGGGCAGGGTTTTCCCCTGCCCGGTTCACAAATCAGAACGCCGCTTCGCAGGCGTCAAGACGCACAAAGACCGATTTCAACTCGCTGTAGTGGTTGATGGCGGTCTTGGCGTTTTCACGCCCCACGCCGGACATCTTGGAGCCACCAAATGGCACCTCAACCGGCGCGTCGTTGTAGGAGTTGATGAAACAGGTGCCAGCCTCAAAGCCCGCCACCATCCGGTGCGCGCGCCTCAGATCGGCAGTAAACACACCCGCCGCCAGACCAAATTCGGTGTCATTGGCACGGGCCAGCACCTCATCCTCATCGTCAAAGTCCAGCACACACATCACCGGGCCAAAGATCTCTTCGCGAGCAACCACCATATCGTCGGTGACATCGGCAAAGACCGTGGGTTCAATCCAATAGCCGTCCTGATCCAGCCGTTTGCCACCGGTGACCAGACGTGCGCCCTCGTCCTGGCCTTTGGCGACGTAACGCTCGACAATGCTGATCTGCGCCTCAGACACCATCGGGCCGAAGTTCACGGTTTCATCCAACGGATCACCCATCTTGGCGCCCTTCAGACGTTCGCTCAGCCGGGCAAGGAAGGCTTCTTTGATGCCTTTCTGCACAAAAACACGGGTGCCGTTGGAACAGACCTGACCGGTGGAATAGAAATTGGCGTTGATCGCGCCGCTAACAGCGCTGTCCAGATCGGCGTCATCAAAGATCACCAGCGGGGATTTGCCGCCCAGCTCCATCGTGACATGTTTCATGCCTTCGGCAGCTGCTGCGTAAACCTTGCGCCCGGTGGGGACAGAGCCGGTCAGCGACACTTTGTTGACCCGCGGATCGGTGACCAGCGGCCCGCCAACCCTGCCGGTGCCCTGCACCACATTGTAAAGCCCGGCCGGCAGCCCCGCCTCATGCAGGATCTCCGCCACCTTCAGCGCGGACAATGGCGTGGTCTCGGACGGCTTAAAGATCATCGCATTGCCGCAAGCCAGCGCAGGCGCGCCCTTCCAGCAGGCGATCTGCGTTGGATAGTTCCAGGCGCCGATCCCGACACACAACCCCAGCGCTTCGCGCATCGTGTAGGCAAAATTACCATCGCCCAAGGCAATATGTTCACCGGTCAGGCTGCCTGCCAGACCGCCGAAATATTCCAGCGCATCCGCACCAGACGTGGCATCCGCTACCAGCGTTTCTTGCAAAGGCTTGCCCGTGTCATGGGTTTCCAGAACCGATAGTTCGTGGTTCCGCTCGCGCAGGATATCCGCCGCCCGCCGTAAAATGCGGCCCCTTTCGGTGCCTGACATGGCAGCCCAGGCTTTCTGCGCAGCCAAGCCGCTGGTGATGGCATCCTCAATCACCGCTTCGGTTGCCTCATGCACCTGCGCGATCACCTCACCGGTGGCCGGGTAGATCACATCAATCACCGCGCCGGCCGTGTCTTCGACATAGCGCCCGTTTACAAAGTGGCTGCCCGCAGGCTGGAATTTCATCGTCATTGGCTTCCCTCTCGGAAAATGTGGCCTCATCCTGTGGCGGAGGAAGCCGGTTCATCTGTTTCTGTGCTTTTCTCGCTGCGGCCTTTGCTCAGGCGCGCACGACATCCTTGGCAAAACTGTCCATCACCAGCCTGACAGCTTCGCCCTGTTCGGTTTGCCCCCCGCCGAGCGATTGCTTCAGGTAGGCGCCGTCAATCATAGCGGCGATCCGCTCCGCCACCTCGGGCGCCTGAGCCCCAACAATGGGGCGCAAAGAGTGACGCAGATTCGACCGCAGCCGGGTCTGGTACACGTTCAAAAGCCGCCGTGCTTCGTCTGAAACCTGGGCCAGAACGTAGAAATTGAGCCAGGCCGCCACCACTTCGGAGCGAAAATTTGACTGGCTGAAACTGGATTTCACAATCGCCTCAACCCGCCCCAAAGGCGAGGAGGCCATGCCCAGTGCGCCGCGCACTTCTGCGGCATAGACCGCCAGCGTGTGACGCATCGCTGCAAGGAAGATTTGTTCTTTGTTTCCAAAGTAATGGTGCGCCAGAGCCGAAGACATGCCTGCCCGTTTCGCGATCTGGCTGACGGTCACATCCAAAGTGCCCGTTTCCCCAATTTCCGCGATTGTCGCTTTCACCAGCGCAGCGCGCCGTATAGGCTCCATTCCTAGCTTTGGCATCGATTTCCATCAAATTTTCTTGCCAGATAAAGCTAATTTGTTTTTTATTGACTCGTCAATCAAGAAAAACGGGGAGGTCAGAATGACCCTTAAGACTACTCTTTCCGCGTTGGCCCTGCTGGCTGCAACGCCCGCCTTGGCCGATTGCGGCAAGGTCACTTTCTCCGATGTTGGCTGGACCGACATCACCGCAACCACCGCCGCCACCACTGTGGTGCTAGACGCTCTGGGCTATGAAACTGACATCAAGGTTCTGTCGGTTCCGGTCACCTATGCCTCGATGGCGGCTGGTGACGTCGACATTTTCCTGGGCAACTGGATGCCCACCATGATCGCCGACATTGCGCCCTACTATGAGGCCGGCACGGTCGAAATTGTCCGTCCCAATCTGGAAGGTGCCAAATACACCCTCGCGGTCAACAAGGCGGCTGCGGATCTGGGCATCAAGGATTTCGCCGATATCGCAGCCCAGCGCGATGCGCTGGACGGCAAGATCTACGGCATTGAGCCCGGCAACGACGGCAACCGCCTGATCATGGAGATGATCGACGGTGATTCCTTTGGCCTCGAGGGCTTCGAAGTAGTTGAGAGCTCGGAACAGGGCATGCTGGCACAGGTGTCGCGCGCCGTGCGTAAGGAAGAGCCGATTGTTTTCCTCGGCTGGGAACCGCACCCGATGAACGCCAATTTTGACATGTCCTACCTGACCGGTGGCGATGAGTTCTTTGGCCCCAACCTGGGCGGCGCCATTGTGAACACCAACGTGCGTCAAGGCTATGTCAGCGAATGCCCCAATGTGGGTAAGATGATGGAAAACCTCGCCTTTTCGCTGGCGATGGAAAACGAAATCATGGGTGCCATCCTGGATGACGGCGAAGAGCCCAATGCCGCGGCAAGTGCCTGGCTGAAGGCCAACCCCGGCGCGCTGGACGGCTGGCTGGACGGCGTCACCACCAAAGACGGTGGCGACGCAATGGGCGCTGTGAAGACGGCTCTGGGCCTCTAAGCGCTTGAAATGACAAGAGCCTCCCCAGCTGCAGCTTGGGGAGGCTTTTGTGCCCTTGGTGGCCACTTGCAAAGGGAGGAGGAGCCCGATGCCAATGACCCTGACCGCACTTGCGTTGTTTATCCCGGCCTGTTTTGCGCTAAACGCCGCGCCGGGCCCAAACAACCTGCTGGCGTTTGCCAATGCTTCCCGGCTTGGCTTCTGGCCCGCTGTGGCAGGCGGCATGGGCCGCTTGCCCGCTTTTGCCGCAATGATTGCGCTGGTCGCGCTTGGCCTAGGGGCCGTGCTGGCGGCGTCGGAAATGGCCTTTCGGCTGGTGGCCTGGTTTGGGGCTGCCTATCTGATCTGGGTCGGCTGGAAGCTCTGGCGTGCGCCCGCCCCCCAGACCACGCAGGCACAGGACAACAGACTGACCTTATTGGCAAAACGCGATTTCCTTATTGCACTCGGCAATCCGAAGGCGATTGCGATTTTCACCGCTTTCTTCCCACAATTTGTCGATTTTGACGCCCCTGTCGCCGGACAGTTTGTCACACTCGGCCTACTGTTCCTCGGCCTCGAACTCTTGGCCGTTGCCCTCTCCGCCGGCGCGGGCCGACTGCTGTCGCGCGCCCTGACCCCCATCCGGCTGCACCGCCTCAACCGAGGCGTTGGCGGCTTCCTGATCTTCTCCGGCCTCGCCATGGCCCTCAACCCAAAGCATTGATGATGGACTGGATAACAAACTACAAAATCCCGGTTGGCGACGCCTCTGAGGCGGCTGTCAACTGGCTGACCGACAATGCCAGCGGGTTCTTTGATCTGCTGGCCGATGCGCTTGACGGGCTGATCGGCGGGGTCGAAGCCGGCCTTGAAGGGCTTGGCCCGATCGTCACCACTCTACTGTTCATCGTCCTGACCTGGATCCTGCAACGCAGTTGGAAAAAATGCATCGTGGTGGCGCTGGGGATGCTGTTCATCCTGAACCAGGGCTACTGGGACCGCACCATTGAGACCCTGACGCTGATCCTGGTGTCCTGCATCGTTTGCATGGGCATCGGCATCCCAATCGGCATCCTTGCGGCGCGGCGCAAATGGGTCTACTCAGCGCTGGAACCGGTGCTGGACCTGATGCAGACGCTGCCGACATTTGTCTATCTGATCCCTGCGGTTATCTTCTTTGGCCTTGGCCAGGTACCCGGATTGATCGCCACGATGATCTTTGCCATCCCTGCACCTATCCGATTGACATACCTCGGTATTTCCTCAACGCCCGTGGCTTTGAATGAGGCTGCAACCGCCTTTGGCGCCACCCCGATGCAACGTCTGATCAAGGTCGAGATCCCCTCTGCCTTCCCGCAGATCATGGTGGGCCTGAACCAGACCATTATGCTCTCGCTGTCGATGGTTGTGATTGCCACCCTGGTCGGCGCCGGCGGTCTGGGTCAACCTGTGCTGAACGGGTTGAACCGGATGAAACCTGATCTGGGTTTTGAATCCGGATTTGTCATTGTGGCGCTCGCAACCGTGCTGCGCATCATGCTGGAGGTCCGCAAAAAATGAGCCAATCCGAAAATCACGCTGTTGTTTTTGACAATGTTTCCATCGTTTTTGGCGACAAACCAGAGGCCGCCCTGCCGCTGATGGATCAGGGTCAAAGCCGGGCCGAGATCCAGAAATCCACTCAGCAGGTGCTTGGGGTCCACAACTGTACCCTCAGCGTCGACAAGGGGGAAATCCTTGTTCTGATGGGACTTTCCGGCTCCGGAAAATCCACTCTGCTGCGCGCTGTCAACGGCCTCAACCCGGTTGTACGCGGTGGGGTTTCGGTGGCCACACATAACGGTTTGGTTAACATTACCCAAACCAACAGCAAAACCCTGCGTGACATTCGCCAACATGATGTCGCGATGGTGTTTCAGCAATTTGGCCTACTCCCCTGGCGCACGGTTCGGGAAAATGTCTGGCTTGGCCTAGAGCTTGCGGGCATGTCCAAGGCGGAACGGCTTGAGAAAACCGATGAACAGTTGGCGCTTGTGGGCCTTTCTGACTGGGGCGACCGAAAAGTTTCCGATCTGTCGGGCGGCATGCAGCAACGTGTTGGCCTCGCCCGGGCGTTTGCCACAGATGCCCCGATCCTCTTGATGGATGAGCCCTTTTCAGCGCTGGACCCGCTGATCCGCACCCGTCTGCAGGACGAGTTGCTGGAACTGCAGGAAAAACTACATCGGACCATTATCTTCGTCAGCCACGACCTCGACGAAGCGTTCAAAATTGGCAATCGCATCGCCATCATGGAGGGTGGCCGCATTGTACAATGTGGCACCCCTCAGCAGATTTTCACCAATCCCGCAACGGAGTATGTCGCTGATTTTGTGGCCCATATGAACCCGCTTGGTGTGCTTTGTGCCCGGGATGTCATGGAAGAGGCCTCCGGCGATCATGCCATGACCCTCGCGCCTGACAGCGATATTCGTGAGGTTATGCATCATACCCGCAGCGGGCCCGTCGCCGTGATCGAGAACGGGCAAGTGATCGGTCAAATCACCCCTCAGGGCGTTCTGGAACGGCTGCTGGATCCCCGTGGGTTACATCGGTAATCAATCTCCTTTCGGCAGGTGAAGGGGCGCTACTGCGCCCCTTTTCCATTTCTGCTACACGATTAGAGTTACCCTTGGGTTAACAGCGACAGCGCAATCGCCCACATGATGCCTCCAATCCCGACGTCCAGCACCTGCCAGGCGCGTGGCTTCTCAAACAGAGGCGCAAGCAGCCGCGCGCCATACCCCAATGCAAAAAAGAACACAAAGCTCGCCAGAACCGCCCCTGCACCAAAAGACAGCTTGTCGTCGTACTGAGAGGCGACAGAGCCCAATAGCACCACCGTGTCCAGGTAGACATGTGGGTTGGCCCATGTGAACAGCACACAGGTCACCAATGCACTGAAGAGGCCAGGCGCGCTGGATCTACCCTTCGCCATCGCGGCGCCACCCTTCCAAGCCGCACGAAACGACCGCGCGCCGTACCAAAGCAAAAACGCCGCACCGCCATAGCGCATCACCGGCTCCAGCAACGGGACCTGCTGGACCAGAATGCCGAATCCCGCGACACCAACAGCAATCAACAGCGCGTCGCTGAACGCACAGACCAAGACAATCGGCAATATGTGCTGCCCCGACAGGCCCTGACGCAACACAAACGCATTCTGCGCCCCAATGGCGACGATTAGCGACAACCCAAGTCCAAAGCCAGCAATCGCAGTTTCCACAGTCAATCTCCTAATCCTTGACATTTGACTAACGCTCGCCAGAGCATTAGTCGAATTAACAATAATTAACTCAAATAAGATTCTCTTATGCTAAACTACACACAACTCAAAGCGCTGGCCGCGGTCATTCAAACCGGCAGCTTTGACGCGGCTGCGCAGCAATTGCATGTGACGCAATCTGCCGTTTCGCAACGTATCAAATCCCTCGAAGAACACATCGGCACACCGCTTATCAAACGTGGGCAACCCTGTGAGGGAACCGACACCGGCCATAAACTGGCCCGCCACCTCAGCGAGGTGGCCCTGCTGGAATCAAGAGTG
This sequence comes from Thalassobius sp. MITS945101, assembly GCF_047123305.1. GTDB lineage: Bacteria > Pseudomonadota > Alphaproteobacteria > Rhodobacterales > Rhodobacteraceae > Thalassobius. The sequence continues at coordinate 93,867 of NZ_CP138918.1, forward strand.
ACCCAAACAGCGCCAAAGGCGCCGCACCGGCTCCGCATTGCGGTGAATGCAGACAGTCTGGCGACCTGGGTTCTTGAAGCCCTTGCGCGTCACCCGGATATGCAGTTCGAGATCGTGGTTGATGATCAGGATCACTCTGCTGCCTGGCTGGAACGCGGGGAAGTGAGCGCCGTTGTGACAGCAAAAGAGAAGCCACCTCAGGGCTGTGACAGCATTTCACTCGGAACAATGATGTATGCCCCAATCGCAAGTCCCGAATTCGTCGAAAAACACTTCCCGAAGGGTGTGGATAACTCCAGTCTGCCTAAGGCGCCCATGCTAGTTTTCAACAACAAAGATGCACTACAACACTCTTGGATTAAAAAGAATTTCAATGTTATCCACAGAGGTCATATTCAGCAGATTCCATCCACACAGGGCTTCATCGACGCTGCCATTCTTGGCATGGGCTGGGGACTTAATCCACAGGGCCTTGTGGAACCTTATCTGGCAGACGGGCGGGTCCAGAGGCTGGTTGAAGGGTGTGACTTGCCGGTGCCGTTGTTCTGGCAGTATCCGCGTCTCCTGAAAGACGGATTGAGCGGCCTCACTGAGTCGATTGTGGATATCTCACGGCGTTCGATGAAATAGGCCTTTCATAAAAACCTGCGCATTTTCAATTAATTAACATGTTTACCCACAGACTTATCCACAGGTTGCGAGTTGAATTTCTGCGGGAGCCCTGCTCTTCTTCAGAAGTTATCCACAGGCAAAGTTATCCACAAGTTGTCCACAAAACCTCAAAATTGACGAGATCCTTTCGTAGAAACTCTCTAAAACGGTGCTTCATCGCATCCCTTTCCAAGAGAATGCCTAGCATTCTACAATCAAATGGTTTCTCAAACCCATTGGACACCGCAACCTGCGGCGCTGACGGGAAATATTGCATATTCAACAACCCATCCCCAGAAAGCCAAATTTTTCGCAAGAAATGTGGAGATATGTAAAGTTCAAGCACGCACGACAGGCTGCGGTCGCGCCTGTAAGGGCACTTTAAAGTACCTGAATGCAAAAGCGGCGCCCCGAAGGACGCCGCTGGAAGCTCAGAAAACGGAAACTCGGCTAATCAGAGCTGGTTCATAACCTCATCAGAGGCTTCGAAGTTCGTGGTGACACGCTGCACGTCATCGTCATCTTCAAGCGCATCCACAAGCTTCATCAGCTTCTGCATCCCTTCCAGATCCAGCTCGGTTGTTGTGGTCGGCTTCCACACCAGCTTGGTCGATTCCGACTCTCCCAGCTCGGCCTCCAGAGCGCCGGAGACTTCATGCAGATCGCTGTCGGCACAATAGATCAAATGCCCCTCTTCAGTGCTTTCAACATCTTCTGCTCCGGCCTCAATGGCCGCCATCATCACGGTGTCTGCATCGCCAATATCGACCTGGTAGGCCACCTCACCTTTGCGGTCGAACATAAAGCCCACCGACCCGGTTTCGCCGAGGTTGCCCCCATTTTTGGTAAATGTGGAACGCACGGTCGAGGCGGTTCGGTTCCGGTTGTCCGTCATCGCTTCGACGATGACCGCCACCCCATTGGGACCGTAGCCTTCATAACGGATCTCTTCGTAATCGTCGCCTTCGCCAGCGGCCGATTTCTTGATCGCGCGCTCAATCACGTCCTTGGGAACCGATTGGCTTTTGGCTTCTTTCACCGCCAGGCGCAGGCGCGGGTTTTTCTCAGGATCCGGGTCGCCCATCTTGGCCGCCACGGTAATTTCCTTCGAAAGTTTCGAAAACAGCTTGGACCGGGCGGCGTCCTGACGGCCCTTACGGTGCTGAATGTTCGCCCATTTTGAGTGGCCAGCCATGGCACCCTCCGTTCATTAATACCTGTTGCAAACGTCTATAAAGGAGGGCTGTATGGGGCTGCAAGCCTGCCAGACACGCAAACGCCCTTGTTTTGCAGGTTATTTCTTACAATGGCCAGATCACCGGGATCAGCGCCGATGCCAAGAGACCCATCGTAATGTTCAGCGGCACACCAACTTTAAGGAAATCGGTAAATTTGTAGCCGCCCGGCCCATAGACCAGCATATTGGTCTGATAGCCAATGGGCGTAGCGAAACTACAGGAGGCCGCCACCATGACGGCGATCACCAGCGGCCGCGGGTCCAGCCCCATCGCAGACGCCAGCCCCATGGCGATCGGGGTCACAACCACCGCAACCGCATTGTTGGACACCATCTCGGTTAACAAAGAGGTCAGAACGTAGATGGCCCAGACAATCAGGAACGGCGGCAATTGCTGCAAATAGGGCGCGATAACGTCAACAATCAAAGCAACAGCGCCGGTGTGCTGCAATGACACTCCGATGGCAAGCATGGCAAAAATCAACGCCAGAAGGCGCCCTTCGATGAAGGAAAAGGCTTCTTCGCTGTCGATACAACGGCTGACCAAAACGATCGCAACACCAATCACCGACAGATGAAACAGAGGGGCCACTCCCAGCGCCCCAAGCCCGACAAGAGCCAGAAGCGTTGCAACCGCAAGAGGAGCATGGCCACGCCTGTAGGCCTTGACGGAAGGTTGGGTTACATCGACCATGTCCATGTCAGATGCCAGACGCTGAACGTCCTCTGGCGCACCTTCCAACAGCAAGGTGTCGCCCACGCGCACCACCTGTTCATCGAGCTGGCCGCTGATGTTCTGGTTCCGTCGGTGCAGCGCCAACGGGTACACACCGTAGCGACGGCGCAGACGCATCGATCCCAAGGCCCGGCCCACCATTTTGCAACCTGGCGTGATCAGAACCTCAACGGTCGATGTCTCCACCGCGCCCACTTGATCCAGCCTTTTCAAACTCTTATTGCGTTGCAGACTGAGCAACTCGGTCATCTGAGTCCGCAGCACAACACGGTCGCCAACCTGCAGAACCACGTCTTTCATATTGCGGCGCAACGAACGATCACCGCGCACCACGTCGACCAGACGCACACCTTCACGCTTGAACAGCTGCACCCCTGTCACCTCGCGCCCGATCAGGTTCGATTCAGGGGGAATGACAGCTTCGGTGAAGAATTTCATCTTGGAACGGTCCGACAGCATCGACGCCATTGTTGTTCGCTCCGGCAGCAACTTTCGGCCAAAGAAATAGAGGTAGATCATCCCCCAGGTCACAAGCACTACGGCGAGCGGGGTAACCTCAAAAATCCCAAACCCTTCAAGGCCTTGAGACCGCGCAACCCCGTCAACCAACAGGTTGGTAGAGGTCCCGATCAGGGTTAAGGTGCCCCCGATAATGGCCGCATAAGACAGCGGAATCAGCATTTTCGAGGCCGAGACCCCCATTGTCCGCCCCAGTTGGACAAACACGGGAATCATCACAACCACAACAGGTGTGTTGTTCATGATCGCAGAGGCCAACACCACAAAGGTCATCAAGACCCCAATCGCCAGTTTGGGATTTGTGCGCCCTGCCTTGTCCGCCATATCGGTGAACGCAGCAAGCGCGCCGGTGCGCACTAGGGCCCCCATCACGATGAACATGGTTGCAATGGTCCAGGGCGCAGGGTTCGACAAAACCGCCAAAGCCGCGTCATAGGGCAACAGCCCCATCGCCAGCAAAGTCGCAACCCCAAAGATGGCGACCACCTCGGTGGGGAACAACTCTTTGATAAATAGGGCAAACATGCCAAGAACAACGGCAAGGCTCAGCAGCGCTTCGCCGGTTTGCGACAACTCGAATAACGCCATGTAACTCCGCCCGTTAACGCTGGAGATCATCGGCGTAAGCCGTCCAGCCGTGTCTTGTCTCCGGCAGTTTCGCGCAGGAACGCGCGCCCAACAAGAGGCATTTTACGGGCAAAGCCCTGTCAGGAAACAAGTTAACCAGAAACCGCTGGAGGTTAATCTGTATTAAGGGGCCGCTTGCTCCAACCGCCCACCTTGGCGGATCATCTTCACCGTTGTCGCCAGACCGGTGCGGTCATCGGTCTCAACATAAACGCCCGAGAGGGTGGCCTCCCCCAGCGCAGGGGTGAAGCGGGATTTCGGCATCCCTGTCACAAAACGGCGCATGGGCTCAGTCTTTTCCATGCCAATCACGCTGTTGTAATCGCCGCACATACCGGCATCCGTCAGGTATGCGGTCCCACCGTTCAGGATCTGAGCGTCCCCTGTTGGGATATGGGTGTGGGTCCCCACAACCACGCTGGCGCGGCCATCGCAATAATGCCCCATGCCCATTTTCTCACTGGTGGCTTCACAGTGCATATCCACCAGAGCGGCCTGTACCGCGCCCCCCAGAACATGCTGCCGCAGAACCGCATCGGCCGCAGAGAATGGATCGTCAAATGCCCGTTTCATAAAGACATTTCCCAAAATCTGGGTGACAAGAATCTTGCGCCCTCGGCGGTCCGAAAACACCCGATGCCCCCGACCGGGTGCGCCTTTGGCAAAGTTCAGGGGCCGGATGATACGCGGCTCCTGTTCGATAAATTGCAGCATGTCCTTCTGGTCAAACGCATGATCGCCCAAGGTGATGCAATCGGCACCAGCCTCCAGCAGGGCCTTGGCATGTTCGCCAGACAGCCCCATCCCGTTGCTGGCGTTTTCGCCATTGACCACCACGAAATCCAACCGCCATTCCTCACGGAGTTTCGGCAGCTTTTCGGTCACCGCGCGCCGTCCGGCACGCCCCATTACATCGCCAAGAAAGAGTATCTTCATAAGCTCTGCCTAGGCCCGCGACAGCGGCATGACAAGAGGGGAAGCGGTGAATCGCCCCGTAACAATGGTTAACTTGCCCTATTCCACAACATATGTGGCGGAACAGGTAACAGGAAACGCCACGGAACGGGCAATAAAGCAGACATCGTGAATGCGGGCGTGCAGGGCGTCTGCCGCTGCCGGGTCGGAGCCCGACGCCAAGGTGATTTCGGGGTGGAGCGTTGCGGAGAGGAAGCGGCCTGCTCCGTTTGGCTCACAGTAGCCGACGCCGATCGGGTTATCGCTGTAGCTGGTAACCACCACACCTGCTTCGGAGGCGAGATGCAGAAACCACAACATATGACAGGCCGAGAGCGCCGCAAGCAGCATGTCTTCGGGATTGTGGAGCGTCGGATCGCCCCCCAGCATCGGATCATTTGAACACTCAATGACAGGCTTTCCCGGGGTCTGCACTTGCCAGCGTCGCTGGTAGGCGCGGTAGTGCGCGGTGCCTGCACCGGTGTTTCCCGTCCAGGTAACCTGCGCCGTATAATCATGCTGTTGTGCCGTCGCTTTTGCCATGGAGCCCTCTGGAGTTTTCAGAATCACCAATGTATACATGTATACATAATGTAGATTGGGTAGACCAGATGCAGGCAAAGGTCATTGCGGATCAGGTAAAAACCGCCCTGTTGCGGGGTGCGTTTCAACCTGGCGAAAAACTGAAGCAGGAAGACCTCGCCAAGCTTTATGGCGCGAGCAGGATACCTGTGCGGGATGCCCTAGCCCTATTGGCGATAGACGGCTTGGTGGTTTTGACCCCAAACAAGGGGGCACATGTCGTTGCGATGACAGAGGTGGAAATCCGGGAAGCCTTTGATCTGAGGGTGATGCTGGAGGCCGATGTGCTGCGTCGCGCGACCCCGCGACACGATGTTAAGTCATTGGAAAAGCTGCACTATGCTTTGAGGCGCTCGGATCTGGAAGCCTTGAGGCCGGATTGGGCGGAAGGCGACCGGATGTTTCATGCAGCGCTCTATGCACCGGCAGGGCGCGGCCGGCAGATTGCGATGATTGAGGGTTTGCGGATCGCCTGCCAGATCCAGATCGCCGCGTATAGCGCCTTGCCCGAACGCACGCCCGACTGGCTGTCGGACCATCACTTGATGGTAGAGGCGGTCCAGGCAGGCGGCATCGAAACGGCCGTTCAACATTTGATCCGCCACTTACGTGAAGCTGAGGCGCATCTGCTGGCAGCGATGTCGGGTAAGTCCCTTAAAAATTGAGAATTTCCGCCTCAGTCACGATCAAATCGAGGGGCTGATCTGTCGGTTCCAGCGGCAGGGTTTCAGCCTCCTGCGCGCCGTAGGCAAAGCCAATCGCGAGGCATGGACCTTCGGCGCGCAGCTTTTCCAAAGTCCGATCATAAAAGCCGCCGCCATAGCCCAGCCGGTTTCCGGCACGGTCAAAGGCGACCAGCGGCACGATCAGTATTTCAGGGGTGAAAAAGCGGTCCTCGGCAGGGATTTGTGCCCCGAACGGGCCGTCTTTCATCAGGCAATCCGGTTCCCAGCGGGAAAACCGCAGCGGCTGGGCTTCGCCGGTGATCACCGGCACCCCCACCAGCCCGTGTGCGGCGGCCTCTTCCATTGCCGGAAGGGGGCTGATTTCAGTGCGGATCGGCATGTAGCCCGCCAAGGGAACGCCGCGGTAGCCCGCCAGCACTTCGCTGAGCAGCGACGACCGCCCCACCAGGCCAGCGCCATGGGCGACCTTGCGACGGGCAAAGGCAGATTTCCGCGCCGCTGCTTTGATTTCAGAGAGATCGGTCATAGCAATACCTGCGCCGCGAGCCCCAAAAAGGCAAAAAATCCAACAACATCCGTGACCGTGGTCACAAATGGCCCCGAGGCCAGCGCCGGGTCGATGTTTAGACGATCCAGCGCCATGGGGATCACAATGCCACCCAGCGCCGCAGCGATATGCGTGCCCAGCATCGCCAGCCCGATGACCGCAGCCAACATCGGCACGCCAAACCACAGCACCGCCACACCTGCCATCACCAAACCAAATAGCGCCCCGTTGACGATGCCAACCGACACCTCTCGTTTGACCACCCTCAGTGCGTTCTGCGCTGTCAGGTCGCGGGTCGCAAGGGCCCGCACGGCAACGGTCATCGTCTGGGTGCCCGCATTGCCCCCCATCGAGGCCACGATCGGCATCAGAACCGCCAATGCGACCATCTGGTCGATTGTGGTAGAGAACATATCGATCACCAGTGACGCCATGATTGCGGTGATGAGGTTCACCCCCAGCCACAGCGCCCGCCCTTTGGCGGCAGCGATGATGCTGTCGGATAGGCTGGCCTCATCGGCCACACCGGCCAGGCGCAGAATGTCCTCTTCGTGTTCCTCATCCAGCACCACCATTGCATCATCAATGGTGATCACCCCGACCAGCCGCTCATCCTCGTCCACAACCGGGGCGGAGATCAGGTGGTATTGGTTAAAAGCATAGGCCACATCTTCTTCATCCTGGGTGACCGGAATGACCTCAAAGACCTCTTCGATCAGGTCGGCCAACAGAACCTCGCGATGGGCGGACATCAGCTTGCCCAGCGTCACGTTGCCTTGGGGCCGCATCCGCGGATCCACCAAGATTACATGGTAAAACTGCTCGGGCAGGGCTTCGGCGCGGCGCAGATAGTCAATCGCCTGCCCAACCGTCCAATGTTCCGGCGCCGCCACAACTTCGCGCTGCATGAGCCGGCCGGCGGAGTGTTCGGGATAGGCCAGCGCCTGTTCCACCGCAACCCGGTCAGCGTCTTCCAGAACCTCTAGGATCGCTTCTTGCTGCGGCTCATCCAGATCCTCAACCAGATCCACAACATCGTCGGTTTCCAGCTCACGCACAGCCTCGGCCAGAACGTCAGGGCGTAGCACGGCGATGATCTCTTCGCGCAGCGCTTCATCCAATTCGGACAGGATGTCGCCGTCAAACTCGCGGTCATAAAGCTTAACAAGGCGGCGCCGGTCATAGGCGTTCAGCTGTTCCAGAAGGTCGGCGATGTCGGCCGGGTGCAGCGGGTCCAGGAGGTCGGACAACTGCTGCAGATCGTCCTGATCCACCGCCCGCAGAATGGCGGCTACGTCTTTGCGCGACAGCTCATAGTCGCCTTCCGTGGTGCCGTCAGGGTTCACAACAAGGGGCTGCACATCCGCAGTGGCGTCGTCGGAACGGATGGGGGTGTCGTGGTCTTGCCGCATGGCTGCCTCCGTTGCCTGATACGCCTGCCCGTCTTCTCTTTTTCATAGCGGAGCCGGGGGCGCAGGCACAATGGGGCAACGGCCAATTCAGGTGCAAAAGCGGCGATTTACCTCGCCCTGCCCAGCGCTTAGACTGGCGGAAAAGGAACGTGCCATGTCCGCAATCAACACATCGACAGAGGTTATCCTGACCGGTCAGGTTCTGCGTTTTGACGCCGACCCCTTTGTGGCAGGGATCACCGCCGCCCGACACGAACGCCAGGGCGCGGTGCGGATTGCGCGGGGCAAAATCGCAGAGGTTGGCATTGCGGAAACAGTGTTGGCGTCACACCCGCAGCTGCCGCGGGTGGACTATGGCGACGCGCTGATCCTGGCAGGGTTTGTGGATTCGCATGTGCATTATCCCCAGACCGGCATCATCGCCAGCTGGGGCAAACGTCTGATCGACTGGCTTAACAGCTACACTTTCCCTGAAGAAATGCGCTTTGGCGACAAGGCCTATGCGGCCGAGATTGCCGAGCGTTATCTCGACCTGACCCTCAGCCACGGCACCACAACTATGGCCAGCTATTGCACCATCCATCCCGAAAGCGTGGAAGCACTATTTGAGGCCGCAACAGCCCGTGGGCAGCGGGTGGTTGCGGGCAAAACCTGCATGGACCGTGACACCGCCCCGACCGGCCTGCGCGACAGCGCGCAATCGGCTTATGATGACAGCAAAGCGCTGCTGGAACGCTGGCACAGGCGGGACCGGATTGGCTATGCAATCACGCCACGGTTTTCGCCCACCTCCACCCCCGCGCAGCTTGAGGCACTGGGGGCGCTTTGGGCAGAATATCCCGATGTTTTGATGCAGACCCATCTGAGCGAACAGGTGGATGAGATCGAATGGGTGAAATCGCTCTACCCTTCGGCGCGCGATTATCTGGACACATATGAGGCCTATGGCCTGCTGCGCGAAGGCGGCATGTTTGGCCATACGATCCATCTGGAACAGCGCGAAAAGGATCGGCTGAAAGAGGTGGACGCGGCGCTGGTGCATTGCCCGACGTCCAACACTTTCATCGGCTCAGGTCTGTTTGACATGGATGGTTTGTCTGCGGCGGGCTACCGGATTGGTCTGGCGACGGACACCGGCGGTGGCTCCAGCTTCTCGATGCTGCGCACGATGGCTTCGGCCTATGAGGTGGCACAGTTGCGGCACCGGCCGCTGCATCCGGCCGAGCTGTTATGGCTGGCAACCGGCGGATCCGCCCGCGCCATGCGGTTGGAGGACAAGGTTGGCAATATCGCACCCGGGATGGAGGCGGATCTGGTGGTGCTGAACCTGGCCTCGACTCCCGAAATCACCCAGCGCGCGGCCCGCGCCGAGGATATCTGGGAGGCGATTTTCCCCACCATCATGATGGGGGATGACCGGGCCATCGAAAGCGTCTGGATCAACGGTCAGCGACGCAGTTAATGCTCGGACGAGGGAGGCGCCCGAAGGCGCCTCGCGCAGCGCTGCCCGTTTAGCGCAGCCAATTAGACACAGCCAATTAGACACAGGGGCCGGCAAGGACCAGCACCCAGGTGTTGCCTGACCGGCCCAGACCGTAACGGGTGTATTTGCGATAAAGCATATTGCTGCGATGCGCCGAGGAGGTCATCCACGCGTTGAACACAGCCGTCTCACTGCCCTGCCCTTCGGCGATGTTCTCCGCCACAGCCGCTCGGCAGCCCCCTGCCGCACGCATCCGACCGGAAACATTCGACCCATTGGCGCCGGTGTGGGAGAAATAGCCTTTGCTCACCATCTCAGTGGCATGACTACGGGCGGCGGCAGTCAAGGCACTGTCCTGACTGAGCAGCGACAGCCCCTGCGCGCCCCTCTGCTGGTTCAGCATCCCGCCAAACCCCGAAGTGGCCACCGGACCCGACGTTGCAGAGGCCGTTGGCTTGGGACTGACGGTTGAGACACAGGCCGACAGGCCAATCGCGGCAACAACGGCCAGACCCAGCGCGCCTTTTTGCAGTAACTTCATGTCATTTCTCCCCTGCAAGCGACGTCTGACCGGCGCTTGCCGCGCGGCGCGTCGCTGTTGTCCAATAGAAAAAGGCTACCCCGAATTGGGATAGCCTCCAACATTGTTTTCCGGACAGGGTGGTCCCGCCTGTGACAGCTGCGATCAGACGCAGGGGCCGGCATAGACCATGACGTAGTAGCCATTGTAGCTGCCAACGCCGTAGCGGGTGTATTTGCCGTCCATCATGTTCTTGTAGTGTTTCGGCGAAGCCATCCAAGCCCAGAACACTTTCATGTCGTCTTTCCAGTTCTTGGCGATGTTCTCCGACAGGCTGGAACGGCAGCCGCCAGCGGCGCGCACGCGATCCATCGGATCGCCACCATCTGGGGCAAAATGGGAATAGAAGTTGCGCTGCGACATGTCACGGGCATGGGCAGCGGCGGCAGCCATCAGGCTGCGATCCTGGCGAAGCTTCGACAGCCCACGCTTGGCGCGCTCGATGTTCTGTTGCTGGTGGATGGAGGCAAAATTGGCGCGGACATGGCTGCTGCTGGTTGCCTGATACTGTGTTGGCGTGGCCACCGGTGCGGAACTCATACAGCCTGCCAGCAGCGTGGCAGCGGCGAGGCCAAACAGGGTCGATTTGCGCGAAAGGGTCATGGGGCAGTCCATTCCTTGTGAGTGAGGTCCACACAATGATCGCGGAATGGGGCAAAAGGATGAAGCTGTGCAGGCGGCTGTGCGGCCCCTCTTTAGAATGCATTGCACCGTTCAGAGGGAGGGTTTGCCTCGGCTTTCACCGGTTTTCTCGCCTCGAGGTCGCAGAGAAACTGCGTAGGGCTACCCTGTTGTGCCAGCTTCTCAGCCCGCCGCGGGCCTGTAGGATATACTAAAGACAGGCTTTACCCCAATCTTGCCCCAAACTTTGCCAGCAAAGGGCGGCGCACATAGGTCCGCCGCCCCAATGGTATCAAGCCGCCAGTTTCAGCGCCAAAGCGCGCTGGCGCTGCAGAAGATTGGGCAGATCCAATGTAGCGATCTGGTAGTCCCGCACGATCTGGCGGCCTTCGACCAGCAGATGACGCACCTTCTGCGGACCAGCCAATAGCAGCGCTGCCGGATCCCAGCTGCCGGCGCTTTCAACGCCGCGCACGTCCCAGATTGCGATATCGGCGCGTTTGCCAAGGGCCAACTGCCCACAATCACTGCGGCCCAGCACCTCGGCGCCGCCACGGGTGGCAATCTCCAGCGCTTCGCGGGCGCTCATGGCATCAGCGCCGCGGGCCACACGCTGCAACAACATCGCCTGTCGCGCCTCCGCCATCAGATTGCCGCTGTCGTTGCTGGCAGAGCCATCCACTCCAAGCCCCACCTTCACCCCTGCGTCCCGCATCGGACGCAGCGGCGCAATGCCCGAGCCAAGGCGGCAGTTAGAACAGGGGCAATGCGCCACGCCGGTGCGGGAGCGGGCGAAGAGATCAATCTCTTCGCCGTCGAGTTTCACACAATGGGCGTGCCAGACATCCTCCCCAGTCCAGCCCAGATCCTCGGCATATTGGCCGGGACGGCAGCCGAATTTTTCCAGCGAATAGGCAATGTCTTCGTCGTTTTCGGCCAGATGGGTGTGCAGCATCACCCCTTTGTCCCGCGCCAGAATGGCCGCATCCCGCATCAGGTCACGGCTCACCGAGAACGGCGAGCAAGGTGCCACCCCGACCCGACACATCGCGCCCTCGCGGGCGTCGTGATGCGCATCGATCACACGGATACAATCCTCAAGGATCGCCGCCTCTTCTTCGACCAAGTGATCCGGTGGCAGCCCACCGTCACTTTCGCCAATGCTCATCGCCCCGCGGGTGGGATGAAACCGCATACCGATCTCGGCAGCGGCGGCGATCGTGTCATCCAAACGGGCGCCATTGGGGTAAAGGTACAGGTGGTCCGAGCTGAGCGTGCAACCCGACAAGGCCAGTTCCGCCAGCCCCACCTGCGCCGAGACATACATCTCTTCGGGACCAAACCTGGCCCAGATCGGGTAGAGTGTTTGCAGCCAGCCAAACAACAGGGCGTCCTGCCCACCAGGTACGGCCCGGGTCAGGCTCTGGTACAGATGGTGATGTGTGTTCACCAACCCCGGTGTCACCACACAGCCCTGCGCGTCGATCACCTCTCCCTGCGCGGGCAGCCCGTGGCCGATGGCCGTGATCGCGCCGTTTTCCACATGAAGGTCCGCCCCCGCAAGTTCTTCACGGGTGTCGTTCATGGTCAGAACATAGTCTGCATTTCGAATGGTATATTGGGTCATCAACCTCTCCACACACGATTTGGCCCCCTTCGGATTCGTGTGTGGTTCGGCGCGACAGAAAGGGGCAAAGGACTCGCGCTGTTGCCCCTGATTATTCGCAATACCGGCGTCGGATCAAGCCCCGCGCGTGTTTAGCCTTCGGGCGCCTGCGACAGGTAGGCCAGCGCTTCGGCATGGATCTGGGGGTTGGCTGCAGCCACAACGCGCCCGCCTTCATGCACCGGATTGCCCTGCCAGTCGGTCACCACGCCGCCTGCCGCCTCAACCACCCCAATGGGCGCCTGAATGTCGTAGCTTTGCAACCCGGCTTCGATCACCAGGTCAATCTGCCCTGTCGCAACAAGGGCATAACCATAGCAATCCATTCCGTAGCGAGTCAGTTTCACCTGCTTTTCGACACTCTGAAAGCCCAGCCTCTCCGCCTCAGAGCCAACTTCGGGGAAGGTGGTGAACAAAACGGCCTCGGACAGAGGGCGCGCCGCGCGGGTTTTCAGATCCCGTGGCCCCTGCGGGCCGGTCATTTCCGACTGCCCCAAACCGCCCCAGAACCGCTCCCCGATGTAGGGTTGGTCGATCATGCCGAAGATCGGGCCACTGGCATCGGAGACCGCGATCAACACCCCCCAGGTTGGGGTGCCACTCATGAAGCCACGGGTGCCATCAATCGGGTCCAGCACCCAGGACAGGCCTGAGGTGCCGTCTTTGCGGCCAAACTCTTCGCCAATAATGGTGTCATGGGGGCGCTCTGTGGCCAGAATGGCCCGCATGGCCCGTTCTGCAGCCCGGTCGGCGACAGTGACGGGGTCAAACCCCTCGCTCAGCTTGTTTTCCGCATCCAGCCCGGGGGCACGAAAATGCGGCAGGATTGCCGCACGCGCCGCATCTGCAAGCGCATGGGCCGTTTCAATGATCTGTTTGGCGTCCTGCATGAGCCCCTCCGTCGTTTGCCAAAGGGGTAGCCTGTTCGCACCGGCGGCTCAAGCGGTCAGGTGAACCGCTTGTAAACCGCTTCTTTCAAGCAACGTCCGACAGGCAGCGGGCCAGTTCAAACAGACGCTTGCGCTGATGTTCGGGGATCCCATAGTAGGACCGCACCAGATCCATCGCTTCTTTGTCAGCGATCAGATCAGATGGCACAATCTGTTTGCCCTCCGCATCCTCGCTGTCACCGTCCAGACCTTCGAAGAAAAAGCTGACTTCAACATTCAGCGCTTCTGCGATGTTCCACAGCCGCGAGGCGCTGACCCGGTTGGTGCCGGTTTCATACTTCTGAATCTGTTGAAACTTGATGCCCACCATTTCGGCAAGCTGCTGCTGGGTCATCCCAACCATCCAGCGGCGATGACGGATACGTTTACCAACATGCACGTCGACAGGGTGCGCCATGTGCGACTCCTTAAATACCAATTCCCATGTCAGACTTCCGCCCTGTCCCCCGTAACATTCCGGTAATTAAGGCTGTCTGTTCTGTTACTGGGTTCCGAACTTACCGGAAAACGCGATTCTATCAAGAATAAACACACGTTTTGGGTGCAGTCGGGACGTCAAAATATCGACACTGCTGCATATGTTCCCCTGCGTCCTGCGACGCCTCAGCTTTTGACAGCGATGCTGCAACGCGGCATAAACAGGACAGGAGCGAGGCAATAGGACAAAATGGGGGGCAGCATGCGCGCGTTTCAAGTCAGGGATTTTACCACAAAACCAGACATTTACGATATACCTGAGCCCGTTCCCGCACCGGGGGAAGCGCGGGTCACAATCCAAGCCTGCGGATTAAACTTTGCCGATCTGTTGATGATGAAGGGCCGTTATCAGGACACGCCCAAGCCGCCCTTCACCCTGGGCCTTGAGATGGCGGGCACTGTTGAATCCTTGGGCAAAGACACAACCGGACCTGCACCGGGAGCGCGTGTTGCAATCTACAGTGGCAGCGGTGGCTTGGCAGAAAAGGGCTGTTTTCCGGTGGACCGGCTGGTTCCGATTCCCGATGAAATGTCGTTTGAGCACGCCGCCGCCTTTCAGATCGCCTATGGCACCAGCCATGTGGCGCTGAAACATCGGGCGCGGATGCAGCCCGGAGAGACATTGCTGGTGCTCGGCGCCGCTGGGGGCGTTGGGTTAACAGCGGTTGAGATTGGCAAACTGATGGGGGCGACAGTCATCGCCTGCGCCCGTGGCGCGGACAAGCTGGAGGTGGCCCGTCAGGCCGGCGCCGACCATTTGATCGACGCCAAAACGCAGGACATCCGGGCCGAAGTGAAGGCGCTTGGTGGGGCAGATGTGGTCTATGATCCGGTGGGTGGTGACCAGTGGGAGGCCGCGTTCCGCGCTTGCAAACCCGAAGCCCGGCTGATCCCGATCGGCTTTGCCTCGGGTGAGGTGCCGCAGATCCCGGCGAACCATATGCTGGTGAAAAACCTCACGGTTCTGGGGCTGTATTGGGGCGGCTACCTGAAGTTTGCCCCCGCGGTCCTGACTGAAAGCATGACCGAATTGTTCCAATGGTACGCCGAGGGCAAGCTGCGCCCTCATGTCAGCCATGTCTTGCCACTGGACCGGGCCGCAGAAGGTCTGGAATTGCTTAAAAGCCGCAAGTCGACCGGTAAGGTGGTGATCACACCTTAATCAAGTTTAACGCGCCCTGATCAAGGTGTTCACAGAGTTTAACGCGGCTCACATCGTCCGGTAGGCCTGCCGCAGCTGATCACACAGCACCTTCACAACCTCACCTTTGCCTTTCTCGGTCGCATAGAGGTTGATGTTCTGCTGTGTCAGCTCTGGCAGGGTGCCGCCATGATCTGTCGCCTCCAGATGGTCCGGTTTGGTGCCCTCAAGCATCGCATGCAAAGCCAGATCGGCGCTGACCGTCGCCTCAATGGTGCGATCGCTGTCGGTTTCTACCGCAAGCTCCCAGGGAATATTCGCCTCTTCCAAGGCGGCAATAACCCCACTTCGGAAAATGCAGCGCCGCCCAAAGGCCAGACGCAGCGGCCGTTGCTTCCAGGCGTTGCCATGTTTCGCACCGATCCACTGTAGCGGTTTGGTGGTCAGGGTCTCGCCATCAGAGGCCACGCCGATTTCCGTGGTCAGCGTCACATCCACTTCGCCCCGGCGATAAAGGTCCATCAGCTCTTTGGTGAACGAGGTCACCAGCTGCACCTTCATGCGGGGATAGCGCGCCGTAAACATCTGCAAGACCTGCGGAACCGCCGGATACACAATGTCCACCGGCACGCCCAAAACGATTTCTCCCTCGAATTTCTGGTCGGTCAACCGCTCGATCACCTCATCGTTGAGGGTCACCATCCGGCGGGCATAGGCCAATAGCTGTTCGCCCGAGGCCGTCAGACTGACGGAACGGCTGGAGCGGTCCAACAGGTTGAGACCCAGAAGTTCCTCCAGCCTTTTCAACTGCATAGAAACCGCCGACTGGGTCAGGTTCAGAAAACCGGCCGCGCGGGTCACACCGCCAAGTTCGGCCACAGCCACAAAAGAGCGCAACGTGGTGACGTCGAGATTTCTCATATATCACAATCCTTGATATTTGAATTGCCAAACATTCATTTCCACAATGAAAGCGACTCAGGCATATACATCACCAAGAATGATAAGACCTCCTCAACAAATCACAATCAAGAAAGTGACACCGCCATGATCACCGTTGCTTCCAACGCCGCCATCCGTCTCTCCGCCCCCCGCGTTTCCCTGCTGTCGCGCCTGATGGGCCTCGAATCGCTGTACCGTCAGCGCCGCGCCCTGCGCAGCCTGGACGCCCGTGCCCTGACCGATCTGGGCCTGTCCCGCGCCGAAGCTGAGGCCGAAGCGGCCCGCCCGGTTTGGGACGCCCCGACCAATTGGGTTAAATAAACCCAACTTTCGCACGTATTGAGCGAAATTGATCCGATTAGGAGGCGCGATTTGCGCCTCCTTTTGCGTTCTGACCCTTGAAATGAGGCCGCCCCTACCCGATATTTGCGCTAAGACCCCAAACCTTTGGGGCTGAGACACATTTATCGGAGGCTTTTATGGCTGAATTCGACACCATCCGGAGCGCAGCGGGTGCCCGTGCCGCACAGATTGACGAGGGTCTGCGCGCTCACATGAACAAAGTTTACGGCACCATGTCCGTAGGCATGCTGATCACCGCACTGGCCGCTTGGGCCATCGCGGGTCTGGCCGTCACCACGGATCCATCGCAGGCTGCGGCGCAGATCGGCGCGGACCGCTACCTGACCAGCCTGGGTTATGCGATCTACGCCAGCCCGCTGAAATGGGTGATCATGTTCGGCCCGCTGGCCTTCATCTTCTTCGGTTGGGGCGCGCTGATGCGCAAAGGCTCCGCAGCGGCCGTACAGCTGGGTTTCTTTGCCTTCGCCACCGTTATTGGCCTGTCGCTGAGCTCAATCTTCCTGATCTACACCCCGTTCTCGATCGTGCAGACCTTCCTGGTAACCGCCATTGCCTTTGCGGGCCTGTCGATGTTCGGCTACGTCACCAAACGGAACCTCTCCGGCATGGGCACCTTCCTGATGATGGGTGTGATCGGCCTGATCGTGGCAATGATCGTGAACATCTTCCTGCAATCTCCGGTCATGATGTACGCAATCTCGGCCATTGGCCTGCTGATCTTTGCCGCGCTGACCGCGTTCCACACGCAGGAAATCAAGAACACCTACGTTGCCTACGCATCGCACGGCGATCAGGAGTGGATGGACAAAGCCGCCTTTGACGGCGCGCTGAGCCTCTACATCAGCTTCCTGAACATGTTCCAGTTCCTGCTGATGTTCATGGGCGACAGCGAGTAATCGCTTGGTTAACACGAATTTCGAAAGGCCGGTCCCAGTGACCGGCCTTTTCTTTTGGAGATGTCTGCATTTCGTGTTGGCTTCCGGTCCACAGAATATAGGCTGGTGTGCGAACCCATTGGAGACACTAAAATTGCAAGAAGATTTGAAGGCATATTCTATAGCGCTCGCGGGGATCCTTGATGCCCACATGCAGAAAGCGAAAGAGACCCTGACCGTAGCATTGTCCAAGCTACCGCAGGAAACCAAGGAAATACAATTCGGGCTTCATCCACCCCAAGAGCCAGACGGTAGGTTTTCTGTTATCTTGCATCTTGTTGGCCCGAACTTGTTCACTCTGAACAAGGCGATCGACGGCCACAGGGTTCTATTTGACGTGCGATTTGTCGATGGAAAAATTAAGCCTGACGTCCCGATGTTTGATCCTTTCGACCAACCGTTCTCAGTTAACGATGCAATTGTTGAAACGGCTGCGAGTTGGTTGGAGAAAATCTGGGACACAATCGACCGAAAAGCTGATTGCCCGCCCGCCCTGATTTTCGGCGAGGATGGATGGGGAGAGGGGATGCCAAAACGGCTATCGTGAAGCACGCTAGGTTTGAGGATTGCTATGAATCCGATGACCTGCACTATGCTCGAAGGAGTTCAAAAAACTCATTATCAGGCGGTATTCCGTTGCGCGCAAAACAACAATTGACATCTCCGTCGAGATACTATGCTGCTGGCTCCTCCCCACAGAGGCCGAGACATGAAAAAGGGCGCCAGAAGCGCCCCGTTCAGTTCCGTTGATCTGGCAGGTCAGTCCAGCTTGCGCCACATCTCAATCGCCGGGAAGGTGATCCCCTGCGCCAGCGGCACGTTCAATTCTCGTCCTTCGGCGAATCCCAGCGCCTTATAGAATCGCAAGGCCGTGCGGGTCGACAGGCACTGCAGCTCCGTCACACCAGAGCGGCGTGCATCGCGGATCACATGGCGCATCAGCGCCTGTCCCAGTCCCTGACGGAGGTGGTCAGGATCCGTTGCCACATGGCGTATATGGCCCACCCCGGCACGCCCCCGGCTGCGGCTGGGCGCGGCTTTGGTCCAGCCGCCAGCGGCCAGAATTTGGCCTTCATGCTCAATCACATAATAGGTACCAGATGCCAACAAAGTGGGGTTAGCACGTGAGATCAACGGCACCGCGGTGACCATGGTGGAGGGGGGATAATCCCGCTTCAACAGGCGTGGATAGCTGCGCGCCAGTAAGGCCTCCACACCGGCATGATCTGCGGGTGTGGCGGGGCGGAGCTTCAGCAGCTGCGGCGATGTTTGCGATAACATTCCCATGGTCTCAGCATTCCACAAGCGGATGGGCTGGCGCAAGGGGCATCAAAAAGAAAACGCCGCGTCGGGAAATCCCAGACGCGGCGTTTTACAAAACCAGATAGGTCAGATCTTACTTGATCTTACCTTCTTTGTATTCGACGTGCTTACGCACAACCGGATCGTACTTACGTACAATCATTTTTTCGGTCATGGTGCGGGCATTTTTCTTGGTCACATAGAAGTGGCCCGTGCCAGCGGTCGAGTTCAGACGGATTTTGATCGTCGTCGGCTTCGCCATTGTTATATCTCCAGTCTCAGTCGAAACGGGTCAGTCGGGCCGTCCCGTGGAATGCTTGAAGCCTGCCTTTTAAGGGATCACGCCCCCGAGTCAACAGCAATATGACAGGAATCTGAGCCTATTCCAAAAACCCTTTGTTTTTCGGCCCTTCGTGGCCAATGCCCCCTGATCGAAGCAGGGAAATTCCTATGCGCGGAGGGCCTGTAAGCCGGATTCTGTCGTAGACGAGTCGCCCCGTCCGAGATGACCATTCATCTAGGCCTGCTGTTGCCAACAGACCTCTAGCTGCCAACCCGGGCTTCTGGGTCAAGGCCGACCCTGCGGACACGCCGCGTGAAGCCCCTATTCGGCATTGCTCCGGGTGGGGCTTGCCGTGCCGGTTCTGTTGCCAGACCCGCGGTGGGCTCTTACCCCACCGTTTCACCCTTACCCCGTCGGAGGTGTCCTTGGCGAACCAACGACCCGCGAGGCGGTCTGTTTTCTGTGGCGCTTTCCCTGGGGTTGCCCCCGCCGGGCGTTACCCGGCACCCTTGCCTTGTGGAGTCCGGACTTTCCTCTCGTGACCGGTTACCCTGCCACCAGCGGCCATCCGGCCCTCCGCGCGTGGCTGGGTCTACGGGGAAAGCCCTGCGTGGTCAATGTTTCCGAAGGTGTTTTCCAGCCTAGGAAAGACTGGACTGCGCCGGGTATCTTCGCGCTAGATCCGCCGCAGCGGCAAAGGTGTAGCCAGGTTCTTGCTTGCGCCCTTTTACAAAACGTTCGCTGAATTTTGCCAGATACACCGCACCGGGCATTTCACCTGTGGGGATATCGTAACCGATTTGGCGCAAAAGTTCACCAAACTCAACTATCCGATCGACGGTCCAAAAATTAGGATCATCGTGAATACCTTTCAATTTTGGGTTCGGCCAGATCGACAGATCCTGCAGAGCCAACCGCTCCCAGTCAAAGCGCGGCCCAGGGTCTCTCTTGCGCAAAGGCGCCATGTCGGAATGACCTATCACACCCTCAGGTGGGACGTTCCAGCGGGCCATCAGATCCGTCAGCAACGCCTCAAGAGAGGACATCAGAAGTTCAGAAAACGGCTCTGCCCCGCTGTTGGACAGCTCGATCCCGATCGAGCGCGAGTTCACATCGCCCTGCCCGCCCCAGGCCCCTGCCCCAGCATGCCAGGCGCGCATCTCGTCATCCACCAACTGCCAGATCTGACCGCAGCGACCAATCAGATAATGCGCTGACACCTCATGTTGCGGGTCCGACAGCCGCGCCAAAGCCGCCTGTGCGGTATCCATCGCGGTGTAATGCAGCACAATCAATTCGGGCCGCAAACCATCGCGGCGCGGCCCGAAGTTGGGGGATGGGTGCTGGATAATATCCATTGCCATCACGAATACTTAGCCACCGGTGGCTTTGCGGTAGGCGCTGGGATCCCAGTGGCAGGCGTAGCCATCGCCATCGGGATCAATGCCCAGACGGTCACGGCTGGGACCGCCTTTGGCCAGGAAGGCCGCCTGGGCCAAATCGGCCGAGGCATATTTGGCGCAGTTGCGATCGGCACGTGTCTGAGAGGCGGCAAAACGTTTATACAGCTGCGTGCCCACCGGGTGGGTGGTTTCCAGCGCAAAGGCCACAATGTTGGGCCCTTCATTACCGCTGCGCGATGGCAGCTCTGTCGGTTCCACCAGCTTATACTGGGCGCGGTTCTGATCGATGCGGGCCTTGTCACCTTCGATGGTGCGCAGCGCTGCCACGTTTTCAAAGTTGTTCTCATCCGAGATGCCAGAGGCGTTCAGTGCCACAGCAGGGGCCGGATTGGACGGGCTGGCCTCCAGCGGGGTTTCGCCCGAGTTCAGCGCCGCGGCGGTGTCAGCAGCAAGGTTTTCAGCCTCGGAGGCAGGTTGCACAGCGCCGGTGGCGCTCAGCGGCTCGGAGGATACGGCAGCGGGTGCCGGCAAAGCTTCGCCATTCAAAGCGGCCTCACGCGCGGCCTGCTGACGCTGGTAATCGTCATAATCGCCAAACCCAACACCCGCTGCCGAATCCGGAACCGCCGGGGCACATGCTGCCAGCCCCATTAGGGCCAAACCACCAAAGATATGTCGCATCATCCGAATCCTGCCTGCTCTTTGCCGTTCTTTGCCTGTCTTTTCAGCCGTTTCCCACGCAGTCTCATCCGCGATAGATACGGGCCTCAAGAAAAAGGCCCGAGCCATGCCCGGGCCTTGTTTCAAAGACGTCTTACCACCACTGGCCGGGTTTGGCTACAAAACCCGCCGAACCCTCAAGCGCGTAAGCGGTATTCAGCAGATCGCCCTCTTCCCATGGGCGGCCAATCAGCTGCAGCCCCAGCGGCAGACCCTGCGCATCCAGACCGGCCGGCACCGAAATGCCCGGCAGCCCCGCAAGGTTCACGGTGACGGTGAAAACGTCGTTCAGATACATCTGGATCGGATCGGCGTCTTTCATTTCACCCAGACCAAAGGCCGCAGACGGCGTGGCCGGGGTCAGGATTGCGTCAACTCCGGCGGCGAACACTTCGTCAAAGTCTTTCTTGATCAGCGCACGCACCCGACGGGCCCGGTTGTAGTAAGCGTCATAGAAACCTGCCGACAACACATAGGTACCCACCATCACACGGCGCTGCACCTCGGGGCCAAATCCTTCGGCGCGGGATTTCTCATACATCTCGGTGATACCGTCGCCCGCCTCCAGCGTGGCGCGGTGGCCGAAACGCACACCGTCATAACGGGCCAGGTTGGACGAAGCTTCGGCCGGGGCAATCACATAATAGGCAGGCAGCGCGTATTTGGTGTGCGGCAGCGTGATGTCGACCATCTCGGCGCCAGCGTCTTTCAGCATCGCCTGACCGTCTTCCCACAGCTTTTCAATCTCCGCAGGCATACCGTCCATGCGGTATTCCTTGGGGATACCGATCTTCTTGCCTTTGATGTCGCCGGTCAGCATGGCCTCAAAATTCGGCACCGCCAGATCGGCGCTGGTCGAATCTTTTTCGTCATGGCCGCACATGGCTTCCAGCATGATCGCCGCATCGCGCACCGATTTGGTCATCGGACCGGCCTGATCCAGCGACGAGGCAAAGGCGACAACACCCCAGCGCGAACACCGGCCATAGGTCGGCTTGATGCCCACGGTGCCGGTAAACGCGGCAGGCTGGCGGATCGAACCACCCGTGTCGGTGCCAGTGGCCGCCAGACACAGATCCGCTGCAACCGCCGAAGCCGAGCCACCCGAGGACCCACCAGGGGTCAGCTGGGCCTCATCATTGCCACGGCGCCAGGGGTTCACAGCGTTGCCGTACACCGAGGTCTCGTTCGACGAGCCCATGGCGAATTCGTCCATGTTCAGCTTGCCCAGCATGACCGAACCTGCGTCGAACAGCTTCGAAGTGATGGTGGATTCGTATTCCGGCTTGAAGCCTTCCAGGATGGCCGAGGCCGCCTGACTCGGCACACCTTTGGTGCAGAACAGATCCTTGATGCCAACGGGCAAGCCACACATGGCAGGCGCGTCACCTTCTGCGATCCGTGCATCGGCGGCCTTGGCCTGCTCCAGCGCAATCTCAGGGGTTTTATGCACAAAGGCGTTCAGCGCATCCGCTTTCTCGATCGCATCCAGACAGCTTTGCGTCAGTTCTACCGAGGTCACTTCCTTGGCGCGCAGCTTGTCACGGGCGTCGGCAAGCGTGAGTTTGTTCAGTTCAGTCATTATTCTACCACCTTCGGAACCGCGAAGAAGCCTTCTCGCGCATCGGGCGCGTTTTTCAGAACCTTGTCCTGTTGGCCACCATCGGTGACCTCATCGACGCGGCGCTTCAGACGCATCGGCGTGACCGAGGTCATCGGCTCCACCCCTTCGACATCCACCTCGTTGAGCTGCTCAATGAAGCCCAGGATGTTGTTGAACTCATTGGCCAGCGCCGGCAGCGCTTCGTCTTCCACCTTGATGCGGGCCAGTTTGGCCACTTTGGCGGCGGTTTTGGTGTCGATCGACATCTCGAGAGATCTCCGTTTTCGCGTTGCCTAAGCGTTTAGCGTTCTGCCCGCGTCGCTGCAAGCATATGGGCGCGATAGACGCCGATCATATGCGTCAACATCACCGCGTTGAGGATATGCCACAGAAAATGGGTGCCCATCGGCCAGCTCTGACACAGAGGCAGATCCAGACTGCGGGCAAGGATAGCCCCCGCCAGCAACGCCGCGCCGATCCCCAATCCACGCGCCACCTGCGGCAGGCGTGACCGCAGCAAAACCGCATGAAGCGCAATCAACAGCGCCACCGGTGCGTAGCTGGCAGATCCTCCCAGACCGGGAACCAGTTGAAACAGCGGCACTGTCAGCGCCACAAAGGGAACAAACGCCACCAGCCAGATAGAGGCCCGCGTGACGCTGTGGCCCCAATAGCTGCGATGGGCGATGTAGATGTAAATCAAGACAAAACTCAGGATCGGCAAGACATCTACCGCCGCCGCCCAGACCTCAGCATAGGAATGAAACAGCCCGGACCCAACCCCGATGACAAACAGGTTGGCGGCCAGCACCTGCCCCCAAATCAGCCCCTTCACACGCGGCCAGATCCAAAGCGCGCCGAGGATAAAGGCCAAGTTCGTGACAAAGTTCACCGGCTCCGCCCAAAAACTGGGGTCCACCCGCTCGCAATAGCTGTCTACCTGTTGCCGCCAATCCACCTGCTGCCCTTTCAATTATCCAGAAATACTCAAAAAGCCGCCGACATCCCCTCGTCATGACGGCCGCGCATGTTACCCTAGCTGAAATTGAACAGCTTGCTTCAGGAATTTCCCATGAAAATCATCTGGCTCGGCCATTCCAGCTTTCGCATTGAAATCGAAGACCAAATCCTGCTTGTGGACCCTTGGCTCTCTGGCAACCCATCCTTCCCCGATGTGATGCGGGACCAGGCCGTTGCGGGCGCCACGGCAATCCTGATGACCCACGGCCATTCCGATCACATCGACGACATTCCCGCCATTGCGCAGCAAACCGGCGCGCCGGTGGCAGGGGTTTATGAACTGGCGGAGTGGATGGAAAACACCCACGGCCTAACGGGAATCGGCTTTGGCAAAGGTGGCACAATCCAACTTGGGGCTGTCGCCGTGACCCTGGTGAACGCGGTGCATTCCTCCTCGGTCATGCACAATGGCCAGCGCCAATATGTTGGCACTGAAGCAGGCCTGATGATCGCCGGCGAAGGCAAAACGATCTACGTCACTGGTGACACTGATGTGATGGCCGATATGGAGATCTTTAACGACCTGCACCAGCCCGAAATCGGCCTGCTGGCCTGCGGCGGTCACTTCACCATGGATATGAAACGCGCCGCCTATGCTGCCAAGAAATTCTTTGATTTCAAAACCATTATCCCCAGCCATTACAAGACCTTCCCGATGCTGGAACAATCCGCAGAGACCTTGATCACCGCCCTTCCCGACGTCGATGTGATCGAGCCCGAGGTGATGGTGGCTATTGAACTCTAGGGCTAATTGATCCGCCGGCCTCTTATCGGCGCGCGGCGAAGAAATCCTTCAACAGCGCTTCCGAGGCTTCTGCATGAATGCCGTCATAGACCTCTGGCACATGGTGACATTGCGAATGGCTAAAGATCCGTGGCCCCTGTGCCACCCCACCGCTTTTGGGATCTGCGGCTCCGTAATAGACCCGTGCGATCCGCGCCGCCGAAATCGCGGTGGCGCACATCGGACAGGGCTCTAACGTCACATACAGATCATGCCCCGGCAGACGTTCGCTGCCCAGCGCCTTACATGCGGCACGGATCACCAGAACCTCGGCGTGGGCGGTTGGGTCAGACAGTTCCCGCGTGCGGTTGCCCGCCCTTGCCACCAGCGCCCCAGATGGCGACACCAGCACAGCCCCAACGGGCACCTCGCCTCGTCCGGCGGCGGCCTGCGCCTCTTCCAGCGCCTGATCCATATAAGAGCGAAACTGCATCCTTTGGGTGTGCCCTGCGAGAACCGCTTTCGCAATGGGCAAATTTGCGTTAGGGCTGATGCCTCCGATCCGCCCTCCCTTCGTAAAGGCCGCCTTAATGTCCGACAAACCCGCCAAACCCGTCGCTGAAACGCCCTCTGGTGATCGCATCGCCAAGATGATCGCCCGCGCCGGTGTTGCGTCCCGTCGTGAGGCCGAAAAACTGATCGAAGCGGGGCTGGTCAGCGTCAACGGCAAGGTCATCACCTCGCCCGCGCTGAATGTCACAGGCAAGGATCGGGTGGTTGTGAAGGGCCGCGCATTGCAAGCGCCGGAACCTGCACGGGTCTGGCTCTATCACAAACCCACAGGGTTGGTGACGACTCACAAAGATGAACAGGATCGCGCCACCATCTTCGAAAACCTGCCCGACGATCTGCCGCGCGTAATGAGCGTCGGTCGACTTGATTTGAACTCCGAAGGCTTGCTGCTGTTAACAAATGATGGCGGCGTGAAACGCCAGCTGGAACTGCCCTCCACCGGGTGGCTGCGCAAATACCGGGTGCGGGTGAAGGGTTCGGTGAATGATGAAAAACTGGCGCCGCTGCGCAAAGGTGTGACCGTTGACGGAGAGAAATTCCAACCGATGACGGTGAGTTTTGACCGTCAACAGGGTGCAAATGCCTGGGTCACTGTGGGGTTGCGGGAAGGCAAAAACCGTGAAATCCGCCGCGCGATGGAAAGCATCGGCCTGAGCGTGAACCGGCTGATCCGGACCTCTTATGGGCCTTTCTCTTTGGGGACCTTGAAACAGGGCGAAGTTGAAGAGATCCGCCGAAAAGTGCTGCGTGATCAACTGGGTATGAGCGCTGAAGATTTCGCCGATCCCGAAGCTGAATCCGGCGCCAAAGTCCGCCGCCCCCCGCGCAAACCCAAAAGCAAAGGCAAGTTTGGCGGCCCGGGCCAACCCGGTCGTGCCCGCGAAGAAGACCAGAAAGCGCCGCGCGGCGCAGGCGGGAAGGGTCGTGGCCCCAAGAGCGGCGGCGCGGGCAAGCCGGAAGGCAAGCCCAGTTCGAAACGGGCCACCGATCCCGGCCAATCCCTGCGCGCAGGCAAGGGTCGTGGCAAACCTTCGACACGGGCCACGGGTCGCCCAGAAGGTCGGTCGGTCGGCAAAGGTCCGCGCAACCCGCGTTAACACCGGTTAATTGCTCATTCTGCTGCAATCGCAGCAATCTTCCCCCTAGCCTAAAACGTTAGGGGGGCTTAGGTTTTGCAAAAGCAATTCTTAACGCGAGCCTTTGATGTCCAACACCGGATTGCAAAAACTGGCCTTTGTGCTGTTGCTGCTCCTGATGCTCTACACAGTGATCGGAGGGGCCTGATGGCGCAGAAATTTGGCGGAAAATTCAGCCCTGACGGCGGCACCTCTGGCGGCGACCAGACCTTCCGCGATGCCAAACGCACCCGCGCGGGTGGACGTGTGAACCTGTTGTTCATCGCTCCCTTGCCCTTGATCTGGAAAGCCTTCACCTCAGAACCCTTGGTGATGGTGCAATACCTCGTCGCCTTGGGCGTGCTACTGCTGGCAGCTTGGTTAACCCGCGAAGGCATCCTCGCACAGGAAGCCTATGACGGCCGCAAGGTTGCGCGTCGCCCTGCGCTGCCACGCAAAATCCTTGGTGCGGCGCTCATGGGGTTGGGGCTGGGTGTGACTGGCATCGCCGGATTTGGCCCGTTGGAAGCCCCTGTTTTTGCACTTCTTGGTCTTTTGCTGCATCTGTTTGCCTTTGGCCTGGATCCGTTGAAAGACAAAGGCATGGAAGGCGTGGACACTTTTCAAACAGACCGTGTTGCCCGCGCCGTTGAGGAGGCCGAAGACCACCTAGCGGCCATGTCAGACGCCATTGCCCGCGCGGGGGATCGGCAAGCGACGCGACGCCTGGAGCAGTTTCAGGCTGCCGCCCGCAGTCTCTTTCGGAAGGTCGAAGAAGACCCACGTGACCTGACTGCGGCCCGAAAATACCTGTCCGTTTACCTCATGGGGGCCCGCGATGCGACGGTGAAATTTGCCGATATCTATGGCCGCTCCCGCGACGATCAGGCCCGCGCAGACTACATGGCACTGCTGGACGATCTGGAACAGAATTTTGCCGCACGTACTGAAAAATTCTTGCTTGAAGACCGCAGTGATCTGACAGTCGAAATCGACGTCCTGCGTGACCGGCTGAAGCGTGAGGGCTTGAGCCCAGACTAACAATCCACAAAGTTATCCACATACCTCTAAAAACAATCCACAACCATTCCACAGCTTAAAGCCCGAAATTTGAAAGGGAAATCCATGTCGCAATCGATTCAACAGAAAGCTCAGGCCGATCTGGCAATGGTTGAAGAAGTCACCGCCGTTGTGCTGCCTGAGCCCACCAAAGCAGAAGCCGTGGTGAGCCTTGAGGCCGCTGACGAAGGCGTAACTGCGGACATTCGCAAACGCATGGACGAGTTGAATATGGCGGACACCAACTCCATCGTTTCCTTCGGCTCTGGCGCGCAGGCCGAGTTGCAAACCATCAGCCAGGCGATGTTGACCGACGTGCGCAACAAAGACGTCGGCCCGGCCGGCGACTCTCTGCGGGGCATTGTCACCGCAATCCGCGGCTTTTCGATCAGTGAGCTGGATACCCGCCGCAAACAGAGTTTCTGGGAGAAGCTGATCGGCCGTGCCGCCCCCTTTGCCAAATTCACCGCCCGCTATGAGACCGTTCAAAGGCAGATCGACAAGATCACCGACAACCTGCTGCAGCATGAGCACACCCTGCTGAAGGACATCAAGTCCCTGGATTTGCTCTATGAAAAGACGCTGGCCTTCTATGACGAGCTGGCGCTCTACATCGCTGCAGGCGAGGCCAAAATTGCCGAAATGGACGCGCAGGATATTCCTGCCAAAGAGGCCGAGGTGAAGGCCGCCCCGGAAGCTGATCAAGTGATGAAAGCGCAGGAACTTCGTGATCTGCGCGCTGCACGTGATGATCTGGAACGCCGCGTACATGACCTGAAACTGACCCGTCAGGTGACCATGCAGTCGCTGCCTTCGATCCGGTTGGTACAAGAGAACGACAAATCTCTGGTAACGAAGATTAATTCGACACTGGTTAACACCGTGCCGCTGTGGGAAACCCAGCTGGCGCAGGCCCTGACCATTCAACGCAGCGCCGAAGCCGCGGCTGCGGTGCGGGATGCCAATGATCTGACCAATGAGTTGCTGAAGTCAAACGCAGCGAACCTACGGGAAACAAACGCCAAAATCCGCACCGAGATGGAACGTGGTGTGTTTGATATCGAAGCCGTCAAACAGGCCAATGCAGATCTGATCGCAACCATTAACGAAAGCCTTGAAATCGCCGATGAGGGCAAAGCCAAACGTGCCGCCGCGGAGGCCGATCTAAAGGCGATGGAAGGCGAGTTGCGAGACACGCTTGCTGCCGCCAAAGCGCGTAAAACCGGGTTGGGCGACACAGTTGGCAACGCAGCAGGTGACCCTGACGGAGGTGATGGCGCGGATGGCTAACCGGTTGCGGGCCATACGCTTTTTAGCTGCGTGTGCAGCGGTGGCAGGTCTTTCGGCTTGCCTTCCTGCGCCTATGCCAAATCGCGATACCGGCGTTGTTGTTGCGCCGGTGCCGCAACCGCCCTCGGAAAGCTCTGTCGCGCTCAACCGCTACTATAGTGCGCTGCAGGCCGACCTGCTGCGGCAAGGTCTGTTGAGAACGGACGGGGGTGGAATCGACACGCCCTACTCCGCCCGTCAATTGGCGCAAAACTTCGAAGCCATTGCTTTCTATGACGAATACGTCAGCGGCACCTGGGACCGTCTGCAAGACGCGACGCCCACAAACCTGCGGCGCTGGTCGGTGCCTGTTAAGGTCTCTGTTGAGTTTGGCGCCTCTGTCAACGCCGAGCAACGACGGCTGGACAGCGCAAATGTGAACGTGTTTACCAATCGTCTGGCCCGCGTCACCGGCCATGACATTGCCACTTCTGAGGCAAATCGCGCCAACTTTAACGTGCTATTTATGGGGGAGGACGACCGAAACCAATTGTTGGCGCGGATGCAGCAGATCGTGCCACAGATGGATCCGGGCTCGTTCCGGCTGGTGCAGTCTATGCCCCGCTCAACGCATTGTTTGATGTTGAGTTATTCGTCGCGGCTAAATGCGTTCGACATCCGCCGCGCCATTGTGATCATTCGCGCGGAACATCCTGATATCTTGCGGAAATCCTGCATTCACGAAGAGATGGCGCAGGGCATGGGGCTGATCAATGACAGCCCCGATGCACGACCGTCGATCTTCAACGACAATGATGAATTTGCCTTTCTCACCACCCATGACGAACAGCTGCTGCAGATGCTCTACGATCCACGGCTGCGCACCGGAATGGGGCTGACGGAGGCGCGCCCGATCGTACAGCAACTGGCACGCACGCCATTGGGCGGAGAGAGTTAGCGGCGCAGCAAGCGCCTGATTTAGAACAATTATCCGGCGGCGCAGCCGCCAACCAAGGAGGGTTGCATGGGTATTTTCGATTTCCTCAAAGGGGAATTTATCGACGTCATTCATTGGGTGGATGAAACGCGGGACACGCTGGTGTGGCGGTTTGAACGTGAAGGGCACGAAATCAAATACGGTGCGAAGCTGACCGTGCGCGAAGGCCAGTCTGCGGTTTTTGTTCATGAAGGTCAGTTGGCGGATGTCTTCTCGCCTGGGCTTTATATGTTGGAAACCAACAACATGCCCCTGATGACGACGTTGCAGCACTGGGATCACGGTTTCAAATCGCCGTTCAAATCCGAGATCTACTTCGTGAACACCAACCGGTTCACCGATTTGAAGTGGGGCACCAAAAACCCCATTATGATCCGCGATGCGGACTTTGGTCCCACACGGATCCGCGCCTTTGGCACCTACTCCATTAAGGTAAATGACCCGGCTCTGTTCCTGACCGAGATTGTTGGCACCGACGGCGAGTTTACCATGGACGAGGTGAGCTTCCAGATCCGCAACATCATCGTCCAGGAGTTTTCCCGGGCGATTGCGGCTTCGGGCATTCCGGTGCTGGATATGGCCGCGAATACAGGCGAAGTGGGCAAGCTGATTGCCCAGGCGATTGACCCGGTATTGGCGGAATACGGGCTATCGATCCCCGAGCTTTACATCGAAAACATCTCGCTGCCGCCAGCGGTTGAGCAGGCTTTGGATCAACGCACCTCGCGCGGTATTGCCGGCAATCTGGACGATCACATGAAATGGAAAGCCGCCGAGGCCATGGGCAAGGGTGGGGCGATGGACCAGTCGATGGGCATGGGCATGGGGGCCGGCATGGGCATGCAGATGGCCCAGAATATGGCGCAAAACATGATGGGCCAAGGGGGACCTTGGGGGGGGCAACCCGCTGCGGCTGCCCCGGCAGTTGCACCGCCGCCCCCGCCGCCGGTTGAACATGTCTGGCATGTTGCCGAAAACGGCCAGACCAAAGGACCATTTTCCAAAGCGCAGATGGGCCGGATGGCGCAGACGGGCGACCTCAGTCGCGAAAGTCTGGTTTGGACGCCGGGTCAGGATGGCTGGAAACAGGCCGAGGACGTGGCCGAGCTGGCGCAGCTGTTTACCGTTATGCCGCCGCCCCCACCGCCGCCGCCGGCTGGCTAATCTGAAAGGCATTCTAACATAAAAGAGGCGCCCCGCGGGGCGCCTTTAGTTCAGAGCAGATCGGAAGTGGCGCTTAGGCGACTTCCATCTTCCAATGCGACAGCGCCTTGGTCAGAGCGGCGGCAGCATCCGCGTAGTAGCCGGTGGCCAGCTCATCAATGGCGGCGTCGAAGTGGCCGGTTGCGATCAGGGCAGCCACACCACAGGCGGCGTCATGCAGGTCGATGTGCAGCGCGTCTACCTCTTTGGCGCGGGCGTCCATCTGATCGTTTTCTTTCAGGAAAGTGATGAGTTTGCCGAGACCGCACTTCTCAGCGTTTTTGTACAGACGAACCGGCAGGCTGCGGTTCTCTTCGATCGCGGCGGCGCGCAGCTGGTGACCCAGAACGAAGTGAGCAACGATGGCGTTGTTGATGATTTCGCAGGTGTTGGTAACGGTCATCTGGGTCATGGGTCTGTCTCTTTCTCGTTGGTCGCTTATGCGATTGTCTGCTCTGTGTCTCTACAAACGGTAATACCCTCCCCCAAATTCGAAATCATTCTCTATAAAGTATGGCTTACAGTCTCGATGGTCCTAAGCGGCCTAGGACCATAGCGCGGTGACAGAGAGTATTTTAACCGGAAGGGTGCAAAAACAGGGTGTCAAAGCGCCGCCACCCCCCTCTCGGAGGGATATATGGGGTATACCCCCATGACTCGTTTTAGCTTTCAAATGACGGGAAATTGGGGGGCTTTGCGCCGCGCATCCCCGATTTCTGGACCTGTGGAGGTCAAAACCTATCCTTCGGAGTGTCCCGTAGATGCGCCAGCCCAGATCCCACAAGGGAAGCGGCATGAAAAAAGGCGCCCTGGGGCGCCTTCATCATGAGAGCCGAGGAGAGCAGGTGTTAGGCAACTTCCATTTTCCAGTGCGACAGCGCCTTGGTCAGGGCTGCAGCAGCTTCGGCGTAGTAGCCGGTCGACAGCTCATCGATGGCCTCATCAAAGTGACCAGTGGCGATCAGGGCAGCCACTCCACAGGCCGCGTCGTGCAGATCGATGTGCAGACCATCAACCTGTTTGGCGCGTTCATCCATCTGGTCGTTTTCCTTCAGGAAAGCGATCAGTTTGCCCAGACCACATTTCTGCGAGTTCTTGTAGGCCCGTACCGGCAGGCCGCGGTTCTCTTCGTAAGCGGCAGCGCGCAGCTGATGGCCCAGAACAAAATGCGCAACGATTGCGTTGTTGATGATCTCGCAGGTGTTGGTAACAGTCTTATGGGCCATGTCGGGTCTCTCTCGGTTAATCGCTGATGCGAAGGTCTGCTCTCTTTAACTACAAACGACTATACCGACCCCCATTTTAGGGTGCAGTCTCTAAAAAGTATGGGTCGCACTCTCGTTGGTCCTAGTGGCACTAGGACTATGGTCCTAGTTTTGCGACCTACACCCTGTCATCTGCGTGTATCTCACTGGAAAACAGCAGGAATCATGCCAATCCTGCCGCATCACTGGTGATTTGCGCTGATCTTAGGGACGGATCGAAATGTGGCGGCTTTGTGTCAAAAGCGGGGATTTGTCGGGACAGAGGCCCGATGTGCAAACAACGCAAAAGGCGACAGGCTTGCGCCCATCGCCTTTGTTCACATTTACCAAGATCACTGGTTAAGAAATCAAACGGCGTCAGGACGCCGCGACCAGCATTTTCATTTTCCACTGAACCACCTCACGGGTCAGCGCTGCGCTGACCTGCGGGTAGCCGCCGGTCGCCAGCGACGAAAGCGCCTGATCATAGTGGCCATCCACAATCATTTCCGCCACGGCGCCTGCTGCGCGGTGAAACTGGGCGTGCAGGTGTTCGACTGTTTGAGCCTCTGCACTGTGGCGGATGCTGGGGGGCAGCTGATGCAGCCAACGGCCAAAGGCGCAGCAATCGTCACGACAGATACGGGAAATCGGCAGGTCACGTTTCTGGTAAACAGCGGCAGCGCGCAGCTCACGCTTCCAGAGACAATGATCGTTCAGCGCTTTGGTGAGGTCTTGCGCCATGTCGCGGGCCTTGTGGCGGGTCTTATGACGGGCGCGGGCTGCTTGCGTGTCGATCATCGGGGCCTCCGGCATCACAGGTCTTTTGCCTGCGCTTGTCTGCTTCACATGTTCAGTTCCAGGTGCGTTCAGACATACCAACGGCGCAGGCGAGTAACTTTTTAGGAGAATTTTCAAAAAAGTTTAGGCAGATCCCATTCAAAAGTATGTATTCACGCAAATCCCGCAAAATAGAAAAAGGGCGACCTGTCCCCACAGATCGCCCTGCCCCGGTCCCATCGGGGAAAGTCAGAGAGGGTCTTAGGCCGCCATATCGCGCACCTGCCAGCGCACCAGCGCCTGGTTGAGGGCTGCGCTGATCTGCGGGAAGGCCCCGGTTGAAAGTGCCGCACGGGCCTCTTCGTGTTTACCTTGTTTGACCAGCAGCGCCACATCCCCAGCCATCGCGTGCAGATCCGCGTGCAGGCGGCTGACCTCGGCCATCCGCTCGGTGCTGCGCACATCCTTGGGCAGCGCCATCAGGAACTGGCCAAAGGCGCTGATCTCGCTCATCCGCAGCTCGGCGGCGGCCATGGCTGTGTTTTTATTCGCCACAGCTTCGATCAACTGCTGCTTCCACGCCCCATGCGCCTTCAGCGCGGCTGCAAGGCTCACTTGCAGGTTGGCGGTCATGCCAATGCTCTGCTGCGGGCTCTTGGCGGGGGTCATGGGGATCACAGTCATCTCTCGTTCCTCTTTCGCATTCGCGTTTGGCTGTTTGTATAGCGACAAAAATCAAAACGGCGTAAGGGCTACCCTTTTTAG
Organism: Thalassobius sp. MITS945101; assembly: GCF_047123305.1. Lineage (GTDB taxonomy): Bacteria > Pseudomonadota > Alphaproteobacteria > Rhodobacterales > Rhodobacteraceae > Thalassobius. Next base: position 127,036 of record NZ_CP138918.1, read on the forward strand.
CAAAAAAATGGAAAAAAGTTTGGGTTGCATACATTCCAAAGTATAGGCCCCGGTCCCGATGAGCGAAAATTCCCTTTCAGAACATAGATTTCCCTGTGATCAATGCGGCGCGGATTTTCGTTTTGATCCGCAAAACAGCCAGCTGATCTGTGACCATTGCGGCAACAAAGGCGAAATGACTCAGGCGGGTCCCTGGGAAGGCGGCCTGAAAGAACTGGATTTTCAGGCGGCGCTTGCCGATCTGCTGCCCAGTCAGGAGATCGAGGAAACCAAAGTCACCAAATGTGACAGCTGCGGTGCGCAGGTCGAGATGGACGAGGCGACCCATGCCGCGGAATGTCCGTTCTGTGCCACCCCTGTTGTGACCGGTACAGGCACCCATCGCCATATCAAACCCAAAGGCGTGCTGCCCTTTGCGTTGGAAGAAAAGCAGGCCCGCGATGCGATGACCGCGTGGCTGGGCAAGCTGTGGTTTGCCCCCAACGGTTTGCAGGCATACGCCCGCAAAGGCCGCCGGATGGAGGGGATCTATGTTCCCTACTGGACCTTTGATGCAGATACCAAAAGCAAATACGTCGGCCAGCGCGGCACCGTTTACTATGAGACCCGCACCGTCATGCGCGACGGGGAGGCGAAACAGGAACAGGTGCAAAAGGTGCGCTGGACCCCCGCGGCAGGGCGGGTGAAACGGTTCTTTGACGATGTGTTGGTACTGGCCTCCAAAGCGCTGCCGAAGAAATACACTGATGCGCTGGAACCTTGGGATCTGGCCGCGATGGAACCTTACGCGCCGGAATTCCTCGCCGGTTTTCGGGCCGAGGCCTACACGGTTGAACTGGACGAAGGCTTCGATCAGGCCCGCGCCCATATGGACCGCGTGATTGAACGGGACGTGCGGTTTGACATCGGCGGCGATCGCCAGCGGGTGCATAAGATCGACACCGAAGTGAAGGATGTGACTTTCAAACATGTGCTGCTGCCGGTCTGGATGGCGGCCTACAAATATCGTGGTAAAAGCTACCGGTTTGTGGTGAACGGCCGCACAGGTCGGGTGCAGGGCGAACGGCCCTGGTCGGCGTGGAAGATCACCATTGCCGTCCTCATCGTCCTGATTGTCGCTGGCGCCATCGGATATGGCATCGCCCTCAGCGAAGGGGCGGTGTGATGTCAGAGATCACCAGCCTAGAGGCCGTTCTGGCCCGCCGTCACAGCTGTCGCGGTTTTCGGGCAGATCCCGTGCCGCAGGAGGTGATAGAACGGATTGTGCGCGCCGCGGGTCGGGTGCCCAGCTGGTGCAACGCCCAGCCGTGGCAGATTATGATCACCCAACCTGCTGTGATAGAGGCGTTTCGGGAAAAGCTGTCAGCCCATGCGCTGACAAATCCGCCAACCCCCGATATGGATTGGCCACGCCAATATACCGGCGTCTACAAAGACCGCCGCCGCGCCTGTGGCTGGCAGCTCTACGAGGCGGTGGGCGTCGAAAAAGGCGACCGTGTGGGATCTGCCAAACAATCGGCTGAGAACTTCCGCCTGTTTGGCGCGCCGCATGTGGCGATTGTCACCTCGGAACGGGATCTTGGCCCCTATGGCGCGATGGACTGCGGCGGATTCATCACCGCCTTCACGCTTGCGGCCGAGGCGCTTGGCGTTGCCTCCATTCCGCAGGCCGCCGTGGCCGCCTACGCGCCAATGATCCGAGACCATTTCAAGGTGCCGGAGAACCGGATGATCCTTTGCGCGATTTCTTTTGGCTATGAAGATAGCGATCACCCCGCCAACGGGTTCCGCACAGAACGTGCCCCCTTGGACGAGGTGATCGAGTGGCGGGACTGACCCCTCGGTCCCGTCAGAAATAACTTACCCCATTCGTCGCCCGCTGACCTTGATCCGCCTCAAATCGACTTGCGTTCGGGCGGCCAAATCCGGTCAATGGCACCACAGAATAAAGGAGCCTCCCCATGCGTGCGTTGTTGCAACGGATTTCCCATGCCTCAGTCACTGTTGACGAAGCAAAGATCGGCCAGTCAGGTCCCGGTCTGCTGATCCTGATCTGCGCCATGCAGGGCGACAGTGAGGCCCAAGCCGACCAACTGGCCGCCAAGATCGCCAAGCTGCGGATTTTCAAAGATGACACGGGCAAGATGAACAAATCGGTGAAGGACATTGGGGGCTCTGCCCTTGTGGTGTCGCAGTTCACCCTGGCCGCCGATACCTCGCGTGGCAATCGGCCGGGGTTTTCGGCAGCGGCGGCACCGGCGGATGGCAAGGCCCTATATGAATATTTCGCCGCCAAACTGGCCGAACAGGGTATGCCGGTGGAAACCGGTGAGTTCGGCGCCGACATGAAGGTAGAGCTGCTGAACGACGGTCCTGTGACGATCTGGATGGAAGCCTGAGCCGCGCGGCGGAAGTCCCCAAACCTACCCTTCTGAAATCGTCCAAAATGTCGCAGTTTCTTTGACTTAGCGGCAATTTGGCGGCATAAGACCGCATGGCGTCCTTAACCCAGATCGAAACCCTCCTGCCGGAACTGCGCGCCTATGCGCGGTCGGTCTCGGACACGTCCGATCAAGCGGATGATCTGGTGCAGGACGCCATCGAACGCACCCTGCGCGCCGAAAAGCCGCCGTTGAAGCTGGACGAGCTGCGACCGTGGATGTTTCGCGTCATTCGCAATCTCAACTTCGACGAATTGCGGAAAAAAAAGGTGCGGCAGGAATATTCCCAGACCCACAGCCGTCTATTGGTTGATCTTGCGCAAGGCAACGATCACGCAAATGACGTATTGATCCGGATGACCTTCGACCAATTGGCCGCACCCCATCGGGAGGTGTTGTTTCTGGTTGATGTGATGGGAATGAAATATGCCGAAGCGGCAGAAGTGATGAATGTTCCGCAGGGAACTGTGATGAGTCGTATCAGCCGGGCGCGCCGCGCCCTGATTGAGGCGATGCGGGCTGATCAGAAGGACGTGAGCCAATGATTGACGTAGCAGATCGTGATTGGGAGTTGTTGAACGCCTATGCCGACGGGGAACTGCCCGCAGCGGATGTTGCGGCGTTCGAAGCACGTCTGGCCGCAGAACCTGCACTGATGGTGGCCCTGGAACAGATCCGCGAAATCTCGGGGGCGTTGACGGGCTACATTCCGGCGGAGCCGCCTGTTGAGGTGCCGGCCCCAGTTTCTCAACCTGCACCTACGCCAGCCACCGCCAACCGCAACTGGCGGCCCTTGGCGCTGGTGGGTTCTGTTGCATTGGCGGTGGTGATCACCGGCGCGACGTTGTTCTGGCCCAGCGCCGAACTCAGCCTGTCCGACCATCACGCGGCGTTTCTGGACAACAGTTATAATCTGGAAAATCCTGTGCAGCCGGCAGCTGCCTTCACCCGGGGCTTTGCCCCCGATCTGGAGCTGGCAAGCCTGTATCTGGTGGATCAGAAACCCCTCGCGGACGGCACCGCGCTTGCGCATTACACGGGCCGCAACAATTGTCGTCTGACGCTGCTGGCCACACCGGTCAGTGCAATGCCAACCCTGGCGGCGCAGACCGACGGTCCGCAGGTGCAACAATGGCTGGGCAAAAACACGGGCTACACCATTCTTGCCAGCGGCATGGATGTGCGGCGGTTCAACGCCATCGCGGACTACCTGAAACGGTTGACGCTGCAGGGCGATGAAAACGCCGATATGCTGGCAGTGCGGATGGCCACAGATGCCGCTGCCCCCTGCGCCCAGGCCTAAGTCCAATTTCAACAACAAAAAGAAGCCCCGAACCACTGGTCCGGGGCTTATTAATATTCACAACAAAGGTCCAAATGTCCGGAGCCCTCAGCCGTAACCCCGCGAGACGTGCCGCATCTGCGGTGCCTCTGGGGAGGAGAGTAGGATCACGACAGACCCCGGACTATGGCAAGGTTAGTTCCGCCTCGGGAAGTTAGGACGGTCCTCGCCATAATTCTTTGCCAGATAGTCCAGGATCAGGGTCAGATCGGGTTCTTCGATCTCATTCATGCCCTGTTCGTCGACCATCCATTCAAACATTTCGATCCAGCCGTCCCGGGTCAGCCCTTGCTGGGCGACAATCATTTCCGAGTGGCAGGCGGAGCAGGCGTAGTAGGTTTCTTCGACGCCGTTGTCCACAAAGAGAATGCCGAATTCCGCTTCTTCCTCTGCGGCATCCTGTCCTGCGTCAGCGGCCTCGTCACTGGCAGCTGCAAAGCTCATCGGCGAGGTCGAATACTGGTTGAGGAAAGCGATCAGGTTGGCGCGGTCTTCGGGCTTTTTCAGACCGGCAAAGCTCATCTTGGTGCGTTTCACTTCAGCCTTGGGCTTGGTCAGGAAGGCATCCAGACGATCAAGCGTCCAGTCGCCGCCGTATTCTTTCAACGCTTTGGAGTATTTGAAGCCGTCTTTGGCAGCAACAACGCCGCCCACAACATCAAAGAGGTTCGGACCGCTCTTCTTTTTGCCGCCGTCTTTGATGGTGTGGCAGGCTTTACATTTCTTAAAGACCTTCTCGCCCTTGGCGACGTCGGCGCCGGGCAACAGGTCATTTACGGTGGTCGCCAGCGCAGCAGGGGCCGAGAGGCCAAAGCAGATGAGGATGCTGGCCGTCAGGTTCGACAGTCGCATGGGTTCTCCTGTGGTATGTCGGAAAGTGTATTGCAGCAGCAGGGCCGCCCAAGGGGCCACCCTGCCACGAGGTTAACAAGGGTTAGCTGACGCGCAGACCAACACGGTGCATGGTGTTGTTCAGGTAGCCTTTCGGGTTCCAGTCGATGGCAAAGGGCTGCATGTCGCCCGCGCTGTCGGTGGCACGTGCCCAGACTTCATAGTAACCGCCCTGCGGGAAGGTCACATCAGACCGCCAGTTCTGCCAGGCGCCCGAGTTCACAGCGTCGTCCAGTTCAGCCGTGATCCAGGTGGTGCCGAAATCGATGGAGATTTCCAGCTTGCTGATCGAACGATCCCCCGACCATGCGTGGCCGCGGACCTGCGTTGCCTGACCGGCCACTTCAGCGCCGTTTTCGGGGAAGGTGATCAGCGATTTCACCGGCATACGCTCGATGATAACGAAGTCTTCGGTCTTCACCTTCTCACCCGGGGCAACCTGACGGTTGGGCACGCGGTAGGCTTTGCCGGTCATTTTCGGACCGTCATGCACAACGTCACGCAGTTCGATGCGGGTCAGCCATTTCTGCGCGGTCGAGGCGGGCCAGCCCGGCACAACCAGACGCAGCGGTGCGCCGTTCAGCGGGTGAAGCGCGGCACCGTTCATTTCAAACGCAATCAGAATCTCATCGGTCATCGCCTTGGAGATCGGCATGCCACGCGAAATCGGCAGCTTCTCGGGATCGCCGGACAGGTGGGTGTCAGCCGAGTAATGCGCGGTATAGACCGCTTCGGGCTTCACGCCGACCTTTTCCAGCACGTCTTTCAGGCGCACACCGGTCCATTCGGAACAGGCCACAGCGCCATAGGTCCACTGGTTGCCTTTCGCTGGCGGGTTAAAGAAACCACGGCCGTTGCCGCCACATTCCAGCGTCAGCGCCTTGGTCACCACTTCGAACTGCGCTTTCAGCTCGGCAATGGTGAAGGTCATCGGGGTGTCGACAAAACCGTCAATGGTCACGGTCCAGGCCGCCGGATCCACCTCTTCGGGCGGGATGCCGTTGTTGCGGACAAAGTGGCGGCTGGTTGGCGTGATTGCATCATCCAGCAGGTGGGGCGGGGTTTCCGCGTTCACCGGACGGTCATTCAGCAGGGTCAGGCCGTCTTTACCGACCAGAACATCCTCGGATGCCATCGCCGCCGGAACAAAGCCAATCGGCATGTTGCGGTGGAACGGGATCGAAGTGCCGACCATTGCGGCCATGGTCGCCAGACCGGTTTTCTTCAGGAAGCCACGGCGATCCGGGTTGGCCACACGGCCAAAAAACGCTTTGTCGGCTTGCTCGGGGTCCGCTGCGAAAAAGCTGTGGACGTCCTTGTTTTCTTTATCTGCCATCATTCCCTCCCAATGGCGTTACTCACTGTCATTCGTGCAAAACTGCATGGGAGAGACGGCTGGCCCTGCGGGTTTATTCCCCGGCATTGCGAAAAAAAATGTGGATTGGCGTTACTTTTAATGTGAACCATCCCAGCATGTCGGTGCTGTAGCGCCCGAAGGCTCAAGAAACAAAGGGAAAAGCGTGGCTGCCCTTGACTTCCGCGCTGCAACGCCGCATATGCTGGCCCAGCGCTGCGCTGTCGCGTGACCAGCCGGGCCCAATGAGGCGGCCCCAGCGCCCCACCCTCCCAGTTCCCCATCACGCAGGGTTCTAGACGCCGAACAGGGCCTCTATCGGTCTGTTGGCGGAAACCTCGTGTGCCGCGATGTGAGCGGCCTCCCCCCGTGCCGGTGTGATGCCTGCACGCGAAAGGACATGATTTGTTTGATTTCGATATGCTGGGCCTCAGCCCGGCACTGAATAAGGCGCTGAGCAAAGCCGGCCTTAAAACCCCGACCCCAATCCAGAACCAGGCGATCCCGCTGGCGCTGGAAGGGCATGACATCATGGGCCTCGCCCAAACGGGTACCGGCAAAACGCTGGCCTTTGGTCTGCCGCTGATGGAACAGCTGCTGAAAGAAGACAGCAAACCCGCCCCGAAAACCGTAAAAGCACTGGTGCTGGCCCCGACCCGCGAACTGGTGAACCAGATTGCCGACAACCTCAACATGCTGGCCAATCACACCCAGATCCATGTGCGCACTGTGGTGGGTGGTCAGTCGATCAACCGTCAGATCGCTGTGCTGAACAGGGGCACCGATATTCTGGTCGCTACTCCTGGGCGTTTGATTGACCTGATGGACCGTGGCGCGGTGAACCTGTCCAAGACCAAACATCTGGTGCTGGATGAAGCGGATCAAATGCTGGACATGGGCTTTATCCATGCGCTGCGCAAAATCGCCCCCAAGCTGGGCACTCCGCGTCAGACCATGCTGTTTTCGGCCACGATGCCAAAACAGATGGAAGAACTGTCAGCGGCCTATCTGAATAACCCACGCCGCGTCCAAGTTTCGCCTCCTGGCAAGGCAGCGGACAAGGTAAAGCAGTCGGTCCACTTCCTGGATCGTGAGGCCAAACCGCGGGTGCTGCGCGACATCCTGTCAAAGGACATGGATGCGCTGACGCTGGTGTTTGGACGTACCAAATGGGGCGCCGAAAAGCTGATGAAATCGCTGGTGCGCGATGGGTTCAACGCGGCCTCGATCCACGGCAACAAAAGCCAGAACCAGCGGGACCGCGCCATCAAAGGCTTCCGCGAAGGCTCGATCAATGTGCTGGTGGCCACTGATGTGGCGGCGCGTGGCATTGATATTCCGGGAGTGGCCTATGTCATCAACTACGATCTGCCTGATACGCCCGACAACTATGTGCACCGGATCGGCCGCACTGCGCGGGCCGGACGGGAAGGCGAAGCGATTGCCTTTTGCACCGAAGATGAGGCGGAACTGCTGCGCGACATCCAGAAAGTGATGAAGCTGGAGATCCCAGTAGCCTCAGGCACCCCGTTTGAAGGTGTGGCTGCGCCCTCCAAGGGTGGCAAATCTGGTGGCCGCCCCCGTCGTGGTGGTGGCGGCGGACGTGGTCGTGGCGGCCAAGGTGGCGGCCAGGGTGGCGGACAACCTGGCAACCGCGGCAACGGTGGTCAGCGTGGCAGCGGCCGCCCAGGCGGAAACGGGAACAATTCCGGCAATCGTGCCGAGGCGGCCTCAAAAAACGCTGCCCGCCCCGACGGCCAGAACCGCAACCGCAGACGCCACCGCCGCAAGCCGGCAGAAGCCTCCTAACCCTACATCACCTAACGCCCCCAAACGGGGGCGTTTTTTGTTGTTACCCTAGGCCAATGCACAGGCCGAAAAACCCGCCGCCAAAGCGCTTGAATTTAATTGATACACTCAATCAGTCATACAACCTGTCCGAACTTCCGCTAGCGCCAACACGCGATTATGGCGATTTTGTCGTTTTTTCATAAACACTTACACTAAACCCGCATCATTTTTAGTCGTTTTGAAAACCACGGGGATAGATGAACGCGCCCGAATTGCGTCTGCGGAAGGAGGTCCACAGGTTGCAGCCCCGGCGCACTGTGCAATGTGAAAGGTACACAGGTATGAAGTTCAGGACGAAGATCATGGCGGCGCTTCTGGTGCTAGGCTTGGCGCCCGCCGCTGTTATCACCTATGTCGACATCCAACGGGTCTACAAATTGTCGGAAGATGCGGCCCGCGGCTCCATCGAGACCGTGTTTGCGATGAAACAGAAATCCATTGAGAACTATTTCGCCAACTTAGTGAGCGTTGCCGAAACCATGGCGCTCAACCCGGTGGTGATCAGCTCTGTCGGGGAGTTTGCCACCGCCGCCAAAGACGTGGATCGCCGGATGCAGGATGATCCCAACAATGCGGCGCTTGCTGAACGCTACAAATATCAGGGCGACAACACCCCAGGTGCAACAGATGCGGATGTCGCACGCTGGCGTGACCTCGACGGGCTGGCGCGAAAACTGCAGCAGCTTTACATCAGTGACAACGCTCAAAAGATTGGTGAAAAGCAGCTGCTTTTGAACGCGGGCGACAACAGCCTCTATTCCAACCTTCATGCCTGGTACCACCCCTACTTCACCGCCACTCTGGATGAGTTCGGGTTCTACGACATTTTCCTGCTGGATCCGGTTGAAGGTCGCATCGTCTACTCTGTCTTCAAGGAGCTGGACTACGGCACCTCGTTCTTGACCGGTCCGTATAAGGATTCAGGTTTTGGCCGCGGTGTGGACGCCATCATCAACGGTGGCAAACGCGACACCCAGATGATCGATTTCGAACCCTATGAACCCTCTTACGGCGCAGATGCAGGTTTTGTTCTGGTCCCCCTGATGGAAGATGGCGCGCTGAAAGGCATCATCGCCTTCCAGGCTCCGGTGGATCGGATCAACGCCATCGTCAACACCGAGGTGAAAGGGTTTGAGACCTCTGAAACCCTCCTGTTGGGTGACAACCAGCGTCTGCGTGCAGCGCCGCGCCTCAGCACCGATCTGGGTGTTGGCTCGGATGTGGCTGGCGAAACTATCGAGTTGGCCCTGCAAGGCGAAGAAGGCTTTATCCGCGGCGCAAACCACGTTGGTGCGGAAAGCTTTGCCTCTTACGGCCGTCTCAGCATTCCGGGCTATGACTGGGTCATGGTCACCGGTGTCGACACGTCTGAAGCGCTGGCTGAAGCAGATGCGGCCGTGCAGGAAACTTTCTACAAGTTCGGCATCATCGCATTGGTGATCACAGCCGCTGGGTTCTTGCTTGGCACATCGCTGCTGCGTCCGGTGCGGCGTTTGGGCAAAGAATTCCAGGAATCTGTTGTCTCCTCGATGGATTCCCTGACCGGCGCGGCGGAGCAATCCAAAGCAGCCGCGGAATCGATGGCCTCCATGGCAGAACAGACCAGCGCACAGGGCGCGGTGGTGAAAGAGAACTCTGTCGCAGCGGCCGAGAAAGTCTCTGGCACGGCTTCGGCGGTGGAACAGATGTCTGCCTCCATTCAGGAAATCGCCGGTGGTGTGACCCGCACCTCTACCCTGTCGGAAGACGCCACTCAGAAGGCCGCAACCGCAACCGCTTCGCTGGAAGAGCTGCAGGAAGCAACCGCGCGGATCTCCAACGTGGTGAAATTCATCAACGGTATCACCGCGCAGACCGACCTTCTGGCCCTGAACGCGGCTGTGGAAGCAGCCCGTGCCGGTGAGGCTGGACGCGGCTTTGCCGTGGTAGCCGAGGAAGTGCGCAAACTGGCCGAGCAAACGGCGGCCTCCACCATTGAAATCCGCAAGGAAATCGACGCCGTCACCGCCGGTGTTGAAAACAATGTGGTGGCGATCCGCGAAATCTCGGACGCGGTGGCCGCGGTGCAAAACCAGGCCTCCAACATGTCCTCCGCTGCAGAGCAGCAGGGCGGCGTGACCGTGGAGATGAGCAACTCGATGGCGGATCTGTCAAACCGTGTGGACAACGTCAGCCGCAATATCATCGGGGTTGAAGAATCCTCCTCGGTCTCTGCAAAAGCGGCGTCTGATGTGATGAACCAGATGTTCTCGGTCGATGATGCGGCCGCGAACACCAATGAGGCGATCAAGGACTTCCTGCACAGGATCGAACGTCTGTAAGATCGTTAAGGCTTAAACTTTTTGGCGGCGCGGGAAACTGCGCCGCCTTTTTTGTGACCTATACGAATGGTCGCAAGTGACGCAGTCCAATTCCCTTAACCGTTACTTGACTCTTTCAATCAAGTTAATCTAAAGCCCAAAGTCGAAGATCAAGCCCGCTCAGAGCTAGCAAGACAGGCGCCCTGCCGCACAACGCAGGAACGACATGCAAATGCTTTGAGGGGATCATGAAAAGCACATCACACGTGGCACTGGCCGTTGCCGGCCTGACTGTCCTGAACACACTGCCGACCGCTGTAACAGCGCAAGAGGCAGACGACGTCCTCACTTTGGACACCATTATCCTGGAAGAAAGCCGTCGTGGCGTGCAAACCGGCACGGCAACCTCGGAAACCATCGTGGATCAGGCCGAAATCGAAGCGCGCCAGGCGTCATCGATGGGCGAGTTGCTCGACTCGATCCCGAACGTGTCGCTGATCAACGGCTCCACCCCACAGGGGTCGGCTGTGAACATCCGGGGCCTGGGCGCGCAGGCCGGTACCTATGGCACCGACGGCTATGTGGCGGTTGTGATCGACGGCGTCGCCTCGGGGGCGGAGGAAATCTACCGCAACGGCTCCTTGCTCAGCGTCGAACCGGACCTGTTCCGCGAAATCAAGGTCCAACGCGGCCCGGGGGAAAGCTTCCGCTACAACTCGGGCGCCATGGGCGGCACCGTTGAAGCCGAAACCAAAGACGCCAGCGACTTCCTGAGCGATGGCGACACCTTTGCCCTGCGCCAGAAGTTCAGCTTTGAATCCAATGGCGATGGCATGTTGTCCTCGACCATTCTGGCCTTTGCTCCCAGCGAACGTTTTGACGTGCTGGCCTTCTACGGTCACCGCAAGATCGAAGATGGCGTTGACGGATCGGGCACCACACGTGAGGCGACCGGCTTCGAAGCACCGTCGGCCCTGTTGAAGATGAACTTCAACCTGACCGAAAACAGCACGCTGACCCTTGGCCACACCTACACGGAATCGCCAGAGACCGATGTACCCTATGACGCCTTTGACCCGCTTTGGAGCGGCAATTTGGTGGACCGGCACATGAAAGACAGCACAACCTATCTGGCCTATAAATTCGCCCCGGTGGACAGTGATCTGGTGAATTTCGAAGCGCGCCTGTTCAAAAAGCGCGAAGAGATGAAGATCACCTCCAGCACCGTTAGCACCAATCTAACAAACACCGACCACCAGACGGAAACCGTGGGACTGCGACTGGAAAATGTGGCCCAATTTAACACCGGTGCCGTTGGTCACGAGTTGACCACGGGTGTTGAGTTTAAAGAACGCTCTCGTTCGGCGATCTTGCTGATTGGCCCCGATGCAGGTGAAAACGACGGCACCGCCCCCGGCGGTACCGATGAAAGCATTTCGGTTTATGTCGCGGATGAAATTTCGGTCACTGACGCCTTCACCCTGACTCCGCAGCTGCGGTTTGAGAAACAGACGCTCACCTCGATCAACAACCAAGACACTTTGGTATGTATTACCGCAACCATCTGTATCCCCTACACCGCCATTCCCGATGGCACCGCTTACACGACCCAGTCCTGGACCGGTGCACTGGCTGGCCGGTATGAGCTGAGCAACGGCCTCGCCGTCTTCGGTACTGCCGCGTACAATGAAAACCTGCCGATCCTCGACGATCTGCGGTCTTCGACCAACCGCGAAAAGACCGAGAAGGGCACCACTTTCGAGGCCGGTGTTTCCTTTGATGGCAACGATGTACTGACCGGCGATGATCACTTGCAGGCCAAGCTGACCGCGTTCAAAACCCACATCTGGGACGGCACCGCCTATTCCGGCATCAACCAGACCGATCTGGAAGGGATCGAGCTGGAACTGAACTACGCCAGTTCGCTGTTCTATGCAGACTTTGCGGCAGCAAAGACCCGCGGCACGATCAACGGCACCAGTGCCTTCTTCAACTACACCCCTGCGGACACCGTGCAGCTGACCCTCGGCAAACGCTTCATGGAGGATCAACTGGACATCGCGATTGAGGCCAAACACGCCTTTGCCCACGATCGCACGTCCAACACGGGCACCACCGGTGCAACGGCAGCCTCCGATGCCTGGACCACCTACGCCCTGTCGGTTGGCTACACGCCGGACCACGGAATGTTTGAAGGGACCGAGATGCGTTTGAGCGTCGAGAACCTCTTCGACACCACCTACCGGCCCTATCTGACCAACCCGAACCGCAACGCCAAAGGCCGCAACATCAAGTTCAGCCTGGCAAAAACCTTCTGATCCACTGCGATCACGGGCGGCCCTTTTTCGGGGCCGCCCAAAGCATTTTCCAGCGCCCCGCCCTCCGGCGCCCTCACACGACATTCAAGGGGACACCCATGACCCAGACCCAAGACACCACGCCCAGCGCCACCAAACCCTCCCCGGCCGAAATCCGCCAGGCCAAGATCGACAACGCAAAGATGCGGGATCGTGATCTGGCGGACAAACTGGGCATCTCCGAAGCGGATCTGGTCGCCGCTCATGTAGGCCGTCGCGACGGGGACATCGTCACCCGGATCAACCCGCACCCCGACCAGCTGATGCCGCTGGTCAGCACGCTGGGCGAAGTCATGGCCCTGACCCGCAATCTCTCGGCAGTGCACGAACGTGTCGGCACCTATGGCGACTATCGCTCGGGGCCACATGCAGCGATGGTGCTGGGCCATGAGATCGATCTGCGCATTTTCCCGAAACACTGGGTTCACGGTTTTGCCATTGATCAGGTGACCGAGGCCGGCACCCGCCGCACCCTGCAGATCTTTGACGCAGCTGGCGACGCGGTCCACAAAATCTTCCTGCGGGAAACATCCAACCATGATGCCTGGGCTGAAGTGGTCGCCGCACTGGCGGTTGAGGATCAGTCCGAAGGTATTGAAACCACCCCTGCCGCCCCGATTGAGCCCGCCAAACAGAACCCCGCCAAACGCGACGTTCTGCTGGAGGAATGGGGCAAGCTGACCGACACCCATCAATTCATGCGTCTGACCAGCAAGTTGGGCATGAACCGCCTTGGCGCCTACCGTCTGGTGGCTGGCGAAAAATGGGTCCGCCCGCTGGAAACTTCAGCGGTAGAGACCCTGATCAACACCGCTTCTGAGGCCGGCCAGCGCACCATTCTGTTTGTCGGCAACCCCGGCAACATCCAGATCCATTGGGGCCGTCTGGACACCATCAAACCGATGGGGCCCTGGGTCAACGTGTTGGACAAGCGGTTCAACCTGCACCTGCGCAACGATCACGTCGCCGAGGTTTATGCCATTGAAAAACCGACCAAACGTGGCCCAGCCATTTCTCTGGAGGCCTTTGACGACCGTGGCATGCTGATCCTGCAGATCTTTGGCATGCGCGACCCAAACAACGATAGCGACGATCTGGCCAGCTGGCACCAGCTGATCGCCGACCTGCCCAGTCTGCAAACCGAGGAGGCCCCCGCATGATCCGTTCCCTGATCCTTTCCGCTGTCTGCGCCATGTCGCTGACGCCTGCTTACGCAGAAGAAAGCTACCCTGACGCCAAAGCCATCGTTTCAATCGGCGGGCCGGTTACAGAAATCCTCTTTGCCCTCGGCGCGGGTGAACGGGTTGTCGCCCGTGATACCACCGCCCAGTTCCCAGCAGCGGTGATGGAGCTGCCTGACGTCGGCTACATGCGCCGCCTTTCGGCCGAAGGTGTTTTGTCGGTGGGGCCCGACCTGATCATCGCCCGTCATACCTCGGGCCCACCGGAAACGCTGGACCTCCTGCGCGCCGCCTCGGTGCCCGTGGTGCTGGTACAGGATGCCTTCACCGGTGAAGCCGTCAGCGCAGCGATCCGCAAAGTGGGCAGCGCCATCGGTGAAGGGAAGAAGGCCGAAACCCTCGCCACCGAGGTTGAAGCTGATCTGAACCAACTGGCGGTCGATATTGCGGATGTTGCCGAGAAAAAACGTGTCATGTTCATCCTCTCCAACGACGGCGGCCGTCTGAACGTGGCGGGTCGCGATACTGGGGCACATGGCATCATCACCCTTGCGGGTGGTGATAACATGATGGGGCCTGCATTTTCCGGCTACAAGCTGCTGAATGATGAGGCAATTATCAAAGCCCAGCCCGAATTGATCCTGATGATGACGGGCCGGGGCGATCACGAAGGCCGCGCGGAGGAGATCCTTGCCCTGCCCGCCATTGCTTCCACCCCGGCGGGGGTCAATGGGGCGTTTCAGGTCATTCCCGGCGCGGCACTTGGCTTTGGCCCGCGCACTGCAGCCTTTGCCCGCAGCCTGCATGACATTATCTATGACGAAAAACCGGTGAGACACTGATGGTTGCTCTCGAGCAGAAGAGGCCAATCAAGACCTCTGGGGCTGTGGCGGGTGACCGCCGCAGCCTCTCCCGTTTGTTGACCGGCGTGCTTTGCGCTGCGCTCGCGCTCACCATGTTGCTAAGCCTCGGTTGGGGCGCAGCAGATGAAACCGATGTTCTGGCGGCCCTCTTTGGCGACCCCACGATGCGCGATGAGGTCATCGTCTGGGACATCCGGATGCCACGAATGCTAACCGGTGTGTTGGTGGGGGCGGCGCTTGCGGTCTCTGGTGCCGTGATGCAGGGGCTGTTTCGCAACCCTTTGGCGGATCCGGGCCTTGTTGGGGTCAGCGCCGGGGCGGGGTTTGGGGCGGTCTCAGCCATTGTGCTGGGCGGCTTCCTGCCCGCCCCTGTGATCGCTGTTGTTGGCCACTATCTGGTGCCCGTTGCCGCCTTCTTGGGCGGCTGGGCCACGACCTTGCTGCTCTACGGCATTGCCACCCGGGGCGGGCGCACCTCTGTGGCCACCATGTTGCTGGCAGGGATCGCGCTGGGGGCGCTGACCGGCGCCCTGACCGGCCTCATCACCTATTACGCCACAGACGACCAATTGCGCGATCTGACGTTCTGGGGCATGGGATCGGTTGCCGGGGCGTCCTGGGCCAAATTCATGGCCTCCGCCCCGATCATCCTACTGACCCTCATCGCCGCGCCGTTTCTGGCCCGCGCCCTGAACGCCCTGGCCCTGGGCGAGGCAGCGGCCAGCCACCTTGGCATCGACGTGCAGAAAATGAAGCGAATTGCCATCCTCACCGTTGCCGGTTCTGTCGGCGCCTCTGTGGCCGTGACAGGTGGCATCGGTTTCATCGGCATCGTTGTGCCGCATCTGCTGCGATTGGTGCAGGGGCCCGATCACCGCGGCCTGCTGGTGAACGCGGCCCTTCTGGGGGGGATCATCCTGCTGCTGGCGGATGCCATTTCTCGCAGCATCATTGCCCCGGCAGAGCTGCCCATCGGGATTGTGACCGCAGCGCTAGGCGGGCCGTTCTTCCTGTGGATCCTGTTGAAAAACCGTAACCTGGTGGAGATGTGAGATGAGCCTCATTGCCGAAAACATCCGCGTCAAATTGGGTCGCAAGGAAATCCTGCACGGCGTTGACTTTGATGCCTGGGCGGGCGAGGTCTCGATGATTGTGGGGCCCAATGGCTCTGGTAAGACAACCCTGTTGCGGGCCCTCACCGGCGAATTACCGTACAAGGGCCAGGTCAGCCTGAACGGTCACGACTGCAAAGCGATCATACCGCAACAACTGGCAATGATGCGGGCCGTGCTGCCGCAGGCGGCGGTTCTGGCTTTTCCTTTCACGGTGATCGAAGTGGTGCGTCTTGGACTGACCGCAGGCCTCAGTTCGGACACGCCGGACACCTCCGACCGTCTGCCGCTCTTGGCGCTGGAACGGGTGGGCCTCAGCGGGTTTGAAGGGCGGCACTTCCATGATCTGTCGGGCGGTGAGAAACAGCGGGTGCAATTGGCCCGTGTTTTGGTCCAGATCTGGGAGCCGGTCCTGAACGGCACCCCGCGCTGGCTGTTTCTGGACGAACCGGTTTCGGCGCTGGATATCGGCCATCAGCTGGTGGTCATGCAGCTGGCCCGCGCCTATGCGGCGGCCGGTGGCGGGGTTGTGGCGGTCATGCATGATCTGAACCTCACGGCCATGTTCGCCGACCGCGTCACATTGATGGACGGCGGCGAAGTGCGCGCCGCGGGCACTCCGGCAGAAGTGCTGACCGATGCAACCCTAAGCGCGGCCTATGACTGTGCTCTGCAAACCAACACGATGCCGCCCGCGGGAGGGCCCTGGCTCTTGCCGCAGGCAGCGGAACTGCCTCGGTCGCATTAGGGGCATCAATCGCCTTATGGGGTAGTGTTGTGCAAACTGCTACCCCATAGGATTAAGAAACTGGTTTCGTTAGAAAATTTTCGCAAATTTTTCGACGCACCCAACACCTTTATTTCCAAAGACCTTTCGCATTTGACGCGAACAACGCATCCTCGAATTAGCATATCTACCCTACATCTATGGGCACAAAGGTCGTTTCCTTAACTGAGTGCCGCAGGACCCCAAAGGAGCAGGCACGCCCTCAGATTGTTTTGTTGTTGGCAAGGTTTGTTCCGAATTTGCGAAGTTCAAAGACCCCGTCCCCCCGGCCTCGCCCTGAGTAGAAACTAAGTGCGAGTACCTAAAATGCGTTTATCAATCAAAGCCAAACTGGCTGCCTCATTCACTTTTTTATCCATCCTAATCGCCATCATCGGCGCGCTGTCCCTGACGGAAATGCGTGTCCTGAAAGAGCGGAACGAAAAGATCGTTAAGGAAGATTTCCAAGCCCTGCGTGACCTCGACGAACTGGCGATCGTGCAGGAGCGGATCCAAAACGTGGTGCGTGATTTCGTCATGATCGACGATCCTGAGCTGCACCACGAAATCGAAGTGCATCTGGAAGAGTTGGAGCACGAAGAAGAAGCCCTGCTGGAAACCTCTTATGGTCACGCCTCTGAGAAAGAGCGTCTGATCCTGGACGAGTTCGTTGCCCTGCGCCACAAACTCGAAGCCGTCAACGCCGAAGCCATTGCCCTTTACAAAGCCGGCGATCCCCAGGCAGCCGCCGTCAAACTGGTGGTCGAAGGCGGTGTCTATGACGACAAGATCCTGAAACTGATCCATGATTTTTCCGCCAAGGAAAGCGCGATCCTCAACGAAGAGGTGAAGAAATCCGAACACGAATACCGCATCGCCTGGATCGAGCTGATGGGGATTATTGTGGGCTCTTTCCTGTTCAGCGTCGCCGTTGGTGTTGGCATGATGCGCAGCATCGGCAAAGGGCTGCGTACGGCCCGCAATCTCAGCGCCAGTGTGGCGGCCGGGGACCTCACCCAGACCGTTGCCATTGACCGCTCTGATGAAATTGGTGGCTTGCTGATCGATTTGAACAAAATGGTAAAGGATCTGCGCCGCACCGTTGGAGATGTGACCTCATCTGCGACCAACGTTGCCTCCGGGGCCACACAGGTTTCTGCAACATCGCAGCAGCTGCAGGAGGTGTCAGTTTCGCAATCCGCGGCCACCGAAGAGGCCTCGGCTGCGGTGGAAGAAATTGCCAGCAATATTGCCCAGTCTGCAGAAAACGCCCAGCAAACCGAAACGATTGCCAATGACGCGGCAGATCGCGCCCGTGAAAGCGGCGATGCCGTGCGGGAAGCGGCGCAGCATCTCAGCACCATTGTGCAAAAGATCGAGGTGGTGCAAGAAATTGCCCGCCAAACCGACCTTTTGGCGCTAAACGCCGCTGTTGAAGCGGCCCGTGCTGGCGATCACGGTCGTGGTTTCGGAGTCGTTGCCAGTGAGGTGCGCAAACTGGCTGAACGCAGTCAGGAAGCCGCGTCAGAGATCAACGCCCTGACCAGTGTGACCGTATCGTCGTCGGAAACAGCGCTGGAAATGATGGAAACCCTGGTGCCCGAGATCGAGTCGACCTCGAAACTCGTCAGCAACATCGCCAATTCCAATGTCGAAATTTCCAAAGGCATCGAACAGATCGGTGTTGTGGTCGGACAGGTCGACAATTCCGGCCAGTCCAACACCGCCGCCTCCGAGGAACTGTCGGTCACGGCCGAAGAACTCTCGGCTCAGGCCCGCAACCTGCGCGACACCGTGAGTGTGTTCCAGCTCAGCGAAACGGGTGAATCCGACGGGGCCACCCCCCAAATGGCACCGCCGCAATATTCAGCGGCCGGGGCGGCTGAGACGCTGCCTGCTGCAGATCACGCCGGCATTGAACTGGATCTGGGCGCACCCGCGGACATGACAGATGACGCGGATTTCATCCCATCCTCCCCCAAAAGTCGCCATGCAGCCTAAACCCCTGCCCCCTCTTCGGAGGGGGCCTTAATCCTGCAATGCGTTGCGGAACGCCGCACGGAGCGGATCGAGAAGATATTCGGCAAATGTTGTGTCGCGTACAGCTACCACGATCTGCACCGGCATATCCTCTGGCAAAAGCTGTGTTCCCATCACCTTTTGCAGCGCCTCCAACCCGGCGGCCGAGACTTCGGCGCGCCCGCGATAGCCCGACGGGTTGCCCGCTTCATCCAAACTCGCCCGTGGTGCGATCGCTGCAACTTCCACATCGATTTGGGGCAGCAGGCGCTGTGGCAGGCTGGGCACAATCAACCGGCCGCGCTGGCCCAACTGCAATTGATCAACATGCCCGACGGGCGCGATGAAAGAGACAAACGGGGCTTGCAAAGGTTGGGAGAGCTGCACCAGCGTTGCCCCTTTTGCGGCAAAGTTTTCCCCCGCTTCGAGGCTGATTTCACTCACCACCCCGGCCCAAGGCGCACGTATCTCCGCCTGCTGAACTCGGTACTCCAGGGTGCGTTGAACCTGTTGCAAGTCTTCAATCTGCCGCGCATTCGCGTCCCTTCGCGCTTCAAGCTGCTCACGCATATTCAACATAATCAGGGAAGCACCATGATTTGCCTGCTGAATGCGGTCCCGCATCGCATGTAACGCCGACAGGTCGCTTTGAATTTCTGCTTCGACGATCAGGATCTGCTCTGCCAGGACTTCACCGTCATTGCGCCGCATCAGCCCCTTGTCCAACAAAGCCGTCTGACGTCCGGCACGTGCCTTCATCAGGGTTAACTGATCTTTCGTCAGCGCAATTTTCTGTTCCAATGCCGCCGCTTGCGCCTTCAGGGCAACTTGGCTTTCTTGTTTCAATCGCTGCTGCAATACGGCCTGCGCATGTTGTAGGGCCACGGCCGTGTCCCCCGCGTCCCTCCCATCTCCGTTCAGCAGGTTTGCGATTTCAAGGTTTTCTTGCTGTAGCTGGGCCGCCCGAGACACGGTCGCGGCCAGTTGCGCCTGATCCAGCTCAACGTTCAGCCGCATCAGCAGCTCGCCCGCAGCGACCCGATCGTGCCGCGCAACCAAAACTTCGGCCACCTGCCCCCCATAAGGATGTTGCAGCATCAGGCTGGGCCGGTCAGACAGAAACCGCCCCTGCAGCGACAGGGTTGTGGTCAAGGGCGCACACCAGGCCCACAGGAAAATCGCAGACATCCCAACAACAATCGCCAGACCGGTGCGCTGCAAGGGTCGCAGGATTTCTGCGGGAAGGGTTGGGGACGCATCCATCTAATGTGCCCTCGCGGCTTGAGTGGGGGCCAACGCATTGCTGCTCAACGCCACCAAACAAAAGGTGCTGTCGTCGCCGCAGCGCACCTCAATTCGATCACTCATCTGGGCAACCGCTGCCAGGGCACGTTCCTCCTGGTTCAGGTCCCCAGGCACCGGTTTGTCGCCCGCGAGCCTGGTCCTGAGGCTAGAGAATTTTCTTTCCAACTCACTGCCGTTTTCTTCGTTTATGGAAAGTTCAACTTCGTTGTCATTCAAAAACTTAAACGCCACCTGTGCACCGCGTGGGCCGTTCGACGCACCATTGGCGATCAAAAGGCGGAATAGCTCCATCGCAACCAATTGCGCCTTCTGGCTGAAGGCTTCGTCGGTGGAGCGATTAAATTGCGAAGCAACCCAGTCTTGCAAGTCCTGCAAAGAGGTTTCCTGCAGCGGGATCGCCAGCTGCCTGCCGCCCCCGCTGATGCGGGCCAGCACCTCGGCGCGCGCCCCGAAATCCGCAACGCGGCCCTGTTCCAGTTGCAGGATCTTGTCACATAGACCAAGCAGGCCGGACCGGTGCAACACCATGACAATGGTGGTGCCCTCTGCCTTCAGCCGCATCAATATACGTGACAGCGCCCGCTCCCCTTCGCCGTCAAGCAAAGCATTTGGTTCGTCCAGAAACAGGTAGCGCGGTTTGTTGTAAAGCGCGCGCGCAAGGGCCACCCTCTGCACCTGCCCCGCAGACAGAAGGAAGGGCGCATGTGACAGATCGGTTTCATAAGCGTCGGGTAGCGCTGAAATCAACCCGTGGACACCTGCAAGCTTGGCCGCTTCAACCACTTTCTCACCCACAATTTCTGCTTCGAAACAGGCAATATTTTCAGCAATGGTCCCCGGCACAAGCTCCGCCCGCTGCGGCAGGAAACCCGTCTGTTGGTACAGCGTGACTGCCTTCAATCCGCGCACTTCACTTTCGTCAAAAAATACACACCCGATGGGGGCGGGCTGCACCCCAGCCAAAGCCTGCAGCAAGATGGTCTTCCCTGCCCCTGAGCCCCCAACAATCGCCAATGTTTCGCCTGGGTCCAAAGACAAATTGACCCGATCCAACATTGGTGGCGCCCCGCCGCCACGCGGAAAGATGATCCCGTCAGCCCTTAACGCGCCCTGCCATTCTGGCAGACGCATATCCGGCCCGGGCGGCGCCAGTTGAAGCGCCGCAAGATATCTATAGTCCGCCAGCGCCATGCGCAGCTGTGGCCACTGTGCCGTTGTTGTTTCCAGTGCCATAAATGCACGGCTCACAATCAGTGAAGCCGCAATCATGCCCCCGGCGCTCAGCGCCTCTTGTGTGACCAGAAATGCCCCCAGCGCCAGTGCCAGGACCTGCCCAACAGCACGCAACACCGCTGATACGCTCGAATTCGCTAAGATGGCGCCCTCTGCACGCGAAACACAGTCATGACGTTGCCGCTGTGCCCGTAAGAAACGCTGCATCAAGTTGTGTTCAATCGCAGCAACACCCAGACGGCTGGCGAACCCGGTCGCATGTTTAAGGCTGATCTGTTCCGCCTTGGCCCAGCCAGCAGCCTGCGATTGCGCCGCTGCGCTGAGCCGTCTAGCCGCCCATCGGCTGCCGATCAGCCCCGCCACCAGACACAGCACTAGAAACAAAAAGGCCGGGTGAATGAGCCAAAGTACCAGACCAAAGACAGGCAACCAAGGCAAGCCGAGGGCGGTCACAGCACCGATGCCCCCCAGAAACTCGGCAAAACGGGAAACCCGTGCGACATCGTCCTGCGTTGCCTCCCCGCCTGTCAGCGCCCGCACCACCTCCGCGCTGCCGGTTTGTTGCCCCCATCTGGCCAACCTGGTCAAAGCCAGATCCCGTCCCCATTCCACCAGCCCTTGCAAAACCAGGAACCCAAGCGCCAGCCCCGTGAGCATCAAGAGGGTAGCAACATTGCCACTAGGAACAACACGGTCCAGCACCTGCATCATGAAGAGCGGGTTGAGCAAGATCGCAAGGTTGCTGATCAGACTGAAAACCAACAAGGGCGCGGCCGCCCGGGGCACATAGGCTGCAACAGGCATATCCACCTTCGTGCATCAATGTTCAGAGGATAAAGTTGCTTTCGTCGAGGTCGTCTGCATCCACCGACTTGAGCAACAGCCTGTCGCCTCCTTCGCCGCCGGTTAGTGCAGAAAGATCAATCTCTGTGGCCCAACCGCGGTCCCTGATCAGACCAGCCAGATCCTCAAACTCCACCCCATAGGCCGACAGATCTATGCGGTCGTGGTCCGCCTCGAAATCGTGGATGATGTCTTTGCCGGAGCCGCCTGAGACAACAAATGTATCGGTGGTGCCATCCCCCCGCCAGTTGCCGCCCCACATGTGATCGTCGCCGCTGCCACCAATAATCGTATCACTGCCGCTGCCGCCCACCAGCTTGTCCTGATCAGCGCCACCAGACACCAGATCAGCACCGCTGCCAGCATTGATGTAATCGCGTCCCGCATCGCCGGATAACGCGTCATCGCCATCCTGGCCCCGCAGGCTGTCATTTCCGCTCCCCCCCGAGACCGTGTCAGCCCCCGTGCCGCCGCTGATATTGTCGTTGCCCTCATCGCCGGACAGGCGATCGGCGCCTTCGCCGCCATGCAGGGTATCATCCCCCGCATTGCCGAACATCTGGTCATTGCCAGCCCCGCCGCGCAGGTCGTCATTGCCGCCAGCCGTCTGGATCAACTCTGGTTCGCGGATCAGCACCGGAGAATTTGCGTCAACTTCAACAAAGGCGTCTGCCGAACGGGGATCCACGGTGCCGTCGTTTGACCCGGTCGATTGCGCTTCCGCCATAAATTCCGAATAGGCTTGTCCAGTGTCCCAATCCACATTCACCCGGAAGATGGCACCCTGACTGTCCGTGCTTGCATCCAGGTCATGGTCGCCGCGGTTGAGCCCGTAGTAAAGGTTGCCATCCCCATCCAGGAAAACCGCCCCATAAGCACCACGGGCCATCCCCGTTTCCATAGTGTCGCCATAGAGGGTGCCTGTGATCGGCACCTCGTTGAATGTGGGCTGCCCACCTTCTGCCACTTCGCTGACATCGATCTGGACAACCTTGCCCGCCCCCCCGCTGGCACCGGGAGAAACGACCGCGTAGAAACATCCATCCTCACTGTTATAGGCCAGAACATAAGTGCGATCCCCAAAGAGATCCCGTGGCAAATGGAAATGCTGGATTTCGGGGTTTCCGGCGGCATCGCGCGTGTCGACATCCACAACGCTGATCCGATCTAGCGAGCTGTGAAAGGTCCACAGATTGCCGCTGTCGTCGAAATCCCCCACGTAATCGCCGTAAAAACCATCCCCGACACGGTATGTGTCGCCATTGGCGTCAATCATCACGATATCCGTAGAACTGACGGGATTGCCCAGGCTGTCGAGACCACTGGATTTGGCGACACCGTAGATCAGGTCATCTTCAACATTGAAGCCAACCGCGTTGATCTTGAAACCCAGAGGGTCGCCAACGTCCTGATAGCTTTGTGTTTCCAGGTCGAAGGCTTTGAGATGCCCGTCGATCACCTGGTAAAGATTAGGTTGGCCTGGGGCGAAACCTGCAACCTCAACCTCTGCCCCATTTAGGGTTGTCGTGGTCTGATAACTGGCAATCGGGCCAGAGAAATCATAGTCGACCGCCCCGTCTTGGGGAATGGCGCGAAAACTTAGCTGACCTTCCCCACCAGTGCTGGTTACCGCGATCTCATGGGTTTCATAGACCCCCGAGCTGGTCTCGACAACATCCACCACTTCACCGTTCCAGAGAACTTCCACGCGCCCGCCGCCATGGCCGCCGGACAAATTGGCCGCCAGTTCAAAGGAGATCATATAACTTTCGCCAGCAATGGTGTTTGCGGATTGCGAGATTGTTTCAACGCCGTCAACATCTTGCATGGTCCAACCCACACTGGCGCCATATTGCGCAAAGCTGGTGAAACCTTCGCTGTTGGTCAGGACATTGCCACCGCGAAGGTCGCCATAGACAACATCGTCACCATCGCCCGCATTAATCGTATCCGCCCCCAGGCCACCCTGGGCGGTATCATTGCCCTGCTCCAGGTTCACCAGATCGTCACCCACGCCAGCATGCGCCTGATCATTGCCCCGCCCGGCATTGAGGGTGTCATTCCCCGCTCCTGCCGACAGCGTGTCATTGCCGCTGTTGCCTAACAGCAAGTCATTGCCATCGCCGGTGCGAATATTGTCGTTGTAAGAGCGTGTGGCGCCAAGGTCACTGGCGACCACAGCAGCCGAATTGTAGACCCATTGTCCATCAACATAGCTCCACTCATCGCCAACCATAGCGCCAGCGGCCAGATCATTCCCGCCGCCGGAACTAATAGTGTCATCGCCTGCGTTGCCGTTAATCCGGTCAACCTCAGCCAGCCGTTCCTGAAGGGTCTGACCCGCGTCATTTTGGACGCCATCGACAATCTCATCGTCTCCAGTTGAGCCGATGAATTCGTTCACGTTTGCACCACTTTCGCCCATGGCCACCTCCACAATTCGTTTGAATGTGCAGAGAGCTTAGTCTTTGCGCCTTAACAGTTTGCGAACGCAGACGCGGGAAACCCACAGAATTTAGACAAGTTTACGAAGTTGAAAACGTAAAAAGCCGCCCCAAAGGGCGGCTTGAAGTGTGACTATCGTTTAGAGGGATTTGGTCTTTATTAGGTTTGGCGGTGACCTACTCTCCCACACCTTAAGATGCAGTACCATCGGCGCTTCGGTGCTTAACTTCCGAGTTCGGGAAGGGATCGGGTGTATCACTCGTGCTATGACCACCAAACCGAATAAAGACCAAGGGGCGTTTTTGCCCCGATATCAACGTGTTGTCCAGTTTTTGTTCACTTAGTGTATGCTCTTGATTTGGTCTTACTTTTACTGGATCAAATCAAGCCAATCGGACCATTAGTACCAGTCAACTGAATGCGTTACCGCACTTACATCTCTGGCCTATCGACGTGGTGGTCTACCACGGTCCTCAAGGGATACCTTGTTTTGAGGGGGGCTTCCCGCTTAGATGCCTTCAGCGGTTATCCTGTCCGTTCATAGCTACCCAGCACTACCGTTGGCACGATAACTGGTCCACCAGTGGAACGTTCACCCCGGTCCTCTCGTACTAGGGGCAACTCCTCTCAAGTATCCTACACCCACGGCAGATAGGGACCGAACTGTCTCACGACGTTCTAAACCCAGCTCACGTACCTCTTTAAATGGCGAACAGCCATACCCTTGGGACCTGCTCCAGCCCCAGGATGAGATGAGCCGACATCGAGGTGCCAAACACTGCCGTCGATATGGACTCTTGGGCAGTATCAGCCTGTTATCCCCGGCGTACCTTTTATCCGTTGAGCGATGGCCCTTCCACGCGGGACCACCGGATCACTATGGCCGTCTTTCGACTCTGCTCGACTTGTCAGTCTCGCAGTCAGGCTGGCTTCTGCCATTGCACTCAACGAGCGATTTCCGACCGCTCTGAGCCAACCTTCGCGCGCCTCCGTTACTCTTTAGGAGGCGACCGCCCCAGTCAAACTACCCGCCACGCAGGGTCCCGGATCCGGATAACGGACCGCGGTTAGACATCAAGCAGAATAAGGGTGGTATCTCAAGGGAGGCTCCACCAGAACTGGCGTCCTGGTTTCAAAGCCCACCACCTATCCTGCACATATTGTGCCTGATGCCAGTGCGAAGCTGTAGTAAAGGTGCACGGGGTCTTTCCGTCTAACCGCGGGAAGCCTGCATCTTGACAGGCAATTCAATTTCGCTGAGTCGATGTTGGAGACAGCGGGGAAGTCGTTACGCCATTCGTGCAGGTCGGAACTTACCCGACAAGGAATTTCGCTACCTTAGGACCGTTATAGTTACGGCCGCCGTTTACCGGGGCTTCAATTCGACGCTCTCACATCTCCTTTTAACCTTCCGGCACCGGGCAGGCGTCAGACCCTATACGTCGTCTTGCGACTTCGCAGAGCCCTGTGTTTTTAGTAAACAGTCGCCACCCCCTGGTTTGTGCCCCCAGCCTCTAGTTGCCTAGAAACTGGGCCTCCTTCTCGCGAACTTACGGAGGTATTTTGCCGAGTTCCTTCAACATCGTTCTCTCAAGCGCCTTGGTATTCTCTACCAGTCCACCTGTGTCGGTTTAGGGTACGGTCTTAAAGAGGGGCTATTTCCAGGGACCAATTAGCAGCCCATTCAATCCAATAAGGATGAACTACCTTCATGATCCGTCACCACCTCACGGCCTAGGAATATTAACCTAGTTCCCATCGACTACGCCTTTCGGCCTCGCCTTAGGGGCCGGCTTACCCTGCTCAGATTAGCTTTAAGCAGGAACCCTTGGACTTTCGGCGACAGGGTCTCTCACCCTGTTTGTCGCTACTCATGTCATCATTCTCACTAGTGATCTCTCCACCGGATCGCTCACGCGCCGGCTTCACAGAAAGCACTCTATCCTGCGCTACCTCCCGGAGGAGATAGAAGAGGATGAGTGCTATGTCACACTACGCTCTGCTACCATGCACTATGTGCATCCTCAGCTTCGGCTCATGGCTTGAGCCCCGTTACATCTTCGCCGCAGGACAACTTATTTAGACCAGTGAGCTGTTACGCTATCTTTAAAGGATGGCTGCTTCTAAGCCAACCTCCTGGTTGTTTTGGTCGTCCCACCTGCTTTCCCACTTAGCCATGAATTAGGGGCCTTAGCTGGAGGTCAGGGTTGTTTCCCTCTCCACAACGGACGTTAGCATCCGCTGTGTGTCTGCCATCTAGTACTCCCGGGTATTCGGAGTTTGGTTAGGATCAGTAAGCCTGTGGGGCCCCATTACCCATCCAGTGCTCTACCCCCCGGGGTATTCGGATGACGCTCTACCTAAATAGATTTCGCAGAGAACCAGCTATCTCCGAGTTTGATTGGCCTTTCACCCCTAGGCACAACTCATCCCGACCTTTTTCAACAGGTGTGGGTTCGGCCCTCCAGTAAGTGTTACCTTACCTTCAGCCTGGTCATGCCTAGATCACTCGGTTTCGGGTCTGATCCCACGAACTCATTCGCCCTATTAAGACTCGCTTTCGCTGCGCCTACACCTATCGGCTTAAGCTTGCTCGTGAGACCAAGTCGATGACCCATTATACAAAAGGTACGCCGTCAGCTCGCAAGGAGCCTCCGACTGATTGTAGGCGTTCGGTTTCAGGTACTGTTTCACTCCCCTCGTCGGGGTGCTTTTCACCTTTCCCTCACGGTACTGGTTCACTATCGGTCAGTAAGGAGTACTTAGCCTTCGAGGGTGGTCCCCCGATGTTCAGACAGGATTTCACGTGTCCCGCCCTACTTAATACGTCCAATCATGCTTCCTATACGGGGCTGTCACCCACTTTGGCCGACCTTTCCAGGTCGTTCTAGTCACATTCATGGCTCGGCTGGTCCCCGTTCGCTCGCCGCTACTAGGGGAGTATCTGTTGATTTCCTTTCCTCCGGGTACTTAGATGTTTCAGTTCCCCGGGTTCGCTCTTAAAACCCTATGTATTCAGGTTAAAAGTACCTGTCTCACCCCATTATTGATAGCAGAGCTAACAATAACAGAATGTCAGGTGGGTTGCCCCATTCGGAGATCCAGGGATCAAAGCCTATTCTCGGCTCCCCCTAGCTTATCGCAGAGTATCACGTCCTTCATCGCCTCTTACTGCCAAGGCATTCACCAAACGCCCTTCTCGCGCTTGATTTGATCCAGAAAGAGTAAGACTTCTTAGTGTGCTACCGCCCGAAGGCTACTTGAGCACGAAGACTTCCACATCCGGGCTGGTTCGACCGGATGCTCACTTTCTGATCAAAAGCATACTATATCCCGCTCCTTACCCGAAAGACTGCGCTGCCGATGTCGGTCGGCCCCACGCAGAAGGTAAGGAACATTGCAAGATCTCTCGATCTTGCGGGTTCAATCTCTTGCGGAGATTGAACCGGGTTAGTGTACTTGACTTGGACAACTCTGTTCGTTTCAGCAGGGATACGTTGCATAAAGATCGAGGAAACAATCTCTATCACGCCTCTCCCGAAGGAGACCTACTGAGATCGTCCGCTTACTTACGGTGATCAAACAGGTTGTTGATATTTCTCTCTAAACGATGTCAGTTCCGTCTCTTGCGAGGCGGAAGCGTGTCCGATTGGACGGTTAAGAACCAGGGTCTGGTGCTTAACGATCTAATCGAACGCTCTTATCTTTGGTATCTTGCGAAGAATGGTGGGTCGAGGAGGACTTGAACCTCCGACCTCACGCTTATCAGGCGTGCGCTCTAACCACCTGAGCTACCGACCCATCCTTGGAAGGCTTAGTCGGAGGAGAGTGGTGGAGCCTAGCGGGATCGAACCGCTGACCTCCTGAATGCAAATCAGGCGCTCTCCCAGCTGAGCTAAGGCCCCTAAGCTGACCACACGAGGTGTCGTGCGGTGCGTAATCCTGAAGAGATATGAGGACGGCCTGGTCCTCAGTGTCCATGAAGGACCTGATGATATTGATCAGCGTGACTTGCTGATCGTTGCTAAGTGCATCCACGAAGTTGAACAAGTTCAACCTGCTAGGTGCATCCTTAGAAAGGAGGTGATCCAGCCCCAGGTTCCCCTAGGGCTACCTTGTTACGACTTCACCCCAGTCGCTGATCCTACCGTGGCCGCCTGCCTCCCCGAAGGGTTAGCGCAGCGTCGTCGGGTAGAACCAACTCCCATGGTGTGACGGGCGGTGTGTACAAGGCCCGGGAACGTATTCACCGCGTCATGCTGTTACGCGATTACTAGCGATTCCGACTTCATGCTCTCGAGTTGCAGAGAACAATCCGAACTGAGACAGTTTTTTGGGATTAACCCATTGTCACTGCCATTGTAGCACGTGTGTAGCCCAACCCGTAAGGGCCATGAGGACTTGACGTCATCCACACCTTCCTCCCGCTTATCACGGGCAGTTTCCTTAGAGTTCCCGGCCGAACCGCTGGTAACTAAGGATGTGGGTTGCGCTCGTTGCCGGACTTAACCGAACATCTCACGACACGAGCTGACGACAGCCATGCAGCACCTGTCACTAGGTCCCGAAGGAAGGCCTGATCTCTCAGGTTGTCCTAGGATGTCAAGGGTTGGTAAGGTTCTGCGCGTTGCTTCGAATTAAACCACATGCTCCACCGCTTGTGCGGGCCCCCGTCAATTCCTTTGAGTTTTAATCTTGCGACCGTACTCCCCAGGCGGAATGCTTAATCCGTTAGGTGTGTCACCGAATAGCATGCTACCCGACGACTGGCATTCATCGTTTACGGTGTGGACTACCAGGGTATCTAATCCTGTTTGCTCCCCACACTTTCGCACCTCAGCGTCAGTATCGAGCCAGTGAGCCGCCTTCGCCACTGGTGTTCCTCCGAATATCTACGAATTTCACCTCTACACTCGGAATTCCACTCACCTCTCTCGAACTCAAGACTAGCAGTATTAAAGGCAGTTCCAGGGTTGAGCCCTGGGATTTCACCTCTAACTTACTAGCCCGCCTACGCGCGCTTTACGCCCAGTAATTCCGAACAACGCTAACCCCCTCCGTATTACCGCGGCTGCTGGCACGGAGTTAGCCGGGGTTTCTTTACCAGATACTGTCATTATCATCTCTGGCGAAAGAGCTTTACGACCCTAAGGCCTTCATCACTCACGCGGCATGGCTGGATCAGGCTTGCGCCCATTGTCCAAGATTCCCCACTGCTGCCTCCCGTAGGAGTCTGGGCCGTGTCTCAGTCCCAGTGTTGCTGATCATCCTCTAAAACCAGCTATAGATCGTAGACTTGGTAGGCCATTACCCCACCAACTATCTAATCTAACGCGGGCTAATCCGTCACCGATAAATCTTTCCCCCGAAGGGCGTATAAGGTATTACTCTCCGTTTCCAGAGGCTATTCCTTAGTGTCGGGTATATTCCCACGCGTTACTAACCCGTCCGCCGCTCACCCCGAAGGGCGCGCTCGACTTGCATGTGTTAGGCCTGCCGCCAGCGTTCGTTCTGAGCCAGGATCAAACTCTCAAGTTGAAAGCACCTTACGGTGCTATCCTTGACGTTCGAACCTCTGCACATACTGTTTTTCCAATTGACTTGGAAATGTCCCAACCGGCTGGTCGGGACGTTCTCTGTTTGTGACATCAGTACCAAAAGATACCGAAAGCCGACAAACAGTGAAGCTGACTATCCATCATCGGAACCGAAGCTCCTAGGTAGTTGATATATGTGCAGTCGTTCATTCATCGAATGAACCAAACCGCCCACATATCTCTTCAGATACCATCAATGTCAAAGAGCGCGGCAACAACCCAAGTCATCACCAGAGACAAAATCAACACGAAGCGCCAAAACCTTCCTGGCGCAACCTGCGTCATAAACCTCATATTTTGTTAACTTCAGACCCTGCCAGAGTTGCCTCCGTAGCGCCGTCCGCCGTCCCAACCTGCGCCTCAGCGCCGCCGGTGAAGGGGGTTCTAAGGTTATTCCAAACCACCCGCAAGCGCTTTTTCAAAGAAAATCACAAAAACACAAAACCATTTCAAAAATAAAACAAAATCAAACACATAAACAAACAACACCACAAAAAAACAAAACCAATCCACACAAAAGCCAATCAACAAAACAGGAATCACACCCACAAACACAACAATCAACAACGAGTCTGCCCCTAATTGCGAGTCGCGCGCCCTATTCAAGGCTGCATTTGCCTGGATCGCTCGCCCAAAAAGTGCCAGAACCTTACCCGAAATGTACCAGACGCGTGCAAAAGGGGCGGCTGCTTGCGCAGCCGCCCCTTCTTCGGACGTTCGCGTGCAGGTCTCGCCGGTTCAGACGATGCACGGATCCTTAGCGCACCACATAGACCGAGACGTCTGCGTGGCGCACCACCTTCGCGGCGTTGGTGCCGAGCAGATAGTCCCGCGCCGAGGGGCGGTGCGAGCCGATCACAATCAGATCGGAGCCTGCCAGCTCGGCGGCATGCAAGACCTCCTGATAGACCTTGCCGGTGGCAACCTCATGACGGACCTTTGCCGCCATCTCCTCGCCGATGACCGACTTCACATAGGCCTTCAACCGCTCCACCGTCTCTCCAACGGCCTGCTTGTGGTAGCCCTTCGGAAAGAAGTCCGGGATCTCCCCCGCCCCGAAGTCCGGCACCACTGTCATGACGTCCAATTGAGCGCCATCAACCCGGGCCAGTTTGGCGGCTTCTTCCAGCACTTTGGTTTCTGGTTCGTGCTGGCTCATGTCGATTGCACAAAGAATGCAGGTGCTCATGCCTGAACCTCCTGGGGCTGACGGGCCGCACGGCCCCGTTGCAGGAAGGCGATTGCCGCCAGAAGCAGCAGTGCCGGGATGTACATCAGCTCTTTCGGGAGCTGATCGGCAGGGGCTTTGACCTCGGTGATTCGCATCGGCGCATCACCATAGAAGTCAAAGTTCGACATCGTCTCGAAGTAAGGTGTCCCCGGAAAGGGTTCCTCGAGCAAAAGCATGTCCCCTTCGGCAAAGACCGTCAGACCAAATGCAGCCAAACGCGCCGCCCCGTCTGCGGCGCCGGTGGCGGGCAGAACGATGGTGGTGTCTTTGACCTCAGCCGTATCGAAGTCCGGTCCCGAAACGATCACCCGGACCTCGGAGCCTTCTTCAACACTGCCCAGAACCTCAACCAGCTGTGTCGGGGCCGAGATTTCAAACGGCGGCTGAACGCGGTCCATCAGGAAGTCCGGACGGAACAGGGCAAAGGCAATCAGCACCAGCGCGAAACTTTCAATGCGCAAACTCCGTGTCACAAACCACCCCATTGTCCCGGCGGTAAACACCAAGATGGCGATTGACGCGACAATGAAGACGATTATGCCCTCCCACCAGGTGACATCGATCAGCAACAGGTCTGTGTTGAAGATGAAGACAAACGGCAAGGCCACGGTGCGCAGGCTGTAGAAGAAGGCGGTGAAGCCGGTGCGAATGGCATCGCCACCCGATACGGCCGCCGCCGCAAAGCTTGCCAGACCCACCGGCGGGGTCACGTCCGCCATGATCCCGAAGTAGAACACGAAGAGGTGCACCGCGATCAAAGGCACAATCAGACCAGAGTTGGCCCCAAGCTCCACAACAACCCCTGCCATCAGTGAGCTGACAACAATGTAGTTGGCTGTGGTTGGCAGCCCCATGCCCAGCACAAGGGACAAAAGGCCCACGCACATCAGGACGAAGACAAGCGTTGTGCCAGTCATGTCCTCCGCTCGCTCTGCAACGGTGCCTTGGAAACTGGTCAGGCCAATCGCATCAGTCGCAGGGCTGATGAGGTGAACAAAAGCTGCACAGAGATAGGTCAGGCCATAAGCCATATTCTCAACCAGATCAGCCATCACCTGTCCGATGCCGGTCAGAGTCACCGTGCCGACGATCACACCCGCGGTGGCGGTTGCTAGGCCGATGCCGATCATATTGCGTGCGCCGTCAACCATGCCCTGGTTCAGGTCGCCGACCCCGAATTTGAAGGCCGCTGCCAGATCGGTCTGTCCGCGGAACATAGCTTTGAGAGGCCGCTGGGTCAGCAGAATGCCGAACAGCAATGCGGTCGCCCAGAAGGCGGAGAGACCTGGCGATTTCTTTTCGATCATCAGGAAGTAGACAAGGACAATGATCGGCAGCAGGAAGTGAAGACCGGCCTTGTAGATGTCTTTGATCACCGGCAACTCGACCACTTCGGCATTCGGATCGTCTGGCTCAAGGTCTGGGACCTGTGACGCAAGATAAACCAAAGCCACATAGATCGCAGTCACAATGGCCGTCATCACAAGACCTGCTGCGCTTGGCACCCATGCGGTTACAGCATCAACCGGATATTGCGACCCATAGCAAAGGCCTGCGAAAATCGCGAAGAAGGAAGCCATACCAACAATCGTGCGTGCCAGATGGACATCGCGGTTGCCAAGCGTCGGCAGGTTCCGTTTCACCGCTTCCAAATGCACGATGTAAACCAGCGCAATGTATGAAATCGCCGCCGGCAGGAAGGCGTGTGTGATCACCTCGACATAGGAAATGCCGACATATTCCACCATCAGGAAGGCCGCGGCCCCCATCACGGGTGGCATGATCTGCCCGTTCACCGAGGACGCCACTTCCACCGCGCCGGCTTTCTCACTGGAGAAGCCCACACGTTTCATCAGCGGAATGGTGAAGGTGCCGGTGGTCACAACGTTTGCAATCGACGAGCCCGAGATCAGGCCGGTTGCGGCCGAGCCGACAACGGCTGCCTTGGCCGGACCACCACGCAGGTGCCCCAGGGCGCCAAAGGCCATCTTGATGAAGTAGTTGCCTGCGCCCGCCTTTTCCAACAGCGCCCCGAAGAGCACGAAGAGGAAGACAAACTTGGTCGAAACACCCAGAGCAATTCCAAACACCCCTTCTGAGGTGATCCACATGTGGCTCATCGCTTTCTTCAGCGAAGCGCCTTTCCAGCGGATGACTTCGGGCACCCATTCGGAGGCGCCAAAGAACACATAGCCCAGGAAGATCGTGGCGATGATCGCCATCGCCGGCCCCAACGCGCGGCGGGCGGCTTCGAACAATAGGATCAAGCCACCCAGGGCGATCCATTTGTCCGTGTCATCCGCCAGACCGCCGGAGTTCACGATCTTATCGTAAAAGAAATAGCCATAGAGCGCCACAAAGGCCCCAAGGGCTGCCATGATCCAGTCCTGCACAGGAATATGTTTGCGCGGGCTGGTCGACAGGGCCGGATAGGCCAGAAAGGCTAGGAAAATGGCAAAGGCCAGATGGATCTGGCGTGAGTTGTTGATCAGATCCCCCGGCAGGATCACATTGGACAGCGGCGAGGCCAGAACGACCTGAAACACCGACCACAGTAGAGCGATGCTTGCCATGAAAGTTGCCACGGCGCCTGTGGGGTTACGTCCCCCGGCGTCACTGGCGGCAACCAGTTCCTGTAGTTCTTCCTCGCTAAGCGCGCGGCCTTCAGCCTTAAGATTGGCCATGCATCCCTCCCCGCATCCCGGATGTCCCCCGGTTTAAATGCCTGTTCGCTATTGTTTTGGATATTCAGATAAAAAACTGGCGGCCGGAGTGGACCGGCCGCCAGAGGCAAGATCGATTACTCGACCCAGCCCATTTCTTTGTAGTATTTGGCCGCGCCATCATGCAGCGGAGCCGACAGACCAGCGGTTGCCATGGTTTGTGGGTCCAGGTGTGCAAAGGCTGGGTGCAGCTTTTTGAAGTCTTCGATGTTGTCCATCACCGACTTCACAACGGTGTAAACCGCTTCGTCCGAAACATCGGCCGAGGTCACGAAGGTTGCGCCCACACCAAAGGTCATGGTGTCGCCGTCGTTGCCACGGTACATGCCGCCAGGGATGGTGGCCGAACGGTAGAAGCTGTTGTCGTTGATCAGGCCGGTCACGGCGTCGCCGGACACTTCAACCAGAACCGAGTCACAGGCGGTGGTGGCTTCCTGGATCGAACCGGAAGGGTGGCCAACGGTGTAAACCATCGCGTCAATCTGGTTGTCACACAGAGCTGCCGACTGTTCTGCCGCTTTCAGCTCGGTTGCCAGCGCGAAGTTGTCTGTGGTCCAGCCTTTGGCTTCCATCAGCACTTCCATGGTGCCGCGCTGACCGGAACCGGGGTTGCCGATGTTCACGCGCTTGCCGGCCAGATCGTCAAAAGTTGCGATGCCAGCGTCGGCACGGGCCACAACGGTGAAGGGCTCGGGGTGGACCGAGAATACAGCGCGCAGGCCTTCGAAGGCACCGGCGTCAGCAAACTTCGAGGTGCCGTTATAGGCGTGGTACTGCCAGTCGGACTGGGCAACACCAAACTCCAGCTCGCCTTCGCGGATGGTGTTGATGTTGTATACCGAGCCACCGGTCGACTCGACCGAGCAGCGGATGCCGTGATCACGGCGGCCTTTGTTGACCAGACGGCAGATCGCGCCACCAGTCGGGTAGTAAACGCCGGTTACACCGCCGGTGCCGATGGTGATGAACTCTTCTGCCATGGCGAACGGTGCGGTCGCGACGGTAGCTGCCAGAGCAAAGGCACCCAGTTTGAAGTTGGAAAACATCTGTTTCTCCCTGATTGATGTTTCAAGATTAAGGGTCTTCGGGGTTCAGCCGGACCAGAATTCTCCCAGTCCGCCATTTCGTTGCTCGACTTCACGAATACGGGTGCTTGTCGCCTGCGGATCGCGGGAGACAAGGACGGCCATGAGTGTTTCGAGAAGCGCGAGTGTTGCAGTATAAGATGAAAAAAATTGTGGGCTCTCTGAGGGCACGATGAACGGAAAATCGGCAAATTTCAATGCCGGACACGTATGATTATCCGTGATGACGATCGTTCGCGCCCCTTGATCTTGCGCCATCTGGGCCGCCGCAATGGCGCGGCGGGCATAGGGGGATTTGGTCACGATCAGCAACACGTCTTCCGTGCCCATATCAACCATCGCCGCCCCCAGTGACGCCCCCATACGCCCCGCCAGCACCCAGTTGGTCATGCTGTAATGGGCCAGATAGGCAAGGTATTCGACAATCCCGGTAGAGCCATACGCGCCGAACAATACAACCCTGCGGGCGGTGCCCAGAACATCCGCAGCCGCTTCCAGTCGACTGGGATCAAGCTGCGCGTTCAGGCTCTGGATATTGGCAATCACCGCATTGGTTTGACGCTGGATCACCGAAGCCGTGGTGGCATCGCCCTGCCCCAGCTTCGCCGCCTTCTCCGAAAAACTCTCGACCCGTTGTCCAACCGCGGTGCGGCACAGCTCGCGGATTTCCTCGTAGCTTTCGAAATCCAGCGCCCGAGCAAGACGGGAAAACGTGGCAGGCGGCAGCCCAGAGGACGCCGAGGCCGCG
The DNA here is from genome assembly GCF_047123305.1 of Thalassobius sp. MITS945101. Classification (GTDB taxonomy): domain Bacteria; phylum Pseudomonadota; class Alphaproteobacteria; order Rhodobacterales; family Rhodobacteraceae; genus Thalassobius. The sequence goes on from NZ_CP138918.1 coordinate 162,723, forward strand.
CGCAGAGAGCGCGATGCAACATCCATAGGATTGGACGCAACATAGTCCGCAGCCTTTTGCAGCTGCCCACTCAGATCGCTGTATTTTGATGCAATCCGGTCCTCGATGGAAATGAGTTGCGTCACGAATCCCCCCTGAAATTACGTTCATTTTTCATTTGTATTTTTTCTTGTCAAGAAATGAAACATATGTTTCACCTCAAGCGCATCGCGTCTCACCAAAAATCGCGATTCGAACCTTCTATTCTTCGCTTTTCAGACTGAAAGGGCGGCCAAATGCCTGCACCCAAGTCTCATGTCTTCCCCCGTCACACCCGGTCCATTCCCCCCCGCGCTGACCGCGGAGAGGGGTGCTATATTCTTGATAAATCGGGAAAACAATACTTCGATGGCTCCGGTGGCGCGGCGGTCTCCTGCCTTGGCCATTCCGACCCTGATGTCATTGCCGCCATACAGGAACAAACCGCGCAGCTGGCCTATGCCCACACCAGTTTTTTCACCACAGATGCGGCGGAGGAGCTGGCGGATTTACTGATCGCCCATGCACCAGAAGGTCTGGATCGGGTCTATTTTGTTTCCGGTGGCTCTGAGGCGATGGAATCAGCGCTGAAACTGGCGCGGCAGTATTTCACCGAAATCGGCCAGCCCCAGCGCCGCCATGTGATCGCCCGCAAACAAAGCTACCATGGCAACACGCTGGGTGTGCTGTCGGTTGGTGGCAACATGTGGCGGCGCGAACAGTTTGCCCCTTTGCTGATCGACACCACCCATATCAGCCCCTGCTATGAATACCGTGGCCGCCAAGAGGGCGAGACTGCCTTTGACTACGGTCAGCGGGTTGCCAATGAGCTGGAGGCCGAAATCCTCCGCCTTGGACCAGACAGCGTGATGGCCTTTGTCGCCGAACCTGTTGTGGGCGCCACCGCCGGCGCGGTGCCTCCGGTCGAGGGGTACTTCAAACGGGTGCGCGAAATCTGTGACCAATATGGCGTGTTGCTGATCCTAGACGAGGTGATGTGCGGCATGGGCCGCACCGGCACCCTGTTCGCCTGTGAGCAGGAAGGGGTGGTGCCCGATATCACCGCCATCGCCAAAGGCCTTGGCGCGGGTTATCAGCCGATTGGCGCAATGCTGTGTTCCAAAACGATTTATGAAGCCATCGAGAGCGGCACCGGTTTCTTCCAACACGGGCACACATATCTGGGCCACCCTGTTGCTGCCGCTGCGGCGCGGGTGGTGGTGGGCAAACTGGTGAACGGCTTGACCCAGCGCGCACAGGTCATGGGCGACCGGTTGAACGATGCACTTCAGGCCCGTTTGAGCCAACATCCGCATATCGGGGATATCCGCGGGCGTGGATTGTTCCGTGGGCTGGAACTGGTGGCAGACCGCGGTACCAAGGCGCCTTTTGATCCCGAACTGGCCCTGCCAAAGAAGATCAAAGCCGCCGCCTTTGAGGCCGGCCTGCTGTGTTACCCGATGGGCGGCACCATCGATGGCAAGGCCGGCGCACATATCCTCTTGGCCCCGCCCTTCATCCTGAGCGAGGATCAGATTGGCGAAGTGGTGGACAAGCTGGACATTGCGCTCGCTGCCGCCCTGCCCGCCTGAGCCCTCCCCCTAAGCCCGAATGAAAAGGGCCGCCCCTTAGCAGGAGCGGCCCGACCGGTCGAACCGGGTCTGGGATCCCGGCCCGAGACGGCCAGATCAAGGAGAGACCCCAGGTCTCTTTAGCCGGAAACCGTTTCCGAAACCTTATCAGCGAAGCTGTTAAAGAACTTGGCCGACAGTTTTTTTGGCTGTGCCTTGGATCAGGCGGCTGCCCAATTGGGCAATCTTACCCCCCATTTCAACCTTGGCCACATAGGTCAAAACGGTCTCATCACCGTCCTCGGCCAGCGTCGCATCTGCGCCCCCTTTGGCAAACCGGCGGCACCACCTTTGCCTTCCCCGGTCAGGCTGAACGCCTCTGGCCCTTGGGTTTTATCCAATGTCACCGCACCTGCAAACCGCGCCTTCACGGGGCCGATTTTCAGCACCACCTTGGCCTCCAGCTCCTCAGGCGAATGCTGGACCAGCTCTTCACAACCGGGAATACAGGCCTGCAGCACCTCCGGATCATTCAGGGCCGCATAAACCACGTCACGCGGTGCGTTGATGCGAATTTCGTCGCTCAGTTCCATTGTCTTTTCCTTCGTTTTGAGTGTGTTGGTCTGGATCAGCAACAGCGCGGGAAGACGTTTAGCGCCATTTCCGTGGCCTTGTCTGTTGCACTGTCCGTTGTCTTTCCCGGTCTGGGTCGCGGGTCGCCAGCACTGGCAATCGTTTCCGCCCCATCTTCGGTGATCAGTTTCGCAGGCAGGGTGACGCCGCGCCGCCACACGATAAGTTCGGCCATGATCGACAGGGCGATTTCATGCGGGTCCACCGCGCCGATATCCAGACCCGCAGGGGCTTTCAACCGGTCGATCTGCGGTTGGCTAACACCGTCGCCCAACAGCTTGCGGGTCAGATGCGCCGCCTTTTTGCGGCTTGCCACCATAGACACCCGCGCCGCCGCACTGGTGAGCGCTGCCTTCAGCGCCACGGCATCGCCGCGCCCTTGCGAAGCGACAACAACAAAGTCGCGCGCCTCCAATGCGGCAACGGCTTGTGCGGCATCCTCTTGCCCTGCACCGCTGACGCGAAATCCGGCCGTTGCGGCATGAGACGCCAGCGCTTTGGCAATTGGTCCGTCGCCGAAAATGACCAACCGTGGGGCCAGCTGGAACGGCTCGATCAGCAGATCCACCGTGCCCCCCGAGGGGCAACCGCTTTTGAAACATTGCACCCCATCCGGATCGACAAGGCTCACCACCTTTTCCGAGGGCTTCACCCGGATCATCCGAGGACTGCCTTCCGCCAGAGCCTCAGCTACCGAGGCCTTCACCGCACGTTGCACGCAGGCCCCGCCCAGATGGCCAAGGATCTCACCGTCTGATGTCACTGCCGCCTTTGCCCCTGCCTTGGCCGAGGTCACATCGGCCGTGCGCAGGACCGTTGCCACACAAAACGGCGCCGCCTTTTCGCGCAAAGTAGCGATGTGGTCAAAAATCTCCAGATCGGCCATATCTTCTCCTCCGGTTCTCTAGTCAGCCCAATGCGCCCTGCGGCTCACAAGCGGGCAAATTCCTGTTTCAGCGCCGCCAGCGCTGCAATTGTGTTGGCAGGCAGATGGGCGTCCAGATGCGGTGCGGCCTCTTGCATGGCCGCCGCGATCGGCTGATAGTCACGCCAGCCTTTCAACGGATTCAGCCAGACAATGCGGCGCGACTTGCGTTTGATCTGCCCTAGCACGGCGCCCAGAACCTGTGGATTGGCGGTGCAATAGCCGTCCGACAGAATGATCACGACCGTGCGCCCATTCAGCGCCTTTCCACTGTAGTGGCGCAGAAAGCTCTGCAGGCTGCCCGCGATGTCTGTGCCGCCGCCGAACCCTTCTGCCATCAGCGACAATCGCGACGCCGCCCGCAGCGTGTCGTGATCACGCAACGCATCGGTGACCCGCATCAGGCGCGTGTGAAACAGATAGGCGTCCGCCTGCACGCCACTTTGCCCCCCGGTCTGCGCACCGGCCCCGATCAGACCCTTCAAAAAGGCCAAAAACACCCGCGAATAGGTTGTCATGGATCCCGACACGTCACACAGCGCCACGATCCGCATCGGCCGTGGCGGCCGACGTTTGCGAAACAGCCGCAAGGGATCGCCGCCCGTTGCCAAGCTGCTGCGCAGGATCCGGCGCAGGTCCAATGCATTGCCTCTCAGCGCTTGTTTGCGCCGCCGTGATCGCCGATCCCGCAGGACCGCGCCCAGACGTTGCGCCGCCTGTTCGGCCTCACGCAGATCCTCTTCGCGGAACAATTCGCGCAGGTCGCGTTTGCTTAGATTGTCCTGACGGGTTGCAATCAGCCGCCCTTCGGTGCCTTCCGTCTCACCTTCGCCTTCGGGATCGGCCTGCTGCGGCGCGTCGCCCTCGGGCCCCTCCGGGCCTTCGTCAAAGTGATCCTGCCACAGCATCGGGCGCTGCGACTGCACCTTTACATGGGCGGCGTTTACCTCTGTCGCCCGTTGGCGACCTGCATTGAACCAATAGGCGTCAAACAGATCATCAAAGCGCCGCCAGCGCGTGGCATCGGGCACGAGGATCGACCTGAGCGCCAGTCGCACCTGAAACACATCTGTGGCGTCCACTTCCTCCAACACCGACAGCGCCAGTGCGGTTTCCTGCGGCCCCAACACAAAGCCGTTGCCGCGCAGATGCGCGATGAAACCCGTCACACGTTCGGCAGGCCCGGAGGCGCGGGAGGGGAAGCGGGTGACCAGCATCAGGCGACCTTTCCGATCACCCGGTCCAGGAATTCACGTGGGGCTGCGCTCTGATCGGCGGCGGTTTTCAGCAGGCACACCAATGTGGCCTGCAATTGCGGACCGGCCTGCGCCAGATCATTCACCCCAAGCCCCGAAAGCGCCGCCGCCCAATCCAGCATTTCAGCAATGCCGGGGCTTTTTTCCAGCTCTTCACGTCGCAACGCCTGCACCACCGTCACAATCTGCCGCGCCAACCGCGCTTCCAGACCGGGGTGGCGCGCGTTCAAGATGGCCAGTTCCGTGTCCAGATCGGGGTAGCCAAGGTAGCTGTAAAGGCAACGCCGCCGCAGCGCGTCGCTGAGGTCACGGGTGCCGTTTGCCGTCAAGATCACCACGGGCCGGTGCGCGGCCTTTACGGTGCCCATCTCGGGGATGGTGATTTGGAAATCCGACAGGACTTCCAGCAAGTAGGCCTCAAACTCCTCATCGGCGCGGTCAATCTCATCGATCAGCAAAACCGGTGCACGGTCCGCCGTAATCGCCTGCAGCAGCGGGCGTTTCAGCAAGAACGCCTCGCCAAACAGGGCCTCTTCCTGCACACCACCATGCGCCTCAGCTGCGCGGATCGAGAGCAGTTGCCGCTGGTAGTTCCATTCATAAATCGCGTGGCTGGCATCCAGCCCTTCATAACACTGCAGCCGGATCAATTCGGTGCCCTGCACGGCCGCCAGGGCCTTGGCAACTTCGGTTTTGCCCACACCTGCGGGGCCTTCCAGCAGCACCGGACGCCCAAGGGACAGCCCCAGCGACAGCCCCATCGCCAGACTTTCCTCTGCCACATAGCCTGTTGCGGCCAGTTGATTCTGCAACTCCAGATGCGTCACGTCCCGACACTCTCTTTCATCTTGCTCAAAATACTCTGAGAAAACCGGAGGGGGTAAGGCCCCCTCCGGCCCTCCTTCAGTCAGGGTGCACTCAGTCGTGCAGCCCCAGATCGTTGGCGGTTTTCCAGATCCGCCAATGGTCATGCGGCATGTTGGTATGGGTCAGACCAAACGCCCGGAAGGCATCCTGCACCGCGTTCGAGAAACAAGGCACACCACCCACATGCGGGCTTTCGCCCACGCCCTTGGCGCCGATCGGGTGATGCGGGCTGGGGGTGACGGTGTAGTCGGTTTCATAGTTCGGCACTTCCCACGCCGTCGGCAGGAAGAAATCCATCAACGTGCCGGTCTTCACATTGCCCATTTCGTCATAGGCAATCTCTTGGCCCAGGGCGACGGCCAGTGCTTCGGTCAGACCGCCATGCACCTGGCCTTCGATGATCATCGGGTTGATCCGTGTGCCGCAATCATCCAGCGCGTAGAAGCGGCGGATGTCCGGCACACCGGTGTCCACGTCGATGTCCATCACACAGACATAGGCGCCGAAAGGGTAGGTCATGTTGGGCGGATCATAGTAGCTGACCGCTTCCAGACCGGGTTCAATGCCGGGGATCGCCTGGTTATACGCGGCGAAGGCAATTTCCTTCATCGTCTTGAACCGTTCCGGCGCACCTTTGACCACAAAACGATCCACGTCGAATTCAACGTCATCGTCATGCACTTCCAGCAGATAGGCCGCAATCATTTGCGCCTTGGCGCGGATCTTTCGAGACGCCATCGCGGTGGCCGCACCGGCCACTGGGGTCGAACGCGACCCATAGGTGCCCAGACCATAAGGTGCGGTGTCGGTGTCACCTTCCTCCAGCGTGATATCATCCGCCGGAATACCGATTTCCGAGGCGATGATCTGACTGAAGGTCGTCGCGTGCCCCTGCCCCTGACTGATCGTGCCCAGACGGGCAATCGCCGAACCGGTGGGGTGAATGCGGATCTCGCAGCTGTCAAACATGCCAAGGCCAAGGATGTCACAGTTCTTGACCGGCCCGGCGCCCACAATCTCGGTAAAGAAGCTGAGGCCGATGCCCATCAGACTGCGGGTTTTGCCGGCTTTGAAATCCTCAACCCGTTGCGCCTGTTCAGCGCGCAGACCGTCATAGTCCACCGCCTTCATCGCCTTGTCCCAAGCGGTGTGATAATCGCCCGAGTCATATTCCCAACCCAGCGCGGACTGATAAGGGAACTGTTCTTTCTTGATGAAGTTGATCCGGCGCAGCTCTGCCGCGTCCATGTTCAACTTGATCGCCAGCACCTCAATCATCCGTTCGATGAAATACACTGCCTCGGTCACGCGGAAGGAACAGCGGTAGCTGACCCCGCCCGGTGCTTTGTTGGTGTAAACACCATCCACAGCCAGATAGGCGGTTGGGATGTCATAAGAGCCGGTGCAGATGTTCATGAAACCGGCGGGGAATTTGGTCGGGTCGGCGCAGGCATCAAAGCCACCGTGGTCTGCCGTCACATGACAATGCAGGCCGGTGATCTTACCCTCTTTGGTCGCCGAGATCTTGCCCTTCATCCAATAATCACGGGCAAAGGCCGTGGTCATCAGGTTTTCCATGCGGTCTTCGATCCATTTCACCGGACGCCCCGTCACGATCGAGGCCACGACCGAGCAGACATAGCCCGAATAGGCGCCCACCTTGTTGCCAAAGCCACCGCCGATATCGGGGGAAATCACACGGATATTGTGTTCCGCAATGCCCGAGATCAGCGAGACCACGGTGCGGATCGCATGTGGCGCCTGGAATGTGCCCCAGAGCGTCAGCTTGCCAGTGACCTTATCCATCGATGCCACCGAACCGCAGGTTTCCAACGGGCACGGGTGGGTACGGTGGTAATACATGGTCTCTTCCGCCACCACTTCGGCGCTGTCGATCACCGCGTTGGTTTCCGCCTCTTCTCCGGCTTCCCAGGTGAAGATGTGGTTGGGATGGTTGCGCGGACCATGGGCGCCATCAGTGGCCTTGCCGTTTTCGTCCACCGTGTCTTCGCGCAGCACCACATCGGATTTCAGCGCTTCAAACGGATCGACGATCACCGGCAGCTCTTCGTATTCGACCTCAACCAGCTCCACCGCGTCAGCAGCCGCATAGCGGTCCTCAGCCACAACGAAGGCCACTTCCTGACCTTGGAACAGCACCTTGCCATCCGCCAGCACCATCTGTTTGTCACCGGCCAGCGTTGGCATCCAATGCAAGCCCAGCGGTTCCAGATCGGCGGCGGTGATCACGGCGACAACGCCGGGCACTTTCATCGCCTCTTCAGAGTTGATCGACTTCACCCGTGCATGGGCATAAGGCGAGCGGACAAAATCGCCAAACAGCATGCCGTCCAGCTTGATGTCATCGACATAGTTGCCCTTGCCTTGGGTGAAGCGCACGTCCTCAACCCGCTTGCGCGAGCAGCCCATGCCCTTGAGGCCCGCAGCGCGATCTTCGGGGGTTTGTACCTCGTCCTTCATTCCGCGGCCTCCTTCTGGGCGTTCAACTGATCCGACGCCGCCATGATCGATTTCACGATGTTCTGGTAACCGGTGCAGCGGCAAAGGTTGCCGGCCATGCCGAAGCGCACCTCTTCCTCTGATGGGCTGGGATTTTCCTGCAGCAGGCGGTGGGCGCGAGTGATCATGCCCGGTGTGCAGAAACCGCACTGCAGCCCGTGATGTTCGCGGAACATCTCTTGAATGACACCAAGGGTGCCATCGTCATTGGCCAGACCTTCAACGGTGGTGATTTCAGCCTCTTGCGCCTGCGCCACAAAGACGGTGCAGGATTTGACCGATTTGCCATTCAAATCAACAGTGCAGGCACCGCAGTGGCTGGTTTCACAGCCAATGTGCGGGCCGGTGATTTTCAGATTTTCCCGCAGGAAATGGATCAGCAGGGTGCGCGGTTCGGCAAGGCCTTCAACCTCGCGCCCGTTCACCTTCAGCTTTACGTGCATCTTGGACATTGGTTCCTCCCTCAGCCCGATCAGTTGGACGCGCGCGCAATGGCGCGGTCGATGGCACGGCGTAGAATGACGCCCGCCACGTGTTTCTTGAATTCGACGGGACCGCGGTTGTCGGCCACCGGTTCAATCGCATCGATGGCCGCCGCAACCGCTGCCTTGCAGGCGGCATCGCCCAGATCAGAACCGATCAACGCTTCGCTGGCGGCTTCGCACCAGATCGGCGTGTCGGCGAGGTTGGTCATTGCGATGGAGGCTGCGGTGCAGACACCGCCTTCGGTCTGGATCATCACACCCGACGCTGCTGTGGCGTAGTCACCGATTTTGCGCTTTTGCTTTTCATAGGCCTGACCCGTGCCTGCGGCGGGGATCGGAATGATTACCTTGGTCAGGATTTCTTCATCCTCGCGGGCGGTGAAATAGGCGGCCTCGTAAAAGTCTCGCGCCGGAACTTCGCGGGTGCCGTCCGGCCCCACCAGTTCAAAACGCGCATCAAGGCACTGCATCAACCCCGGCATATCGTTGCCCGGATCGCCGTTCGCCACATTGCCGCCGATGGTGCCAACATAGCGCACCTGCGGATCGGCAATGACCAAAGCGGCTTCGCGCAGGATCGGCACTGCCTGTGCCAGCGCGTCATCTTCGATCAGCTCGTGCTGGGTCACCATGGCCCCGATCGAGACCTCAGTGGCACCAACTGAAATGCCGCGCAGGCTGTCGATGGCCTGCAGATCGACCAGATGTTCGATATCCGCCATGCGCAGCTTCATCATCGGGATCAGGCTGTGCCCGCCCGCGATCACCCGCGCGTCATCTCCGTGTTCTTGCAAAATAGAAAGGGCCGCGGCGATGTCCGCTGGCCTGTGGTATTCAAATCCACTGGGTATCATAAGTCATATCCTCCCTGTGCCCGTCCTCACGGGCGACGTAGAGAGATGACCTCATGACCTCTGAGTCTTTGCCAACAAACTCAAACGGTTGACGACTTGCGCTGCACGAAATGCGAATTGCGCGCACGAGTTGCGAAAAGGAATTACACCCCTAACACGTCCCGCACCACGCTGAGGCGGGACCGGGAGACCGGCACTTTGGGCAGAGCGGGCACCTCATCGAAGTAGCAGGTGCCATTGTCTTTGCGCCGCTCGAAGCTCGACACAAAGACGGGGTTCACCAGATAGGAGCGGTGCACCCGCAGGAAGCCCGCAGGTTCCAGCCGGTTGGCAGCCTCGGTGATCGACCAGGGACAGAAGAGTTTTTCCTCTCCGACATAGAGCAGGGTGTAATGCCCCTCCGCCCGCAATGCGGCGATGGTTTCAGGCAGGGCAAAATGGGTCTGACCCTCGCGCTCAAACGGCACACCGGCCTTGGGCGGGGTCACGGGTTCGGGGAGAGGATCGGGGCTTGGCGAGGTTTCCACCGTGGGGGCGCTTTCAACCTTGGTGTCGGCGGAGGCCTCTTCCGGGGTAACGAAGGTGATACCGGTCAACAGGAACGCGCCGCAGATCAGGAACACCGCAACAGTAACCCCAAGCGCCAGCACCTGATTGTCCAACAGCGGCCCAGCCGCCCCCGTCGCCTCGGCCACGGTGAAATCGGTCAGGCCAATCGCCACAAAGTGCATTGTCACCACGGCCAGCCCGAAACAGACCGTCCCCAGCAGGATATTGCGATGGGTGCGCGCATCATAGGCCACCCAGATCGCCAGGATCGACAGCAGCAGCGACGCGATGGTCGAAATCGCAATATCGGCGAAACCATAGACCGGGCGGCACAGCTGCATCCCCGCCATGCCGATATAGTGCATCGCCACAATGCCCACGCCTACAATAGATCCTGCGGCCACAATCACCGGCAGGCTGCGTTGGCGGAAATGCAGCAGTAACAGCGCCAGCCCCACCACCAGAATCGCCACAAGTGCCGAGATCAGCGTGATCAGCGCGTCATAGTAAAACAGGATCGGCAGCTGCAGCCCCAGCATGGCCACAAAGTGCATCGACCAGATGCCGCCGCCCAACACCACAGCCGCCATGGCGACCACGTTTTTGCGTTTGGCCTCTGGCAGGGTCGAGGCGCCACGGGTCAGGGTCAGGCCGGTAAAACCTGCCATCAGCGCCACGGCAAAACTTGCCGCGACCAGCCACCAAGAGTGGGTAAATTCCAACACGCCGAAGCCTCCCTTTGCGCCCTCCACAGCGCCGGGCGAACGGTAGCAAAGCCAAGGTGTTGGCGCAAACAGAGTTGTGCGCACTCAGCCAAAAGTTGCGAAACTTTTGAGGCCAGAGCGGCGCCGCTTAATGCGGTTTCTGATCGCGTTGCAGATGTGCGGCCAGTTCTTCGGCAGCTTCCTGAATGTCTTCGGGGTTTTCAGAGGGGATCGCATAATTTCCCCCCATCCAACGGCCAAGATCTACATCCGCGCAGCGTTTTGAACAGAACGGCCGATATTTCGCATCGGTGTCTTTGGCGCAGATCGGGCAGCTCATTTCAGCTGGTCTTTCAGCGGCAGGCGATCCCGTTTGCGCTGCAGTTCGAAATGCCCCAGCGGCGTCCAACCGGCCATCACGGTTTCACTGCTGTCGGTTTTGAGCGCCGCGCGCAGCGTCTGCTCAAAGGTGCGGCGATCCCGTTTCGGCATTGGCGCCAGATCCAAGGTGATCTGGCCACCCAGACCCCGCAGACGCAGCTGACGCGGCAAATCACGGGCGGCGGCCAGGTTGGCCTTCAGCCCTGCTGCAGGCGAGGTATCGCCGCCGGTGTTCACATCCACCGCCACCAGCGCGCGGGTCGGTTCTACAAACATGAAGGCTCCACCGCCCAGGTTCACCCGTGCGTCTTGCGCCTCTTCCAGCTGATCCAGCACACCATGGTGTTCAAACCCACCGGCCTCGGTCACGATATCAGCAGGCTCAACCCATTCCCGCCAGGCCTGCCCATGCGGACCGTCACCTTCGCTCAGGACCTCGGCGTCACCATCGTGATCCGCCATAACCGCCTGCGCCAGATCAAACATCGCCATGATGTCTTCGGCAATTTCGCCGGCTTCCGCATCTTCACAAGAAGACCGCAGGATCAGCCCCATCTCTGGCGCGTCGCCCATCACCTCATGGGCGATGCCCAGCAGCACGTCGCGCAGATCATCATCGCGGATTTTACGGCTGATGTTCAGCCCCGGCGCGTCGGGGGTGACAATGGCGTAGCGGCTTTTGAACAGAACTTTCGGCGTCACCGGCAGCGCCTTGCCGTCTTCGGCATAGCCAGTCACCTGCACCAGCAAACGGTCGCCCGGAGCGATGCCTTTGATCTGCCGCAAAAAGGCGGTGCCGTCCGGCGTGGTCAGGAACAGGCCGCCCTGCCCTTTCATCGGTCGATCTGCCACCGCGCGGTAGATGGTGCCCACCCGCGGCTGGTCACTGTCAATCAGGATATCGTGCAACTTGCCATCAACCATAAGCGCCGCTGCTTCGCGGCCACCCAGATGGTCGAGGATAATTTGATTGCCCTTCATGCGTCCCTCCACATCGGGTAGCCCGCCGCTTGCAACAGCCCTGCGGTCTCTGCCAATGGCAGACCAACAACCGCCGTGAACGAGCCCGAGATCCAAGGGATCAAAGCCCCCGCCGGTCCCTGGATACCATAGCCGCCCGCCTTGCCCTGCCAATCATTGGTCGCAAGATAGGCGTTCAATTCTTCATCGGACAGACGTTTCATTTTGACCTCGGTCACAACGTCCTGCTCCCACAAGCGATCGCCGCGGCGCACTGCAACGGCGGTGATCACCCGATGACGCCGCCCGGACATGGCCAACAGAAACTCCGCCGCCTCCCCCACATTTTCAGGCTTGCCCAAAACACGCCGCCCCAGCGCCACGGTGGTGTCCGCACAGAGTACAACGTCCTCAGCATCCGCCGTAACCGCCTGCACCTTTTCACGGGCCATACGCGCGCAGTAGGGGCGCGGCAGTTCATTTTTGCGGGGGGTTTCGTCAATATCGGGCGGGCGGATATCATCCGCCACAACCCCGATTTGGCCCAACAGCTCTTTGCGCCGTGGGCTGCCTGACCCGAGGATCAGGCGCACTTATTTGAAGCGGTAGTTGATCCGACCCTTGGTCAGATCGTAGGGGGTCATTTCAACCTGAACCCGGTCGCCGGCCAGAACACGGATGCGGTTTTTGCGCATCTTGCCTGCCGTATGTGCGATGATCTCATGGCCGTTTTCCAGCTCGACCCGAAACGTCGCATTCGGCAGGAGTTCCTTCACGACACCGGGGAATTCGAGCATTTCTTCCTTGGCCATGGTCTCTCCTTGGTTACACCTCCCGCAGATTGCGGGACGCGCGTTAGATGGTCCTATTTTACCAGATTTTCAAGGGGAAATCTCTATTTCACCCAAATGTGCTCTGGTTTTCCGTCGCGGCCTGCCTGTTCGGTCCAATGTGTCGCGTTCAGAACCTTGCCATCGGCCCGTGTCCGGCGGATCAGATCCAGGTCAATGTCGGCATAGGTCCAACCCGGCTGATCCATTGTGCCGGTGGCAATAATCCCGTCCGGCGGGAAGCCATTGTCGGGCGGACCAAAGACCGCACCCATGCCGGTGTTGACCTCCACCCCGTAAATCTCTGGCCTCTCGCCCACGACCGAAGCCATAACCGATACACATTGCCCTTCCAGTGCCCGCGCCATCGCGCCCAGCCGCACCCGCCAGTAGCCCTCCAGCGCCCCCGTACAAGAGGGCGCCAGAATCACCTCGGCCCCCGCCGCAACCAGGGCCCGGCCGATCAGGGGAAACTGGCTGTCATAACAGGTGAGGATGCCGAACTTGGTCTTCCCGGTCTCAAACAGTTTCAACGGGCCGCCGCCGCAAATCTCCAGATCGTCCCGTTCGAAACGGGTCATGATCTGCTTGTCCTGAAACGCAACCGTTCCGTCAGGGCCAAACACCGGCGCGCGATTAACCACTTTATCACTCAGATCCACAGGGGCAGAGCCGCCGATGATCATGACGCTGAAATCCTGCGCCAGCGCGGCCAGCACCGCGTTGGAACGATCAACCAGATCCGACACCGCCTGTGAGGACTGCAACCGGTCCCCTGCCACCGCAGGTCCGGCAAAAGACGCCAGTTCCATGGCGCCATATTCCGGAAACAAAAGAAGCTCCGCCCCCTGCCCCGCCGCCTCGGCCACCCAGCCGCACATCTTGGCCTCATATTCGGACCAGTCTTCAAACCAACTGAGCGGATAGGCCGCCGTGGCCACTTTCAAAGAGGACATTTCATCTTGCTCCAAATACTCTCGCCGGAGGCGTCCAGCAGTTGTCTCACGCTCTGATGGAATGATGCCCCCCGGAGGGCACAACAGGCAATCGCGCGACAGATCCGAACGTGCCGGTCACACCCCGTCGCGGGGTGGTCCCCAGCGGGCGATCAGCCGGTTTACGATCTGGTCACGGCTGTGGCGGTAGGCGTCCAGCTTCTGGTTGCGGTTTTCCCCCAGGCCTGCCGGATCGTCGATCGGCCAATATTCCACATCCAGATGGAACACCCGTGTCAACGCTTCGGCTTGGGCTTTGCTGGTCGGGGTCAGGGCCACAATCAAATCGAAGGAGGACAGGTGGTCACCGTATTCGTGCAGCTCTTCAAACCCGCGGGATTGGTGGCGCGACAGTTCCACCCCCAACTCTTCACAGACCGAGATGGCAAACCCGTCGATGTCCATGTCGCCTTTGACACCCGCCGACTGCACATAGGTGCCGGTGCCATAGAATTTCTTCATGATGCCCTCCGCCATCGGAGAGCGCACCGAGTTGTGGTCGCAGCAGAAGAGAACAGACTGGGGAAGCGTCTCAACCAATGCGCTCACCCTCCAAAATGCAAGACGCAAATCAGGGTAAACAGGCGCCGGGCGGTGTCCAGATCAATCTCGGCCTTGCCTTCCAGCCGTTCCTGCAACACCCGCGCACCTTCGTTGTGAATACCACGGCGCGCCATGTCGATGGTTTCAATCTGGCTGGGCGGCATGTTTTTCACCGCGTCAAAGTAGCTTTCGCAGATCGCCCAGTAGTCTTTGACCACCTGCCGGAAAGGCGACAGCGACAGGTGGAACTCCGCCGCTTTTTCTGCCGCTTCGGTCTGAATATCAAAGACCAGACGTTTGTCCTTGATCGACAGGTCAACATGGTAAGGCCCCTCGGCCACCACGCGGTCCTCCCGTTTGGGCAGGGTAAAGCTGTTGTCCTCCAGTAGGTCGAACATCGCCACTTTACGCTCCTGCTCGATCTCGGGCGTGGGCGGCGGCAGATTGCGGTCATCCAGAACGATGTGGCTGATACGGGACATTGGGCATTTCCTAACTACTGCCAGAATGGGTAGCGCACCCAATGTCCTATGAAAACCCCCTTTGCCGCAGCGCGGCACTTCTGCATGGGGCGTTGCCCCAACGCGCTGTTTTACTCGTTCAGCGTTTTGAGTCGTGCCGTGACCGACAAGCCATGCGCCTGCAGGCTTTCTGAGGTCGCCAGAACCTCGGCCGCGGGACCGATGGCTTGCAAGGCGGCGGGCGTCATTTTGGCCAGCGTGGTGCGTTTGACAAAATCCATCACGCTGAGACCACTGGAGAACCGCGCCGAGCGCGCCGTTGGCAGCACGTGGTTCGGGCCGCCGATATAATCGCCAATGGCTTCGGGTGTCCAACCTCCCAGGAAGATGGCACCGGCGTGGGTGATCTTTTCCGCCAGCGCGTCCGGATCTTCAACGCACAGCTCCAAATGCTCGGGCGCAACCCTGTTCGACAGCGCGGCTGCCTGATCAAGATCCGCAACCAGCAGCACAGCGCCAAAGTCCTGCCAAGACTTGCCAGCAATAGCGCGGCGTTCCAGCGTTTGCAGCTGTTTCTCTACCTCGGCCACCACAGCCTCCGCCATCGCGGGGCTGTCAGTAATCAGGATCGACTGGGCGCTTTCGTCGTGTTCAGCCTGGCTCAGCAGGTCCAGTGCGATCCATTCAGGATTGGCGTGCTGATCGGCAATGACCAAAATCTCGGAAGGGCCAGCGATCATGTCGATGCCTACCTTGCCAAACACCCGCCGTTTGGCCGCCGCCACAAAGGCGTTGCCGGGGCCGGTGATTTTGTCCACCGCCGGAATGCTCTCGGTGCCATAGGCCAGTGCGGCCACAGCCTGCGCGCCACCAATGCGATAGATCTCATCCACGCCAGCCAGTTGCGCCGCCAGCAGAACCAGCGGGTTGGCCACACCATCCGGTGTCGGCACCACAATCGCCAACCGCTCAACCCCTGCCACCTTGGCCGGGATTGCGTTCATCAATACAGACGAAGGGTAAGAGGCCAGACCGCCCGGCACATAGAGCCCCGCCGCCGACACCGGCGTCCAACGCCAGCCCAGCTGCGCCCCTGTGTCTTCTTCCCAGAGCATATCTTCGGGCATCTGTTTGGCGTGATAGCTGCGGATCCGTTCTGCCGCTAGTTCCAGCGCCGCACGTTCCGCGTCAGACACCTGTGCCACCAGATCGGCGACCTCGGCCTCCGAGAACCGCAGGGTCTCTGGCGTCAGCTGCAATCGGTCGAACTTTGACGTCAGTTCAATCACCGCCGCATCACCGTGGGTGCGGACATCATGAATGATACCGGCAACCACATCGTCCACATCGGGGCTGTCTTCGCGCTTGGCGCTCAGCAAAGTGGCAAACTGGGTGTCGAAATCCGCGTCATTCGCGTTCAGAAATACAGGCATGGTCCCTCCGGCTCTTGGCTGAGGACATACAAGGGCGCGCCGCAACCCTCAAGCACCGCTTCCGCTTTGTCGCCCAGACGTGACGCCGCAGCCGCAGATTGACGGCAAAGGCCGAGGGGGGGGGCGCTGCCCCCTTGGGTGAAATCAGGGATTTCCCCCAATTCCCCCGGAGTAGTTTCAGCAAGATGAAAGGGTCGCCACTGCAGGTTGCGCCAATCCTTTAGGCGCCGTGGTCCGGGGTATTGCCCGACGGGGCGCGGTAAGGGCGCGTGACATCGCGCAACGACAGCTCTAGTGCTTCGACCTGCACACGGATCGCGCCGTCGCCCGCCAGGGTCAGCTCCAACATGCCATCGGCGTCCGCCCCCGGCTGCCAGTCGATAGAAAGCAGCGACAGGATCATTTCTTTGTCACTGCGATCAATGCCTTGCGAGGCCACTTTCTGCACGTTGTCGATAACCAACACCGACTGGACCCGTTCCGCGCCATGGCGGTCACGGCCGCCATCTTCCCAGCGGAACCGGTTCAGCAGCAAGGCAAAGCGCCGCTCGGACGCCTGCCAGCGCATTTCGCCCACCGGAAACACCGCATCCTGCGCCAAAGCGGAGAGGACTTTCAGATCGTCGGCATCAAAAGCGCCGAGGTTCAGCGGTTTTTCCTGACCGTCTTCGAAACGCGCGTCGTCCTGCATCAGCCTTTGACCCGTTCAATTTTGGCACCCAACGCGCCCAGTTTCTCTTCCACCCGCTCGTAACCACGGTCCAGATGGTAGACACGGTTCACGATGGTTTCGCCTTCGGCTGCAAGCCCTGCCAGAATCAATGAGACCGAGGCGCGCAGATCGGTTGCCATCACCGGCGCACCTTTCAGGCGTTCCACCCCATGTACGGTGGCGGTGCCGCCCTGAACCTCAATCGAGGCCCCCATACGCATCAGTTCGGGCGCATGCATAAAGCGGTTTTCAAAGATCTTTTCTTCCAGCACTGCGGTGCCTTCGGCGGTGCACATCAGCGCCATCATCTGCGCCTGCAGGTCGGTGGGGAAGCCCGGGAAGGGTTCGGTGACCACATCCACCGCCTTCACGCGGCCGTTTTTGCGCGCCACTTTCAAGCCTTTTTCGGTTTCCTCAACCGAAATGCCTGCCGCATCCAGTTTTTCGCAGAACGCTTCCAGCAGATCGATTCGCCCGCCCAGCAATTCCACTTCGCCACCACAGATCGCCGGCGCCAGCATATAGGTGCCCAGTTCGATTCGGTCAGTAACAACCGGATGCGTCGCGCCATGCAGACGGTCCACCCCCTGAATGGTGATGGTCGAAGTGCCCTCGCCCTCGATCTGCGCGCCCATCTTGCGCAGGCAATGCACCAGATCCACGATCTCCGGCTCCCGCGCGGCGTTTTTCAGCACCGTGGTGCCCTTGGCCAGCGTCGCCGCCATCACAACGTTTTCTGTTGCCCCAACCGAGGCAAAGCGCAGCTCATGGGTCGCGCCCTTCAGACCGCCGGGGGCCTTGGCGTGAAGATAGCCGTCTTTCAGTTCAATCTCGGCGCCCAGCGTTTCCAATGCGGTGATGTGAATATCCATCGGGCGGGCGCCAATGGCACAGCCGCCGGGCAGCGACACAATCGCTTCGTGTTCCCGCGCCAAGAGCGGCCCCAGAACCAGGTTCGAGGCCCGCATTTTGCGTACAATTTCATAGTCTGCCTTGGTGGTGGCAATGGTGTGGCTCGACAGTGCCAGCACCTGACCATCCTGCATCGAGGTCACTTCCGCCCCAAGCGAACGCAGCAGTTCCGACATGGTTTTGATATCGGACAGACGAGGCGCATTGGTAAGCGTCAGCGGCTCATCGCTGAGCAGCGTGGCTGGCATCAGCGTCAAACAGGCGTTTTTCGCCCCCGCAATGGGAATCGCGCCGTTCAGCGGGCCGTTGCCCGTTACAATAATCGAATCCATCAATCCTGCCCCTTTTCCGTTTTTTCCGCGCTACGATGGGCCTGGCCACTGAATCGGGCCTGCGGCTCCCCCGTGTCGCTGTCCTCTGCAGACGCGCGCGCTTTTGCCTGTGTCTTCCGACGAGCCATATTGGCCTTCAGCGCCGCCTTCAATCGGTCCTCGCGCGCATCTGGCTTTTTAGGCTGTTTCTTGCTGTTTGAATTCTCGCTCATGGAAGTTTCTTACATGAGGGCGAAAAAACCGTCCACTACCCCCTTGCGCCCGGATTCTTGTTTGGCTAAAAGCCGCCTCACAGTCGAGACGACACACCGCAACGACTGACCCGGCGCTGCTGTAGCTCAGAGGTAGAGCACTCCCTTGGTAAGGGAGAGGTCGAGAGTTCAATTCTCTCCAGCAGCACCATAAATTGGCAAAACCTTCCTTCAAACCAACGCCGTATCTCGAAGTGTGATCTCCAGTTCACCTCTCAGACCACCCGTTGAGTATTGTCTGATGGGCAGCACAGATTCGGTCGCCGGAGTTTTTCTGCCGACTCACAAACCTGATGTAATAGACAGGCCTTGGCCCCAATGCACTTACCTTGGTAGTTGGATGTTAATTTAATCGGCAGCGCCCAGGATCAGGACTCATCAAGTCTCAAAGCCAGAAGATGACGATGGCTGAGAGGAAACTTTTGGGCACCAGTCACAGCGGGTCGCCACACCCCGCCAGTCCTCTAGACGGCCGAACACACTCTCGATCCGAGAGTGAAGTTCGCTACGGCGCTTGTCATATTTCACCGCTATCTTCCGCTGTTTCCGACCGGAGATACAGGCCATATCCCCTGGTTTTCCAACGCTGTCCAGAACCAATCAGCGTCATTTCCCGGTCTCCGCGCAGCCAGCTGACGCTCGACTGGCTACTCAGCAGTGTCCGCGCACCGATTTAGTCGCCAACTTGTTCGGCAGAAACAAAAGTGGCAGCTCGGGAGGTCCTGACTGTCGCAGATAGCATGTAGTTTGGCCCTCTCTCTCGGCTGATTTGTGCGCAAATCGTCTACCGGGCAATGGTTCATGCTGATTTTGGTGCGCCCGATCAGGCGTCCAAGCCCCCTTTTTGACGCCCAGACTGGGCGCCGTGCGATGTGCTTTTCAGCTCGGTCGCATCAATCATAACCGAATTCTCTTCGCCGTGATCGGCAGCCAAACTGAAGCCACTGCCCACTTCATAGGCCGTTTCATCAAACTTTCGCACTTGGGTCACCTGGGTTTTGTGTTTCGCGGAAATCATTCGGATGAATTTCATCTGGAGGAAGCAATGAAACTCAAATCTGTTGTGCTGGGCCTTGGCCTTGCGGCGGCGTCTGCGATTGCAGTTGCGGCTGATACTTGGAAATTAGCGGTCACCGATGTCGAAGGCTTGGAGCGTCTGCAGCTGGAGTGGGGACCGTTCAAAGAAGCGCTGGAAACGGCTACCGGCGAGAGCTTTGAATTTTTTGCGGTAAATTCGCGCACGGCCGCCGCCGAAGCGCTGCGCGCCAAGACCGTCGATTTCGTTGTGTCTGGACCGGCCGAATATGTCGTGATCAACAAGCTGACCCAGGCAACTCCGCTGATCGGTCTTGGTCGTCCTGATTACCACTGTGCAATCGTTGTGCGCGCCGACAGCGGCATCAGCACCGTTGCTGACCTGAAAGGCAAAAAGGTTGCCTTCGGTGACATTGGGTCAACTTCGAACATGCTGTGCCCGATGCAGGTGCTGGCCGATTACGGTCTGGATCCTATCAACGACATCGAGAAAACCCACACCTCGCGCAACATTGCACATGAAGCGCTGAAAGCGGGCGATGTAGATGCGCTGGGATCAAATGCCGGCTCGTGGTTGAACGTGCGTAACAAAGAAACCGATCTGCCTTATGGTTTCTTCAAGATGCTGGCGCGGTCTGGTGATCTGCCAAACGACATGATCATGGTCGGCGCCCATGTGCCTGCCGAGAAGGCCGAAGAGGTCAAAACAGCCATCCTGGAAAACAAAGACGCCGTGATCGCAGGGATCACCGCCCATGAAGAAAACGACAAATATGTCGGCATGGATCTGGTTGCCATCGAAGACAGCGCCTACGACTACGTGCGCTCGATGTATTCCAACGCGGGCTTCCCGCAGTTCGACAACTTTATCGGTGACTGATCTTCGGACAGACACACCACCGCTGTCAAAAGGGGTGGATCAGGCCGGGGCGCAGACCAGCGCCCCGACCTTTCACGCATTGCAGGACCATGATGTCAAGGCGAGTGGCCTCACCAAGTCCTTTGGCCAAAACGAAATCTTCAAGGACGTCAGTTTCCGGCTGGTCCGGGGCGAAGCGGTGGCGCTTGTTGGGGGGAACGGCACCGGAAAATCCACACTGTTGCGCTGTCTGCTGGGGTTGATCCCGGTTGATGCTGGATCCGTCCAAATGCTGGACCATGACATTGCATCGGCCAACCGGGCCGCCTTGCGCGCCCTGCGGGCGCAGACGGGTTTGGTTGCGCAAAAACATAACCTTGTCCCACGCCTGTCCGTTCTGACCAATGTGATCCACGGTTTTCTGGGACAACACAGTGGGCCGCGGTACTGGTCGCAAAGCTTCGCCCCGGCGCAGGCCCGGTTGGCCGCGATGGAGGCGCTGGACAAGGTGGGCCTAGCCCATCTGGCCAGCCGCCGCGCCGATCGCCTGTCTGGCGGGCAGTCCCAGCGTGTGGCCATTGCCCGTGCCTTGGTCGCACGGCCGCGCCTGTTGATTGCCGACGAACCCTGCGCCTCCCTCGACCCGTCGGCGGGTGAAGAGATCATGGCGATGTTCTTCGATCTGGTGCGCCGTGAGGGGGTAACCGTCGTCTTTACTTCACACCATATCAATCATGCCTTGACCTATGGCGATCGGGTTCTTGGACTGGCTGAGGGCCGCCTAAAACTTGACGCCACCGCAGCCTCTCTGGCCGCGTCTGACCTAAGAGGTCTTTATGACTGACCTACCGCTACCCGCCCGCTATCAACGTCCCTCAGCCCTGTCCTTTCTGGGCTATGCCTTAGGTATCTTCCTGTTTTTCTGGGCCCTGAACGGTGCAGGATTTTCGTTGGAGAAGGTCCTGTCGTCGCCGCCTAGGTTTGCTGATTTTGCCGCCCGCGCCTTTCCGCCAAATCTGGAACCAAAGGTTCTGGAACGTCTGGGATGGAAAATGGTGGAAACCCTGCAGATTGCCTTTGCGGGCGCTGCAATTGGCGTGATCTTGTCCCTGCCTGTGGCGCTGTTGGCGGCGCGGGGGCTTGTCGTGGGGCGCATCACCAGCACGGTGACCCGCACCGCGCTGAGCTTCATCCGCGCGGTACCTGACATCGCCTGGGCACTGGTTTTTGTGGTCGCCGTGGGGCTTGGCCCCTTTGCCGGGGTTCTGGCGATTATGATCGACACGATCGGGTTTTGTGGCCGCTTTTTCGCAGACGACATGGAAGCCGTTGAAAAAGGCCCCGCCGAGGCCCTGACCGCAACGGGTGCGCGCAAGCTAGACATCGCTGCCTGCGCAACCTTGCCAGCCTCAGCCCCGGCCTTTGTCTCGACATCGCTTTTTGCTCTGGAAAAGGCCGTCCGCTCCTCAACCATTCTGGGTTTGGTCGGCGCAGGCGGTATCGGGATTGAGCTGAAGGTGGGGTTTGACCTGTTTGACTATCCAACGGCCATGACTGTCATCTTGATGATAGCTGTTGTGGTTATCCTTATCGAAGCGCTGAGCACTTGGGCGCGTAAAAAGATCATTGGGGAACAACGATGAAAGCAGATACCGCAGACCAGCATTGGAATGATCAGTGGGCTGAGATTGAGGACAATAGCAAATGGTTGCGCCCTGAAGCTGATGTGATGCGTTGGGCGGCTGAGTTTGCACCGGGGTCCTGCGTTCTGGATCTGGGCGCAGGTGTGGGGCGACACGCCTTGGCGCTGGCCGCAAAGGGGCATCCGGTCACAGCCCTGGACGCCGCGCCCGAAGGCCTGTCTGCCATCGACGCGGCGGGCGCTGAGGTCACGACCGTTCTGGGCCGGATGGACCAGCTGCCGTTTGAAGATCGCAGCTTTGAACACCTGCTCAGCTGGAACGTGATCTATCATGGTGATGAAACAGTTCTGCTGAACACCATCAACGAAATTCGCCGGGTTCTGAAACCAGGCGGCACGTTTCTGGGCACCATGCTGTCAAAACGGCGCCTGCCCTTTGAACAGGCTAAGTACTCGGGCCGCGAAATCAGCCGAAATGCCTGGGTCTTTGACGCGCCCGGCACAGATAAGATCCACCCGCATTATTTCTGCAACGCCGCTGAACTGCTCGCGTTGTTTTCCGGATTTGAAACGCTCTGGCTGGAAGACCGTGAGCACGACAAACCCGGATCCTACCATTGGCACCTGAAGATGGAGCGCCTCTCCTAATGACGACTTATACATTTGTTGGTGCAGAAGTGTATCTGCCCGGCGGCATCGAAGACACCACTGTAACCATCAGCGACGGCCACATTGTTGAGATCGGCGGTGCCGTGCAGGGCGACGTAATCGACGCAACAGACAAGATCCTTGCCCCCGCCTTGATCGATGTGCATGGCGACGCATTTGAACGGCAACTGATGCCGCGCCCCGGCGTGTTTTTTCCAACAGATGCTGCTGTGATCGACACCGATAGACAGCTGGCAGCAAACGGGATTGCAACAGCCTATCACGCCATCACGCTCGGCTGGGAACCGGGCCTGCGCGATGTGGCGCGCGGCAAAGAGCTGATGCAGGCTATGCAAACACTGGCACCGCGACTTCTGGTAGAAAACCGTGTGCAGCTGCGCTGGGAAACCTTCGCCTTTGAGGCGCTGGACACCATCGAATGGGCGCTGGCCGGTCCCCTTACCCCCTCAATCGCTTTCAACGACCACACCTCGATGACGATGCGTGCCTATGACGTGCCAATACAGGAACGCCCCTTTGAGCTGTCGCCGGATTTCTCCATCGCCTCGCTGGATGATGCGCGGATGAAACAGCGCACCGCGTCCAAGGCAAAACGCGCGGGCCTGTCAGAGGATGACTATATCGCCCAGCTTGGCAAGGTCTGGGAACGGCGCGGCGATGTGCCCAACAAGATCGCGGATATCGCTGCACTGGGGCGCGCTGCCGGGGCACCGATGTTGTCGCATGACGACACCCGCGCCGAAACCCGCAGCTATTTCCGAGGCTTGGGCGCGCAGGTCGCCGAGTTCCCGATGGTTCTGGAAGCGGCAGAGGCCGCGCGGGTAAACGGTGACCTGATCGTCTTTGGTTCCCCGAATGCCGCGAGAGGGGGCAGCCACATTGGGTCACTTGGGGCGGGGGACATGGTCGAAGCCGGGCTTTGCGATGTTCTGGCCTCTGACTATTTCTATCCGGCAATGCTGTCTGCCGTTGCACGACTGGATACAGAAAAACGCGCAGAACGTCATGAGTTGTGGCGTCTAGTCTCCTCAGGGCCAGCGCAGGCGATGGGGCTTGACGATCGCGGTGATATTACACAGGGCAAACGTGCGGATCTGGTGCTGGTGGATTGGCCCGAGGCTCAAGCCCCTGCGATCCAAGGCACTTGGGTAGGAGGACGTTGCGCCTACCAAGGTCGCCCGACAGGATAATCCCTGCATGATTAGATGGAATCCAGATTACCTGCCGGCAGTTGGCCTGGGCCTAACCCAAATCGTGGGTTACGGCACCTTGATGTATGCCTATGCGGTCTTGCTGCCGCATATGGCGCGGGATCTGGGTTTGTCGCTTTCAATGGCGTTTGGCATCCTCTCGCTTGGCTTGTTCTTTGGCGGTGCGGTTGCCCCGCTATCTGGCATGCTGGTCGATAGGTTCGGCGGCCGCTGGGTCATGACCATCGGCTCAGCGCTCGCTGGGCTTGCTGTGATGTCGCTAAGCCTTGTCACCAATGCCTATGGGCTGTTCGCTGCTATTCTTTGCGCCGAAGCGGCAGGGATGCTGGTGCTTTACAACGTGGCCTTTGCCAGCGTTGCCCGACTTGACCTGAAACTGCCAACACAGAAATCCATTTCAGTGATCACGTTGTTTGGCGGGATTGCATCGACCATCTACTGGCCATTTGCACTGTGGCTTTTCAATTGGCAGGGCTGGCAGACAACCTGGATCATCCTGGGGGTAACGCTGCTGATCATCTGCGTACCGCTGCACGCAATCTGCCTGTCACATCCGCTGAAAGACCACGGTGAGGCCAGCAATGCTGCGCGCACAGGCGGGCCCGAACTCCAGGGTGCAAGCCGCAAGCGTGGCATGTTGTGGATGGTGATATCTTTTGTCTTTAGCGGCTACCTCATGGGGGCAGTCATGACCCTCTGGGTGACCAATGTACAGGACCTTGGACACACAGCGGCCCATGCGGCCCTGGCCGGCGCTGTAATCGGCCCCTTCAAAACAGTTGGCCGCTTTTTTGAGATGTTGGTTAGTCGCAACATGTACCCGCTGATCACCTATGCCCTCAGCCTAGGGCTGATGCTGGCGGGATTTGTGACTCTTTTAACGCTGGGGTTTACCCTGACGGGCCTAATGATCGCCGCGGCACTCTATGGCATGGGTGACGGGATCAAAACCATAGCCAGGGGTACGCTGCCTTTGGCCCTGTTTGGGGCCAAAGGCTATGGCGCACGGCTGGGCTGGATATCCGTCATCATCCTAGGACTGAACGCCTCTGCCCCATTCGTCTTTGCATGGCTCACACAAAGTTTCGGTGGTTGGTGGTCCTTTGCGGCCATGACCGCCTGCCTATGTCTGGCCATCGCCACATTTGTTTTGATCCCTGACCCAAGGAAACGACACCATGACACCGTTAAAGATCGGCGCCTGTCTGACGGCAGCTGAAATCGCTGACCACCGCGATTGGTTGTTTGATGCCGATCGCGACATCGAGCTTCAGGATTTTGGCAGCCATGCTGCGCTGAACCATGAGTTTGAGGACCGTATCGCCGCTGCCCGCAAAGCGTTGCAAGGACACAAAGGGCGCCTCGGTCTGCACGGCCCTTATGAGGGTTTGGATATGGACAACAAAGACCCCGAGCTACGCCCGTTCATCACGGCGCGGTTCCTAAAGGCGGTGCAAGCCGCCGATCACATCGGAGCGCGTCAAGTTGTCCTGCACTCGCCCTTTACCCGGTGGTATCAGTTCAACAGGTTGGCCAAACCGAATTACTGGGACGGCAAGCTGGCCCGCATCCACGCCGTCATGACCCCGGTCGTAAAGGCCGCCGAAGACCTCGGCGTCACATTGGTCATTGAAAACATCCAAGATGTTGACCCGGCCAGCCGCCGCGCGATGGTCGACAGCTTTGGTTCAGCTGCGGTGGCTCTGTCGATCGATACCGGCCATGCCCATCTGGCCAGGCGCATGTCAGATGCTCCTCCGGTGGATTACTTCGTCCGTGACGCCGGGCGTCAGCTGAAACATGTGCATTTGCAGGACCTTGACGGCCACGCAGACCGCCATTGGGCCCCAGGCGAGGGGGAGATTCACTGGCAAGAAGTATTCCGCGCCTTAAGCGAGTGCCCTTCTGAACCTCATCTGGTGCTAGAGCTGCACCGAAAAACCGACATCCCGCGAGGGTTTGCCTATCTCAAAAATCTAGAGCTGGCCTGTTGAGCTAGGGTACACGACTTGCCCTATCCCGCAGTGACCGCTGCGGGATGGGGTTCTGAAAGCTACCGGTACTTTTCAATGAAGGCGTCAATGGACAGGGCGCGGATGTCCGGTAGGGCCGCTTTGTAAGTATCGCGGTCCCAATCCCAGACCGCGATGTCCTGCAGGGCCTCAGCCTGTTCTACGCTGAACCTGCGCTTGATGAACCGTGCAGGTACGCCGCCAACCACCGTGTAGGGCTCCACATCGTGGGTCACAACGGCCCCTGCCCCGATCACCGCACCCGTCCCGATGCGCACACCGGCCGTTACCGTCACGCCGTGGCCGATCCAGACATCATGGCCGATATTCACCCAATGATCCTTGCGCCAGTCAAAGAAATCGTGATCGTCTTCCCCAAACCCGTAGGCTTCGGCGCGATAGACGGAATGATGCTGCACAGCGCGCCAGGTGGGGTGATTGCCGGGGTTGATCCGGGTGGCATTGGCGATGGAGCAGAACTTGCCAATCGTGGTCCAGACCACGTGGCAGTTTTGGGTGATGTAGGAATAATCCCCCATCTGCGCGGACTTCATCACCGTGCCCTTGCCCACCTCTGTCCATTGGCCAAGGTCACAGTCGGTGACATTGGCCAATGGATGGATGGTTGGGGCCTCGGACAGACGTTTTTTGGATCCTGCTCCGCTCATTTTGCGCCGTCCCATTTGCCGATGATGCGTTGACGGATCAGACCTGAGAGGTAATCGATCAGATAGACCATCGCGATAATCAAAAAGATGATCGACCAGGCTTCGTCCCATTTATAGGCCGCGATCCGGTCCGAAAGCAGGAAACCAATCCCCCCGGCTCCCACAATCCCCAGGATCGTGCCCGAGCGGACGTTGGATTCGAAGTTGTACAGCAGGATCGACAGGATCACCGGATTGACCTGCGGGGCAATGGCGTAGCGGATCTGCTGCAAACGGGATCCACCTGAGGCCTTGACGCCATCGACGGGCTTTTTCGATGTGTTCTCAATTGCTTCGGAAAACAATTTGGCAAAGGTGCCGATTTCTGAGACCGCAATCGCCAGGATGCCCGGCAACGGCCCAAGACCAAAGGCGCGGATAAAAATCAGCGCAAGGATCAGGGTTTCAAAGGCACGGATCACATCATAGCCCCGGCGTGTGGTTTGACGCAGCAGGCCAAAGCGGTTGATGTTCTTGGCCCCCAGGAACGACAGTGGAAAGGCCACGATCGCCCCCAGTAGCGTGCCAAGGAAGGCAATCGCCAATGTCTCCCCCAATCCGTTCAGAACCTCGGAAAAGTCGCGCCAATTGTCCCAGACATGGGGCGGGAACATGAAGCTGAGAACCGTGCCAAGACGCCCCATTCCCGTCCAGATCCTTTCAGGACTGAAATCAAAGGCCCAGAGGCAATAACAGAACAGCCCGATAAACCCGGCCCAAAGCGCCACCCGGCGCAGCCGCACCGGCAAAGGCGCCTGAAAGGCCAGCGGCACACGCTCTTTGGCTGCGGCGATCTCTTTTGCTGTAAGGGTCATACCCGTTCCTCCAGGCCGATCACGCGATGGCGCAGTTTCTCTGAACCGTAGTCAATGATCACAACTGTCACGAAGATGATGATGAAAAGTGCCGATAGGTCGGTGTATTCCTGAAAGGACATCGCAGTGCGCAACTCCTGCCCCAGCCCACCGGCGCCGACGTAGCCAATGATCGAACTGGCCCGCACGTTGATTTCAAACCGCAGCAGGGTGTAACTCAGGATGTTCGGCAAAACCTGCGGCACGGCCCCGTAACGGATCTGGTCAAACCAGCTGCCGCCCGCGGCCTTCACACCTTCAAGGGGGCGCATATCGATGTTCTCATTCACTTCGGAGTAGAGCTTGCCCAAAGCCCCCGTTGCATGAAGTCCAATTGCCAGCACGCCAGCCATTGGCCCAACTGAGAAGCAGAAAACGAAAATCAGCGCCCAGACCAGCTCCGGCACAGTGCGCGCGATTTCCAAGTAGCGGCGGGTGATCCACAACACCCATGTGTTAGGTGCCAGATTACGTGCAGCGGGAAAGGACAACAGGAACCCGCCAATCACCCCAAAAACCGTCGCCATGAAGGCAATTAGGATGGTTTCAAACAGCAGGTTCATCCAGATCTTCCAGCGCCAGAACCAATTGGCCAGATCTGCCCCCAGACTGTCCCAATGCAGGGTCGGGATGGTCTGCGAAATGTATTCCCCCAGCCGCGGCAGACCCGCCGGAATGATCCAGCGCCAGTCCCGCGATCCGTCAGGCAGGGTGATCTGCGTGACCTTGAAGAAATCGCCCAACCAACTGGACAGCGCAAAGAGGATCAGGAACAGCGTGGTTCCCAAGGTCCAGTTGCGCAGAGAACGGCGGCGCTGCGCGGCGAAGGCGCGCTCGAATTCAGCAAGGGTTTCTGCGCCACTGCCAGAAGCAGCCGCTGCACCCGCTGACAGATCAGCAGACATGGTCATGAAAGGTCTTCCCAACAAAGAAAAAGGGAGGGCCGCAGCCCTCCCTCCAGATCGCTAGATTAGCTGTTGCCGCGACGTGCGGCCTTGATCCAGGCGCGCATGTCAACAATCCACTGGTAGCGTTCAGCGTCCACGCGGGTGAAGCCAACCTTGTTGTTGTCATCTTCCGGGTCATAAGACGAGTACAGCTTGAAGCCTTCGGGATCTTCGGTCGGGAAGGTTTCGATGACGGCGGTCACCTCTTCGATCATCTCGGCAGGCAGGTTCTTGCGGAAGGTCCACGGGCCGGTTGTGATTTCCGGGCTCTGCCAGATTTTGCAGATTTGACCGGGTTCGATCATGCCTTTGGCTTCCATGCGCTGATAGATGCCGTTCACGTCATTGTTCTGATAGGTCGAAGCGGTGTCAAAAGTGCCGTTGTAAACGCCCTGCACGTCCGCTTCGTGGCTGCCGCCAAAGGTTACGGTGCCAAAGTGCTCTTCCGGCTTGAAGCCCTCTTTGTTGACCATGTTCCAGTAAGGAACCGCATAGCCCGAGGTCGAGTCCGGGTCGGCAAAGGCGTGAACCTTGCCTTTGGCATCTTCCAGCGAGGTGATGCCCGAGTCACAGCGGGTCACAACGATCGAGTAATAGCCGGTGGTGCCGTCTTTCTTGATGTCGGTGAGGGTGGGCACAACGCCACCTTTGGTCGCGGTGTAAGCCGCAGCGTAGGAAGAGGAGCCAAGACGCGCGATTTCGATCTGATCGGCGGCCAGCGCCTGGATCACGCCGTCATAGTTGCCTGCGGTGAAGATCTCGACTTCGATACCCAGCTTTTCTTCCAGGTATTTTTCCAGCGGCGTGTAGCGCGCGATCCGGTCTTTTTCGTTCTCGCCCGACAGAACGCCGAACTTCAGAACCTGATAATCGTCTTTCCAACCATCGGCCATAGCCGGGGCTGCGATGAGAGCCGCAAGAGCGGTGGCAGTGATAAAACGCATGTGGATGTCCCCTTGTTCGCGTTTTCGGAAGCGTTAAGCTGGCACGGGTGTGCGGATTGCAGTGGAGGTGACGGCTTCGTTGAATTCTCTCAGCCCCTCGAGGCCATAGATGTCGCGGACGACATCGTCGGTCAGCTGTGCAGCTGTCCCGTCAAAGAACACGCGTCCCTGGCGCATGGCGATGATGCGGTCGCAATACGCACGGGCGGTGTCGAGGGTGTGCAGATTGACCAGAACGGTGATCCCATCCTCGCGGTTGATGGTCTTAAGCCCATCCATAACGAGGGTGGCATTTGCCGGATCCAGTGAAGCGATGGGTTCATCGGCCAGCATGATCTTTGGCTGCTGCACCAGCGCTTTGGCGATGGCGACACGCTGCTGCTGCCCGCCTGACAAGGTGCCCGCCCGCTGCAAGGCCTGTGGCACCAGATCCAGACGGTCCAGCGCCTGAATGGCCATTGCGCGCTCTTCATCGGAAAACCGCATTGCCATCGAGGACAGGAACCCATGTTCGGCCAGCCGCCCGATCAACACATTGGTCAGAACATCCAGACGTTCAACCAGATTGAACTGCTGGAAAATCATCGCGCAGTCACGCCGCCACGCCCGCAGCGCCTTGCCCTTGAGGGCGGTAATGTCCTTGCCGTCAAACAGGATTGACCCTTCGGTCGGATCGGCCAGCCGGTTGATCAGCCGCAACATTGTGGACTTGCCGGCGCCGGACCGGCCAATCACGCCGACGAACTGGCCGGGGCGAATATTCAGCGTGACATTGTCCACAGCACGGGTGTCACCAAAATGGCGAGATACGGCTTGCAGGGATAGCTCAGAACTCATCTCAATCGCTCCGGATCAATTCATTCGAATGTTTCCAGAGCTTTCTATGCGTCCAAACTAACGGCCAACGAACAATTGGGTGACGCTGTTTTGATTGTTTTATGACCCAACCGTGACAGGCGGCTCAGCCTGCAACCCGCTCATGCAGGTTGCAGTTTTGGCTGATCAAAAAGAGCAACATCGCCCACTGAATGCACGAACCGCCCGGCCCGCATTGTGGCTGTAACGCGCGGCATCTTCCCCGTTTGAACAAAGGCAAGGTCCGCCAACAGACCCGGTTTGATCTCCCCCCGGTCTGTCAGGCCCAGCGCCTTGGCGGGGTTGCGCGTCACCAGCGCCATTGCGCCGGGCAACCCAGCAGGATCGCTTTGCGCCAATGTCATCACCGCCGTCAGCATCGCCCCCGGATGATAGTCCGAGGCCAGAATATCCAGCAGCCCGTTTTCATGCGCCAGACGCGCCGACAGGTTGCCCGAATAACTTTGACCGCGCATTGCATTTGGTGCGCCCATGGCTGTCATCATGCCCCGTTCCGCACCGATCTCAGCAGCTTCCAGCGTGACCGGGAACTCACTGATCACCGCGCCGATGTCCGCCATCAGATGCGATTTCTCGCGGGTGTCATCGTCATGGCTTGCCAGCGCCACTGAGCCAGCCCGGCACAGATCCGACACGGCCTTGAGGTTGCTCAGAATGACCTCTTGCGGTCGACTGCGCTCTGCAATTCTGGTGGTGACAGTCTGCCGGGCCTGGGTTTCAGACACGCCCTCACGCTTTGCAAGCTGGCGAATATGTTGCTCCAGATCGCGATACTGCCCCTGCCCCGGCGTGTGATCCATGACCGAAACCAGATCAACCTGCCCATCCCGGATCAGATCGCGCAACACCTCGACGGCATTGTCGAAAGTGATATCGAAGCGGGCGTGAATGCGGTGATCCACGGCGCAGTGATCGCGCAGCGCATGCAGGCTGCGGATCACCTGACTGGTGTGCTCAAATGAACGCCGTTCGCCACTGCGCACCCCGCGAGAGAAGCTAACAGCCGCATAGGCCGTTGTGATCCCAGAGGCCGCAAGCCGCGCGTCCAGATGGGCCAGGGCCACCTCCATCGGGAAATCGACATTTGGCCGCGGTTCCAGCTCGACCTCAATCATGTCGCCATGCATGTCAATGAACCCGGGCGTCACCAGGACACCACCGCAGTCGATGCCAGTGTCCACGGGGGTTTCGCGCACCTCGGCAATGCGATCCCCATCGATCCGCAACGCCCCGCTGATGATCACCCGATACGGTAAAACAAGTGACAGATTAGACAACCACATCTTCGCGCTCCTCATTTTCCAGACCTGGTGTCAGGTCGATCACACGGTCAATCAGCTGGGCCACATCATCAGGATGATGAAACACACCGATCATCGCAGTGCCGGCCGCCTTTAGCTCCTTCAAGCGCGCAACTAACGCGGCGCGCGCTTTCACATCCAATGAGGCGGTCGGCTCATCCAGCAGCAACAGTTTCTGCGGCAGGATCAGTGCCCGTGCCAGATTGACCTTCTGCTGTTCCCCGCCTGAGAAGGTCGTCGGGTAAGCCCGCCACAAATCGCCCTTCACGCCAAATTCCGCCAGCCATTTGCGTGCCTCCTGCAGGGCAGCCTCAGCAGAATGGCCCGCCAACCGCAGAGGTTCCGCCACCAGAGCCTCGGCAGAGACGCGGGGGCGTGCGACAAGAAACTGGGTGACGAACCCGATCTCCTCACGCCGCAACAGGGTGATATCCACATCTGCCGCCCGCAAGAGGTCAATCGCCCCATGGTTCGAGTGGAAAATCACCTGTCCCGCCTGCGCGATGTAAGACCGGTAAAGCGTGCGCAGCAGCGTCGATTTCCCGGCGCCGTTTTGGCCTTTCAGCAGCAGGAATTCGCCAGCCTTCAGATCAAAAGAGATCTGATCAAAGGCCGCCAAGTGATTGCCCAGATGATGCATCGTGAAGCCTTTGGTCAGGCCCTGAACTTCGAGAACGGTTGTCATAGCTTTGCGTGCACCAGTTGTTGCGTATAGGCATGTTGCGGGTCTTGGAAAATCTGATCGGCCAGTCCGGCCTCCACCACTTCGCCACGGCGCATAACCATCACACGATCCGCCAGCGTGCGGATCACCCCAAGGTCATGGGAGACGATCACCATGGTGATTTTGCGGTCCTGTTGCAGCTGTTTCAGCGTGTCCAACACAAGGGCCTGAACGCTGACGTCCAGCCCGGTGGTCGGTTCATCCAGAAGCAACAGCGCAGGTTCCAAAGCAATCGCCTTGGCCAGTTGCACACGCTGTTGCATCCCCCCTGACAGTTCGGCCGGGGGCGCATCCAGACGGTCCAGTGGAAATTCCGATACCTCCAGCGCATCGCTGGCTTTTTCGCGCAGGACTGCAAAGCGGCGCTCCCCGGCAACCAGCAGGCGTTCGGCCACATTGCCTGAGGAGGAGTGTTTCATCAGCAGTCCCAGATGCGGGTTCTGATAGACAATCCCAATCCGCGTTGCACAGAGCATCCGGCGGGCAAACCGGTCCAGATCGAACAGATTGCCTTCAACCTCGGGCAGGTCCAGCGTGTAGCTGCCACTGTCAGGTGTTTCTTCCAGATTAAGCATCCGCAGAAAGGTCGACTTCCCCGATCCGCTTTCGCCGACAATGCCCAGTACTTCGCCCGGGAACACCTCGGCTGAAACATCCCGCACCGCCTGAACCGCTCCGTATGTCTTGCTGACGTTCTGCGCCCGCAGCAGCGGTGCGGCTTTCACCAGTGTGGGTGCATCTATCGTGATGGTCATGACGACATCTCCCCGTCGGTGTACCAGGTTTCGCCAAACTCAACGGGCGCACCTTCGGCCTGTTTGATGGTTTTGACGCCGAATTCACTGTCCGAAATCTCATAGGTGGACGATCCGTCATCCTGCGGAATTTCGTTCATAAAGAACCCTTTGGCACCAGAGCGATTACAGGTCAGATCCCCATGGTCTTCAACTTTGTAAGGCACATCGTCAAAGACCAGCGGTTCAACCCGTGTGAAGGGCGGCACCGCATGGATACGTTTTTCACGCCCGGCTGAAAGGATGGTCAGATGTTTGGCCATATGAAGTTTCGGCACATCCCAGCGCGGGATCGGCGAGGGTGTCATCACGTGGCGCCCGTTCACCAGTGACGGGTAGCTTGCCCCCTGCATCACCCGGCCTGAGCGCACGATCTGTTCATAAAGCTGCAGCCACATACGGCCATAGTCAGCATCCGCATGCATTTGCCGCGCGATCGACATATTGGGCTGCACCGGGCGCAGGGGTTCGGGGTTAGGCACCTGCAACACCAGCACCTGATCCTCACGCAGCTTTTCTTCGGGGATGCGGTGGCGTGATTGGATCAGATCCGCCTCTAGCGTGTCCAATGTCGTCGGGGCGCCGGACACCCGCGCCAGAAAGCGGCGGATTGAGGCGGCATTAACGGAATCATCGGCCCCCTGATCGATCACCTTGACCCGTTTGGACGGGTTCATCAGCGTCAATGACACTTGTAAGCCCCCGGTCCCCCAGCCGCGCGCCATTGGCACCTCGCGACTGGCATAGGGCATTTGGCAGCCGGGCACTGCCACGGCCTTAAGCATCTTACGCCGGATCTCGCGCTTGGCCGAGGCATCAAGGAAACCATAGCTCATCGGCTCCCAGTTTTTGGTCAATGTCGCAAGGCTCATTCGGCTGGCTCCTTCCGGGATGCGGCTTTCGCTTTGGCGTCCCGCATTGCGTCCAATGAAGATTGGAATGTAACGTAATGGGGCAGTTTGAAGTGGATACAGAAGCCCGAGCTTTCGACACCTTCGGTGTGGTAGATGAAGAACTCTTCTTCGGTGGCAGATCCTTTTTCGGCGCCAGCGCTGTTCAGATCCAAAGTTGCGGCTGAGATGCATTTGACCTCATTCCAGCCCAGCGTGGCAGCAAACCCCAACTCCAGCTTTTCGCCTTTCTTGGACACCACTTCGGCTTGGCTCACCTTGACCCGACCCGCTGAGAACGCGGTGCCATTGGGGTGGCGCACCATGATATCGGCCTCAGCAAGGCGCAGCTCATTCACAGTGGGATGGGCCTGCCCGTAACCACGCATCGCCGCATAACCAAGCGCCAGAGCGCCGCCTGTTTCAGCACGGGCCAGGCTTTGCAGAGTATGTGCTCGCTTGGCTGGAAACAGCAACGGTTCACGGGTCACATCCGGGATATCTTCGGGTGCGGTGTCATCAACAGGCGGCAGGTCCACCAGATCGTTTTCCGCCTGCCATGCTGCAACTGAGGGCTGATAGGCCGGTGCCGGCTGTGCCGCAGGCTCCACCTCCGCCGGCTTGAAGGAAAGCCCGTTTAAAACATCAGTGGCCAAAATCCGGTGCGAGTAATCCAGTGTTGGCCCCAAGACCTGTCCACCTGGAATATCCTTGAACGCCGCCGAGATCCGGCGATGGGTAAACAGCGCCTCCTGCGCGATGGGATCAGCAACCTGCAAACGCGGCTGCGTCGTGCGCCAGGCCCGCAGGACCAGAACGGCCTCAAGCAACTCACCGCCGGTTTGGGCGAGGGCCAAGGCAGCCAGATCCTCATCATAAAGCGACGCCTCGCCCATCACCCGGTCAATCAGATAGGGCATGGCCGCTTTTATTTCGGCCACGCGAGCATCGGTGATTTCGCCCATTTCAGCACGGAACAAACGTTCTGCTTGTTCAATTGCACGTTCACCGCCACGGGTTGCAACATAGGCCATTACAGCACCTCCACTTGGGTGGAGCGCGGCATACCCAGCACCCTATCCCCATCCACCAGAAATAGATCAAACCCCATCGGATAGCGGATCCGCTGCCGCCGCAGCTCCCAAAAACCCTCGGGCAAGCCACCAACGTTGACCTCAGCCACGGTTTCGATCCCCGGCCCTGTCAGGCGCAGCTTTGGGCCTTGTCCAAGCACCGCGCGCACCACAAGGGTTGCGCCATCATCGGGGTAAAGGTCACTGCCCAGATCAAGGCCGTTCACAACGTCCAAATCCTGCAGAACACCCACAAAAACATGGTCGGCCGCGGGCAAATCGGCGACAATCGCCCCGGTCGTAAGAACCATCGGCATCAACAGCGGGTCGGCACAAAAGACGCGGCATTCACGATCCAGTAGCGCCTCAATGATCGGCGCTTCGCCAGGTTGAGGCAGCGTCTGGATAACACCCGGTCGGCTCAGTGCTGTCAGCAAGGCGTCGAAGGCGTGGTTCGAACGGCTCTCCGCCTCGGAGGGAATGGGTATCGCGGTCATCAGAATGTCTCCATATCGACGCGGGTGGCTTCAACCTGACAAAGGCGCACGTGGTCTTCCGCCGCCTGTGTGCGCTGCTCGGCGTCAAGGAAGGCCTGACACTCCGCGACCGCGACACCGCTCTGCATGGCCGCATCGATCAGGGCCATGGCCATGGCCGCTTCAAGATCGCGACCGCGGCGCATGCCGTAACCTTCAATGTCATCGCATGTGATATGCGCCTCACTGACCAGCGCCTCACCAAGGTGAAAGGCTGTGCCCTGCGCCGTGTCGCGCATGGGCAGCATGACCAGACCGGTCTGGCTTTTCAGCACGTCGACGTCGCCCAACAGGGGGATCAGCGTTTCCGCAAAAGGCTTTATCGCCTCCGCTCCGCTTCTTGCCAAAATGCTAAGGTGTGAGGAGTGAGGCGTTTCCATTTCGCTACTTCCTGTCAGTGGACATTGAGAATTTCACACGCAGCGCCGACCAGATCACTTCCTTGTAGCTGAGCGCCGTGCCCTCCAGCGTTTCATCCAAGGCGCGGATTACCACGACAGGGCTATCGACGTGCTGCTTGAGAAGCTTGGCTTCTTCCGGACGAGCCAGACGGCTGTGCAGGGTGGTTTCGGCCCGCAGATAATCGTGGATCCCGTAGGTCTTATAGGCCTGCGTGGTTGAGCCCAGCACATCGCGGCGGGCTGCAAAATCAGGGAATTTTTCCGGATCGTGATAAGAGGCACCAAAGGCGATCGGGACCGCGTTGCCATAGGTGATGCGGCGACTTTCCAGTACCGGCGCCCCCGGGATCATTCCCAGTGCCAACGCCACGCGCTCGCTCGATTTGACCAGCTGCGCCGAGAGCAGCGCGCCAGACATCTCAACCCCCTGCGCGCCGAGGTTCTTGCTAAGCCTTGTACGGGTCCCAATCTCGTATTCCAGCAAAGGCGCGCTTTCGACAAAGGTGCCCCGCCCCTGCTCGACACTCAGCGTGCCCTCTTTGGACAGTTCAGAGACGGCGCGGCGGACCGAATGACGTCCCGCCTCGAACTGCGCTGCAAGCTCCGGTTCTGTCGGCAGTTTTGCCCCCGGCTGCAACACGCCCGCTTCAATATCCTGTTTCAGCTGGTCACGTACCAACCGCCATTTTTCTTTCACCATCAGGCCGCTCATTCATTCGGATGAATTCGATCTAGCTTGTGGCGGTAACAGAGAAATGACGATTTTTAGAACCTCCCACAAATTGGCGAACAACGCTGACCGGAGGCCGTCATGAGGCGCCCGTGCTGGCAAACAAAATGCGCGTTCTGAGTGACTCAGCCTGCACACCGCAAACGACAAGGGGGGCGCAATGCCCCCCTTTTTGGTTCTGTAACCTACGCGTTGTGGCGCGCTGAGAGGGCTCTGGGACGGTTGGTGTATTTGCGGACCATTTTCTGAAACGCCTCCGAGGTCGCCTCATCATAGCCGCGTTTGTAAACGAAATGACGGGCGTGATCGTAGCTATGGCGCATGGAGGCATTCAGCTCGTAGATGAACAGCAGTCCCTGCGCGGTCACGGTGAAGTCGATGCCAAAGAACTGTACCGGCGTTGCGGCGATCACCCGCTCCAGCGCGGCCTGTGCACGTTTGCCAACATAGCCCTGCCAGTCGCGCAAAAACCGCATTTCCAGTGCCATCAGGGCTTCGCTCTTTTTCATGATGTGCAGCCTGTTGCCACCATGCACATTCCAGTGGCGGTCAAAGTGGCAGACCACCGGATAGGAGCGGCCATCGATCACAAACAGGCGCATTTTGCGATAAAACTCGCCGCGCCACAGATGCTGCTGGAAGGCGATGGCATAACACAGGCCAGACAGCGCCATTGCCCCAGGCGCGTTCAGCGCTTTCCAGCTTTCGACCAGCACCGTGGTCCGTCCGGTCTGGGTGCCGGTTTCACGCAGAATGAACGGCGGCTGGAAGCCCAGTGCTTTCAGGGCCTTACGCCGTTGATCCACCGAAGACATCGATAGATCCACCCGACAGGTCTGCGGGAAGATCACATCCTCCAACCCTTTCAAACGCTGGTAATTGCCGTCCCGGCTGGTCTGTAGAATAACATCCGGATGGTTGACCACCCGCGTCCGCGGCGACTGTGCCAAGAACGTAGAAAACGTCGCCAGTGAGCCACCTTCGATGTCTGGATCCGAAATCGTGTTCAACAGCACCCGATGAGGCGGCAGGTTCAGCTGTGCGGGATCGGTTTCCGGGGTCAGCGTCAGCCGCTGCCGCGCCATCACCGACAGTGGCATCAGATAGGCCAGCGTGTAATGCCCCCCCCGCAGCATCGCTTTGTAGCGGCCCTTGCTTCCTTTGCCCAAGAGCGGGCGGGTTTTGTCCAGCCCACGAACATAAAGCAGACGATCCGCCGTGGGGGTCAGATGCGGTGGCGGCGGGGCAAGTGGATGTCGCCGGTAGAAGTCCTGCAAGCCAATGCGCGCGGCCTCTCCTTCCCCACGACGTGCCAACAGGGCGGCGAGGGTCATATGATCTGATGCCGATCGTGACCCCTCTTTGATCTGACGGCGACAGGCTTTCTCTGCGGCCTCAAACGCCCCATGTGCCAACAGAACTTCCGGCAACTGCCGTTCGCTTTTGAGAAGGGGCACCGGGATTTGCAATGTGGTCATCGTTACACCTCACTTCGTTCGGGGCGGCAGCTGGGTCACAGTTCAGGCCACACTGGCGGCGGCAACATTTGCCTCAAGCGCCCAAAAGGTTTCGCGGATCTGCCCTGCGCTACGGATGCGCTTTGCCAGCGCCCGGCCCTGCTGCACCGTCAAAGTTGGCCGCGCGGGGGATAGGTTTCTTTGAACGCGTTGTGCATGGCGTCGGGGAAAACGTCTAGCACCTGCTGCCGCGCAGAGGGCGTAAGGTGCGACAGCGCAAAGGGACGTGGCAGGAAGCTTTCACATGGCAGGCCCTCGGCCTCCAGGATGGCGTGCTGCGGCAGCAAGACCGACACATAGGCGACGCTGGTTTTCCCTTTGCCCACCCGAATGCCAGACAGGCCGGTGAGCGCCTTGGCAGGCACAAGGGTCTCGGCCCCTTTGGCAGATTTGGCGGGATCATTTAGCAAAATCCGATGTTGCGGCGAAACCAGAAC
This sequence comes from Thalassobius sp. MITS945101, assembly GCF_047123305.1. Lineage (GTDB taxonomy): Bacteria > Pseudomonadota > Alphaproteobacteria > Rhodobacterales > Rhodobacteraceae > Thalassobius. Next base: position 201,074 of record NZ_CP138918.1, read on the forward strand.
ATCATGTCGGGGACGCCCTTTGCCCAAAGCGTCCTTACCAATCAGCACCGGGCTGAACCGGTGTCCGCCTTCGGGCAGGTTCAGGATCCGTTTGCCCACCCAAAGCACCGGCTGGGCCCCGTGATCCGCCGTCGTGACCAGATCCCCCACCTGCAAGGTGCCAACTGCCACCATACCGCGCGGCGTGCGCACCCGTACTGAGGGGGTAAAACACACAAGGTTGACCACCACGCTGGCCACGCCGGGATCGATGTCCACGACATGCTCTTCACCGTCGGAGCCGGTGTAGGTGATCTTGTAAATCCCGTCGTCAACTTCGTAGCTGCTGGCGCCATCCACCACAAAAGTATCCTCGGGGCCTTCGCTTTTGGCTTCGATTTCAAAGGTGTCATCAAAATGCGCCAGATCGAAATTCAGGGTAAAATTGCCCTCGCTTTCGTCATCGTCATCGTCGTCGTGGTGATGATCATCATCATCGTCATCATGATGAAAGGTATAATCAAGTTTCTGGATCTTGACCTTTGCACCTTCTAGATCGGCGTCATCGATGAACTCGATGTCAAAGCTGTCTTCGCTTGCACTAAGATCCTCATCCTTGATGATCCTGTTCAGTTTGACTTTGAACCCATGACCATGGGCGGTTTCACTAAGGGCAACGTCGATCTGCGTCGGCATGTTGGGTCCGTTTCGTCCGTTGTTAAAGTCAAACATGAAGGCCGGTGTGGGCCGTCAGGCGGGAGCGGTCATTTGGATCAGAGGTTGGGAACACCGTGGCGATCACAAAGATCCGCAAAAGCGTGATGAACTCTTCCGGTTGCCTAGGGCCGGTGTCGCAGAACCCGCGGGCCAGCGCTTCGGTCACCGGCTCCGCTGCGGCGGGGAATAGCCGGACCAAAGCGCGGGCTGTCAGCATCAGGTCCCAGCCGACCGGCTTGAACTTGGCCTTCTCAAAGTCAACGCCATAGATCTTGCCATTTTCGGACAGGATGAAATTGCTCAGAGAGCCATCGTTTTTGGACAGCACCATGCCTTTGCTGGTCATGGCGCAAAGCTCTCGCTTGGCGGCCCGTACTACCGGCGTGTCACGCAGGGTCGGGATCTGGCTAAATTAGCTGAACCAAGAAGCGCTGGCCTGCCGGATCGGCGCCCGCCGGCAATAACGCCCCAGCCATTGGCCAATACCGCGCGCTACGGTTTCCAACACCTCCGGCGTGATCACCTCGCGCAGCGTGTCTCCGACGATGAAATCCGCGGCGATAAAGCGGTGCTCATTGGAAAAGGCCACCAGCGCAGGTGTCAGCCCGGACAGGGTCAAAGCCCGCAGCGCATCACGTTCGGCAAGATAGCTGAAGCCCGCGGCGGTGTTTTCATCGTTGAAACACTTCACCAACCGCACCCGCCCCAGCGCCTCGGCCCGCAGGGTCAGGGCGCGGTCGCTTCGGCGCAGAACCGCAAGGCTCAGATCTTCGGCAGCTTCGCCCGGTGCAATGGCTTCGGCCAAAGCCGCGCCATGCCTTTCGATGAAGGGCACCAGATCTTTCATGTCAGAGATTTTGAAAGCCTTGCTTTCGTAACCTGCCATATCAATCGCAACCGCACTAATCCTACGGTTTTGCTTTGCGCCAAGAATTGATGACGCCTTCAAAATACCGAAAGCAAAACCCTTGCGAGTATTTGAACGGTCCTGATCGAGCACGCTTTGGGGGTATCGCACAACCTAAATGAAACGCATGCCTGTTTGCCCCCTCTCTGCTCCGATCAATAGGAAAGGCGACGGATCGCGCCATACAGGCGCAACAAGATTTTCCGTTGCACCCACCGCCCTTGCGGCATTGCGGTCGTTGACTGTTGGCCGCAAAAAGGGCGGCAACCGAAGTTACCGCCCTCTGTGAGGTCTGTGCAGAAATTTCAGAAATCCCAGTCTTCGTCCTCGGTCGCGACGGCTTTGCCGATCACATAGGACGAGCCAGAGCCCGAGAAAAAGTCGTGGTTTTCGCTGTCGGGGCTGAGCGCCGCGAGGATGGCGGGGTTCACTTCGGACACTTCCGGCGGGAACAGGGCCTCAAAGCCAAGGTTCTGCAGCGCCTTATTGGCGTTGTAATGCAGGAAGACTTTCACATCCTCGGTCAGGCCAATCTCGTCATAGAGCTCTTCTGTGTATTGGTTCTCGATCCCGTAAAGCTCGAACATCAGACCAAAAGCGTAGTCTTTCAGCTCTTGCTGAGCGGCTGCGTCCAGTTTCTCAAAGCCACGCTGGAATTTGTAGCCGATGTAATAGCCATGCACCGCCTCATCGCGAATGATCAGACGGATAAGGTCGGCGGTGTTGGTCAGCTTGGCACGGCTGGACCAGTACATCGGCAGATAGAAGCCGGAATAGAACAGGAAGCTTTCCAGAAACACCGAGGCGATCTTGCGCTTCAGCGGATCGTTGCCCGGCGCATAGGTGTCTAGGATCGCCTTGGCCTTGGCCTGCAGATGTGGGTTTTCATCGGACCAGCGAAACGCCTCGTCAATTTCTTTGGTCGAACACAACGTTGAGAAGATGGAGGAATAGCTGCGTGCATGCACCGCTTCCATAAAGGCGATGTTGGTCAGCACGGCCTCTTCATGTGGCGTGATCGCATCGGGCATCAGCGCCGGCGCACCGATGGCGTTTTGGATGGTGTCCAGCAGGGTCAGGCCGGTGAACACGCGGATGGTCAGCTGCTTTTCATGCTCGGTCAGGGTGGCCCAGCTGGGGATGTCGTTGCTGAGCGGCACCTTTTCCGGCAGCCAGAAGTTCACCGTCAGACGGTTCCAGACCTCCAGGTCTTTTTCGTCTTCCAGACGGTTCCAGTTGATCGCGCGCGGGATGCGGGTGGGGGCGATGTCTTTCATTGTCTCTCTCCGATCTCAGTCGCGATTACAGGGTGCAGGACACGCAGCCCTGAACCTCGGTGCCCTCAAGGGCCTCCTGGCGCAGGCGCACATAGTAGATGGTTTTGATGCCTTTTTTCCAGGCGTAGATCTGGGCTTTGTTGATGTCCCGCGTTGTGGCCTCAGCCGGGAAGAACAGGGTCAGCGACAGGCCCTGATCCACATGTTCCGTGGCCGCCGCATAAGTATCGATCAGCGCTTCCGGGCCGATTTCATAGGCGTCGCGGTAATATTCCAGATTTTCGTTATCCATATAGGCGGCGGGGTAGTAGACGCGGCCAATCTTGCCCTCTTTGCGGATCTCGATCTTCGAGACAATCGGGTGGATCGAGGAGGTGGAGTTGTTGATGTAGCTGATCGACCCGGTCGGCGGCACCGCCTGCAGGTTGCGATTATAGAGCCCGTGCTTCATCACATCGGCCTTCAGCGCCGCCCAATCCTCGCGAGTCGGCAGATCCACACCGTCAAACAGCGCGGTGACCTTTTCGCTTTCGGGCAGCCAGTCACGGGTGGTGTATTTGTCAAAGAACACGCCCGAGGCGTATTCGGATTCGGCAAAGCCTTTGAAGCTTTCGCCCCGTTCCTGGGCCAGATCGCAGGAAGTGCGGATCGCGTGATAGGCCACAGCGGCGAAGTACACGGACGTGAACTCAACACCTTGCGCGCTGCCATAGTGCACGTGTTCGCGCGCCAGATAGCCGTGCAGGTTCATCTGCCCCAGCCCAATCGCGCGGCTTTCGTCATTGCCTTTGCACACCGAAGGGACCGAGTCGATGGCCGACATTTCCGCCACCGCAGTCAGCGCACGGATGGAGGTGCCCACGGTCTGACCCAGATCCTTGCCGTCCATCGTCTTGGCGATGTTCAGTGAGCCGAGGTTGCAGGAAATATCCGTGCCCATTTCGCTGTAGCTCAGATCATCGTTGAAGCTGGAAGCGGTGTTCACCTGCAGGATTTCCGAACACAGGTTCGACATGTTGATCCGGCCCGCGATGGGGTTCATCCGGTTCACCGTGTCCTCAAACATCACATAAGGGTAGCCCGATTCAAACTGGATCTCGGCGATGGTCTGGAAGAACTCACGCGCGTTGACCTTGGACTTGCGGATGCGCTTGTCTTCCACCATCTCGTCATATTTCTCGCTAACCGAGATTTCCGAGAAGGGCACGCCGTAGACCCGCTCCACGTCATGCGGTGAGAACAGGTACATATCCGCGTTTTTCTTGGCCAGTTCAAAGGTGATATCGGGGATCACCACACCCAGCGACAGGGTTTTGATGCGGATCTTTTCATCCGCGTTTTCCCGCTTGGTGTCGAGGAAACGCATGATGTCGGGGTGGTGCGCGTTCAGGTAAACCGCGCCGGCGCCCTGACGGGCCCCCAGCTGGTTGGCGTAGGAGAAGCTGTCTTCCAGCAGTTTCATCACAGGGATCACGCCGGAAGATTGGTTTTCAATGCCTTTGATCGGCGCGCCATGTTCGCGGATATTGGTCAGCAGCAACGCCACGCCACCGCCGCGTTTGCTGAGCTGCAGCGCAGAGTTGATGCCGCGGCCGATGCTTTCCATGTTGTCTTCCAGGCGCAGCAGGAAGCACGAAATCAGCTCGCCACGCGACGCTTTGCCGGCGTTCAGGAAGGTCGGGGTTGCAGGCTGGAACCGGCCGCCCATGATTTCTTTCATGAACGAAAGCGCCAGCGCCTCATCCCCGCGCGCAAGGCACAGCGCGGTCATCACCACACGGTCTTCGTACCGCTCAAGATAGCGCTGACCATCACGGGTTTTCAGCGTGTAGGAGGTGTAATATTTAAATGCGCCCAGGAAGGTGGGGAAGCGGAATTTCAGCGCATAGGCCTCATCCCAGATCTGGCGCATGAAGTTCTTGGAATACTGATCCAGAACGGCCTCTTCGTAGTAGCCTTCCTTGACCAGATAACCCAGTTTTTCGTCCAGCGAATGGAAGAACACAGTGTTCTGGTTGACGTGCTGCAGGAAATACTGCCGCGCCGCCATCCGGTCCGCCTCAAAGCGAATATTGCCGTCCCCGTCATAGAGGTTCAGCATCGCGTTCAAAGCGTGATAGTCCAAAGTGCTCAGATCGCTGTCGAGCATAGGTTGTCCCCCAGTTTTTGCAGCCCCGCGCGCACACGGGTGATATCGGTTTCGGTGCCCGCCAGCTCAAAGGAATAGAGCAGCGGCACCTTGCATTTTTCAGAGATGGTGCGACCCGACAAAGCGTAGGTCGCACCGAAGTTGCGGTTGCCTGCCCCGATCACCCCCACCAACCGTTCGCGGCGGCTGGCGTCATTCAGAAACCGGATCACCTGTTTTGGCACCGCCCCACGTCCCTGGCCATCGGCGTAGGTGGGGCAGATCAGGACAAAGGCGTCGGTCAGCAGGCTGTGGTCGGGCAAAGGCGCATCGAGGCACTCAGCGATCCGCACGGAAGGCAGCCCCAGCCGTGTGACAAAGCGATGAGTGTTTCCCGATTTAGACGAGTAGTAGACAAGCGCCGGCAGTTGGCGGCTCATCCCCTCAGGCCAGTTGCGCGATCATATCCGGTCGGAAACCGGACCAATGGTTGCCGTTGGCCTCAACCACGGGGGCCTGACGGTAGCCCCATTCGGTCACCCGATCCATAGCGCTGACATCCTGGGTCAGATCCACCACGTTGTAGCTGATGCCCTTGGCATCCAAGGCGCGGGTGGTGGCGGTGCATTGCACACAGGCCGGTTTGGAATAAACGATGACGCTCATCAGTCCTCAGTCCCTTTGTCAAAGTCGAGGACGCAGCGTCGGGTCCCCCCCGAACACGCCCCCGAACCCTCCGTTCGTGGTTTTTATTTGCACGCTTGCGGCAGGTCTCCTGACTTTGCGGATCCTGGCTCAGCTGGCCTTCCCGAAAGCGTGCTTTCAGTGGCTTTATCAGCGTCACGATCCGCTTACAGTTGCGGGGGCAGCGCGGGAATTCCACCCGCTTCCCTCTTAGCCGTCGATCAGAATCGAAGGAACCGAAGCAACACGATATTGCGTTCTTGAGGGGCATCAAGTCAACATGTAGGCTATGAGCTGAGGGAAAATTCTTTTCTGCAGAAGCACAAATTTGATCTTGCCTTTCCCGAATACCCTTGATCGTGGCCGCCATGGCTTGACCGGCAATTCAACCTGATGTTACCCCTTAAGCACCTTCCTACGCAGGCATTTCTGCGACCGAAGGCGATTCCTAAATCTGGCCGGGCAATATGGCACGTTACGAACAAGAGCTGAAATGGCTGGCGCTTGCGCTTGGCTTGGCGTCGACACTGGCGTTGGTGAACAGCTGGCATCCCTGGCCGCTGTTTCTGGGCCTGCCGTTCTGCATGCTCTGGGCCTACTTCGGCTGGCTGCGCACCGAACGGCAATTGCAGTATATTAATATCGTTTTCACCGGCCTCTACCTCTACGGCATCGGCAAGTATTTCATCACGGGCTGAAATCGGCACGATTCCGTCACACGGGCCGTGCACCTAAGCGGATCCAATCTGAACTTCAGATTTGGCGGTATGTGCGCAGATGCGCATTGCCTTGGGTAGTTTCGACAATTGTGTGCGAACCTGCTGAGAAGCATCATTGCTGCAACAGACAAAATTCCCAAAAGGATCCTGAAATGCCTGCCTATATGTTGACCTTCCTCCGTGTTGAAGACGCCGAAACCCACGCCCGCGATTACCTGCCCGGTGGCCACCAGACCCTGCTGGCCTATGGCGGCAAACCCTTGGCCGTCACCGAGGATTATACCATCAAAGAAGGCGACTTCCCCAAAGGACGTCTGCTGTTGGTGGAGTTCCCCAGCAAAGAAGCCGCCGAGCAGTATTATGATGGGCCCGAACACGCGCCCTACAAAGAGATCCTGCACAAGGTTGCCAAAAGCGACATGATGATCTTCGACAATGGGCAGCTGCCCGTCTGAACCGTCAATCCTCCGAAAGGCTGCTGTCCGGGGGTGGCGGCCTTTTAGCGATCTGGCCCTGCAAGGTGCGGGGCCAGCAGTGCCTGCAGATCAACACGCGCGCAAAGGCGCGTTGCCAGCAAGGCCAAGCCGCCCAGTTTGCGCTGCACGTAGAGCACATCCATCGCCACGGGCGGTGGTTCCATCCCCTCCTCCATCAGGGCCAACCCTTCGGCCTGCAGCTGTTGTGACAGACGCGTATCAGCAAAATCAAACAGACCCGGCGCGCGTAAAGCTGTGAATACCAACTGCATCATTGCGATCAGGCGCGCGTGGTGGTCTGGGCGCATGCCCCCCGCCAACAGGCCCATCGCGGCGGCGGCTTGCTGCATTTCCGGCCAACGCCCGGCCAAGCCTGCCGCCAACAGATCGCGGTATCCCTGCACCACATCAGAGGCGATGGCGCGGGTGGCACCGAAATCCAGCAACACGATACGATCCTCGGCAGGCTGATAGAGGAAGTTGGCGAAATTCGGGTCACTTTGCATGTCATTTAAGGTGAAGAGCTCATCAAAAAACAACGCAAAGAGATCCCGCATCACACCATCCCGCGTGTCCTGAGGCGCGGCCTGCAGTTCCTCCACCGGGCGGCCCGCCACATTGGACATCGCCAAGACCTGCCCGGTTGACCAATCCGCATGAAACGCCGGCAGCAAAAACCGCTCCTGCCCCACCAGATAGCCGGCGAACCGCTGCAGCTGCGCGCCCTCGCGCAGGTAGTCGGTTTCCTCATGCAGTTGAAGGCGCGCGGCCTCCAGATAGGGGGCCAGATCAAAGCCCTTTGGCAACACCCGCGCCGCGCGCAACAGCGCCCCGACATTGGCCACATCGCTGTCGATGCTTTGCGCCACGCCGGGGTATTGCACCTTCACCGCCAGGTCGCGCCCATCCTTCAGCCGTGCCCGATGCACCTGCCCAATCGAGGCCGCCGCTATCGGGCGCACGTCAAAACGGGCAAACTGGCGCTGCCAGCCCTGCCCCCAAGCCGCGTTCAACACCTGTTTCAACTGCTGCGGCGGCATCTGGTGGGCGTCAGACCGCAGCCGGGACAGGATCGCTGTCAGCTCGGCCGGCAACAGATCCCCTGCCTCCAGGGAAATCAGCTGACCAACCTTCATCGCCGCGCCGCGCATCTGCGCCAGCTCCTGCGTCAGACGTTCGATATTGCCGGGGGTCAGCACCAGATCACGCAACTGCGGGCGTGCCCCACCCGCCAGTGCCTTAGCCCCGCCAAGGGCCACGGCGCCCGCAACTTGCGTTGCTAGCCCGCCAAGACGCGCCATGCGATGCAAGCGGCCCGCAGGCACCGCAACGGGCCGCGGACGATGGGAGGTGTCAGACATTCTGCGGCTCCTGAAATTGCCACGCTATTTGCGAGCTAACACCTAAAGCCACAACGTCAATTCCCTGCGCCGCCCTGACGCAGGTGCCAGACAGCAAAAAGCCGCCCCGGGGGGCGGCTTTCTTTACTGCAAAAGCTGAGAGCTTACTCAGCCCATTCCCATGGGCGGGTGAAGGCGCCGAGGACATGGCCCACCCCTTCGTCATGCACAACACCGGTGCGTTTGACATGGGCCACCAGACCACGTTTCTTGTCGTCTGTGACTTCAACCACCTGCGCGTTCAGCTTGGCCTCTTCCAGCGCGGCATTGTAGATCCGGGTGATGGCGCTTTTGCGCAGGTCCGGCTTGAACACCTTGCCCACCGCCGTTTTCGGCAGTTCGTCCAGAACCTCAACATATTTCGGGATCGCTGCGCGTTCATGTACGTGGACCTTGCAGTGCTCCAGCAGCTCCGCACCCGTCACCGAGGCGCCTTCGACCAGTTCCACATAGGCGCAGGGCAGTTCACCCGAATGCGCGTCCGGCTGGCCGATGGCCCCGGCCATGGCCACGTCGTGATGCGCCAGCAGCGCCTCTTCGATCTCCGCCGGATCAATGTTGTGGCCGCCACGAATAATCAGATCCTTGGCACGACCAGTGATCCATAGGTAGTTCTCTGCATCAATGCGGCCCAGATCGCCGGTACGCAGATATTTGCCGTGATGGTAGAGATTGGCGTTCTTATCTGCCTCGGTGTAGGTATTGCCCGCATAAACACCGGGGCTGGAGACGCAGATTTCGCCCACTTCATCGGGGCCGCACTCGACCGGTTCGCCGTTGACCTCTTTGAAGATGCGCACGTCACTGTAGGGGAAGCGGATGCCGATCGACCCGACCTTCTTACCCCCGGTTGGCGGGTTACAGGACACCAGGCAAGTCGCCTCGGTCAGGCCGTAGCCTTCTACGATGGTAACACCAGAGGCCTCTTCGAACCGTTTGAACAGTTCCAGCGGCAGCGGCGCGGAGCCCGAGAACGATGTTTTCACCGAGGAGATATCCGCATCCACCGGACGCTGCATCATCGCCGAAATGGCCGTCGGCACCGTGATGATAAAGGTGATCTGCCAGCGCTCGATCAGCTTCCAGAAGTTGTCAAACACCCCGTCGCCGCGATAGCCCGCAGGCGTGGGGAAAACCACATGGGTGCCTGCTGAGATTGCCGACATCATGATCACGTGGCAGGCAAAGACGTGGAACATCGGCAGCGGGCAGATGACATTGTCTTCGTTGGTGAACAGCAGCGTCGCGCCCAGCCAGCCGTTGTAGACCATGCCAGAATAGCGGTGCTGCGCCACTTTGGGCATGCCCGTGGTGCCACCGGTGTGAAAATAGGCGGCGACGCGATCCTCGGAGCTGTCCGCAAAGGACAGGCTGGTCGGGTACTTCTTGGCCGTCTTGTTGAAATCCAGCACATCAGCGTGATGGTTGCCCGGATTCTTTGGACGGATCAGCGGCACGATGAAGGATTTCGGCGGGGTCAGATAGCGGTTGAGGTCAATCTCAAGAACCGTATGCACCCCCGGCGCATGGCGCACTGCCTCCGCGGTTTTCTGGGCCACATCGGTTTTCGGGAAGGCCTTCAGGGTCACCACAACCTTGGCACCGGTTTCGCGTAGGATCGCGGCGATCTGTTCGGGCTCCAGCAGCGGGTTGATGGGGTTGATGATGCCCGCAATGGCACCGCCAAAGATGGTCAACAGAGTTTCGGTACAGTTGGGCAGAATGCAGGCCACAACGTCCTGTTCGCCAATGCCCAGATCACGGAACATATTGGCCACCTGACAGGTGCGCGCATGCAGCTCGTTCCAGGTCAGCGTCTCGGCTTTGTCCTTGGGGCCGCTGAGCAGCTGAAAGGTGATCGCCTTCCCATTGCCATGGCGGTCTTTGGTGCGTGTCAAAAGCTCATAGAATGTGACCGGCACATCGCGGTCTTCCCATGGCATTTCATTTTCCAAGGCAATCGTATCTTGAACCGAGGCGAACCCCATCGGCAATTCCTCCCATTACGTCTGCCCCGTTTATGAGGCGTTTTGTCCCTCGCAACAATGTGGAAGGGAAATTGTGCTGATACAAGGTTTCATTCGGTCGGGGGCGCAACGTCAAAGGATCTGTGACGCTGCGCGATTCAAGTCCAACGGGAAGTTTCCCAAAGGTCATACGGCCTTAACCCGATCCCCTACGGGTCCGATGCCGGAGCTACCCCCGTGCCCCGGTTGGAAGAGGTGGACACACCCGAGGGGGTCGCCCCCACCTCTTCCGTCCCGTGGTGGGTGAATTTGCTATGCCCCGAAAAGCGGGGCGTTTCACGGGGAAGAAACAGGGCACTGCATCAGAACGGGTCGCGGTGTTGCAGGTAACAAAAAACCGGCGCGGCCCTGCCGCACCGGTTTTTCTATGTTTCTGCAGGTAAGTTCAGCCTCAGGCCACTTCAAACCCTTCGGTAAACTGCAGCTTGGCCAGCTGGGCATAGAGCCCGCCTTCAGCCACCAGCTGATCGTGGGTGCCTTGCGCCACAATCCGGCCCTCGTCCATGACGATGATCCGGTCGGCCTTTTTCACCGTTGCCAGACGGTGGGCCACAATAATGGTGGTGCGGGTTTTGGACAGCTCGTCCACCGCCGCCTGCACCGCCCGTTCGCTGGCCGCATCCAGGGCCGAAGTGGCCTCATCCAGCAACAGCACCGGCGCGTCCCTCAGGATAGCGCGGGCAATGGCGATCCGTTGTTTCTGGCCACCTGACAGCATCACGCCCCGTTCGCCCACCTCGCTGCCATAGCCATCGGGCAGCTTCATGATGAAGTCATGCGCCGCGGCGGCTTTGGCTGCGGCCTCAACCTCAGCATCGGTGGCCTCGGGACGGCCAAAACGGATGTTTTCCCGGGCAGTCGAGGCAAAGATCACCGGATCCTGCGGCACCAGCGCCAGTTGCTTGCGGAATTCATCCCGCGCCATGTCTTTCAGGTCGACCCCGTCCAGCAGAATGCGGCCCGCCTGCGGATCATAGAACCGTTGGATGGTCTGGATGATCGTGGTTTTGCCAGCGCCCGAAGGCCCCACAATCGCCACGGTTTCCCCCGGCTGAATTGTCAGATCAACGTGATCCAGTGCTGAGGCATCAGGACGGGTGGGATAACGGAAAGACACGTCCTCAAATGTGATCTGCCCCGTGGCATTGGCCGGTGCCGGAACGGGCTGCGCCGGATCGGCAACAGTGTCTTCTGCGTTAAGCAGTTCCACCAGACGCTCGGTCGCGCCGGCGGCCCGCTGCAATTCGCCCCAGATCTCCGACAGCGCCCCAACAGAGCCTGCCACCATGACCGAATAGATCACAAACTGCACCAGTGCCCCGGCGCTCATTGTGTCATTGCGCACGTCATTGGCCCCGATCCACAAAACACCAACCACACCCGAAAACACCAGGAAAATCACAATCACCGTCATCAAAGCCCGCGTGGTGATCCGACGTTTGGCCGAGCCAAAACTGGCCTCGGTCACATCGGAAAATTCGCGACGAATGGCCCCTTCAGCGGTAAACGCCTGCACCGTCTGCACCGACTGCAGCGCCTCAGACGCATTGCCAGAGCTTTGTGCGATCCAATCCTGATTTTCCCGGCTCAAATTGCGCAGCTTGCGGCCCAGCACCAGAATGGGCACCACCACCAGCGGCACAATCAGCAGAACCAGACCGGTCAGCTTAGCCGAGGTGAACAGCATCAGCACCAGCCCGCCCAGGAAGATTAGCACATTGCGCAACGCCACCGAAATGGACGACCCGATAACCGACAGGATCAGCGTGGTATCTGTGGTGATCCGGCTCAGCACTTCGCCGGTCATGATATTCTCGAAAAACGCAGGCGACATGCCGACCACACGGTCAAACACCGCTTTGCGGATGTCAGCGACCACCCGCTCCCCCAGCCGGGTGACCAGCATGTAACGCAGCCCGGTGCCAATCGCGAGCAGCCCGGCAATGGCCATTGCCGCCGTGAAATAGAGATCCAGAATGGCGCCGTCTTCGGCGTTGAAATTGTCCACCACCCGACGCACCGCCAGCGGCAACATCAGCGAAACCGAAGCCGTCAGCACCAGAGCCAGACCGGCCAGTGCAACCATGCCTTTATAAGGGCTGAGGAAGGGCCACAGCTCTCTTAGCGCACCAACACGTTTGGATTTTGCGCGATCCTCATCCGATGTCATCGGGGCACGGGCCATGAAACGTCCTTCCTCATCTTTGCCGAGCGGGTTTAAGCGACCCGTGGGCCTCGGGCAAGCATCGCCTGCACCGCAAGCGATATGGGGCGCGAGACAAAGCGCCGCAAGGGTTGCGGCGCGGGATCCAATTAGACGCAGAATCGCTTGACCGAACACCATAATTCAGCAATCTTGACGACAAAAAACACCACACAACGGAGATCCTACGGTGCTTGACGCTACAGACCGCAAAATCTGCGACCTCCTTCAGGACAACGCTCGCGCCTCCTCTACCGAGGTTGCGGCGCAAGTGGGGTTGTCGGTCTCTGCCACCAATGACCGTATCCGGCGCCTCAGCGACAATGGCACCATCACCGGTTGGCATGCGACACTCGCACCAGAGGCCTTTGATGCCACGCTCTGCGCCTTTGTGCTGCTGGACTGTGCCTATGAAGGGGAGGCCGCGGCTGTCACCGCCCTCAAAGCCCGGCCCGAGGTGCAGGAGTTGCACCATATCTCTGGACCGCATTCCTATCTGATGAAGCTGCGTCTGGCCGACACGGCTGCATTGCAACGCTTTCTCACCACCCATGTGAAACCCTTGCCCGCCATCACCCGCACGGAAACAATCATCACCTTAAGCAACGACAAAGAGACCCCGCAGATCGCCATCCAGGACGCAGACGATGTTTGACGTTTTCTTTCAGGGGCTCGCCGTCGGTTTTGCCATTGCGGTGCCCGTTGGCCCAATTGGTCTGCTGTGTATCCGGCGCAGCATGGCCGAAGGGCGCCCCACAGGGGTGGCCACCGGCATGGGCGCGGCGGCGGCGGATGGCACCTATGGGTTTCTGGTTGCGGCGGGTGTCTCTGCCACCGGTCTGTTGGTCAGCTATGCCACCCAGATGCAGCTGTTTGGCGGGTTGCTGATTGCAGTGCTTGGCCTGATGACAGCGCGCGCTTTCTTTCTGCCCCGCCCCGAAGTGGCCGATCTGCCGCCCAGCAAAACCGTGGCCAGCGCCTTTGGCACCACCTATCTGCTGACCCTGTCAAACCCGATGACGATCATTGGCTTCACCGGCATGATCGCGGGCCTTGGTGCGGCGGCGGGCGGCGGTGGCGCATCGGCCTATCTGTTGGTCGCAGGGGTCTTTCTGGGGTCCGCGCTATGGTGGCTGATCCTGGTGCAGCTGGCGCTTTGGGCACGCGCGCGGCTGACCGGCGGGGCGCTGAAATGGCTGGATCTGCTGGCGGGGACAGTGCTGGTGCTCTGGGGGCTGCGGCTGGCGATAGGGGCCGGTGCAATGCCACATTGACGGCACAGTTGCGCCGGGCCTGAGCAGAGAGTCATTTCCGATAAGGGGAACTTGGAGCGGGTAGCGGGAATCGAACCCGCACCTTAAGCTTGGAAGGCTCTTATGATACCATTTCACCATACCCGCTCAGAGTAGGCGAGGGTTTAGGAAATGCCTCAGGGAAGGTCAAGCAGAAAGCGGCGCTCCCTGCGCACTCCTTTGCCCAAACCCTTCCCTCCTCACAGAAAACGGGGCCACGTGGGCCCCGTTTCATCTTGCTCAAATTGATTTGTGTTTCCAGCGGTTAGCCAGCAACCAGGCCGGGGCGCGCTTTGCGCAGGCCCTGGGTGATCAGACCCGCCAGCACACATTTGATGAGGTCGCCGGGAATGAAGGCGTACATCGACTTGGTCAGCCCCAGCAGGGTTGCGTCCAGTTTCAGGTACATGCCGACGATGCCGATCGGGTAAAGCACCAGAATGCCGCCAATCGCCGCTGCCATCGCCGGGGTGATCCACCCGCCTTTGGAGGCCCACATTTCGGCCAGCAGACCGGTAACATAAGCCGCCACAACCCAGCCGAACAGGAAGCCAGCGGTCACACCGCTAAAGACACCCAGACCACCACGGCCACCGGCCAACAGCGGCAAGCCCAGCGCCACCAGCGCCAGGAACAGGATCACGGCCAATGCGCCGCGTTTAGCCCCCAGCACAGTGCCAGCCAGCATGATGCCAAGGCTTTGACCGGTGATCGGCACACCCAATGGCAGAGTGAATTTGGGAATGAGGCCCAATGCAGCGATCAGGGCTGCAAAAAGCGCGATTTGAGTAAGGTTGCGTTCCATTTGATCCGTCCCCTAGGATTCCGTAGATTTACTGTATTGGGTGCCTTGTTACTCCACTCCGCCGCGGGCCTTCAACGCCTCAGCGACCTGTTCGGCGTCATCCAACGCCAAGAGTGCGAAAGGTAACAATAATTTCCAGCTGAAGCGCTTGTGTGATCGGGCCCGCCAGGCCTCGGTCAGGGCAGCGCCCTTCTGGGTGAGTACCGGAATGAACCGTACGACAAGCGCCACCGACAACGCAATACGACGACGGATATGGCGCGGCAGCCCCAGAGCACCGAGGCATTTGTCCACCACCGCCAGCAGGTCCTCAAGTGCGGTGGTCATGGTCACAAGGTTGGCCAGCCCCACCGCCGCGATCAGCCGCAGGCAGACCACCACACCCGCCTCCAGATCGCGGGTTGCCAGATGGTATGTCAGGATAATCGCCGCCACCCAGAACACCGGCCGCATCAGGCGCAGCCCCTGTCGGGCAAAACGCAAGCCGCCCACCAGATAGGCCCCTGCCACAGCCAGAGTGACCAGAAGCGCGCTCAGGCTCTGCCCAAGGTTGAAGGTGGCGATTGTAAAGAAACATAGACCAAAAAGTTTCGGTCCCGCTGGCCAGCGATGGTAGACAGTTCGGACCTCAGAGGTCAGCGAAATCATCACCGTTCCCCTGTGCGCGCATCGCCTCAACATAGGCGGCGATCACTTCGGCCGCCGGGCCGTCGCGTTCAATCTTGCCCTGTTCGACCCAGATCACCCGGTCATAATCGCCCAGCGCTTCAAGGTCGTGGCTGATATGAACCAGCGCCGGTGTCACCCCGTCGAGATAGCGCGACAGCGCCAATGTGGTCGGCAGGTCCAACCCGGCAAAGGGTTCGTCCAGCACAATCACGCCGGGGTTCATCGCCAGCACCGCCATCAGACACACCAGATGCCGCTGGCCCTGGCTCAGCGTCTGGATGCTGCGGTCATACCAATCAGGGCGTTTGAATTTCTCCAGCGTCACCCGTGCCTTGGCCTGCGCGTCGTCTTTGGGCATGCCCTGCGCCACCAGACCAAAGGTCAGTTCTTCGCCCACAGTGGGAAAGATGATCTGGTGATCGGGGTTCTGAAACAGAATGCCCACGGTGCGCAGCGCCTTCAGACGTTCGCTGGAGACAGCAACCCCGTTCACGGTCACCTCACCTGCATCGGCGGGGGCAAGACCGGCGATCAGACGGGCCAATTGCGATTTGCCTGAACCGTTGCGACCAATCACCCCAATCCGGTGTTCACGCAGCGACAGGTTCAGACCTTTGAAGATCTCCACCCCGTCGCGGGAATAGTCGAGGTTGCTGATTTCCACCCGACAGGCGGGGGACAGGGTTTCAACCTGCGGATCAGTGGTCTGGCCGTCGTTCTGGCTGCGCATCATGGCTCTCCGTTCGCGCCCCGATTACAGGGAAAATCCGCCCCAAGGCAAGGCACAGAAACTTTTTTGCAAAAAACTTCTAAAATGACGCTGCGCCCTGTCGTTAATAGGTATGCGGGAGACTTCGCATCGCAAGCGCCTGCACAATCCAATGCCCAATTCCGCAGTCTTGCGATTGCACCTGACCAGCCTTTGCTGACGCGGCCTCTTTGTTCTCATCCCCCGATGCCGCTGCCCGAAGTCCGATAGGGATCCCCGCATCTAAGGCCGCGCGATGTCCCCGCGCGGTCTTTCTTATGGGGCTTTCTTAGGGCACCCCAACATGCCCATCGCGCTTAATCTTCAAACGGTTCAATCAACTCCGGACCCGAGGCCCGGTTGGAATTCACCGCCCGGCTGACCCGATGCAACTGCAGGGTCTCCTCCGGCGCCGCCTGCATCAGGGTTGCGGCGCCATGGCCCTCTTCCCCCAGCCATTTCGCCCATTGATCAGGGCCAAGGATCACCGGCATCCGGTGATGCACCTCCGCGATATCCGCGCTTGCCGCAGTGGTGACAATGGCGCAAGTGCGCAGCGGATCCGCGTCTTCTGGCCCCTGCCAATCCTGCCAAACCCCCGCCATCACCAGTGGCGCCCCATCTCGACGAGTGATCCACCACGGCAACCGGTCGCCTTCGACATCCTTGCTCCATTCGTAAAACCCATCTGTCGGGATCAGGCACCGCCGCGTCCGACAGGCGGCGCGAAAAGCGGGTTTATCGGCAATGGTTTCGGCCCGCGCGTTGATCAGCAGCGGCCCATCGTTGGGTGCCTTGTACCAATGCGGCAGGAACCCCCAGCGCATTGCCCCAAGCCGACGCATTTCAGTGTCCGAGTAGACCACATGTACGCCAGTCGTTGGGCAGACGTTGAAATTTGGCACCTCAGGCAAGTTGTTCGCCGGCGCCGCCTGAAACAGCTGCGCCATCGCATCATTGGGGAGCGTGACTGCAAACCGGCCGCACATGGATCAACGGCTATGCTGCTTGCGCGCGATCTCAATCCGCGCTTCCATCATCGACATCTCTTTCATGATGTCGCGACGGCGGGTGCGATCGCCAGTTTCCCGCAGCTCTGCACGCAACCGCGCCATTTCACGGGTCAGGCTGACAAACTCCGGCACGCCGCCACTTTCCTTCACCAACCGGTTCAGCAAAGCGTTTTCCGGATCCTCAACCTGCGGCAAAGGTTTCCCTGCGCCTTCCAGATCATCAAAGGCACCGTCGGCCTCTGCCTCGGCGATCTTGAGATTGATCAGGTCGATTAGCGGGTGATCCATAGGCCTCTGACTCTTTGAGAGTGGTATCATAGCGCCACTGCCCCGACCGGTCGAGCCACCAGATACACGTCGATGGGAGGGGGTGATGACCACCCCCTCCGCATGGTTGCCTCACCGCAGATGGCGCTTGATCCAACCCAAAGTGATCGCCTGACGATGGGCACGCGGCGGACAATGGCCTTCGATATCAAACACCACGCTGTCGCCGTTGCGGGCGCGCTGCATCAACGCGTCAACATCCACCAAGGGGGCCACCGGGTCGGCATTGGTGGTGATCACCAGCAGAGGCGTGTCCAGCTTGGAGCCCTGCATCAGGCCTTGTTGATCCAGAGAAATCGGCCGCAGCAAAGGCGCAACCTCTTCTGACGGGGCAGCGGTGCTGAGGCCCAGTCGGGTTTTCACCCCGTCCATCGTGTAGGCAGGCAGAGCGTCATAGACTTCCGGCGGAGCCATGAAGGGGCGGTGCAACGGGCCACAGATCGAGATCACCCCCGCCAGATCCAAATCGCCACGCGCCAGGAACGCCCGCGCCGCCGCATGGCCGCCAAAACTGGCCCCCATCACAAAGATGTTGCCCTCATCAATCGCCTCTTGCTGCTTGGCCCAGCGCACGGCTGCCGCATGCAGCTTGTCCGATTTGCCATCGCGCAGGTCAAAGGCGCGGCTGTCGCCCAGCCCCGGCATGTCCAATGAAAGCAGG
The DNA here is from genome assembly GCF_047123305.1 of Thalassobius sp. MITS945101. Taxonomy (GTDB): domain Bacteria; phylum Pseudomonadota; class Alphaproteobacteria; order Rhodobacterales; family Rhodobacteraceae; genus Thalassobius. The sequence continues at coordinate 219,106 of NZ_CP138918.1, forward strand.
CCAATACCCTGATCCGCCAAATAGCGTTCGTAAAACACCAGGGCGGATTCCTTGGACACATCCGACCCGTAAGACATCACCACCAGCGGGCTTGGGCCCTCAGCTTCCGGCAGGTGCAGATAGGCCTCAAACCCTTTGCCCTCTTCCTGCAATTGCAGCACCTTAAACTGCCCTGGGGCCGTCACGGCAATTTCGCGGTAGGCATCCCCCGAACGCTCCAGAGCCGCCACCGCGTTTGGGTCGTTGGTGTGCGGATTAGAGGCGGTTTGGAAATAGACCATCGCTTCGGTAAAGGCGGCACGGCGCTGTGCCGGATCGCTTAACCCTTCGCCGCGTGTCATCGCCGCTTCGCCCGCGGTGCGGAATTCATAGATCCAATTGCCCGCGCCATAGGCCTTGATGGTGTCCGGCTGCTCTTCGCCCAAGCGCGCGCCTTTGGCCGTGGCAATCCGCGCCAGCACCGCATTCAGCGTTGCCGGATCTGCCCCCAGATAGCTGAGCGTTTCCACTTCCACCGGATGATACCAGTTTCCCTCTTCCGGGCTGCGAAAGTCCTGTGCCTGAAGCGCGCTGCCCAGACAGGTGGTCACTAGTGTGCCTGCCATCAATTTCTGCAAATTCATCGTTCCTCTCCTATTTGTCAACTATGGTTGATAATTGACAGTTGGGAGCGCCCCGGTATTTTGTCAACCATGAGTGATAAAAAACCTGACTACCCGGGCCGCAACAACATCCGTGGCCTTGTGCAAGACCTTGCCGAACAGTTTGACGCGATTGCCGACGCGTTGCGTGAAGAGACCGTCTTTGCCGGTACGCGGCCCAAAGATGCCAAAACCTTCATGCTGATTTCCCGCCAGGCCCGCGGCATTTCAGATCTGGCCAAAGCGTTGCAAATCTCCCGCCAGGCCACCCATAAATCGGTGCAACGATTGATTGTCGCCGGGGTTGTCGAACTGAACTATGTCGAAGGCTCTCGCCGCGACATGATCGCCAGCATCACCCCAGCCGGGTTGGAGGCACGCAAAGTTGGGCTGCACATCGCAGGCAAGGTTGAGGCGCAAGCCGAGGCACGGATTGGCAAGGCGCGGCTAGAGGCCTTTCGCCAGACATTACAAGATCTGACCCGGCGCGAAGACTAGCCCTGCTGCCGATCTGCAGAGGGCGGCAGTTCATCCTCCACAAAGCTCTTGAAATCCTGCATGAAACTCATGGTCTGCTTGCTGAACATCCCCGGCATCAGCCAGGCCATCAGACGTAGAAATCCTTTGCAGCGAAATTCGCTTTCGACCCACCAATGGGTGGTATGATTGTCGATCACCTCAAACCGGTTGTCGACGCGGCTCCACACGCCATCGGCCTCGTAAATGCCAGTAAAGGCGTCGGGAAATTCGCGACGAACAATGGTTTCCGTCATCGTGATCTCGCGTTTCCCCATCTTGTATTCGATCCGGGACACGGCACCCTCTTTGCCCTCTTCACCACCGATGTGGGGGAAACTGACCAAACCTTTCTGCCACTTTGGCAGGTTTGCCTGATCATCAAACAGCGTCACCACGGCGTCACGCGGTCGGTCGATGGTGAGTGTGCAGCTGTAACGCATGAAATCCCTCCCCTTCGGGCACCAGTGTGGCACGGTTTACGCGACCCGTCACCTGTTGCCGCCTTTCATGGCGGCAAAACAAAACGCGCGGAGCCTCTCAGCCCCGCGCGTTCCTGTTCAGTGAAAAACGGTCGGGGACCGGATCACTTCATCTTGATGCGGCCGTCCACATAAGGCGTGTAAGGCGCATTTTCAGCCAGATATTCGGCAGTCACATCTGCCAGATCGGGGCCAAAGTCATAAGCGTTCATCGCGTCACGGAACATTTTGTAGCCGTCGCCGCCGTTCCGCACGTAGTTGTTCGACACCGCGCCATAGACCTTGTCCAGATCTACAGGCGCGCCGCCAACCATCACGTCCGAAATACGCGAGCCAACTTCGGCCGAGACATCCACGGTGAAGGTCATGCCCGCAACCTGCGGGAAACGGCCTTTGACTTCTTCGATCTGGCTCACACCGTTTTCCAGCGCAGCCACCAGTGTCGAGCCCTTGATCTGGAAGGTCGACAGGGTGTTCTGGAACGGCAGCACCGTCAGCACTTCGCCCATGGTCACGTCACCCGAGTCGATCGAGGCCCGCAGACCACCGGAGTTGGCAATTGCAATGTCGATGCCCTGTTCGGCCACACGGGCCAGCATCGCATCTGCCACAAGGTTGCCCATCTGGCATTCCTTCACGCGGCAATCCCCACGCTCGCCATTGATCGCTTCGGCGGAAGAGGCAACAACCTTGTTGCGGATCTCATCCAGCGGACCAGCAGCTTCGGTGATACGCGCTTTGGTGCCTTCGTCTTCGGCAACGCCAGCATCCATGATGATCGGCTCACCGGTGGCCGAAACGATCTCACCCGCGTCGTTGAAGGTGACGTTCAACTCGCCCAGGAACTTGCCGTAGGCATAGGCCGAAACAATCGCAGTGCCACCCACCATGGTCGGATAGGCGCCTTCGGCACGGTCCGAGGTGTTGGACAGATAGGTGTTGGAGTGGCCACCAACGATCACGTCAACACCGGTGGTGTTGGCTGCAACCTGCTGATCCACAACATAGCCCGAGTGCGACAGAACGATGATCTTGTTCACACCTTCTGCGGTCAGCTTGTCGACTTCACCCTGAACCGCCTCGGACGGGTCGGTGAAGATCACGTTGGGACCGGGCGACGCCAGCTCATCGGTGTCCTGCGGGGTCAGACCGATCATGCCGATCTTTTCACCGCCACGTTCAATCACAGTCGATTTGGCCAGTTTGCCAGCCAGCAGCGGTTCACCCGACACATCAGCGTTGGACATCAGGATCGGGAAGTTCACCGCATCCATAAATCCGCGCAGCACTTCGGGGCCATCGTCAAACTCGTGGTTGCCAACGGTCATGCCGTCGTACCCCAGTTTGTTCATCATCTCAGCGGCAAGTTTGCCTTTGTAATAAGTGTAGAACAGCGTGCCCTGGAACTGGTCGCCCCCATCCACCAGGATCGAGTTCTCAGCACGCGCACGGGCCGCTTCTACAGCGGTCACCAGACGGGCGGAACCACCGAAACACTTACCTTCGGCGTTGCTGTCGGCCGAACAGCCCGAGTCATATTTGCTGATCGGTTCAAAACGGGCGTGGAAATCATTGGTGTGCAAAACGGTCAGATTAAAATCTGCCGCAGCCGCACCTGCACTCAGGGCGAGCGCAGCGGCGGAGGCAAGTAGACGAACGGACATGGTCTTCCTCTCTGTTGATTATTATCGCGTGAATCTGCACTGGTGTGCACCAACTGTCAAAAACTCAGTGCACATAGTGGTTTCAGGCCGGTGCAGCTCCGCTGTTAGGCCTCGATTGTAACCGAATCGCTACGAAATCCGGATGGTTTTTGTGGCAATTTTTACCTGACGTATGGGCAGGGGCAGCTTCGGACCTGTTGGATTCGCCGCGCGGCTGCGAATTTGAGTATTTCTGGATCATTGAAAGCGGCGTTTTTCGCGCGCCAGCAGGCCCAAGCCTTGACGGGTGCGGCGCGGGGCGGCATCACGCGGCCATGCTGATTTACAAGATATTTCGCGCACCCGAATGGCAGGTGCTGGTCGATCACGGCGAAACCACCGGTGCGCCCATCGATGTCGCGGACGGCTATGTCCATTTCTCCACCGCAGAACAGGCCGCTGAAACCGCTGCGAAACACTTCGCCGGCGAAGCAGATCTGACCCTGCTGGCGCTGGAGGCTGAGGCGCTGGGCGAGGCGCTGAAGTGGGAAGTGTCCCGCGGTGGCGCATTGTTCCCACATCTCTACCGCAGCTTGCGGATGGAGGATGTCACCTGGTCCAAACCCCTGCCGCTGGTGGACGGGTTGCATCAATTCCCGGAGGATATGGCATGAAACTGATCGAGAAACTGGGGCTTTCTGCCCTGCATCGCTTCGATCCGGAACGGGCCCACGGTCTGGCGCTGCTGGCTCTGCGTTCGGGTGCCGCGCCTCTGGCGGGTTTGGTGACTTCGCCGCGTCTGCGTACCTCGGTCGCCGGTCTGAACATGGCCAACCCGCTGGGCATTGCCGCCGGATTTGACAAAAACGCCGAAGTGCTGTCGCCGCTGTCACGGTCGGGCTTTGGCTTTGTTGAGGTGGGCGCAGCAACGCCCCGCCCGCAGCCCGGCAACCCCAAGCCCCGTCTGTTCCGCCTGTCCGAAGACCGCGCCGCAATCAACCGCTTCGGTTTTAACAACGAGGGGATGGAGGCCATCGGCACCCGCCTGTCCCAACGTCCACGTGACATGGTGCTGGGGCTGAACCTCGGCGCGAACAAAGACAGCGAAGACCGCGCCAGCGATTTCGCCCGTGTGCTGAGCCACTGCGGCGCGCATCTGGATTTCGCCACGGTCAACGTGTCGTCGCCGAACACCGAAAAACTGCGTGATCTGCAAGGGGCAGCGGCGCTGACCAGCCTGCTGAACGGCGTGATTGACGCCCGCAACGCCTTGGCGCGCCCGATCCCGATCTTCCTGAAAATCGCCCCCGATCTGACCGGCGCCGAGATTGCCGAGATCGGTGAGGTGGCGCTGTCCACCGGTATCGACGCAGTGATTGCCACCAACACCACCCTGTCACGGGACGGTTTGCAGAGCGCGCACGCAGGCGAAGCCGGTGGCCTGTCCGGCGCACCGCTGTTTGACAAATCGACCCGTGTTCTGGCGCAATTGTCGGCGCAACTGGATGGACGACTGCCAATTATTGGCGTCGGCGGTATTTCCTCGCCTGCAGAAGCCTATGCAAAAATCTGCGCTGGGGCCTCGGCCGTGCAGCTTTACACCGCGCTGATCTACGGCGGGCTGAGCCTTGGGGCAGAGATTGCCCGTGGGCTGGACCGCCTGCTGGAAGAGGACGGCTTTGCCAATGTGGCCGAAGCTGTGGGCAGCAAACGGGGGGACTGGCTATGATCACCATCTGGCACAATCCGCGTTGCTCGAAGTCGCGCCAGACCCTTGCCTTGATCGAGGGCAAGGGCGACGTCACCGTGCGCCGCTATCTGGAGGACAGCCCAAGCGCAGAGGAGATCCGTTTGGCGTTGAAACGCCTTGGGATTTCGGCAGTTGAGCTGATGCGGGTGAAGGAGAAACGGTTCAAGGAACTGGAGTTGTCCAAAACCGATCCCGAAGAGGTTCTGGTGGCCGCAATGGTGGCAAATCCTGTCCTAATCGAACGACCTGTGGTTTTCGCAGGCGACCAAGCGGCCATTGGCCGTCCACCGGAACAGATTTTGGATATTCTCTGACCTGGCCGGTTCAAAATGCATGGGCTATCCACAGAAAAGCATGTCGTGGATAACCCGTTTTAGTGTTGAAATTCAGCGATCTATTTTGGTTAATGCCGCGATAGGTTGAGGTCGGGCGACGTCATTAAGCCGCGCCTGAAATCCACAAGATATCCACAGCCCCGCGACCGCGTTCAGGCAGCCTCCAGGTTGTCTTTTTGCAACGCCGCCCGTGCTTCCAGCTTCGGGTAGCGCCAAGCCAGGGTTGCGGCGCGGATGACAAAACTTACCAACATAGATATCCACAGCCCGTGGTTGCCCAGCGACGGCACCAGCAGCGCCAATGCGGCAAGATAGACCAACAGGCTGATCGCCATCATATTGCGCATGTCCCGCGTCGCCGTGGCCCCAATGAACACCCCGTCCAACATCCAGCTGGCAAGGCCAATGATCGGGCAGATCACCAGGTAGGGCAGGAAGGCCCGTGCACCGGAACGCACCTCTTCGGCGGAGGTCATAATGTCGATGATCTGGCCACCGAACAGCGCAAAAAACAGCGCCATCCCCAGCGAGACAACGATCCCCCAGAAACTGGTGATCAGGGCGGCGCGGCGCATATGGCGTGCTTTCCCAGCGCCGTAATATTGCGCCACCATCGCCTCGGCAGCGAAGGCGAAACCGTCCAGCCCATGCGCCGTGATGTTCAGAAACTGCACCAGCACCTGATTGGAAGCCAGCGTCACATCGCCGAAATCCGCCCCGATCAGCAGGAACATGATGAAGATCGTCTGCAGCATCAGCGACCGCAGCAAAATGTCCGAGTTGACCGCCATCATATGTTTCAAAGCGGCGCGATCAAACACCCGTTCCCACGCGTGCCAGGCGGGATTGCGAAAGGCATGTCGGCAGAGCCACAGCCCCATGAAACAGCCGCTCCATTCCGCCAAAAACGTTGCAATCGCAACACCCTCGACGCCCCAGCCCAGCCCCAGAACAAACCAGAGGTCCAGCAAGATATTCAGCCCGTTCATCCAGATTTGCAGAGCAAACACCGCTCGAGTGCGCTCTTGCGCAATCAACCAGCCGGTCAGGCCGTAAACGGCGATGGCGGCGGGGGCGGAGTAGACCCGGATCTGCATATAGTCGCGCGCCAGCGCCTCAACCTCTGCAGAGGCAGGCGAGATCTGGAAGGCGGCCCAGAAGATCGGCAGTTGCAGTAGGATCACCGCCACCCCGCCCATGCCCGCGATCAACAAGGCGCGGGTCAATAGCGCCGCAACTTCGCCGCTGCGTCCTGCCCCCAACGCCTGCCCCACCAGACCGGTGGTGCCCATCCGCAGGAAGCCGAACATCCAGTAAATCGCGCTAAGGAAAATCGCCCCCACGCCAACCGCACCGATTGGCACGGCCTGCCCCATTTGCCCGACCACGCCCGTGTCCACCGCCCCCAGCAAAGGCACGGTGGCATTGGACAGCACAATGGGCAGGGCGATGTTCAGGACACGTCGATGGGTGATTTCCTGCGTCGCGTTAACCGGTTCAGCCATCACGGGACGGCATCAGGAAATGCCCGGTGGCCTGCGCAAAGGGACGGGCGCGATTGTCTTGCCAAGCTTCCACATGGACAGAGGCATAGCGCCGCCCGGACCGGTTCACCCGCGCCCGTGCATAGGCATCGCGAGGAAGACCAGAACGCAGGTAGTCTACTGTAAAATCGATTGTTTTGGGCAGGCTTGGCATCTTTCCGTCAACCAGGGACTCGGCCTCCAGACGACCGCTTTCAATGTCTTCCCACAGGGTTGCCCAGCTCAGGCCGATGATCGAAGTCATCTCCAGAAACGCCGCCGTGGCCCCGCCATGCAGCGCTGGCAACATGGGGTTGCCGATCAGTTCATCCTTGAAAGGCATGATCGCCGTTAACTCATCACCACGCCGGTCAAACTCGATCCCAAGGAACGAGATGTAGGGCACGCTGGCCACCAGAGCCTTCAGTGCCGCGTCGCGCCGCTGCTTCACCACTTGCACCGGTTCAGGTTTCTTAAACGGCATTATTTCTTCTCCGCGGTGAAGGCGCCCGTGGCCGTGGCCACCAGCGATGTGTCGTTGTCATCCAGCGCTTCGGCGCGCACAAAAGCGACCGAGCGGGTGACACGGTAACAGGTGGCGCGGGTGCGGATCGCCTGCCCCGGCGTGGCCGGGCGCATGTAGTCAATCCGCAAATCTATTGTGGCTGTGGTGCCGGTGGCATCGGGATGGCTCATCACTGCCGCGCCGCAGGTGGTGTCCAGCAGCGCAAAGACCGCGCCACCGTGAATCACCCCGGTTTCCGGATCCCCGACAAAACGTGCGTCATAAGGCATCCGCATTTCAGCCGTGCCACCGCCGACATTGGTAAACTCCATGCCCAGCGCCTTGGAATGCGGGATCGCTTCGATGAATTGCTGCGCGTTTTTGGTATTGTCGTTGCGCTTGTCTGTGCTCATGTTTCGCCCCTTCGCACCCCGTGGAGGTTGTGCTGTGAATAGACCGTCTTGCGCAGGGTTTCGCAAGGGCGGTGGTTGCCCTTCGTCAATCAAGCCCCTAGTTTGCCGCCAAGGGAGTTGTTTGCCATGTCCGAAATCAGACTGTCATTCAAAGAGATGTGCGCCAAGTTCGACGTGACACCTCGGACGCTGCGTTACTATGAATACATCGAGTTGCTGCAACCGGAACGGCAGGGCCGCTCGCGGTTCTATGGCGCGCGCGAAGTGGCGCGGATGACGCTTATTCTACGGGGCCGCAAGTTTGGCTTTCCACTGGAGGAAATGCGCCAGTGGCTGCTGATCCGCGACAATGATGGCGATGTTGCGCAGCAGAAGGCCTGGGTGACGATGGCTGCCAATCAGCTGGCCCAGCTGGCCGAACAGCGTCAGCAGATCGACGAAGCGATGGCAGAGCTGCAAGAGCTGCATGACATCACCGTTGAGACGCTGAAAAAGGGGTGATTCCCCTGCTGGGACCGTCAAAAGCCTAACAAATTAACGAAATCTGTAGGAAAACGGCGTCCAATTCGGGCGCCGAAGTGCTTTTGACGGAGCGTCACTTTATGTGTCAAAAAGATTACCTTGATTGATCCAACGTCAACCAACATAGTGACGTAACGTACCAATTACGTAAACGTCAATCCGTGTAGTAGCCATGTCGACAGAGGCTTCACCCTGTCTTCAGAGGCCACCCATCGAAAGCGTGAAAAGATGACTGAAGAAGACACAATGACCATCCGCGAAATGTGTGACGCATTTCAGGTAACCCCCCGCACCCTGCGTTTCTATGAGGCGAAGGAACTGCTGTTTCCGATCCGTGAGGGTCAGAAACGTCTGTTCACCAAAAGCGACCGGGCCCGCCTGAAGCTGATCCTACGCGGCAAGCGTTTCGGCTTCTCCCTGGAGGAGATCCGCCAGCTTCTGGACCTCTATGACATGGGCGACGCCCAGCTGACCCAGCTGAGCCGCACCTATGAAGTGGCCCAGGACCGGCTGAACGACATGATCCGCCAGCGGGACGAGCTGAACGAAGCCATCGACGAATTGAAAGAACAGATGAAGTGGGGCGCTGAGATGATCACCTCGCTTCAGGAGCAAAAGAACGCCGCCGAGTAATCCTCTGCGGCCCACGTTTGGGAGAGAGACATGCCGAGCTATACCGCCCCTACCAAGGACCTGCAGTTTGTCCTGCACGACCTGCTGAAAGTCAGCCAGTCAGAGATCCCCGGCTACGCCGATCTGGAGGCCGATTTCACCTCCGCCGTGCTGGAAGAAGCTGGCAAGATCACCTCTGAGGTGCTGGCCCCGCTGAACGTGGTGGGCGACAAGGAAGGCTGCTCTCTGGACAACGGTGTTGTGCGGGTGCCCAACGGTTTTCAAGAGGCATTCGATCAGGTCCGCGAAGGGGGCTGGACCGGTCTGGACATGCCCGAAGAATTTGGCGGTCAGGGCCTGCCCTATGTGATGGGCACCGCGGTTGGTGAAATGTTCTCGGCCTCAAACCAGGCGTTTACCATGTATCAGGGTCTGACCCACGGCGCCGCCTCGGCCATTCTGGCCCACGGCACTGACCAGCAAAAAGAAACCTATCTGCCCAACATGGTCAGCTGTGAATGGACCGGCACCATGAACCTGACCGAACCGCATTGCGGCACCGATCTGGGCCTGATGCGTACCAAGGCAGAACCGCAGGACGACGGCTCGTTCAAAATCTCCGGCCAGAAGATCTTCATCTCAGCAGGCGAACATGAAATGGCCTCCAACATCATCCACCTGGTGCTGGCCAAGATCCCCGGCGGCCCCGACGGCATCAAAGGTGTGTCGCTGTTCATCGTGCCCAAGTTCATGGTCAACGAAGACGGCTCGCTTGGCGCACGCAACGGCGTCAGCTGTGGCGCCTTGGAAGAAAAGATGGGCATCCACGGCAACTCGACCTGTGTGATGAACTATGATGAGGCCACCGGCTACCTGCTGGGCACCGAACACAAGGGCATGCGCGCCATGTTCACCATGATGAACGAGGCCCGTCTGGGCGTTGGCATGCAGGGCATGGCGCAGGCCGAAGCCGCCTATCAGAACGCACTGATCTACGCCAAGGACCGCCTGCAGGGCCGTGACGTGACCGGTGTGAAAAACCCCGAAGGCCCGGCCGATCCGCTGATCGTGCACCCCGACATCCGCCGCAACCTGATGGATCAGAAAAGCTTTGTTGAGGGTGGTCGTGCCTTCTTGCTGTGGGGCGCGATGATGATCGACAAGGCGCACCGTGACGGTGACAAAGACGCCGATGGGCTGATCTCGCTGCTGACCCCGGTGATCAAAGGCTTCCTCACCGATGAGGGCTACGACATGACCGTGCAGGCCCAGCAGGTCTACGGTGGTCACGGCTATATCGAAGAATGGGGCATGTCCCAGTTCACCCGCGACGCCCGTATCGCCATGATCTACGAAGGCGCCAACGGTGTTCAGGCGCTGGATCTGGTCGGCCGTAAACTGGCCCAGGACGGCGGCAAACACGTCATGGCTTTCTTTGATCTGGTCAAAACCTTCCTCAAAGACAACGCCGAAAACGAAGCCCTGAAGGCAGACTTCCTGGACCCGCTGAAAGCGGCCTCCAAGGATCTGCAGGCGGCGGGCATGTTCTTCATGCAGAACGGTATGAAAAACCCCAACGCGGCGCTGTCTGGGTCTTATGATTTCATGCACCTCTTTGGTCATGTCTGCCTCGGCCTGATGTGGGCGCAGATGGCCAAAGCCGCACAGGAAGCACTGGACGGCGGCGCCTCGGACAGGGCGTTTTATGAAACCAAACTGGCCACCGGTCGCTACTACATGGCGCGCCGCCTGCCGGCGACCGCCATGCACCTGGCGCGCATCAACACCGGTGCCGACACGGTGATGGCGTTGGACGCCGAACAGTTCTGAACACAGAGCAAGGGTGGGCCCAGCGGCCCACCCACCCCTTTTGCAGGTTTTGGGAGGAACCATGCCAAAACGGTTTCGTCTGACCCGCCGCATGCCCATCGCGATGACCGAAGACGCCTACCGGCGCCTGAAGAAGTTCGCTGGGGAGGCTGGGCTGGACGAAGGTGAGGCGATTTCCTTCCTGTTTGAAAACCTCGACGGGGTGATCGATGAGGAAAACTTCGGCCATAAACTGCGGCTGTTCAACGCCACTTTGGATGCCCGCAAACGCTAAATCCGCTGCGGCAGCGCGGGGGAAAATGACGGGAGAATGAGTATTTTTGGCAAGATGAAATAAGGGCGCGGCGCCCCGGCCGCACAGGTCCGACATCGGAGAGCGTGGCGCGGGGTTTCACCTTGCACGCCCATCGCCTCTCCAGGCTGTGACGCGCGGTCAGACTAGCCGGTTGTGCTTATCAGTGCGTTAATCAGGCAAAGCCAGCGGCTTTCATCTTGCCAAAAATACTCAAAACACGACGCAGCCTCAGGCCGCGCGGTTCGGGAGGAAGACCATGACCATCAAACTGCATTGCTTCGGCGAAAGCGGCAATTCCTACAAGGCAGCCCTGGCGCTGCAGCTCTCTGGCCTCGACTGGGAGCCGGTGTTTGTTGATTTCTTCAACGGCGCTGCGCGCCAGCCGGAGTATCTGGAAAACGTCAACGCCATGGGCGAAGCACCGGTTCTGGTGGACGGCGACGTAAAGCTCAGCCAATCCGGTGTGATACAGCAGTACATCACCGACAAAAGCGGCAAATTCGGAGGCAGCGACGCCGAGAAATACGATGTGCTGCGCTGGGTACTGTGGGACAATCACAAATTGTCCAGCCAGGCCGGCATGACCCGTTTCCTGATGAACTTCCTGCCCGAGGACAAACGTCCACAGCAGGTGATCCCCTTCATGCAGGGCCGCCTGAAAGCCGCCTATGCGGTGCTGAACAAACATCTGGAAGGGCGCGACTGGATCGTGGGCAGCGGCATCACCAACGCCGACATTTCCTGCTGCGGTTACCTCTACTACCCCGAGCCCTTCGGGTTTGACCGCAACGAGTGGTCCAACATCGACCGTTGGCTCGACAATATCTCCAGCCTTGAGGGCTGGAAGCCCCCCTATGACCTGATGCCCGGCCATCCCTCGGACCGGGCCTAAGCCGCAACCTGATTTCACACAGGAGAAGACAAGCGATGAAAGATGTCTTTATCTACGACGCGCTGCGCACCCCGCGTGGCAAGGGCCGCAAGGATGGCTCACTGCATGAGGTGACCGCCTCGCGCCTTTCGGCCAATGTGCTGAACGCTCTGAAGGAGCGTAACAATCTGGAGGGTCACGCCGTTGAGGATGTGATCTGGGGCAATGCCACCCAGGTGATGGAACAGGGCGCCTGCCTGGCGCGGACCGCGGTTCTGGCCTCGGATCTGGACGAGCGTATTCCCGGCCTGTCGATCAACCGCTTCTGCGCCTCGGGCATGGAGGCAGTGAACCTTGCCGCCAACCAGATCGCCGGTGGCGCAGGCGATGGCTACATCGCCGGTGGTGTTGAGATGATGAGCCGCGTGCCGATGGGCAGCGACGGCGCGGCGGTGGCGGCGGATCCTTCTGTCGCGATGGAAACCTACTTTGTGCCGCAGGGCATTTCGGCCGATATCATTGCCACCGAATATGGCTTCACCCGCGATCAGGCCGACGCATTGGCCGTTGAATCGCAGCGCCGCGCCGCCGAGGCGATGGCGGATGGCCGTTTCGACAAATCGGTGATTGCGGTCAAAGACGTGAACGGTCTGACCATCCTGGACCGCGACGAATACCCTCGTCCCGGCACCGACATGCAGGGCCTTGGCGCGCTGAAGCCGGCGTTTAAGGATCTGGGGGAAGTGATGCCCGGTTTCGACAAGGTGGCGCTGCTGAAATACCCGCATCTGGAAAAGATCAACCACATCCACCACGCCGGCAACTCGTCCGGTATCGTGGACGGATCCGCAGGTGTTCTGTTGGGCAACGAGGAGTTCGGCAAGAAGTTCGGCCTGGCGCCGCGCGCCCGCATTCGTGCAACCGCCAAGATCGGCACCGATCCAACCATCATGCTGACCGGCCCGGTCCCTGTGACCGAAAAACTGCTGGCTGACAGCGGCATGGCCATTTCGGACATCGACCTGTTTGAGGTGAACGAAGCTTTCGCTTCGGTCGTACTGCGCTTTCAGCAGGCGTTTGATGTTGATCCGTCGCTGGTCAACGTGAACGGCGGCTCGATCGCGCTGGGTCACCCTTTGGGCGCCACCGGCGCAATCATCATCGGCACCCTGTTGGATGAGCTGGAGCGTCAGGACAAAGAGGTTGGTCTGGCCACCCTCTGCGTGGCCTCCGGCATGGGCGCCGCCACCGTGATCGAACGTGTGTAATCAGTGACGTCATCGCGCACATATCACTTCTTCTGGTCAGGTCCTTTCAGCCAGTGGCATCCAAGCGCCTTTGTGCTGGAGGGGCAGGACTTCGTCACGGGGGAACAGGCCATGATGTGGAAGAAGGCAATGCTGTTCGATGACTCTGAAATTGCCGCTGCCATCCAAGAGGCGCAGGATCCCGGCAAGCAGAAAGCACTGGGCCGCAAGGTCCGCGGTTTTGATGAGGCCACATGGGACGCCCACAAGCGTCAGATCGTGACCGAAGTCAGCCGCGCCAAGTATCTGCAAAACAAGGGCCTGCGTCGCAAGCTGTTCCAAACCGCGCCAAAGAAGCTGGTCGAAGCCAGCCCGTTTGACGTGATCTGGGGCATCGGCCTGGACGCAGCGGACGCACAGAACACCACCGAAGAATATTGGCCCGGGCAAAACCTGCTGGGGCAGATCCTAACTCAGGTTCGCGAGGAACTCGCTCGCGACTTTCCGGAAGAGGCCCGCGCCTGCGCGGCCGAACCAACGGAGATCGGACATGACTGACTTTACCATCAACAAAGATGCCGAGGGCATCGCCACCATCACCTGGGACACTCAGGGCAAATCCATGAACGTCATGAATGAGCAGGGGTTTTATGACCTCGACGCTCTGGTGGATGACGCGCTGGCGGATGACGCCGTCAAAGGCATCATCATCACCTCGGGCAAAGCGGGCTCTTTTGCTGGCGGCATGGACCTGAACGTGATTGCCAAAATGAAGGAAATGGCGGGCGACAGCCCGGAACAGGGCCTGTTTGACGGGCTGATGAAAATGCACGGCATCCTGCGCAAGATTGAGCGTGCCGGCATGGACCCCAAGACCAACAAAGGCGGCAAGCCTGTGGCCTGTGTGATGCCCGGCACCGCGCTTGGCATTGGCTTTGAGATCCCGCTCAGCTGCCACCGCACCTTTGTCGCCAACAACCCCAAAGCCAAGATCGGCCTGCCGGAAATCATGGTCGGCATCTTCCCCGGCATGGGCGGCACCACCCGTCTGGTCCGCAAGCTGGGTGCCATGGGCGCCTCGCCCTACCTGCTGCAGGGCAAGCAGCTGAACCCCGCCAAAGCCAAGTCTGCCGGTCTGGTGGATGAAGTCTGTGACGATCCGATGGCGGCGGCCCGTGAATGGGTTCTGTCTGAGCCGAAGATCGTGAAGCCCTGGGATGAAAAGGGCTACAAGATGCCTGGCGGTGCCCCCTATCACCCGGCTGGCTTCCAGACCTTTGTGGGGGCCTCCGCGATGGTCAGCGGCAACACCCAAGGCGCCTTCCCGGCCGCCAAGGCCCTGCTCAGCGCAGTTTATGAAGGCGCATTGGTGCCCTTCGACACCGCGATCAAGATTGAGGCCCGCTGGTTTACAAACGTGCTGATGCACCCGTCGTCCTCGGCAATGATCCGGTCGCTCTTCATCAACAAGGAAGCGCTGGAAAAAGGCGCCAACCGCCCTGCCGTTGACGATGAGACCGTCAAGAAAGTCGGCGTTCTGGGCGCAGGCATGATGGGCGCAGGCATTGCGCTGGTTTCAGCTATGGCCGGTATCGAAGTGGTGCTGATCGACCAGAAACAAGAGGCTGCGGACAAAGGCAAAGCCTATACCGAGACCTATCTGGACAAGGGCATCAAACGCGGCAAGGTCAACGCTGAGAAGAAAGAGCAAGTGCTTGGCCTGATCACCGCGACCACCGATTATGCCGCTCTGTCCGACGCCGATCTGATCATCGAAGCCGTGTTCGAAGATGTTGGCATCAAAGCCGAGGTGACCAAAGCGGTTGAGGCTGTGATCTCGGAGGATTGCATCTTTGCCTCCAACACCTCGACCCTGCCGATCACCGGTCTGGCCAAAGCCTCCAGTCGTCCCGAGCAGTTCATCGGCATCCACTTCTTCTCTCCTGTTGAGAAGATGCTGCTGGTGGAGATCATCAAGGGCAAGGAAACCGGCGACCGCGCGGTGGCAAAATCGCTGGATTACGTGCGCCAGATCCGCAAGACCCCGATCGTTGTGAATGACGAACGGTTCTTCTACGCCAACCGCTGCATCATCCCCTACCTGAACGAAGGCGCGCGGATGGTCACCGAAGGAGTTGCCCCGGCGCTGATCGAAAACGCCGCCCGCCAGCTGGGCTTCCCGCTGGGTCCGCTGCAGCTGATCGATGAGACCTCGCTGGAACTGGGTGTGAAGATCTCCAAAGCCACCAAAGCGGCGATGGGCGATGCCTACCCTGCCGATATGGGGCCGGTGGATGATCTGATGTACGCCATGGTCGAAGAGGGCCGTCTGGGCCGCAAATCCGCCGCGGGTTTCTACGCCTATGACGAAAAAGGCAAACGTCAGGGTCTGTGGGAAGGCCTGGGCGACCGTTGCCCGGTGGCGGCGGATCAGCCCTCGCTGATCGACGTGCAGCACCGTCTGATGTTTGCGCAGGTGCTGGAAGCGGTGAAATCGCTGGAAGAGGGCGTGCTGGAAGACATCCGCGAAGGCGACGTCGGCGCGATCCTCGGCTGGGGTTTTGCGCCTTGGTCCGGCGGCCCGTTCAGCTGGCTCGACATCATCGGCACGCCCTATGCGGCAGAGCGCTGCAACGAGTTGGCCGAAGCCTATGGCGCCCGCTTCACCCCGCCTGCCCTGCTGCAGGAAATGGGCGACAAGGGACAAAGCTTCTACGGTCGGTTTGACAAGGCTGCCGCCAAAGCCGCCTGATCCGAAACCGGATGCTTCGGAAACACCGAAACGCGCGCCCACCGGCGCGCGTTTTTCTTTGGCACAGGCCTTGCGGCGCCTTCCCCCTTGCCCGCGTCGACAGACCATGCCACTTCTGCCCCATGTTCTTGACTGAAACCTCTCTGACGGCAGCACAGCCGTTGCGAATTACCACCCCGGCCTGACCTTTCAGGCCGGTCGTTTTTGCATCTTCAGTCACATGGGGCCAGCCCCCGAACATCGGAGGGCCCGCATGCCCCAACCCCCAACCTTGCATTTCTTCTGCGGCAAGCGCTGACAGCGCATATCCTTGACCTGCTGCACTCTGGTTTCTCAGTGGTGCTCGACTTCTCGGCCAACACCGTCGAGAGTCGCAAATGGATGCGCCAGCTGATCGATCAGTCCGGCGCGGCGCATCAATTGCATCTGTTTGACCTGTCCGATGCAGTCTGCCTGACGCGCCTCCAGGCCCGCAATGCCAGCGGCACGCACCGTTTCACCCTGAGCGACGCCCAATTTGCCCAGCTGGCGCAACACTTCTCCCCGCCCCAAGCGGACGAGGGTTTCAACATCCTGCGCCACTGCGGCAGGTGAACCGCTCCGGGGGCCACAGCCCCTTTCAATGATCTTCAAATACTCAATCAGGCGGCCCGCCAAGCCTCAGACGCTGACCGCATCCTCAAACCGGTAGCCAAACCGCGCTATATCCTCGCCGCAAATCTCGGCCAGAAACGCCGCATCCGCGTCCGAATAATAGCTGCGGTAGTCCCGCGTCCGGCTCGACGCATTGGCCTTTGGCAGCGCCAAACGGAACCCCAGATGTGCCTCTAGGTCCGGCAGGTCTTCTTCCAAGTGTTCCAGTCGCAGATAGAGGTCACAAACCTCATTGCCACGGGCATCCGTCATGTAATGCCGCGCAGGCGCTTCTTTCTGCGCCCGCCAGGTCATCGGATGTGACAGAAACCCAGAGAACTCTTCAGACTTCGCCAGCTGCACCGCTGGATGGTCAAAGCCCTGCGCCTGCAGCCAATGATAATAGCTGACCATGCGATCCCAAGGGTTCCGCACCATGGTGAAGGTGAAGTAATGCTCCACCTCCTCCAGGCCGACCAGCCCTTCGATATCCGCCAAAGTCGCGTGTTTCCACAGCCGCCCCCGGGTTTCAGCCCCGCTGAATTTGCGCCGCCGTTTCGCCGCCTTGGGTGTGTCCCCGATCAGCACATCATCCTTCTTCGCGCGCTCCTCCAGCGCCAGCGCCATGGAGGTGCCACCGGTTTTGGGGATGTGGATAAAGATGTACTGACGGCCGTGCGAGATAAACATGTCGCCAAGTTATCCGCTTTGCCCCGGTGCGAAAACCCTGCAAGTCCCGCTGGTGCCGCGCAAACTTCATCCAACACCATCCCGCAACATTCTTGCGCGCATACGCAGTATTACGATCTTTTCATTCCCTACGCATCCGCACAATATGACCCCACCTGCGAAGGAGGAGGATTCCATGGGTTGGATGGCTGACGAAACCGGTCTTGAAAAATGCGACGCAAACTACGTGGCGCTGACACCGCTGTCCTGGCTGAAACGCGCCGCTGTGGTTTTCGCCGACCAGCCTGCGGTGGTCTACGGCAAGCACCGCAAAACCTACGCAGAATACCACAGCCGCGTCAGCCAACTGGCCTCGGGTCTGGTGAAACTGGGGGTGAAACCCGGGGAGGTGGTGGCCACCCTGCTGCCCAATATCCCCGCCCAGGCCGAGGCGCATTTTGGTGTGCCCGCCTGTGGCGCCGTGCTCAACACCATCAACACCCGCCTGGAACCGGAAACCATTGCATATATCCTCGACCATGGCGAAGCCAAGGTGGTGCTCTGTGACCCGCAATTCCTGCCCGTTCTGGCACAGGCACTTGAACTGTTGGAGGGCCCGCCGCCGCAGATCATCGAGGTGGCCGACGATCAGGCCGGCGTCCATGCGCACGGGCACTACATGGAATATGAGGCGCTGCTGGCCTCGGGTGACAGCAGCTTTGACTGGCTGATGCCACAGGACGAATGGGAAAGCATAGCGCTCAACTACACCTCCGGCACCACCGGTCGCCCCAAAGGTGTGGTCTACCACCACCGCGGCGCCTATCTGAACGCCATGAGTCAGGTGATTTCCTGGCGCATGACCCTGCACCCGCGCTACCTGACCATTGTGCCGCTGTTTCACTGCAACGGCTGGTGTCACACCTGGCTGATGCCGGCGATGGGCGGCACCATTATCTGTTGCCGTGACATCACCGCCAAGGCGATCTTTGACGCCATCGCCGATGAAAAGGTCACCCATTTCGGCGGTGCCCCGATTGTTCTGAACACATTGGTCAACGCCCCTGAAACGGACCGCCGCAGCTTTGAGCATGTGGTCGAGGTCTTCACCGCCGGCGCGCCGCCCGCCCCCGCCACCCTGGCCGCGATTGAGCCGATGGGGTTCAACATCACCCAGGTCTACGGGCTGACCGAGGTCTATGGCCCCGCCACAGAATGCACCTGGAAAGACGCCTGGGAACCGCTGCAGGGCGAAGAGCGTGCCGCGATCAAGGCCCGTCAGGGGGTTGCCATGCCCGCCTATGAACACGTCACCGTGGTGGATGAAAACATGCAGCAGATCCCGATGGATGGCCGCACACAGGGCGAAATTGTCTTCCGCGGCAACGGGGTGATGAAAGGCTACCTGAAAAACCCCGACGCCACCGCCGAGGCCTTCAAAGGCGGCTATTTCCATTCCGGTGACATCGCCATCCAGCACCCTGACAGCTTTGTGCAAATCGCCGACCGCGCCAAAGACATCATCATCTCCGGCGGGGAAAACATCTCGTCGGTCGAGGTCGAGGGCGTGCTGATGGGCCACCCCGATGTGCTGCTCTGTGCGGTTGTGGCCAAACCGGATGAAAAATGGGGCGAGGTGCCTTGCGCCTTTGTCGAGTTGAAAGACGGCCATCAAGCAGAAGAGGCCGCGCTGATCACCTTTGCCCGCGAACGTCTGGCCGGTTTCAAAACGCCAAAGAAAGTGGTGTTTCAGGAACTGCCCAAAACCTCCACCGGCAAGATCCAGAAGTTTGAGTTGCGCACGCTGGCAAAAACACTCTGAACCCTCAACGACGGGCCGCTTTCTTCTTGGTCCAAATATCCTGGGGTGAATGCGGTCATTCGCAATGACCGGAGAGGGGCAACGCCCCTCACCCACCAGACCTGCATCCCACATTGCCGCCTGCCACCTGACCGTGCTATCGAAAGGAAAACAGGCAGAGCAGCCGCGCTATGAGCACCGCCCTTAAAAAATACCAACGTCTAGAGGCCACCGGCCTGTGGCGCGCCTCGGCTGAGGCGCAGCGCCGCGAGGTCATTGTCTCGATCGGCAACGCCACGCTGGTGATCACCGATATGCAAGACCGGCCGCTGACCCATTGGTCGTTGCCTGCCCTGGTACGCGCCAACCCCGGTGCATGGCCCGCGCTGTACCATCCCGATGGCGATGAAGCCGAAACTTTGGAATTTGCCGAAGACGAAGCCGAGATGGTCGCCGCCGTCGAGAAACTGCGCGTGGCCATCGACAAACGGCGCCCGCGGCCGGGCCGTCTGCGCTGGCTGATGATGGGGACTTCGCTGGCCTCGGTGCTGGCGGTGGGGGTGTTCTGGTTGCCGGGCGCCTTGGTTGACCATGCGGTTTCGGTGCTGCCGGGCGCCAAACGGGCCGAAATCGGTCAGGCGCTGCTGGCGCAGGTGGAACATGTCGGCGGCCAGCGCTGTGACGCGACGGGGGCCCTGCCCGCGCTCGACCGCCTTGCCACCCGCCTGAATGCGGTGGCCCCCGAAGACCTCAAGATCGCCGTCATTCCCGACGGCCTGCCCGAAGCTGTGATGCTGCCCGGTCAGACCCTTCTGCTCAACAGCCGGTTGCTGGAGGACTACGAGGACCCAGATGTGGCGGCAGGCTACATTCTGGCAGAGGCGCTGCGGGCTGAGGAAACCGACCCGCTGCATGTGCTGCTCTCTGACAACGGATTGCTGGCCAGCCTGACCCTGATGGCCACCGGCGATCTGGATGACGACACCTTGCGCAGCCACGCCGGAACTTTGCTGACCCGCAAGCCCCTCCCGGTGAACAGCGAAGCCCTGCTGCAGGCCTTCCGCATCGCCGAGGTCAAATCCTCCCCCTATGGCTATGCGCTGGATGTCTCGGGCGAAACCAGCCTGCCCCTGATCGAAGCCGATCCTTACCCCGCCGAAGCCCCCCGTCCTGTCCTGAGTGACAGTGACTGGCTGCGGCTGCAGGCGATCTGCGAAGGCTAACCTCGAGCGCAAATCCGGCACCAGAAACGAAAAAGACCGGGCAATGCCCGGCCTTTTAGATGCTCGATTTATTCTGCGTAAACCTTTGCCTTATCTCAGATATGCGTCGCTGAACCCGGCGCGTTTCACCACCGACAGCGCGCCGCGCGCTTGCGAGGCATCCGCGAAGGGGCCAACCACCACCAACTGCACCGCTTTGCCGCCGCGTTTGGCGTTCCAGATCCGCATCGGCAGCCCCTTGGCGGCCAGGTTGCCAGCGGTGCGCTGCGCATTGCCGGGCTGGGCGAACATCGCCACCTGCACATAGGTCGCCTTCGCCGCCTTCGGCTGTGCCTTGGCAACCGCCTTAGGCTGGCTGCGGGCGGCCGGAGTCACAGCAACCGGCTGGCGTGATTTGCTCGACACGGTCGGGGTCGCAGCAATGGCCCCATCCTGCTGGGCGTAGCTGGTATTGGGATAGGTCAGCCCGGGGAAGAACCGGGTGACATCGCGCCCCGAGGCACGGTCAATCAGCTGACGCGGCACGGTCTGGGTCCAGATCAGATCCATCTGCGCCTTACCGGCCAAGGTCTGATGCGCCCGTTTCGGGTTCAGCCGGTCATCGCTCCACACCGGGCGATACCCCTTGGGCACGGTCACGCCTTTTTGAGCGTTCTGCTGATTGGCATAGACATGGCTCGGCACCACGCGGTCGCTGCCACGGGCCACACGGGTGTAGCTCTGTGTCGCGCCAGCGGCGGCCGGATCGCCGGGATCGCGCACCGTCACACCAGAGCCAAGGCGCGGCCCCACCGGCGAAATCGCTTGCGGTCCACAGCGCACACCGGCACCGGTGCCAAGATAGCGTTCGCTGATCGACAGACCACCGGGGCAGGCTGCGACTCCCGCGGGGGCAACAGATACAGGGGCAGCAACCGGCGCTGGTGCCACAACCGCTGTCGGGGCAGCCACAACCGGTTCACGCTGCACCACCCGCTGACGGGGGGCAAAGAGCGACGCCAGCGTAAACCGCGGCTGACGTTGCGTTGTGGCGACCGGCGTGGGCTCTGCTGCGGGGGCAGGCGCGGCGGCGCGCATCGGGGCGGGCAGCGGCAAGGGGTCCGTGGCCGCAGTGCGAGCCGCAGAACGGACCGGCGCAGCAACACGCGCGGGTGCAGGTGCGGGATCGGGCGCAACCGTAATCTCAACCGCTGCGGGTGCCGGATCGGCAATCACCGGCAGGTCCGCAGCCGGGGCCGCCGCAAAGGTGGGTTTCGCGTTACAGATGTGCTGGCGCTGGCGTGTCACACGCGGGATCCAGTCCACCAGACCGCCGGTATTGGCGCGGATAAAGACACATCCCTTGCTGTCGACATACTGGCGTCCGGTGTAATCCGCAGGCGGAAATTCAGCCGGAACTTCTTTTTTTGTACGCGCTTCAGCGCCTTCGGGGAAAAATCCCGCGGCTGCAACAATAAGAGCGGCAGCAACTGCTCGTGTAAAATTCATAAGTGCCCCCACACAATATGTGGAGGCACTCTGCACCAATCAGAGACTCGTGTAAAGAATCAGGGCTTATTTTGTGCCGAACATCCGGTCGCCCGCATCCCCTAGTCCGGGCATGATATAACCTTTTTCGTTCAGCTTCTCATCCAGAGAGGCCGTGACGATCGGCACATCGGGATGGGCTTCCTTCATGCGGGCCACTCCTTCTGGGGCGGCCAACAGGCACATAAAGCGGATGTTTTTGGCGCCCGCCTGCTTCAGCAGATCAATCGCCGCCGCCGAAGAATTGCCGGTTGCCAGCATCGGATCCACGGCGATGACCAGACGGTCTTCCATGTTTTCCGGCACCTTGAAGTAATATTGCACCGGCTCCAGCGTTTCTTCATCACGGTAGAGACCCACAAAACCCACGCGGGCACCGGGGATCAGTTCCAGCACGCCGTCCATCAACCCGTTACCGGCCCGCAGGATCGACACCAGCGCCAGCTTTTTGCCTTTCAACACAGGGGCGTCCATCTCTTCCATCGGGGTCGAGATCCGCTTGGTGGTCAGGGGCATCTCGCGGGTGATCTCATAGGCCAGAAGCTGGCTGATCTCGCGCAGGAGACGGCGGAATTCAGGGGTGGCGGTGTTTTTGTCCCGCATCAGGGTCAGCTTGTGCTGGACCAGCGGGTGATCGACAACTGTCAGATGTTCGCTCATCAGGCTTCCAATCGCTTTTTGATACGGGCCTTTGTATCTGCATCACAGAAGGCCGCGTCAATCGCTGTCATATTCAAAGCTGTGAAATCTTCGGCGCCCCAGCCAAAGGCCTGCTCCAGCATTTCATATTCTTTGGTCATCGTGGTGTGGAAGAAGGGCGGATCGTCGGTCGAGACCGTCACCTTCACACCGGCATCGCGCAGCTTTTTGATCGGGTGATCCTTAATCGAGGGGTAGACCCCCAGCACCACGTTCGAGCCCGGGCAGACCTCCAGCGTCACACCCTCGTCGATGACCCGCTGCATCAGCGCGGCATCCTCGATCACCTGAACACCGTGACCCAGACGCTCCACCTTCAGATCATCCAGCGCCTGACGGATCGATTCCGGCCCGCCCCACTCACCAGCGTGGGTGGTCAGCTGCAGACCAGCCTCACGCGCACAGTCAAAGGCCCATTTGAACGTGCCTTGGGTGAACTGGTTCTCATCGCCGCCCATGCCGAAACCGGTGATGAAATCACTTTTGGTTTCCGCTGCACAAAGCGCAGTCTCTTTGGCCCATTCCCCGCCAAAGTGGCGAATGCAGGTCACAATGCCTTTCAACGTGATGCCATGGGCAGCCTCAGCCTGATCTGCCGCTTCCTGAATGGCGTGCAGATATTCCTTCCACGCCCCCACATCGCGGCCGCCGCAGAAATCGGGGCTGATGAAGCTTTCGGCGTAGATCACACCGTTGGCGGCACATTCTTCCAGCACAGCGGTGGTCAGCCGGGCATAATCCTCGGGGCTCTTCAGAACCGAGGTCGCGGCCTCATAGACGCTCAGGAAATGTACAAAATCCTTGAAGGCATAGCTGCCGTCTTCGTTAAAGACACCCTCAAGGTCGACCTTCTTTTCATGCGCCAGCTGCCGGATAAATGCGGGCGGGGCCGCGCCTTCGTGGTGCAGGTGCAATTCAACTTTGGGAAACTGGTTCCAACTCATAGAAAACTCCGTCCTGGCCCTTCCGCGGCCACATCCAAATGCGCGGCCACCGAGGCCGCAACGTCAACAAAAGCAACCTGCCCAATGCTGCCCGCCCCCTTACCCGCGATCAGCACCGGAGCGCGTTCACGGGTGTGGTCGGTGCCGGGCCAGCTGGGATCATTGCCGTGATCGGCGGTGATCACTAGCATGTCATCTGCGCGCAATCGGGGCAGGATTGAGGCTAGTTCAGCATCAAACCATTCCAGCGCACGTGCATAGCCCGAGATATCGCGGCGATGGCCATAGAGGCTGTCGAACTCCACGAAATTGGCAAAGACAAGGCTGCCGTCTTCGGCTTCGTCCACCAGATCTTTCAGATGGACCATCAGCTGTTCATCCGACCCCTTTCGTAGGTCATCAATGCCACGCATTGAAAAGATGTCGCCGATTTTCCCAACCCCGTAGACTTTGCGGCCCGCGCCCTGAACCCAGTCACACAGAGTGGCTGAGGGCGGCGCGATGGCATAGTCGTGGCGGTTGGTGGTACGGGTGAAGCCGTCGGCTTCAGACCCGATGAAGGGGCGGGCGATTACCCGGCCCACTTTCATCTCATGCAGATAGGGCGCCACGTCCTGACAGAGCTGCAACAGCCGGTCGAGGCCGAAGTGCTCTTCATGGGCGGCAATCTGCAAAACGCTGTCCGCCGAGGTGTAGCAGATCGGCCAGCCAGAACGGATATGTTCGGCGCCAAAATCGGCAATCACCTGCGTGCCCGAGGCATGGCAATTCGCCAGAATCCCATCGGTGCCAGCGTGTTGTGCGATATGTTTGCTCAGCTCTTCGGGGAAGCTGGGCTGCTGATCGGGGAAATAATGCCAATCCCACGGCACCGGCACCCCGGCCAGTTCCCAATGCCCTGAAGGGGTGTCTTTGCCGGGGGAGACTTCGGTCGCCGCGCCCCACAAGCCAGTGGGCTCCGCCCCCAGACCCGGCGCTGTCAGACCCGAGGCCAGCGTCACCGCTTGGCCCAGACCTAGCGCATCCAATGTTGGCAGATTGAGCGGCCCCGAACGGCCCTCTTCACCGCGCGCCTCGGCGCAGCCTTCGGCAATGTGGCCCACGGTGTTCGCCCCGGTGTCCGGCAGCGACCCGTTATAAAACTTGTCGGCATCAGGGGCGCCCCCGATACCGACTGAATCGATCACCACTAAAAATGCGCGCGCCATTCAGCCCACCCTTTCGTAAATTAGAGGAGGCTTTTCAGGGGGAGTCTCACCCAGGCTGATCGCCCCGAGCACCGACTGACAGGCGGCGTCCGCGGCGGCCTCTCGGGCCGCGTGGATTCGCGCCAGCGGTTGGCCCTTTTGCACTTTTGCGCCCAATACTGCAACCTCTGACAGGCCAACAGCCGGATCCACCACATCGCTTTCGCGCTGACGCCCGCCGCCTAACTCAACCACAGCCAGACCCAGCGCATGCCCGTTGATGGCGCTGACATAGCCGTCGGCGGGGGACGCGACCTCGCGGATAACCGGCGCTTCGGGCAGGAATCTGGCCCAATTCTCAACGAATTGCACCGGACCACCCTGTGCGGGCACCATCCGTCCAAAGACCTCGGCCGCCTGTCCGCTGCGGATTGCGGCTCGCATCTTTTCCGCCCCGTCACCGGCGTCTTTGGCCAGCCCGGCATTGGCCAAAGCCACGCCGCCCAACTCGGCTGACAGTTCAAACAGCGGGCCTTCGACCTCTCCGGTCAGCACCCGCATCGAGCTGGCGACTTCCAAAGCGTTGCCCAACTCTGGCGCCAGCGGCTGGTTCATATCGGTGATCAAAGCGGTCGTTGGACAGCCCGCCGCATTGGCCGTGGAAACAAGCGCCTGCGCCAGATCGCGGGCGTCATCCGGCGTTTTCATAAACGCGCCCGAACCCACTTTGACGTCCAGCACCAGCCCTTCCAACCCGGCCGCCAATTTTTTCGACAGGATCGAAGCGGTGATCAGATCTAGGCTTTCGACCGTGCCGGTGACATCGCGTACCGCATAGAGCCGCTTGTCCGCCGGTGCGACCTCCCCCGAGGCCGAGACAATGGCACAGCCCGCCTTGGCAACAACCTGTTTGAACTGCGTTTCCGTCAGTCCGGTGCGATACCCCGGTATGGCCTCCAGCTTGTCCAGCGTGCCGCCCGTGTGGCCCAATCCACGTCCCGAAATCATCGGCACATAGCCGCCACAGGCCGCCAGAGCCGGGGCCAGAACCAGCGACACACAATCGCCCACCCCACCGGTGGAGTGTTTGTCGATCACCGGTCGATCCAGATCCCAGGTCATGACGTCGCCGCTGTCGCGCATGGCAAGGGTCAGGCCCACTCGACCCTCCTCATCCATGCCGTTCAACAGCGCCGCCATTGCAAAGGCACCGGCCTGCGCATCACTGACGGTGCCATCGGACAAACCTTTGGCAAACCAACGCAATTCCTCACGAGTGACCCGCTGTTTCTCGCGCAGCTTGACGATGATCGCGCGGGCATCCATGACTCAGCTCCGCTCCATATGGGTGGCGTCAAAGGCCCCCGGCAACAGGTCGCCAATGGTCGTGGCCGCCGACAGGCCGTCGGTTGTGGTCAACGTCACCGTAACGTCACGCGCGCCAAACTCGGCCAGCTTCTGACGGCAGCCACCACAGGGCGCAACAGGTGCGGGGCTATCGGCGATGACCAGCGCTTCGACCAGTTCGGTTTCGCCAGCAGCCACCATCGCGGCGATTGCGCCAGCTTCGGCGCAGATGCCTTCGGGGTAGGCGGCGTTTTCCACGTTGCAGCCCTGATAGATGGTGCCGCTTTTGCCAACGATGGCCGCGCCAACCTTGAAGTTGGAATAGGGTGCATGGGCGTTTTCGCGCACTTCGGTTGCGGCTTTCAGCAGGGTGTCGAGCTGGGACATATCGGGCCTCCTTGGTTTCTTCTGTTATATAGGGTGCATGTGACCCTGTTTTGTCGGCGATTCCACTGGCAAATCGGGCAATTTTTGACCGAATGGAAAATCTTTGACCAAACGCCCCGCATTTGCAAGCATCCTGTTAGCGCTAAGCTGAAATCAGCATCTTTCCCCGACGACATGAATAGTTTAACGCTAAACTAACAGATTTTGAGAGGCCGAGAAGATGTCCGACAGCCAGAACGAGAACCTGCGCCAGGCAGCGCTTTTCTACCACGAACATCCCAAGCCGGGGAAGCTGGAGGTGCGCGCCACCAAGCCGCTGGCCAACGGCCGCGATCTGGCCCGCGCCTATAGCCCCGGCGTGGCTGAGGCCTGTCTGGAAATCAAATCCGAACCTTCCGACGCCAGCCGCTACACCGCGCGGGGCAATCTGGTGGGGGTTGTGTCCAACGGCTCCGCCGTTTTGGGCCTTGGCAACATCGGCGCGCTGGCCTCCAAGCCGGTGATGGAAGGCAAGGCCGTTCTGTTCAAGAAATTCGCCAATATCGACTGTTTCGACATCGAGGTCGAAGAGAAAGACCCCGAGAAACTGGCCGAAATTGTCTGTTCTCTGGAGCCGACCTTTGGCGCGATCAACCTAGAAGACATCAAAGCCCCCGACTGTTTCATCGTGGAAAAGATCTGCCGGGAAAAAATGAACATCCCCGTCTTCCACGACGACCAGCACGGCACCGCAATTGTGGTTGGGGCCGCGGCAACCAATGCGTTGGAAGTGGCTGGAAAACGGTTTGAGGACATCAAAATCGTCTCCACTGGTGGTGGCGCGGCGGGCATCGCCTGCCTCAACATGCTGCTGAAACTGGGTGTGAAACGGGAAAACGTTTGGCTCTGCGATATCGACGGTCTGGTCTATGAGGGCCGCACCAGTGAGATGACACCGCAGAAGGCAGAATATGCCCAAGCCAGCGACAAACGCACGCTGGATGAGGTGATCGACGGCGCCGATATGTTCCTGGGCCTCTCTGGCCCCGGCGTGTTGAAGCCTGAAATGGTGGCCAAGATGGCGGATCGCCCGATCATCTTTGCGCTGGCAAACCCAACGCCGGAAATCATGCCGGAAGAGGCCCGCAAAGTGGCCCCTGAAGCGATCATCGCCACCGGCCGCAGCGACTTCCCCAACCAGGTGAACAACGTGCTGTGCTTCCCGTTCATCTTCCGCGGCGCACTGGATGTGGGCGCGACCGAGATCAACGACGAGATGTGCGTCGCCTG
Source organism: Thalassobius sp. MITS945101 (assembly GCF_047123305.1). Classification (GTDB taxonomy): domain Bacteria; phylum Pseudomonadota; class Alphaproteobacteria; order Rhodobacterales; family Rhodobacteraceae; genus Thalassobius. Next base: position 246,729 of record NZ_CP138918.1, read on the forward strand.
TGTACAGGGCATCGCCGAACTGGCCCGCGCCACCACCTCAGCCGAGGCGGCAGCGGCCTATCAGGGCGAACAGCTGACCTTTGGTTGCGATTACCTGATCCCAAAACCCTTTGATCCACGTCTTGTCGGCGTTGTGTCCGCCGCCGTGGCGAAGGCTGCGATGGACAGTGGCGTAGCAACCCGCCCGATCGAGGATCTGGAGGCTTATAAACACAAGCTGGATCAGTCGGTCTTCAAATCCGCGCTGCTAATGCGGCCGCTGTTCGAAGCGGCCCGTGTGGCCTCGCGCCGGATCATCTTTGCCGAGGGCGAAGACGAACGTGTTCTGCGCGCCGCACAGGCCATTCTGGAAGAGACCACCGAAACCCCGATCCTGATTGGTCGCCCCGAGGTATTGGAAGCACGCTGCGAACGCGCAGGCCTGACGATCCGTCCGGGTCACGACTTCGAGTTTGTGAACCCCGAAAACGATCCGCGCTATTTCGACTACTGGAACACCTATCACGAGTTGATGGAGCGCAAGGGCGTCACCCCTGATATCGCCAAGGCGATCATGCGCACCAACACCACCGCCATTGGTGCCGTAGCCGTCCAGCGCGGCGAGGCCGACAGCCTCATCTGCGGCACCTTCGGCGAATACCGTTGGCATCTGGACTACATACAGCAGATCCTTGGCACCGAACGGCTGACCCCACATGGGGCACTGTCGCTGATGATCCTGGAAGACGGCCCGCTGTTCATTGCCGACACCCAGGTGAATGAACTGCCGACCCCCGAGCAAGTGGCCCGCATTGTCGAAGGCGCAGCCCGTCACGTGCGCCGCTTCGGTCTGGAGCCGAACATCGCCCTGTGCTCCCAGAGCCAGTTCGGCAACCACAAAGAAGGTTCCGGCAAACGTCTGCGCGAAGCGCTGGAGATCCTCGACAGCCGTAACCCCGACTTCTGCTACGAAGGCGAGATGAACGTCGATGTGGCGTTGGATCCGGAATTGCGTCAGCGCATCTTCCCCCGCTCCCGGATGCAGGGCGCGGCCAACGTGCTGGTCTTTGCCCATGCCGACGCGGCATCGGGCGTGCGCAACATCCTGAAAATGCGTGCCGACGGTCTGGAGGTTGGTCCGATCCTGATGGGCATGGGCAACAAGGCGCACATCGTCAGCCCATCGATCACTGCCCGCGGCCTGTTGAACATGGCCGCCATCGCCGGCACCCCTGTGGATCACTATGGGTAACCCCCATCACATCGCAGATTGATGAAACGCCCTGTCGGAATCATCCGGTGGGGCGTAACTTTGCAAACCCCGTGGGAATTGCCCGGCATTTCTTGCAGAATTTGCGGCTTTGCAAAACTTTGCAGGGCAGTTTTGGCCAATTCTGCAAATTTTTGCGCAATTCTGTCGCTGTTGGCGGCAACATCCTTGCCTCAGCGGAAACCCCTCCCCTACACCTTAGATAAGAAATTCAGGAGGAGGCATCTGATGACATATAAAGAGGTCTATGAGGGCTGGAAGGCCGACCCCGAGGCATTCTGGCTGGAGGCGGCCAAAGAGATCGACTGGATCGACGCCCCGACCAAGGCCCTGCATGATGAGAACGCACCTCTTTATGAGTGGTTCAAAGACACCAAGCTGAACGCCTGCTGGAACGCCGTGGACCGCCATGTCGAAGGCGGACGCGGCGATCAGGTTGCCATCATCCACGACAGCCCAGTCACCGGTTCCAAGAAATGGATCACCTATGTGGAGCTGCGCAACCGAGTGGCCATGCTGGCGGGTGCGCTGAAGGCAAAAGGCATCGAAAAAGGCGACCGCGTCATCATTTACATGCCGATGATCCCCGAAGCGCTGGAGGCCATGCTGGCCTGCGCCCGTCTGGGGGCGGTGCATTCGGTGGTGTTTGGCGGCTTTGCCTCCAACGAGCTGGCAGTGCGCATTGACGATGCCAAACCCAAGGCGATCATCGCCGCCTCCTGCGGCATCGAGCCGGGCCGCACGGTGCACTATAAACCGCTGCTGGATGGCGCCATTGAACTGGCCGAACACAAGCCAGATTTCACCGTGATTTTCCAACGTGAAAACGAGGTGGCCGAGCTGATCGAAGGCCGCGACTACAACTGGCACGGCTTCCAATACGGGGTTGCGCCAGCAGACTGTGAACCGGTCGAAGGCGACCACCCCGCCTATATCCTTTACACCTCCGGCACCACCGGTCAGCCCAAGGGCGTTGTGCGCCCGACGGCAGGCCATCTGGTGGCGCTGAACTGGACCATGAAAAACCTCTACAACGTCGATCCAGGCGATGTGTTCTGGGCGGCCTCGGATGTGGGTTGGGTCGTGGGCCACAGCTATATCTGTTACGGCCCCCTTGTGGCGGGCAACACCACCGTGGTGTTCGAAGGCAAACCCATCGGAACCCCTGACGCCGGCACCTTCTGGCGGGTAATCGAAGAGCACAAGGTCAAAAGCTTCTTTACCGCCCCCACCGCCTTCCGCGCGGTGAAGCGAGAGGATCCCAAAGGCGAATTTGTCACCAAATACGACCTTTCCTGCCTGAAGCAGGTCTATCTGGCGGGGGAACGTGCGGACCCCGACACCATCATCTGGGCACAAGACCAGCTGAAGGTCCCGGTGATCGACCACTGGTGGCAAACCGAAACCGGCTGGTGCATCGCGGGCAACCCTCTCGGCATTGAAGAACTGCCCACCAAACTCGGCAGTCCCGCTGTGCCTCTGCCCGGCTATGACGTGCAGATCCTCGACGAAGGCGGCCACCCGATGAAAGCGGGCGAACTGGGTGCAATTGCCATCAAGTTGCCGTTGCCCCCTGGCACCCTGCCGACCCTGTGGAACGCCGAAGAGCGGTTCAAGTCCTCCTACCTCACCACCTTCCCCGGCTACTATGAAACCGGCGATGCGGGTATGATTGATGAGGACGGCTACCTCTCGATCATGGCGCGCACCGATGACGTCATCAACGTGGCTGGCCACCGCCTTTCGACCGGCGGCATGGAAGAGGTGTTGGCCGCCCATCCCGACGTGGCCGAATGTGCCGTGATCGGCGTCTCGGACGATCTGAAAGGGCAATTGCCGATGGGCTTCCTCTGCCTCAACGCCGGCTGCAACCGCCCACATGACGCGGTGGTGAAAGAGGTGGTCAAACTGGTGCGCGAAAAGATCGGCCCTGTGGCGGCGTTCAAGCTGGCCACCGTGGTGGACCGCCTGCCCAAGACCCGTTCCGGCAAGATCCTGCGCGGCACCATGGTTTCGATTGCGGATGGCAAGGCTTACAAAATGCCCGCCACCATCGATGATCCTGCCATTCTGGATGAGATCAAACTGGCCCTGCAGGGCCTAGGCTACGCCAAAGGCTGATTGATCCACACATGAAAGAACCAGAAACCGCGCCCCATACCGGGTGCGGTTTTTTCTTGCTGGATCACTCCACCTGCAACAGTGCGGGATCTTTTCCTGTGGCCCGCCAGATAGGGGTCAGTTCCTGCAGGCTCTGGGCTTGCGACGGCTCCACCCGTAACGCTTCCAAATAGGCCTCGATCGCCGTCTCGTCCTCGCCAGCCGCAGCCGCCATCCGCGCCCGCAGACGCCAGGCGGGCCAGTGGACCGCCCCCTCGGCCAGCAACGGCGCAAGAACCTCCAGCGCCTCCGCAACCGCACCGGTGGCGTTCAGCGTGGTGGCCAGATTGTAAAGCCCATTGTCATAGTCCGGATGCAGCGCAACCAGCGCCCGCATCTGCGTTAAGGCCGCCTGCGTCGCGCCGCTGAAATACAGCACATTGGCGTAGGCCTGCAGCAGCATGGCGTTGTCAGGTGCCCGCTTCAAACCCGCCTCGGCCGCGGCAAGCGCCACTTCATACCGGCCGGCGTTCAACCCCGCCCGCGCCAGCGCAAGATAGGGTTCATGTCCCGCAAAATCCGCCCGTCCCAACACCTGCTGCAACAGGTCGGTGGCATCGCTGTGGCGGAAATTGCTGTACTTCAACGTCGCCACTGCCCGTGCCAACAATGCCTCATCGGCGCTAAATCCCTGATCCGGGTAAAGCAGATGCACCCCCGTCACATCGGCTGGCACCTTCTGCATCGGCATCACCAATGCCTGTTTCGACCCCGGATCGCGCTGGATCTTGTGATCGGTCATCGTGGTATGGATCACATCCTGCGTCCGCCGCGTCGGCATGTGACAGGCGACACAATCACCCTGCGCTCCGACCTCGGGATGCGCATAGCCCGAGGCCAGCTGCGGCCGCCCGGCCTGGTCCACCTCATGGCAACTCAGACAGATCTGGCGGTAATGATCGGCCCGCTCCGCCACTGGCACCTTGCGATGGGGATCATGGCAAGTCAGACAGCCCAAGGGTGCTTCGGAATCCTGGGTTCCCAGAAAACAGGCGCTTTGTTCCAGCCGGTAAGGGTGGTGGTTGATGTCAAACCGCTGGCTCTGCCGCCGCTTGCTATCCGTAATGTCGAGGAAGACCTTGAAGTCCTGCAACTCCTCCCCTGGCCGGAAGGAATAAGCGCCGCGTCCCATCCGCAACTCTGGCGTGACCGCCACAGAGGGCTGCATGTGGCAGCCATAACAGATGCCATACAGCTGGGTGTTGGACAGATCCGCCGGGTTCACAATGCTGGCTTTGATACGATCGGTGTCCGGCGCGTCACCATAAACCTCGGCCAGATGTGCCGCACCGGGACCATGACAGCGCTGACAGCCGATCCCTTCCGGCAGGCTGGCAGGAAACACTTCCGGCATCCCGTCCGCATCGCTGCCCTTCGCCACCTCGGGAAAGCCGTTGTGACAGGCCATGCACCGCCGACGCACCTGTCGCCCCACCCCGGGGTGATCGGCAAACTCAAACCCCGGCGACATTTCCCAGAACCCACCATCCAGCGTGTACCACGCCAAGGGCAACTGCCGCAGCTCGCCGCTGCTGGTACGATAAAGATACACCCGTGAATGATGACCCGAGCCCATGATCCAGTCGACCCTCCGTTCAAAAAGGTGAATCCGGTCCCCCGCGACATTCCTCTGGTAGCGGCGGAACCAATAGGCGTCCTCCCGCCGTTCCATCTCATAATACCGTCTGGAAGGGGCATGATAGAACCGGGCGATCCCATCCCCGTCAAACCGCTCGATAACCTCGGCACCCCGCGCCGCATAGAAACTTTTGCCCATGCCAACCTGCTGGAAACTGTCCCATTTCTCGGCATGACAGCCGGCACATTCCGCGTCCGGCACGTAGCCCGCCGCTGCTCCGGCGGTAACAGCGATCCCCATCTCCGCCAACTCAGGATGGGCAACCACGCCAGGCGCCTGCGCCACTGTCTTTGGCTGCTCAACTGGCTCTGCAATGCCCGGGGCCAGCAGCGCAATCTGCACCATCCCCGCAAGCAGCCCCGCTAATGGCAGGCGCATGGCTCCTCCGTGCACGTGTCCGTGCGAATAAAACAACGTTGTCAAAAGATTACGGCGCGCGCGCCACGCCGACAAGCCTCGCAACATAACACGGACACGCCCGCATTTCTTCTTGGTCGAAATATCCCCGCCGGAGGCATGGGCCGCAGGCCCATTCCCCTCCTGTCAGCTACGCTCAGACAAACTGTTCACGCAGCAGCCGTTCTTCCAGCCCGTGCCCGGGGTCAAACAGCAGCCGATGGGCAATCTCGGGTTCCGAACGGATCTCTACTGTGACCACATTCTGCACAAGATGGCTGTCTGCCTCGGCCATCACCGGGCGTTTCTCCGCCTCGATAACGTCAAAGCGCACCTGCGCAGTAGAGGGCAGCAACGCCCCGCGCCAGCGCCGCGGGCGGAAGGGTGCAATGGCCGTCAGCGCCAGCACATCCGAGCCAATCGGCAGGATCGGCCCATGGGCCGAATAGTTATAGGCTGTGGACCCCGCCGGTGTCGCAATCAGCGCCCCGTCGCAGACCAGCTCCTCCATCCGCAACCGTCCGTCAATGGTGATCCGCAGCTTGGCCGCCTGCGAGCCGGACCGCAGCACCGAGACCTCGTTCAGCGCCAGCGCCCGATGGGTTGACCCATCCGCGCAGGTGGCCTGCATCGACAATGGATGAATCACCGCTTCCTCGGCGTCCCTGACCCGTTCCACCAGATCGCTTTCGGAATATTCATTCATCAAAAAGCCAACCGTGCCCCGGTTCATCCCGTAAACTGGTTTGCCCAGAGACTGCATGCGATGCAGCGCCTCCAGCATAAAACCATCGCCGCCAAGGGCCACAATCACATCCGCCTCAGCCTCCTCCACATTGCCATAACGCCCCACCAGGGCGGCACGTCCCGTTTGGGCGGAGGGGCTGTCACTGGCGACAAAAGCAATTTTCATAATTCAACCGGCCCGCTGTGGCTTTGTATGAGTTTCCGATAGGCGTCATTGGTGCCGATCGAAACACAAGTTTTCAAGAAGCACCACCCCTGCCGCCAACACACGCCACTTGGTCGCATTCATAGCTTTCCGATTCATGATAATTCCGTTACCTAGCCGCCAAACCTATCCCGTGACCCAGCCATGACGGAGCGTCCCATGTCCGATACCGGTTTCTTCACCGAAAGCCTTTCCTCCCGCGATCCCGAGCTGTTCGGCTCGATCACCGATGAGCTGGGTCGCCAGCGCAACGAGATCGAATTGATCGCTTCGGAGAACATTGTCTCTGCCGCCGTTATGGAAGCACAGGGCACGGTTCTGACCAACAAATACGCCGAAGGCTACCCGGGTCGCCGCTACTACGGTGGCTGCCAGCACGTGGATGTGGCTGAAAACCTGGCGATTGAGCGCGCCAAAGAACTGTTTGGCTGTGAGTTCGCCAATGTGCAGCCGAACTCGGGTTCGCAGGCGAACCAGGGTGCCTTCATGTCGATGATCAAACCCGGCGACACCATCCTGGGCATGAACCTGGCCTCCGGTGGCCACCTGACCCACGGCGCCGCGCCGAACCAGTCGGGCAAGTGGTTCAACGCCGTTCAGTACGGTGTGCGCAAGCAGGACAACCTGATCGACTATGACGAAGTGGCCGCCCTGGCCCGCGAACACAAGCCGGCGCTGATCATTGCTGGTGGTTCTGCCATCCCGCGTCAGATCGACTTTGCCAAGTTCCGTGAGATCGCTGATGAGGTCGGTGCCTACCTGATGGTGGACATGGCCCACTTCGCCGGTCTGGTTGCTGCGGGTGAACACCCCTCGCCCTTCCCCTATGCGGATGTGGCCACCACCACCACCCACAAGACCCTGCGCGGTCCCCGTGGCGGCATGATCCTGACCAACAACGCCGATCTGGCCAAGAAGATCAACTCGGCTATCTTCCCCGGCATTCAGGGTGGCCCGCTGATGCATGTGATCGCCGCCAAAGCGGTTGCCTTTGGCGAAGCGCTGCGCCCCGAGTTCAAAGAGTACCAGAAGCAGGTGCGCGCCAACGCCGTTGCGCTGGCCGATCAGCTGATGAAGGGTGGCCTGGACATCGTCACCGGTGGCACCGACACCCATGTGATGCTGGTGGACCTGCGCCCCAAAGGAGTGAAAGGCAACGCCACCGAAAAGGCCCTGGGCCGCGCCCATATCACCTGCAACAAAAACGGCATCCCGTTTGACCCGGAAAAGCCGATGGTCACCTCGGGCATCCGTCTGGGCACCCCTGCCGGCACCACCCGCGGCTTTGGTGAGGCAGAGTTCCGCCAGATCGCAGACTGGATTGTCGAAGTTGTCGACGGCCTGGCCGCCAACGGTGAAGAGGGCAACGGTGAGGTCGAAGCCAAGGTGAAAGCCGAAGTTGAAGCCTTCTGCGCCAACTTCCCGATGTACCCGAACCTGTAAGCCGCCCCGCTGTCAGGTCTGACTGTCAAAATGCAAAACCCCCGGTCCATTTGGCCGGGGGTTTTCTTTAGAACCAGAAGCGGTTGAGCTGTCGCCGGTTTTCCGCTTCGATTGCGGCCTGCTGGCGGCGTTGCTGTTCCAGATAAGCCTCATGCCGCGCGGCCTGCGAGAGGCTCCCGTTCCAGGATGCATCTTTCTGTTGTTGGTGTCGACGCGTCAGTTTTCCAAACATTTCACAATCTCCTGTATCAAATGTCTGGTCTTAATATGTGCATCTTTTACTGCCTTTACAGCCACGTTTCGCCTTGCCCTTTGTAAGCTAAGCTTACGTATTACAGGAAAGAGGCCGCGCCTTGCGCAGCCTCGTTCACCTGGAAAATCACACCTCGTCGCGCAGGGCTTCTTCCAGCATCTTTTCGTTGCGCACCTCTTCGATCTTACGAATACGATCCTCGCTGGAGCGGGCGTCAAACCGGTATTTCACCACATTTATCAGGCTCAGGGTCAGCAGCAGGATGCCCATCGCCCAGAACCCTTTGGTCGCCAGCGGCACTTCGGTCGAGAGCCACAGGGAAATCCCCAACAGCCCGTAAGAGACGGCGACACCTACCATGTTCAGCAGGACGATAAGGGCGCTGTCATTACGATCGGTCATTTCAATTACTCCAGTTAAATTTGTTTATTTTTTTGAATTTGGGTTTACTTGGACTTCAGCCGCGCAAGTACGTCAGCGCCGGTGGATTTGGTGGCCGGACCAAACCCGGCCTCCGACAGCACATCCGAGGCGCTTGATGGCGTCAGCGTGGCGTCGATTTCATTGAGGATCTGTGATTGCTCAAACGGGTCATCCCGCTCCAACACCCGGTTGATCAGCGCCTCGGCCTCTTCAAAGGCGCTGTCCTGCGCCACGTGGCGGCCCAGACGTTTCTGCAGCTGCTGTTCTTTCTGCGCGGCTCGGGCCGTCAGGGCGCCCTGTTTCAGATCCAGAATGCGGCGATGAGCCCGTTCGACCGACTGCTGCAATTGGAACACCCGCTCTTCCAGACGTTCCTGGGTCTGCTGGCGCAGGTCACGTTCGTTTTCCATCCGCGCAATCGCCTCCGCCGCGTGGGTCGCCAGATCCTCACGCCCGGCCTCCAGCGCTTCGGTTGCCCGTTTGGTCAGGTCGATGATCTGGCCGTCGATCTTTGCGATCTGCTTGGCTTCGCCACGCTGTTTCTGCATCAGGCTGGCCAGCGTGAATTTGGCGTTTTTCAGCCCGGCCTCCGCCTCGCGGATTTTCTGATCGATCAGTTCAATTGCATAGGTGTCGCGCAGGCGCTCCTCTGCGCGGGCATTGGCGCCGGTCATCAAGGTCTTCAACGTCGAGAACATCGCATTTCCTCCAATCTCAGGGACGGCTCACATGTCGTGAACGCCGTTCATGAATTAGAGATAGCGATTTCCTGAACGATGTTCAAGAAATATTTTGAACGGCGTTCAATTTTTTCCGATTTGACCCAACACCTGAGAGATCATGACGGCAATCTGATCACGCGGCACGCCGGAAATCCGTTGCTCCAAGCCCAACAGAACCATGCCGTGAACCGAAGAAAACAAGGCCCGTGTCATCAACGACAGCTCTTCAGGCGGCATCTCTGGAAACAGCTCGGACAGCGGTTCCGCGATCAGGGCGAATAGCTCCCCCAACGCCTGCATGTACCATTGCGGCACCGCAGCCTCAGTCGACATTTCCACGTCAAACAGTGCCCGCCACAGGTGGGTGTGGTCCGCCGCATAGGCCAGATAGGCGTGGCTCATGCGAATCAGACGGGCGTTTGGATCCAGCCCCTCCGCCCCTTCCAGCGACGCCCGCACCGTAACGCCAAGCGCCTGAAAAGTGCGGCCGTTCACCTCCAGCACCAGGGCGGTCATGTCCTCGAACACGTTGTAAATGGCGCCCAGGGCGCAGCCTGCCTCTTTTGCCAGCTGTCGCGCCTTCAGCGATCCCAGCCCCTCTGCCACGATCTGTGCCTCGGCCAGCTCTACCAGCTTTTCCCGCAATGCCGCCCGCCGGGCCTCTACCTTGCCTGCCATTGTCTTCGCGCCGCCTTCTTGCCAATCAGCCAATTCCTGCGCCCACATTGAACGCCGTTCATGGATAGCGCGAGGTTCTGCCGAGGGAAAGCCCCAAGCTGGACAGCCCCATAGTCAGGCGGCTAACTGGGCACATGAAAAAATCTCTTATTTCCAAAAGCAAATTTCTAAGCCTCATTCTGCGCCATGCCCCCGAAGAGATCGGGCTGACCCTTGATGCCGCCGGCTGGGCCTCGGTAGAGGCGATCCTTGCCAACACCCGCCAGCCACTGACCCGCAACGAGTTGATCGAGATCGTTGAGACCAACCCCAAGCAGCGTTTCGCCCTGTCAGACGATGGCCAACGCATCAGGGCGCGGCAGGGCCATTCCCGCGACGTGGACCTTGGCCTACAGCCGGTTGTCCCACCCGACGTGCTGTTTCACGGCACCTCTGTTGCGGTGCGGGACACCATCCTGACCGAAGGGCTGAAACCGATGGGCCGCCAGCACGTGCATCTTTCTGCCGATGTCGAATCCGCTCGCACCGTCGGCGCCCGTCACGGCAAACCTGTTGTCTTGCAAGTGGCCTCAGGGGCGCTGCACCAACAGGGCCAAGCCTTCTACCTCTCTGAAAACGGTGTCTGGCTGACCGGCCCTGTTGCGCCCGAGGCGATTTCCGAATGACCCAACACGCCCCCCATACCCTCACCATCGAACGTCGCCTTGGTGACTGGATGCGCGCGCGCCTGCCCTATGCGCTGGCCGAGTTTGTCATGTTTGTCCTGAAACAGGGCTGGGCCTGCCTGTTCGGGATCTGCCTGCTGGCCGCAATTTTGGGGACCAAAGCGATCTGGCAACCGGATTGGGCGCTCTATCGCTATGATGCGCTGGTCGGCGTCGCGCTTGGCCTGCAGGTGCTGTTTCTGGCGCTGAAACTGGAAAGCTGGGAAGAGGCCAAGGTGATCGCCCTGTTCCACCTCACCGGCACGGCGATGGAGCTGTTCAAAGTGCAGGCCGGCAGCTGGGCCTACCCCGAACCGGGGCTCCTGAAACTGATGGGCGTGCCGCTGTTTTCCGGCTTCATGTATGCCGCTGTTGGGTCTTACATGGCGCGGGTGATCCGGCTGTTTGACATGCAGTTCGCCCCCTACCCGCCGTTCTGGACCACGGTGGTGCTGGCCACGGCGATCTATGTGAACTTCTTTGCCCATCACTTTGTGCCAGACATCCGCTATCTGCTGTTTGCCGCAACTCTGGTCATGTTCCTGCGCACCCGCATCTGGTTCCGCGTCGGGGCCAACTGGTACTGGATGCCACTGCCTCTGGCGGCGTTTTTCTCCAGCTTCTTCCTGTGGCTTGCGGAAAACATCGGCACACTCACCGGCACCTGGCTCTATGCCGGGCAGAACCCGCTGGAGAAGGTCAGCTTTGCCAAAATGGGGTCGTGGTATCTGCTGCTCTACGTCAGTTTTGTCACCGTCACCTTGGTGATCCGCCACGCGCTGCACCGCGACGCGCAGCGCCCTGTTGCACCGGAAGCGTCAGACAAAGCCGCGCCACAACAGGACCAAGAGCAACAGGCCTAGAACCGCCAGAATGTTGAACGACAGGCTGCCCAAGAGCGACAGCACTGCGCCCTTGCGGCGGTCCTTTACGTCAATGGTCTGCAGGTGGCAGCGCAGCGTGTCATAAGCGCGCTCCACCTCGCGGGCGTCCACCTGCATCTGCAGCTTGGGATGCCCCTGAAAGGCACGCGCCCGCACCAGCACCTGTCCTGCCTGCTGGGCAAAGCCCGGAACGCGATGCCCCAGCCGTTTCAAACGCCGCTCCAGCGGGCCTTTCTTCAGGCGGAATTTCTCGGCCAGAAGATCCTCCAGCTCGGTCTCCATGCGGCTCAGGGCGCGGGCGTCGATCACATTGTGCTCCTCGGGCTAGCAAATGCCTCTGGCGCGGCGCGAGAGGCTCTACTATCTATCCCCCATGCTGAACCAGATTGTCCACGGTGAACCGACCGACCAGCCCGCCCTTTTGATCGTTCATGGCCTCTACGGCTCTGGCCGCAACTGGGGTGTGATCGCCAAACGCCTGTCTGACGAACGTCAGGTGATCGCTGTCGACCAGCGCAACCACGGCCACAGCCCCTGGCATGACAGCCATTCCTATGAGGACATGGCCGAGGATCTGGCGGCGGTCATTCGCGCCCACGGCAGCGCGATGGATGTGCTGGGCCATTCGATGGGGGGCAAGGCGGCGATGGTGCTGGCGTTGAAATACCCCGATCTGGTGAACCGGCTGATCGTGGCCGATATTGCGCCGGTGAGCTACCAGCATTCACAGGTGCAATATATCGATGCGATGCAGTCGGTGGACCTGTCCACCGTGGTGAAACGCTCGGACGCCGAGGCGCAGCTGCGCCCGGTGATTGACGATCCGATCCTGCCGACTTTCTTTACCCAGTCGCTGGACATTCCGGGCAAGGCCTGGCGGCTCAACCTGGATGTGCTGCGCGCCGAGATGGCCAAGGTGCTAAGCTTCCCGGATGTCGCGGGGCAGTTTGCAGGCAAAACTCTGTTTCTGGCCGGCGCCCTGTCGGAATATGTCAAACGCGAAGACCGCGACCGGACCAAGGGCTTCTTCCCCAACGCCCAGTTTGCCAAGATCCCCGGCGCCGGGCATTGGCTGCATGCGGAAAAACCACGCGAGTTCGAAGCGGCAGTGCGGTCCTATCTGAACATGGCGTGACGGTGTTTTGCGGGGCAATTGACCCGCAGCAACGGCGCCCTAGGTTTAGTGGCGACGACAGTACAGCAGGGACCCCTTCCCGCATGCACCATCGCCGCCTCCCGCCGAGGCGGGATCTCGTGAACTTATGATCATTCGGAATAAATCGCCTTGGCAACCCAATAGGTTACCGGGAAGGAGATCAGCAGCCCGATCAATGCCGATGCGATCAGCATTTTCGGACTGTCAAAGCCACTGACCAGCGCGACCACAAGGCCGGATCCGGTGAGCGTGGCGCCGATAAACAGGTGCAGTATGGCCCCAAGGTTGAGCATGCCTTCCGCCCAATGTCTTTGTCTTAAGTCAGTGATCATATTAAGTCCTTGGAATGCTTGTTGCCTTGATATGAATCAACTGTTTTGTGGCTCCACCCCTCACATGACGTAGGGTCACCTCACATTTCGGCACGTGTATTCACGGTGTATCAATTTCCAAGGCCGCATTGATGTATACAACAGAGAAGATGTGTAGCCGATGTGACTTTTGCGTGAAGAATCGGTCCAAACCGGCCCTAACCGCTAAAAAGCGGGCGTTAACGCAAACAATCGACGCCATGCGACCGCCACACGCACAGGTGTATCAAAATTGCAAAACACCCCAAAAACAGCAGCAACCGGCCTGTATGCCCCAAAGAAAAACCCCGCCTGAGAGGCGGGGTTTTGGATCAATCGTCCATTTTGAGGGCCGAGATAAAGGCCTCTTGCGGGATATCGACCTTGCCGAACTGGCGCATCTTCTTCTTACCCGCTTTCTGCTTCTCCAGCAGTTTCTTCTTCCGGGTCATGTCGCCGCCGTAACATTTCGCGGTGACGTCTTTGCGCAGGGCCGCCAGGGTTTCACGAGCGATCACCTTGCCGCCAATGGCCGCCTGAATCGGGATCTTGAACATGTGGCGCGGGATCAAGTCCTTCAGCTTTTCGCACATGGCCCGGCCACGCAGCTCCGCGCGGTCACGATGCACCATCACCGACAGCGCATCCACCGGCTCTTCGTTCACCAGAATGGACATCTTCACCAGCGTGTCTTCGCGGTAGCCGGTCATCTGATAGTCAAAGGAGGCATAGCCTTTGGTCACCGATTTCAGACGGTCGTAGAAGTCAAACACCACCTCGTTCAGCGGCAGGTCATAAACCGCCATTGCACGGGTGCCGGCATAGGTCAGGTCTTCCTGAATGCCGCGACGGTCCTGACACAGCTTCAGCACGTCACCCAGATATTCGTCCGGCACCATGATTGTGGCCTTGATGCGCGGCTCTTCGAGGTGATCCACCTTCGACAGATCCGGCATGTCAGCGGGGTTGTGCAGCTCGATCATCTCGCCGGGCTCGTTATCCTTGCCCTTCATGTAGACATGGTAAATCACCGAGGGCGCCGTGGTGATCAGTTCGATGTTATACTCGCGCTCAATCCGGTCGCGGATCACCTCAAGGTGCAACAGCCCCAGGAAACCACAGCGGAAACCAAAGCCAAGCGCGGCAGAGGTTTCCATTTCATAAGAGAACGACGCATCGTTCAGCGCCAGCTTTTCGATCGCGGCGCGCAGGTCTTCAAATTCCGCACTGTCCACCGGGAACAGACCACAGAACACCACCGGCTGGCTGGGTTTAAAGCCTTCCAGCGGCTCCTCGGCGCCCTTTTTCTCGGTGGTGATCGTATCGCCCACCTTGGTGTCCCGCACCTGTTTGATCGACGCGGTGATAAAACCGATCTCACCCGGGCCCAGTTCATCCACCTGTGTCATCTCAGGGCGGAACACGCCCACCCGGTCCACAGGATAGTTGGCGCCGGTCTGCATCATGGTGATGCGCTGGCCCTTTTTCAGGGTGCCATCCATGATCCGCACCAGAACCACAACGCCCAGATAAGCGTCATACCAGCTGTCCACCAGCATCGCCTTCAGCGGCGCATCACGGTCACCCTCCGGCGCCGGCAGGCGGGTCACGATGGCTTCCAGTGTGTCCTCAATCCCGATGCCCGATTTCGCGGAGACCTGAACCGCATCGGTGGAATCAATGCCGATCACATCTTCGATCTGTTCAGCCACACGATCACAGTCCGACGCGGGCAGGTCGATCTTGTTCAGCACCGGCACGATCTCATGATCTGCCTCAATCGCCTGATAGACATTGGCAAGTGTCTGCGCCTCAACCCCTTGGGTCGAGTCAACCACCAGCAAAGAGCCCTCAACCGCACGCATGGAGCGGGAGACCTCATAGGCAAAGTCAACGTGGCCGGGGGTGTCGATCAAGTTCAAGACATAGGTTTCACCGTCCTGCGCCTGATAGTCGATGCGTACGGTGTTGGCCTTGATGGTGATGCCGCGTTCCCGCTCGATATCCATCGAGTCCAGGAGCTGCTCCTTCATGTCCCGCTCGGCCACAGTGTTGGTCGATTGGATCAGGCGGTCAGCCAGCGTGGATTTACCGTGGTCGATATGCGCCACGATCGAGAAGTTGCGGATGTTTTTCAGGTCGGTCATGCGCCGGATATGCTTTGGAATCAGGCGTTGGTCAATGGGGCGGATGCAGCGGAGGTGCCGCAAATGCCGCTTGAACGCCGGGTTTGTGGATTTTTGACAGGCAAGGCAGCGAAAAGGGCCGCTCTGCGCGACCCTTCACCTGAGTCTATCAGTCGAAATCAAAGATCTCCGACAGGAAACTTTTGTGCTTTTTCTTCTTGTAATATTTGCGGTCGTCATAGCCGCGCTCATAATCGCGGTCGCGCCGCTCCTCCCGGTAGTCTTGCCGATGTGCAGCCTGCCGCAGGGCGGCTGGGGCTTCGGGCGCGGCGGAGCGTTCGATGATCTTGTCCAATTCGCCCCGATCCAGCCAAACACCGCGGCATTGCGGGCAGTAGTCAATCTCGACCCCCGCGCGTTCGGTCATCACCAGCTGGGCGCCATCAATCGGACATTGCATCATCATCACTCCTCATTTGTTGCGCCATAGAAATGGGGCCTGTCCGCGCCGGAACAAGCCCCTCAGCTGCGAAATCAACAGGGATCAGCGCAGCACATGCACCGCACATTTGGCGTGGCGCACCACCTGTGTCGCGGTGGAGCCCAACAACAGGTTCTGCATGCCGGGACGGTGCGAGGCGATCACAATGCAATCTTTGTCATTGTCCGCCGCATAGTCACAGATCGTGCGGCCGGAATGGCCATCCACCACCTGCACCTCAGCGTTTTCAACGCCTTCAATCATTTTGCCCAGCTCTTCCTCAACGGATTTGCGCATATCCTCATGGAAGCCCTCAGGCACATAGGTCAGCGCATAGCCCGGCACCGCCTCCATCACATGCAGCAGCGTCAGCTTGCCACCTTCGGCCCGGATGGCCTGGGCGATTTCCAACGCGCCATGCGAGTCGCGGTTTTCTTCAAACGAGACGGGGACAAGAATGTTGTCATACATCGGGGTTCTCCTTTTGCTTGCGCCAACTGTGGCACAGGCGGGCAGAGAGCACCTTGATCTCGGTCAGATAGGTCGCTGCAGGGACGGGGCTTAAAGCACCGTGACCTTGGTGCCGGTGGGCACCCGTTCATAGAGGTCTTTCACATGCTCATTGATCATCCGGATACAACCGTTCGACACCGACCGTCCAATCGAACGCGGCTTGGTTGTGCCATGGATGCGGAAGTAGGTGTCACGTCCATTTTTATAGAGGTACAGCGCCCGCGCCCCCAAGGGGTTCGAAGGCCCACCGGGCTGGATATATTCATTGTCGACAAACTTCGCATAGGTGCGCGGCTCACGTTTGATCATCTCTGGCGTGGGCCGCCAGTTCGGCCATTTCGCCTTGCGCTGGATCAGCGCGTCGCCTTTGAATTCCAGCCCCGCCTTGCCAACGCCCACGCCATAGCGCCGCGCCTGATTGGGGCCGGTCACCAGATAGAGGTAATGCGCCTGAGGCAGGATCAGGATCTGCCCCGGTTCCACCCCGCTTTTGATCCGCACTTCCTGCGGCAGGTATTTCGGATCCACCTCAAACGCCCGCGCGATGGAGGGCATCGCAAGCGTGGCGGAGGCGGCGGCGGCGGAGGTCAGGAACTGGCGGCGTTTCATAAGGGGCACTCGTGCTGGTTTGAAAAGGGATTGCCTCAGCATGCCCCGAGGCCGCGCGAAAGATCAATCGCCACCCCCTGAAGACGTGTTCACATTTTTGCCAATTGGCCCTTTTGACCACTCAAATCGCCGCCCAGTCTGTGAACCGATAAGGCCCCCTGCCCTGTGCCTCAAACGGGCGCGGCAGGTCATGTTTACGGGTGGGTTGGGGTGCAGGTTTCGGCATTGGTGTGTCCTCCTATGCCTCCGACGTGGGGAGGCAGAGGACCGGTTTCCAGCGATGTTTCACCCAAATGGCGATGCTGTGAGGGGATGTGTGTGTTGCCGCTCAGGTGAAGCACATCTGCCAAATCGCAGATTTGGCAGCGCCCGAACCGCCCCCACGGGGCGGGCGTTGAAGCCACCTAAAAATCCCACAATAATTGAATCTCGAATCCACAAGTGCTACCCTAGACTGTGCAAATTCTGAAAGTAACAATATGACTAATTTCAACCTCTCATTTCCCAGCAAATGCACAATCAAAAACCTTTGCGATTTCTCAAAAAAAATAATGGACTACCCTGAACAAGAAACGCTTACGATAAGTGCCGACAAGCTCGGGTTTGCGACACCGACGTCAATGATTTTCCTAACGAAAGTCTGCCGACAACGCGCAAAAAAACATCGCAACGAAACTAGAAAATTTTTTGGGCTTTCCAAACACGACTATGCTAACAACCTCGGCTTCTCCAAAGCTCTGAACCTGAAGGGAAATCCCTTTCAGCAAGGCGCGTTCGGTGGAAATAACTACATTCCAATTTCTCTAATGCAAAAGGATGTGCTGGAAGAAGCCGCCGCAGATAAGTTTATTCACCTCGGAGATGAGATTGAACAACGATGTGGTAGTTTGGCAAAAGTTGTCTCACAGGGCAAAGGACGAGAACTCGAACGAGCCCTCCAAATATCATTCAGAGAAATCATTAGGAATAGTTTTGAGCATGGGGAGACCAATGAAGTAACTTTTTGCGCGCAGCACTGGCCGCAGCGTGAACAAGTTGAAATTTGCATAGCTGACAAAGGCATAGGCGTTCGCGCTTCTCTTGAAAGCGGCAAATATAACATTCCCAAGAACGACCAAGATGCCCTCAAGTACTCGATCATGCCTGGCGTTTCTTCGAAGGCATGGAGAAACAAGAAAAAAAGGGCATCACAAAAATCTGAATGGGACAATGCAGGATACGGCCTATTCTTCGCTCACCATCTTTTTGGCAATCTCGGGCATTTCTTTATTGGATCCGGCGATTCTGGCCTACTACTTTCCAAGGACAAAAAGATGGAACTCCCGTGCAAAATCGAGGGCACCTTGGTTTCCCTAAATTTGGACCTTTCTTGTGAGGGAAGTATATTGGAAGCTCTAAATGGAATTTCGAAGCAATCCCACAAGATCAAGACTAGGCTTGGGGTGAAAAGCTTAGATCTTGCCGAAATCGACAGCTATTTGAAAGCTAACAAACTCGAATAACAAAAAGCGGCCCCGAAGGGCCGCTTTCTCACCCTTTAGCGGGTGAATTTCTTGTGCTTGATCCGTTTCGGCTCCAGCGCGTCGGGGCCGAGGCGGCGTTTCTTGTCTTCTTCGTAGTCCTCGAAGTTGCCTTCGAACCATTCCACATGGGCGTCGCCTTCGAAGGCGAGGATGTGGGTACAGATCCGATCGAGGAAGAAACGGTCGTGCGAAATCACCACCGCGCAGCCGGCGAAATCAACCAGCGCATCTTCCAGCGCCCGCAGGGTCTCAACGTCCAGATCGTTGGTTGGTTCGTCGAGCAGCAGCACGTTGCCGCCCTCTTTCAGCAGACGCGCCATGTGGACCCGGTTGCGCTCACCACCGGACAGGAGGTTCAGGGTTTTCTGCTGATCGCCGCCCTTGAAGTTGAAGGACGAGCAATAGGCGCGGGAGTTGACCTGCGCATCGCCCAGTTCAATCAGCTCCGCCCCGCCGGAAATCGCTTCCCAGACGGTGTCCTTGTCTTTCAGATCATCGCGCGACTGATCCACATAGGACAGCTGCACGGTGTCCCCATATTCCACGGTGCCCTCATCGGGCTGTTCCTGACCGGTCAGCATGCGGAACAGGGTGGTTTTACCGGCGCCGTTGGGGCCGATCACGCCGACGATACCGCCTGGCGGCAGGCTGAATGACAGATCCTCGACCAGGAGCTTGTCGCCCATCGCCTTTTTCAGACCGTTCACTTCTATCACCTTGCCACCAAGACGCTGACCGTTCGGGATCACGATCTGGGCGCGGGTGATTTTCTCCCGCTCAGACTGGTTGGCCAGATCGTTATAGGCGGCGATACGGGCCTTGGATTTCGCCTGACGCGCCTTGGCGCCCTGACGCATCCATTCCAGCTCACGCTCCAGCGTTTTCTGGCGGGCTTTGTCCTCTTTGGCTTCGTGCTGCAGGCGCTTTGCCTTCTGCTCCAGCCAGGCCGAGTAGTTGCCTTCGTAAGGAATGCCACGGCCGCGGTCGAGTTCCAGGATCCAGCCGGTGATGTCATCCAGGAAGTAGCGGTCGTGGGTGACAATCAGAATGGTGCCCTTGTAGTCGATCAGGTGCTGCTGCAGCCAAGCGATGGTTTCCGCGTCCAAGTGGTTGGTCGGCTCGTCGAGCAGCAGCATATCAGGCGCTTCAAGCAGCAGCTTACACAGCGCCACACGACGTTTTTCACCGCCCGACAGGCTGGTCACATCGGCATCATCCGCCGGGCAGCGCAGCGCTTCCAGCGAGATATCGACCTGACTGTCCAGATCCCACAGGTTCTGGCTGTCGATCTCATCCTGCAACTGCGCCATTTCATCGGCGGTTTCATCGCTGTAGTTCATCGCCAGCTCATTGTAGCGATCCAGAATGGCTTTCTTCGCGGCCACCCCCAGCATCACATTGCCGCGCACATCAAGGTTCGGGTCCAGTTCCGGCTCCTGCGGCAGGTAGCCGACCTTGGCGCCCTCAGCGTGCCAGGCCTCACCGGAAAATTCCTTGTCGAGGCCCGCCATGATCTTCATCAGCGTCGACTTACCGGAACCGTTCACCCCCACAACGCCGATTTTCACGCCGGGGAGGAAGTTCAGGTGGATGTTTTCAAAGCATTTCTTACCGCCCGGATAGGTCTTGGAGACGCCGGACATGTGATAGACATATTGATAGGATGCCATGGGGGAGCTCTCTTGCAGGGAAACTTGGGTTGGCAGAGGTGATAGCGGATGGGGCTTGGGGGGGCAATCCATCGGTGTAGAATTGATCTTGTCACAGGAATATGATCCTTGCGTTAAGACTGCGTGCGCTATGGTGACCCCATGCGTTTGATCGTTGCCCTCCTTGTTATCTTCATACCCGCCATCGCCACGGCCGACGGTCTGTCGCGGCGAATGGACTGTGACAGCTGGGCCAATGACATCCGGCCCACGGAATGGGGTTGGGCGGTGCGGGACTGTGTGGAGCAAGGACGTTATGACACTGCAATTACGGCGTTTTTTGCTTATAACAGCTATATCCTCTTTGATCAGCAGCGGGTGCGGGATGAAAGCGCCCATGTGGTCAAGGATGAGTTGAACGTCTGGATCTTCTCGGGCTATTCGCGCGATCAGTTCAATGCACTGAAACCCTACACCGCTGAGATGCGGGCGCAGGAGGGGGCGTTTTATTCTGCCACCTGCAGCGCCCTGCGCCGCCTCGGCCCGCCTGCCTATCGCCCTCAATATATGATCAAACGTGGCATGATCCCCCGCAAGTCCGCGGAGGACTGGCAGGTCGCGGGGTTTGACCCCACTGCCGCCTGGCAAGAGGCGCTGGAGATCAACGGCTGCTAAGCCGCTGCGCCCTCAGATCGCTTTTTCAAAGAAGTAGTCGGGATAGGGGTCATCGTTGAAACGGTCGATCTCGGTCCAGCCGGAGCGCTGGTAGAGCGCCACCGCCTCGGGCAGGGCCGAGTTGGTGTCGAGCCGCAAGAGCGAAATACCCAGCGCTTTGGCGCGGGTCTCGGCGGCCTCCATCAGGGTGCGTGACAGGCCCAGACCACGCGCCGCGGGGGAAATCCACAGACGTTTGATTTCGGCATAACCTTTGTTGGTGCCCTTCACACCAACGCAGCCCAGTGGCATGCCGTCGGAGTAAGCCACTAGAAACACACCTCTCGGGGCCATCATATCGGTGGCTTCGGGATCGGCAGACAGGTTGACATCAAATCCGGTCTCGAACCGTTCGCCCAGCTCTTTGTAATAGGCCTCCAGACAGGTGACCGCATCGGCACTGCGTGGGTCACATGTCACCAGTTCAATCCGGTCACGCCCCAGCGCCGAGGCGACAAGGTCCATCGCCTCCAGCAGGGCTTCGGGACGTGGGTGGCGGTCCAGCAGGCGGCTGGCGCGATCATCGGACAGCTGGTTGTAGGCGGCAAATTCTATCTGCCCCGCCTCTGTCAGCAGGGCAATCCGACGGCGGCCATCGTTGGGATCACGGTCCAGCGAAACCAGCCCTTCGTCCTGCAACTGTTTCAGAAACCGGCTGAGCAGAGGTTTGTCGAGGTCAAGATAGGCGCGGATCGCCTCCAGATCGCGGCCTTCAGGGCCAATGGCATGCAACACCCGCGCCGGCCCCAATGGTCGTCCTCGCCCCAAGAAGGATTGATCCAAAGCGCCGGTTTCGCGGGTCACGGCACGGTTGAAACGGCGGATTCGGGCCACGGGATCTTGGGAGGCGGTCTTGGACATGTTGGACTTCTTCAGTGGTTACTGGTCTTCAAACTTCGATAGTTAACCTAAGGCAACTATATGCAAATTGCAAGCCCCGCCGCAGCATAACCTACTGCATAATCCTCTTCATCATACCCTGCATCACCACCTGTGTCCCCGCCTGCCCTAGCCGCAACCCTATGATTTTCCGACCACCTTCTCTTTGCTTTGCGGTTGACAGCATCGCCCCTTCACGGGAAGGAAAGGCATGCGCAACAGGCTGCCATATGCCCGGTCCGGTCAGGTGATCGGCCTTTTGGGAGGATCGTTTGATCCGGCCCACGAAGGTCACGCCCATATCACCCGCGAAGCGCTGAAACGGTTTGGACTGGATCAAGTCTGGTGGCTGGTCAGCCCCGGCAACCCGCTGAAATCACACGGCCCTGCTGCAATGGCGCGGCGCGTGGCCCACGCCCGTGCGGTGATCGACCACCCTCGTGTCACCGTCACCGATCTGGAGGTGCAGACCGGCACGCGCTATACCGCAGCCACGTTGCGGGCGCTGACGCGGCTCTATCCACGGGTGCGGTTTGTCTGGCTGATGGGGGCGGATAATCTGGTGCAGTTCCACCGCTGGCAGGACTGGCAGAAGATCATGGCCGAGGTGCCCGTTGGCGTGCTGGCGCGCCCCGGTGATCGGCTGGCGGCGCGCTGTTCCAAAGCCGCCCGGATGCACCGCGGCCAGAAACTCTCGCCCCGTCACAGTCAGGGACTGGCACGGGCCAAGGCGCCGCAGTGGTGTTTTGTGAACATGCCGATGGTGGCGCAGTCCTCTAGCCAGATCCGCGCCCGAGGCGAGTGGGGCTGATCACCCCAGACGGTCCCGCAGGGTCGCGAAGATTTCATAATCCCCGTGATTTACGCGCTTGAGAGCTTGCCCCCATCGGGGGTAGACTGACCGCTATGGTTCATTCATTTTCCAGACGTTTTTTTCTCACAACACTGGCCGCCTTTTCCGCCAGTCCGCTTGCGGCACGCCCCGTAAAGAAATCGCTGCGCCCGCAGGCGCGTCCCGGCACCCCCCGCCTGCCCAGCGCCGAACCGATTGAGGCACTGCTGAAACGGGCCAAACTGGGCGGCTCTGTCAGCTGTGCGGTGGCCGAGATTGGCTCAGGCCAATTGCTGGAAGGCCGCGCCAGCAACGCCACCCTACCGCCCGCCTCGGTGACGAAAGCGGTGACCGCGCTTTATGCGCTGGACACGCTTGGGCCGAACCACCGGTTCCGCACCCGCATCATTGCCACTGCCCCGATCCAAAACGGGGTGCTTCAGGGGGACCTGATTTTGGCCGGTGGCGGTGATCCGACCTTGAACACCGAAGGGTTGGCCGCCTTGGCCAAAACGCTGAAAGCCGCAGGTCTGCGCGAAGTGCGTGGGCGGTTCCGGGTCTACGCCGGCGCCCTGCCTTATGCCCGCCAGATCGACAAGGCGCAGCCCGATCATGTTGGCTATAACCCCGCGATTTCCGGCTTGTCGCTGAACTTCAACCGGGTGCATTTCGAATGGAAGCGAGCTGGCAGCGGCTGGGGGGTGACGATGGATGCCCGTTCGGCCAATTACCGCCCCGAAGTCTCGATCGCGAAGATGGCCGTGATCAAACGTCAGATGCCGGTTTACACCTACCAGCAAAAGGGCAGCACTGATCACTGGACCGTGGCCAGTGGCGCGCTGGGCAAAGGTGGAGCACGTTGGTTGCCAGTGCGACGGCCTGACCTCTATGCCGGTGAAGTGTTCCGCACCCTGGCCCGCGCACATGGCATTGTTTTGCCAAAAGAAAAAGTTGCCAAATCGCTGCCTGCCGGGACCACGGTGGCAACCTATCAAAGCGCGCTCTTGCGCGACATCCTGCGGGACATGTTGAAATACTCCACCAACCTCACCGCCGAGATGGTCGGTCTGGCGGCCACAGGGGTCAGCACGGGCAAACTCTCGACGCTCCGGGCCTCGGCACAGCAGATGACACGCTGGGCCAAACGGCGGCTGGGGATGCAGCAGGGCAAGTTTGTCGATCACTCGGGGCTGGGCGATGCCTCGCTTCTGTCAGCGCAGGATATGGTGGCGGCGCTTTCCACGCGATTGGCGCGCGAGCAGCTGCCTGCCATCCTGAAACCGATCACCCTGCGCGATGCCAAAGGCAAACCCAACAGCCGCCACCCGCTGAAGGTGCTGGCCAAAACCGGCACTTTGAACTTCGCCTCCTCGCTGGCGGGCTATGTAACCACACCGGACGGACGGGTGATGGCCTTTGCCATTTTCACCGCCGACAACAAGAAACGCAGCGCCCTCAGCAAAGACCAACGTGAACGCCCGGAAGGGGGGCGCAGCTGGAACAAACGTTCCAAAGCACTGCAGCAAAGCCTGCTGGAACGCTGGGGGCAGCTATACGGCGCGGGCTAGCGCCCCGTTGAAAGCCTCCAGTTAAGGCCAAAAGCAAAACAGCGCGGAAACCCGCGCCGTTTGAACCGTTTCAAAGCCAACCATCAGGCCGAGAGATGGCGCGCCCGCGATCCCCGTTCGATCGCCGCGGCGTGCAGCCGGTCGATGTTCAGCTCATGGCGCATCTCTTCCAGCAGACGCAGTTCCTGTTCGTAGATATGACCATCTGCCGCTGCCACATCACAGGCCAGTGCGTAAGCGGTTTCAAACAGGTGCTCCGGCAGGTTTTCCCGGATCAGACCAAACAGCGCCTCAATCCCCTCTTCTTCCGAGAACAGATCAAACACGATGCGGCTGATATCGCCCACGCGGTCAATGTCATAGCTGGCAAATACCGGCAGGTGGTTCACGGTGTTCTGGATCTTCACCAGCTCGGCGGTGCGCATATTGGCGTCGGCCGCGGAGATGGCGATCATCAGAGCCACAAGGCAATCCTGCGGGCTGAGGGGATGGGGGATCTGTTCGGACACGGGGGCTTCCTTTGTCACAAGTCGAGTGGGAGGCACTGGGGAGGCGCCTCGGAGGGGTCAATAAATCAATAGGCTGAAAGATAAGCTCAAAACCGGCCTCAAACAACCCGAAGCCACAGCTTGACCCTGCATCAATTTGGCACTGCGGCAAGAAATTCCGGATCCGCGCCGCGTTGCAGCGCCTGCCAGAAGGCCAGTTCTTCGGCCATCCCACCATTGGCCAGCACAATGCCTTCGTGGTTCAGCACATAAAGGCTGGGGCAGGAATCAAATTGCAACGTCTCTTGCAGACTGCCATCCAGATCCTGCGCCACCAGATAGGGCATGTCCGTGTCGGCAATGGCCTCCTCCAGTTGCGACGCATGTTGCCAATGAGCGCTGGCGTCAGGCCGCTCGGAAATCACATGCACCCCGCCAATGCGTTCGGGGAACCGGGCATAAAGGCTGCGCAGCCCGACCAGTTCCGCCAAAAACGGGCCGTTCATCCGGTATGGCCCCAAAGCATAGACCAGCAGCAACTGCCCCGGTTTCATCTGCGACAGCGCTTGGTCCAGATCACACATCTGTCCCGGCGCATCGAAAAACCCATGCACATCCCGGCGCGGCAGCCGGTAGCGGATCGGGAAAGGTTTCTGCAATGTCGGCCCCCAGGCGATCACCGCCCGTTCGCGGCACACCGCCGAATAGAGATCACAGATCGCTGGCAGCTCGGCGCAGTTCTGCACTGCGAACTGGGCCAGTTCCTTGGCCTTGGGCACGTCCCCGCCATGATAATGCAGCAGACATTCCACAAACAGATTCAGTGCGAAATAGGCACTGGGCATCGGCGGCTTGCCATCCGCCTCGTAGCTCTTGGCCGCAGCCTGCAGCATCTCGCGGGCCTCATCCTTGCGGTCCGCCGCCAGATAGGCCAGCGCCAGAAGTTGTTGATAGGTGTATTCTCTGGCCTGCAGCCGCTTTGCGTGTTTCTTGGCCTTGGAGGTGAAGGGCGCGGTCAGTCGGGAGGCAATTGGCAAAAGCGCCATTTCGAAATCCGGCACCAATGCGGCAAAGCTTTGCCAGACTTCTTCGGACCAGATCCGATGCAGCACCATAGGATCCACCTGCCCCGTGCGCACAGCGGTTTTCAGCGCCGCATTGATCCCCGGAGACAGTTTCACCCCATTGGGCCACAGACCGCCGCGCAGCTCCGCCATCTCGCAGCCTTCTCCGGTGTGAAACACCAAAGAGGCGGCCCCTTCAAGACGGGCGCGCTGCACGCTTTCCCCTGTGGGGGCGGTGCCGTTGATATGCATCAGCTGCCAGCCCTCCTGCAGCCCCAGTTCGGCGGCGTGTGAGCCGGGGTAGACTTTGGTAACAGCCCAGGCGGATTGGGTGGCTTCGCTCAGCAGGGATTGCGGCCATTGTGTACGGTCGAGGGGCATGAATAGTCCTTGGTTTAATCCCCACAGTTTACGGGGTCGTACTGTGATCTCAATAGAACTTTCGCCGTAGCGTCACCCGCAAACCCTGCCACAATGTTGCAACGCAGCGCAAAAGCCGCTGCCTTCTGTTGACTGGCACGGTCACGCACAATAGGAAGCGGCGGTCTGCCGCGCATGGGGCGCGGGCGGACCCTTATCTGATGGAGACAGCACATGTCTGACCTGCGTGACGCCGCATTGAAATCCAAAGCCTGGCCCTTCGAGGAAGCCCGGAAGCTGGTGAAGCGTTATGCAAAGGGTAAACCTGAAAAGGGCTATGTGCTGTTTGAAACCGGCTATGGCCCCTCCGGCCTGCCCCACATCGGCACCTTTGGCGAAGTCGCCCGCACCACCATGATCAAACGCGCGTTTGAGGTGATCAGCGACATCCCGACCAAGCTGATCTGTTTCTCCGACGATCTGGACGGCATGCGCAAAGTGCCGGGCAACGTCCCCAACGCCGAGAGCCTGCATGAGCATCTGCAAAAACCGCTGACCTCGGTGCCGGATCCCTTTGGCACCCACGAAAGCTTTGGCCATCACAACAACGCCATGCTGCGCCGGTTCCTCGACACCTTTGGCTTTGAGTATGACTTCTACTCGGCCAAGGAATTCTACGAATCCGGCCAGTTCGACGAGGTGCTGAAACGCGCTGTCGACAAATATGATGACGTCATGGCCATCATGCTGAAATCCCTGCGCGAAGAGCGCCGTCAGACCTATTCGATCTTCCTGCCGATCCACCCGGAAGCCGGCCGTGTTCTCTACGTGCCGATGAAAAAGGTCTGTGCTGAGACCTACACCATCACCTTTGATGATGAGGACGGCAAAGAATGGACCGTGCCGGTCACAGGAGGCAACGTGAAGCTGCAGTGGAAGCCCGATTTCGGCGCCCGCTGGGCCGCGCTGGGTGTGGACTTTGAAATGTATGGCAAGGACCACTCGACCAACACGCCGATCTATGACGGCATCTGCCGGGTGCTGGGCCAGCGCGCGCCGGAACACTTCACCTATGAGCTGTTCCTGGATGCCAACGGGCAGAAGATCTCGAAAACCTCGGGCAACGGCATCTCGATTGACGAGTGGCTGACCTACGCCCCGACCGAGAGCCTGGCCTATTTCATGTATCAAAAGCCCAAGACCGCCAAGAGGATGCATTTTGACGTGATCCCCAAGGCGATGGACGAATATCATCAGCAGCTGCGCGCCTATCCTGGCCAGGATGTGAAAGCCCAGCTGAACAACCCGGTCTGGCACATCCATTCCGGTGACGTGCCTGCGTCGGATATGGTGGTGCCCTTCTCGATGCTGCTCAATCTTGCCTCGGTCGCCGGTGCGGATGACAAGGCGCAGCTCTGGGGCTTCATCCAGCGCTATGCGCCCGACGCCTCCCCCGAAGCCAATCCGCAGCTGGATGCGGCGGCGGGCTATGCGGTGCGCTACTACAACGACTTCGTGAAGCCGGAAAAAGTGTTCCGCGCCCCCACCGATCAGGAACGGGCCGCATTGGAAGATCTGAAAGCGGCCTTTGCCTCAGCCGAGGTTGCGCTGGAACAGATCGCCAAGAAAAACGCCATGATGGGCAACGAAGATCCGCTGCCCGCGGCAGATTTCACCGATGGGGATTTCCTGCAGTCAGTGGTCTTTGCGGTGGGCAAGAACCACGGCTTTGAAAACCTGCGGGACTGGTTCAAGGCGCTGTATGAGGTGCTGCTGGGTCAATCCCAGGGCCCGCGATTTGGTTCTTTTGCAGCCCTTTATGGAGCAACGGAAACCGTGGCCCTGATCGATCAAGGTCTCAAGGGCGAACTGTCCTGATCCACACAATGCCACACGATGCCCTCCGGGGCATGTGATTTGACGTGATTGCGGGCGGGCCTACCTTTGGCACAGAGGAGGCCCGCCATGCGTTTTGTCCCAGCCCTGATCCTAAGCCTGTCCCTACTGTCCCCCCTGCCAGCTACGGCAGAAAACGCCGACGTGCGGCAGGTGATCCGTGACCAGATCGCCGCCTTCCAAAGCGATGATTTCGCCAAAGCCTTTACCTTTGCCAGCCCCAATATCCGCCGCCTCTTTGGCACGGCGGAAAACTTCGGCACAATGGTGCAACGGGGCTATCCGATGGTCTGGCGGCCCATCGCGCTGAACTTCCTTGATCAGGAAGAAAGCGACGGACGCGCCGTGCAACGCATTGAAGTCAGGGATAAATCCGGCGCAACCCATGTGCTGGACTACCTGATGGTCGAAACCGAAACCGGCTGGCGGATCGATGGCGTGTTCCTGCGTCCGCCAGTGGATACAGGCGTTTAACGCCCCCTGACCGCGCCCGGCACCGTCACGGTGGTCTAGGGCGCCGTTAACCCTTTCTCTTTAGGTCTGAGCCTCAACAAGGGCCCGCGTTTTGTCGTGGGTGCTCAGCAGAAAGGGAACTCCGATGAATAAGGCAATCACCGACGGCATCACCTTCATGCCCACCGCATTTGCGTATGGGCTGGACCAATGGTCCAGCGGCGACGGCACGCCGGGATCGGACACCTATGAGGGGGCGGCAAATGCGGCCTATGTGCCGGCGGATGCCGACTTTGCCGGCTGTCTGGAGCTGCTGAAAACCGAAAGCACCCAGCGGCTGCGCTATATGGGTCAGACGCCACTGCAACCGGGCTGCTACCTGCGCATCACCGCGCGGGTGAAGGCCATCTCCGGCAACCTGCCCGCCGTGCGCATCGCCGCCTGGGCAGGCAATGCCTCGGACGGTCATGTCGGCGGGGTGGTCGAAACCGGCCCCAGCACGGTGCTGGACCAATACGGGCAAGTGGTTGAGGTCAGCGCCATCGTCGGCTCTGGCGCCCGCGCGGGCGTTGACATGCCCTGGGGTACAACGGCGATTTACGGCCACTTCGGTCTGGACCTGACGGGTAGCAACGGTGGTGTGGTGCGGATCGACGATCTGGTGATCGAAGACATCACCCAAGCGTTCCACCGCGATATGATGAATTGGGTTGATGTCCGCGATTTTGGTGCTGTGGGCGATGGCAGCACCGATGACAGCGCCGCTTTTGAGGCCGCAGACAATGCCGCCAACGGACGCCTCGTGCTGGTGTCTGCGGGCACCTACCGGCTGGCGAGCTCGGTGACTTTGGAAAACCCGGTGCAGTTCGAAGGCCATCTGGAGATGCCCGCCGATGCCATCCTCTCGCTCACCAAGAGCTTTGACCTGCCGACCTATATCAACGCCTTCAACGGCAATGAGGAACTGGCCTTCCGCAAAGCGTTCCAGTCGCTGCTGAACAACTCTGACCATGAGGGGCTGGATCTGGGTGGGCGGCGGATCACCATCAATGAACCGATCGACCTGCAAGCGGCCGTGCCCAATCGCACCAGCTTTGCCCAGCGTCGCCACATCCGCAACGGCCAGTTCTATGTGAACAATTCCAGCGCTTGGGACACCGAGGTCTTTAGCTCCCCCGCCAGCTACAACCCCGCCGATCCCTGGCATCTGACCGGTGTCGATAACGTCGCCAACATCCCCGTCGGATCGCTGATCACCGCCAGCGGCGTGGGCCGCGAGGTCTATGTCAAAGCGCGCAATGTCGGCGCCGGGCAACTGACCCTCTCCGCGCCGCTGTTTGATGCGGCGGGGCGGCAGAACTTCACCTTCACCCGCTTCAAATACATCCTTGATTTCAGTGGCTTCGACAAACTGTCCAAGTTCTCGATGTCGGATATCGAGTTCCTGTGCAACGGCCGTTCCAGCGGCATCCTGATGGCCCCGGACGGGTTGATCTTCCACCTGAAGGACTGTTTCTTTACCTCCCCCAAGGACCGCGGCCTCAGCTCCATCGGGACCGGTTGTCAGGGCATGTTGATCGACCGCTGCCAGTTCCTGTCCAATGAGACCGGCATGCGGGTGCAGGAACGCACCACCGTGGCGATGAACGCCAACGCCAATGACGTGAAGATCCGTAACAACCGGATCACCCAGTTCCGCCATTTTGCGGTGCTTGGCGGCACCTCTTCGATCATCTCGGGCAATCACTGGTTCCAGGGCGATGACGAAACCGAAGGCGTGCGCACCGCTGGTCTGATCCTGACGTCCTCGCACAACCGCGCCACGATCAATGGCAACTACATCGACAACTGTTCTGTCGAATGGACCAACGAACACGATCAGGCCCCCGAATTCAGTTCGGAATACTCCTTCAGCGCACTGAACATCGCCAACAACGTGTTCCAGTCCATCGATTCGGCCCCGTGGTTCCGGTTCTTTGTGGTCAAGCCGCATGGCACGGGCCATTTCATCAACGGACTGAACATCAGTGGCAACATGTTCCGCGCCATCCGCACCACGTTGGATCGGGTGGAGATGGTGGACACCACCTTTGCCGATCTCGACTACACGCGGATGCGCAACATTCGGGTGGAAGGCAACAGTTTCAACGCCATCCAGCAGGGCATCGCCAACCCTGCGGTGATCAATCATGATCAGAACACACTGGCCAATGTCTGGACGGTGAATTGTGACGGGCCGCTGCCCTTTGGCGGCTATGCGCAGAATGTGACCAGCGTGGTGACGCGCGGCAAGATCGCCAATGCCGCCAATGTCACCAATTACGATTTCCCCTATGTCTCGACCGAGCAGGGCAGCAATCGGGATCGGGTGACCCTGCGGTTCTCGGAAAACACCGAGGGCAATGTCACCGTGTTGGTGCGGATGGACAATGACTGAGGCGGCTCAGAGCCCCAGATCCTGAGGCCCCAACACAAAGGCGCGGGCAAAGCCGCCGTTCAGGTAGGCTTTGTCCACCTCAAACTTTACAAAACAGAAATCCGGGAAATCAATGTAGAGCTTCGATTTCGGATGGCTTTGCAGATAATGCGCGGCCAGCGCGTCGCGGTCCGTATCGCCGTGGCGCAGGAAACGGGCCTTTGCCATCAGGGTCAGGCGGGGATGGGTCAGCGGATCGCCCTTGTCACCCGGCTCCCCGATGAGCAGCGAACAGGCGGTGTCCAACTCCAGCGCTTTGGTGTGATGCGACAGGCCAGACACCAGCGTCACGGGCTGGCCTTCGGGGGTGGTGCCAACGGCCACACGTGTCACCATCGGCAGGCCGGTCCCCGCCTCATGCACGGCCAGCGCGCCAAAACGGGCGGTGTCAATCAGGCCACGCGCCAAAGCGCGGGCGTCATCATCGGTGGGTTGGATCAACTCGGGCATATCAAAGGTTTAGGATCTCTGGCCAGCAATGGCAAGAATACCCGACACTATCAGTCAGAAATCATACCACATGCCAAACTTGACGCCGTTTTCCCTGGCACCAGTCAACGCTTTGCTGAGCCCCAGTTCCAGCTGCCAGCCCTTGCGCAGCTCAAAGGTCACCGACGGCACCAGCCGCAGGAAACTCGCCTCCTCCCGCGCTTGGCCAGCTTGAAGTTGCAGCATCCACTTCTGGCCAGAAGGGCGGCTCACCCCAAGGGTGGCATCGGCCTTCAGATCCAGCGCACGGCTGTCGAGGCTGTATTCCGCATAGGCATCCACCGCCAACCAGCCACCGCCCCATCGTGTCTCCAACCCGCGTCCGTAGGACAGGCCGGGCCGCAGGGTGCGTTCCCCCGCGATCTGGCCAAATCCCAGTTCAGCGGCAACGCGGTGTCTGCCTGTCCCGAGCACCGGCAGACGCACAAATCCCACGGTTTTGTTTTTCCCGGTCACCCCCCGCCCAATGTCGAGGCCAAAGGTCAGGTTGGGCGTCAGACCATATTCCAGATAGAGACCGGTGTAGCTAGTCTCGGCCCCGAAGGGGGCTGTTGCGTAGACCGAACTGGCGGCAAAACCGGTGCCCTCTTCCCGCAACCATGCACCCGCTGCGGCATGGGCAGGCAAAAAGGACAGCAGAAACAGCAGAAGCCAGCGCATGGGGGGTACCGGACAAGGAGGCTTTACCTTCGTAAACATCCGTTAAGATCGCGTTAACACATGCGGCGACCAAAGCCCGAGGGTCCAATCTATCCCAAGCGGGAAAAGCCTTGGGGATTTTACAATCCCGGTGCTAGGCTGAGGGGACAGACGCGGAGGAGCAAATGCCTAAGATCTCTCAGTCAAACGATTTTCAGACGGTGATCACCACCTTTGAAATGACCCCCGGCACCTGTCAGGACCTGATGGAAGCCCTGCAGGATGCCTATGACACCTTCATTTCCAAACAACCCGGTTTCATTGCCGCGGGGCTACATGTGAACGATGCCCAGACCCGCATTGCCAACTATTCCCAATGGCAGCGGCGCGAGGATTTTCAGGCCATGCTGCGCACCGATGAGATGCGCAAACGCAACCGGGTCATCGCCGATTTGTGCAAAAGCTTTGAGCCGGTGATGTATGAGGTTGCCCATAGTTTCGACTAGGGACTGCGCCTGCGCCCTGGGTTTCAGAGCGCGCCTTCGACCCATTTCACAATGGCCGCAGAGGGCATCGCGCCTGCCTGCCGCGCTTTTTCCCGCCCGCCTTTGAAGGCGGCAAGGGTGGGAATGCCGCGAATACGGTAGTTTTGCGAGGCCTTGGGGTGCGCTTCGGTGTTGATTTTCACCAGCCGCGCCCGACCGCTGAGGGCGTTGCCTGCCTGCGCAAACTGCGGGGCCATCTGGCGACAGGGGCCACACCACGGCGCCCAGAAATCCACCACCAGTGGCACATCATCGTTGCGCGCGGCCTTCTGCAGCGTGGCAAAATCCACTTCCACCGGTTTGTTGGCAAATAATTTGGTGCCACAGGTTCCACATTGCGGCCCCGCCCGCAGCCGGTTGGCCGGCACGCGATTAATCTGCCCACAGGACAGGCAGGTCAGTTTCTTACCCGCTGATTTACCTGCGGTTTTACCGGCGGCGGCGCCAGAGGCCTGCGCCCCAGAACGGTGTTTTTTGACGTCCGACATGGCCATTCCCCTTCATATCTTGCGTGCGATATATGAAACATTCTTGCGCAGGCAAGCCCACACAGGCTTGCCATACCGTATAAACCGCCCCATATGTGAGGCGCGACGTTTACGCTTTCGACCTCTGCTCCTATTTTACGGCTCAGTATTTCGATCTTGCTACCGACGAGCCAAGCTGCCGCATTCTGCGGGCAGTAACTAAAACTAAGGAGACCACGGTATGGCAAACGGCACCGTGAAATGGTTCAACACCGAAAAAGGCTACGGCTTCATCGCACCCGAATCCGGCGGCAAAGACGTGTTCGTACACATCTCTGCTGTTGAGCGTTCGGGCCTGACCGGTCTGGCAGACAACCAGAAAGTAACCTTCGACATCGAGCCCGGCCGTGACGGTCGTGAAGCCGCTGTCAACCTGGCGCTGGCCTAAGGCTGACGCTTAGGCTTGCTTCTGGCAAACCTGACAGAGTGACGAAAGCGGGCCCTTTGGGGCCCGTTTTTTTGTGTGTTCACACCTACTTCGCGGCTTTCAACAGCTCCACCACCTGCGGGCCTAGGCCCTCAACAATCAAAGCGACACCTGCGGCATTGGGGTGGATGCCATCGGATTGGAACAGATCACGCACCGCCACTGGATCGCTGCTGGGCAGCCCATCAAAGAAGGATGGCGCGTAAAGCGTGCCGTATTGCGCTGACAGTTCGGGCCAGATGGCATCGAATGCGGCCGCAAATTCCGGCCCGTAATTGCCCGGCGCCTGCATCCCGACCAGCAACACCTTCACCCCCGCCTTCTGCGTTTCGCGCAGGATCCCATCGATGTTGGCGCGGGTCACTTCGGGCACGGTGCCGCGCAGCAGGTCATTGCCGCCAAGGCTGAGAATCATCGCATCAAAAGGTTCCGACAGCGTCCAGGCCGCCCGTGACAGCCCTCCTGCCGTGGTGTCGCCCGAAACGCCAGCGTTGGTCACCTGCACCTCCTGGCCTGCTTCATCCAGCCAGCGTTGCAGCTGCGGCACAAAACCATCGCCCTGCGCCAGACCGTAGCCCTGGGTCAGGCTGTCGCCAAACGCCACCAGTTTGAGCGGTTCTGCGCTGACCGGCATGGCGGCAAGGGCCAGAAGTGCCACCAGCCCCTTGCTCCGCAGGCGCTTGGCCCCATATGTCAGAAACACTCGTAGATACAGGCTGATAGACATGGTGACTCCGGTTCTTTCCCTTACAGATGTGACGCTTTCGCTGGATGGCAATGCGGGGCGCATCGAAATCCTTCACGGCATTTCGCTGGATGTCCAGAGCGGGCAGAGCCTTGGCCTGATCGGCCCGTCCGGATCCGGCAAGTCTTCGCTGCTGATGCTCATGGGCGGGCTGGAACAGGCCACCACCGGCAGCGTTAACGCGCTGGGGCAGGATCTGACCACCATGAATGAGGACCAACTGGCAAAGTTCCGTCGCCAGCATATGGGGATTGTGTTCCAGTCTTTCCACCTGATCCCGACCATGACCGCGCTGGAAAATGTCGCCACACCGCTGGAGCTGGCAGGTCACAGCGATGCCTTTGACCGCGCGATGGAGGAATTGCAGGCCGTCGGACTGGAAGCGCGGGCGGATCACTACCCGTCTCAGATGTCGGGCGGTGAACAACAGCGGGTGGCGCTGGCGCGGGCCTCTGCCCCGCGGCCCCAGATCCTGCTGGCGGACGAACCAACAGGCAATCTGGACGGCGCCAATGGTGCGGCGATCATTGACCTGCTGTTCGGCCTGCGCGACCGCCACGGCGCAACTTTGATCCTTGTCACCCATGCCCGCGAGCTGGCGGAACGTTGTGACCATGTGGTGCGGCTGCGCGACGGTCGGGTGGAGTCCGAGGACAGCGGCGCCCAAACCACGCAGAGCGCGGATCAGGGGGCAGTTGCATGAGCATAGCGGTTTCGGCGCGGCTGGCGCGGCGCGAATTGCGTGGGGGGCTGAAAGGCTTCCGCATATTTTTGGCCTGTCTGGCGCTGGGCGTTGCGGCGATTGCCGGTGTCGGCTCGGTCCGGTCGGGCATTGAGGCCGGTCTGGCCAACGAAGGCGCCGCGCTCCTCGGCGGCGACGCCGAGATGGAGTTCACCTACCGTTTTGCCGATGAGGCTGAAAAAGCGTGGATGGGGGGGGCCGCGGTTGCCGTCTCTGAGGTGGCGGATTTCAGGTCGATGGCGGTGCGCGGGGACACCCGCGCGCTGACCCAGGTGAAGGCGGTGGATGACCTCTACCCGCTGGTGGGGTCGGTCGGACTGTCGCCTGACATGCCGCTGGAAACCGCCCTGGCCGGTCAGGATGGTCTGCCCGGCGCGGTGCTGGATCCGCTACTGATTGCCCAGATGGCGCTGGAACCGGGCGGCACCTTCCGGCTGGGCACTCAGGAGTTTGTCCTGATGGCCGCGTTGGAGAATGAACCGGACAGCGCCGGTGACGGTTTTGCCCTGGGCCCACGCAGTCTGGTGGCGCGGCGGGATCTGGCGCAATCGGGGCTGCTGGCCTCTGGCACGTTGTTTTCGTCCAAATACCGGCTGCTGCTGCCCGAAGGTGCTGGTTTGGAACCGGTGAAACAAGAGGCCACCGACAAGTTTGCCAGCAGTGGCATGCGCTGGCGCGACGCCCGCAACGGCGCCCCCGGGATTGCCACATTTGTCGAACGTCTGGGCGCGTTCCTAATCCTTGTTGGCCTGTCCGGTCTGGCGGTCGGCGGTGTCGGCGTGTCCTCGGCAGTGCGGGCTTATCTGGCGGGTAAAACCGGTGTGATCGCCACCCTGCGCAGTCTGGGCGCAGACCGGCGCACGGTGTTTCAGGTCTACTTCCTGCAAATCGGGGCGCTGTCCGTTGTTGGCATTGTGCTGGGTCTGTTGCTGGGCGGGCTGGTACCGGTGGCCTTTGGGCCGCTGATTTCGACCCAGCTGCCGGTGCCGGCGGATTTTGGCCTCTACCCTGCGCCATTGATTGAGGCCGCGATTTACGGCGGGCTGACCGCGCTTATTTTCACCCTTTGGCCGCTGGCACGCACTGGCGAAGTGCGGGCTGCGACCCTGTTCCGCGACGCGATGGCGGGGGCCAAGCTGCTGCCACCGTTGCCTTTTGTGCTGATCACACTGGCGCTGACGGCGGCGCTAGTCGGAGTGGCGGTACTGTTTTCTGGCACGGTGACGCTGACGCTTTGGACCGCGGCGGGTGTGATCCTGTCCCTGGTGCTCTTGGCCATTGCCGCGCTTGGACTGCGTTGGCTGGCACGCCGTCTGGCACCGCTGACCCGAGGCCGCCCCGCCCTACGGTGGGCCGTCGCCGCCATTGGTGGCGCCCGTGATGAGGCCACACCGGTGGTGCTGTCGCTGGGTCTGGGCCTGACGGTTCTTGCAGCGGTGGGACAGATTGACGGCAATCTGCGCAACGCCATTGCGCAGGAATTGCCGGATCGCGCGCCTTCGTTCTTCTTTGTTGATATCCAGCGCGAACAGATCGACGGGTTTCTGGATCGGCTGACCACCGACCCAGAGGTCAGCCGTACCGAACATGCGCCGATGCTGCGCGGCGTCATCACCACCATCAACGACCGCCCCGCAACCGAGGTGGCCGGCGATCACTGGGTGGTGACGGGGGATCGCGGCGTGACCTATGCCGATGCCCAGCCTGAAACCACCCGCATCACCGAGGGCGCATGGTGGGGCGAAGGCTACACTGGTGCGCCGCAGATCAGCTTTGCCGCAGAAGAGGCCGCAGAGATGGGACTGAAACTGGGCGACCGGATGACCATAAACATTCTGGGCCGCGACATCGAGGGCACCCTTACCTCATTCCGAGAGGTGGATTTCTCGACCGCGGGCATGGGGTTTGTGCTGGCCATGAACGAATCCGCGCTGGCAGGGGCGCCGCATAGTTTCATCGCCACGGTTTACGCCAGCGAAGCGGCAGAACCGGTGATCCTGCGCGACCTGACCAACGCCTACCCCAATATCACCGCCATCCGTGTCCGCGACGCCATCGACCGGGTGACCGAGCTGATGGGCGGCATCGCAAATGCGACGCGCTGGGGCGCCTCGGCCACGTTGCTGACCGGCTTCCTTGTGCTGATCGGCGCGGCCGCTGCTGGTGCGCCGGCGCGCAGCTATGAGGCGGCAGTGCTGAAAACCCTGGGCGCCAGCCGTGGCCGGATCCTGCTGAGCTTTGCCCTGCGCTCGGCACTGCTGGGGGCTGGTGCGGCGCTGGTGGCGCTGTTTGCAGGCATCGCTGGCGGCTGGGCGGTCATGACCTTTGTGATGGAAAGCGACTTCACCGTGATCTGGGGCTCGGCCTTTGGGATTGTTCTGGGTGGTGTTCTGGCGACCCTTCTGGCGGGCTTCGGCTTTGCCTGGGCGGCGCTGGGGACAAAACCGGTGCGGGTGCTGCGCGCCCGCGAATGATGTCTTGCCTTTGACAGCTTACGGTGGCACCCCTTGGCGCAAATCCATGTGATCTTGCCAAGGGGTGCCCATCATGCAGTTGAGCCCGGACCAGCAATCCTTTCTCATTGAAACCGTCCGCGCAGCCGCCAAGGCCGAGATCCTGCCGCGGTTCCGCAACCTGTCGGCGGGCGATATCCGGTCCAAATCCAAACCCGACGATCTGGTGACCGAGGCGGATCTGGCGGCCGAAAAGCGGATCACTGCAGCGCTGCGTGACGCCTTTCCACAAGCCATGATCCTGGGCGAGGAAGCGGCGGCCGAAGACCCGTCTTTGCGCGATCAGGCGGCGGAGGCAGAGCTGGCGCTGATCATCGATCCGGTGGATGGGACTTGGAACTTTGCCAATGGTCTGGCCACCTTTGGGGTGATCCTTGCCGCGACATCCTTTGGCAAACCTGTATTTGGCCTGCTTTATGATGTGGTGATGGATGACTGGGTGGTGACCGATGGGCGCGACAGCCGGATGGCCAGCCCAACACAGTCCGGACGCCTGTTGCAGACCTCGGATGGCGGCGTGTTGGAAAGCCTCACGGGGTTTGTGCATTTTTATCTGATGGAGAAATCGGTGCAGGCCCAGATGGGGGCCGCGATGCCTGCGTTTAACCGCACCTTTATGCTGCGCTGTTCCTGCCACGAATATCGGTTGCTGGCACAGGGATCGGTGGATTTCTGCCTCTCGGGCATTTTGAACCCTTGGGATCATGCCGCCGGTGTGGCCGCGACCCAAGCGGCGGGCGGCGTTGCGCGGCTGATCGATGGGCGCGACTACGACATCAGCATCAAACAGGGTTATCTGTTGAGCGCCGCCAATGAAGCCACATGGGAGGTGGTCGCCGCGCATCTGTCCTTCCTCAAGGGCTGAGCGCTGAGATCCACCACCTTCCGGTCCAGCGGCGGCCGTGCATTTTTGCCCATACGGGCAATCAGACGCTTCTGCTGCTTGTGTTTCGGGATCAGGCGGGCCGGTTCGGGATCGCTGCGCCGGATGGCGAGGTCCGGAAACAGCTGGAACAGCTCTTTGCGGGCCGCCTCTGTTAGGCTTTTCAAGGCTTCGGGGCCAGTGAACAGGCTTTCGCTGGGGCAGCCTTCGGCAAAGATCACCTGATGCCGCGCCATGACCACATGGACGTAAGTGATTGTTTCAACACTCTCATCCACGTAGATGCCGGGCAGTTCCGTCAACCTGGTGGCGGCGATCAGCACCTCCGCCGCACCAAACATGCGTCGCGCAATGGGCGAGGCCACCAACATGCGGTGCTGCGGCGACACCAGCAGATCGCGTTTCGGTAGCCCCTGCCCCAATGCCCCTGCCGAGATGCGAATGGGCCGCAGATGCGGGTACTTCTGCAAATCCTGCGCGCTCAGCGCCCTTTGCAAAATCAACCTGACGCGCCCTGTGCCGCCATCCCACAGCGGCAGGCTGTGACCGGGTTGCAGATGTTCCACCCGCTCTTCCCCATGCAGAGTGCGGATGAAAGTGCCGGCAGCAAAACAGGGGATCAGCCCATCCTCAAAGGCGATCACCCCCACGGTTTCGTTGATATGGTTCAGCTCGCTGTCCTGCGAGGCCTCTTCCTCAATGAACAGCTCAACAGATGAGTTGGTCTGGCTGTCGATCACCACGGTTGCCGTGTCGCCGCCGTTGATGGTCTGGGTTTCGCCCAGGATCACCGCGTTGCTGAAAGTGGCCCCCAGACCCAACGTGTCGACCTGTTCATCAACGCCACCGTGGGTCGCAGCGGTGCCTGCGCTGCCATCGCCACCGGCCTGAATGGCAATCCAGCCCACTGTTTCGCTGGCATGGACACCGTCCTGTGCCTCTTCTTCCTGCAGGGTCAGGTCAAAGCCGCCAGCAGAGATGTTCAGCGGGTCACTGTCCACGGTGGTGGTGTCGTTGTTCGACATCACCGAAGTCAGCACCACCGGCGGGTCGGTGAAGCTGCCGCTGAAACTAGCGCTGCTGCCGTCCGAGGAGGTGGCGGTGGTGCCCGCCTCGATCACCCGACCGTCCGGCAGGGTGTGCACGCCTTCCTCTACCGCGAGCCAGTTGATCGTCTCGGTCGCGGGGTGAGCCCCGTCGTGGTATTCCCATTCTTCAATGATGAAGGTGAAAGAGGTGGTGTTGCCATCCGTGTCCAGCACCTGATCGGTCAGTCGGATGGTGAACTGGTTGCCGCCATTATTCGTGGCGGTGAAGGCAAACACCGGATTGGTCAGCGGCTCATCCAAAGTCACAGTGATCGGCGCATTCTCCGTAGGAGAATTCGTTGTCACCGAACCTGCCTCACCAATGGCCATTGCGCTGTTCCCTGCCTCGCGTTGCCGACATGCGACCCGTTGGGCCTATTTGCTCAAGGTTAAGATACGCTGCACAGGGGGCAGCAATATGGTTCAAATTGGGCGGAATTGGACACGGGGATTAGGCAGGGGAATTAGACAGGGGCGCACCGCGCTGCGAGGCAGGCGCGACGGGTCGTTCACAAAGAAAAAGCGCCCCGCGAAAGGGGCGCTTTCTATGTTTTCGCAGATGGGCTTATTCCGCCGCTTCGGCGTAGTCGTCCATCGGCGGGCAGGTGCAGACCAAATGGCGGTCGCCATGGGCGTTGTCGACGCGGTTGACCGGCGGCCAGTATTTGTCCACGCGGAAGGCACCGGCCGGGTAACAGCCCTGTTCACGGCTGTAGGGGCGGTTCCAGTCCCCCACCAGATCCTCAACGGTGTGGGGCGCACGTTTCAGCGGGTTGTTTTCCGCATCAATGTCACCTTTTTCCACCGCATCAATCTCAGCCCGGATCGACAGCATGGCGTCGCAGAAACGGTCGATCTCGGCTTTGGTTTCCGACTCCGTCGGCTCCACCATCAGGGTGCCGGCCACCGGCCAGCTCATGGTGGGGGCGTGGAAACCGTTGTCGATCAGACGTTTGGCGATGTCATCCACGGTGATGTTGACGCTGTCGGCAAAGGGACGGGTGTCCACGATGCATTCATGCGCCACGCGGCCGGTGGGCCCTTTGTAGAGCACCTCAAACGCACCTTCGAGACGCTTGGCGATGTAGTTCGCCGACAGGATCGCCACACGGGTTGCCTGCGTCAGACCGCTATCGCCCATCATCAGGCAATAGGCCCAGGAGATCGCCAGGATCGAGGCCGAACCGTAGGGCGCTGCCGAAACGGGACCTTCAGTGCCACCGGTTTCCGGGTGACCGGGCAGATGCGGCACCAGATGTGCCTTTACGCCGATCGGACCCATGCCGGGGCCGCCACCGCCATGGGGAATGGCAAAGGTTTTGTGCAGGTTCAGGTGGCTCACGTCACCGCCCAGATCGCCCGGACGGCTGAGGCCGACCATCGCGTTCATGTTGGCGCCGTCGATATAAACCTGACCGCCGTGATCATGGGTGATCTGGCAGACGTCTTTCACGGTTTCCTCAAACACGCCGTGGGTCGATGGGTAGGTGATCATGCAGCCTGCAAGGTTTTCGCTGTGCTGTTCCGCCTTGGCGCGGAAATCGTCCAGATCAATGTCACCGTTTTCCAGCGATTTCACCGGAAC
This sequence comes from Thalassobius sp. MITS945101, assembly GCF_047123305.1. Taxonomy (GTDB): domain Bacteria; phylum Pseudomonadota; class Alphaproteobacteria; order Rhodobacterales; family Rhodobacteraceae; genus Thalassobius. The sequence continues at coordinate 287,552 of NZ_CP138918.1, forward strand.
CACTTTCCAGCCCACCATCTGGGCCGAAGCTGGGTTGGTGCCATGGGCCGACATCGGGATCAGGCAGACGTTGCGGTGACCCTGATCGTTGGCGCGGTGGTAGGCGGCGATGGTCAACAGACCGGCGTATTCGCCCTGCGCGCCCGAGTTCGGCTGCATTGAGAAGTCATCGTAGCCGCAGATCTCGCAGAGTTTGTCAGACAGGTCCGACATCATCTCGCCGTAGCCTGCCGCCTGATCCAGCGGCACAAACGGGTGCAGATCCGAGAGTTCCGGCCAGCTGATCGGCATCATCTCTGCTGCCGCGTTCAGCTTCATGGTGCAGGACCCCAGCGGGATCATCGCGCGGTCCAGCGCCAAATCGCGGTCCGCCAGACGACGCATGTAGCGCATCATCTCGGTCTCGGCCCGGTTCATGTGGAAAATTGGGTGGGTCAGGATGTCCGAGTTTCGCAGTGCGTTGTCGGGCAGACGCCATTCACCGGGTTGGTCATCCTTGCGAGCGATGCCAAAGGCGCGCCAGACCGCTTCGATGGTGGCGGGCACAACGGCTTCGTCAATGGTGATGCCAACCTTGGTGTCGCCGACGGGGCGCAGGTTGATGCCTTCATCCACAGCCGATTTCAGCACGGCCTTTTGCAGCGGGCCAACTTCGACGGTCACTGTGTCAAAGAAGTCTTTCGGCTCTACCGAGAAACCGGCTTCTTCCAGACCTTTGACCAGACGCACCGTCTTGCGGTGGATCTTCTGGGCGATGGCTTTCAGACCGGCCGGACCGTGGAACACGGCATACATCGAGGCCATCACCGCCAGCAGGGCCTGAGCGGTACAGACGTTCGACGTCGCTTTTTCGCGGCGGATGTGCTGTTCGCGGGTCTGCAGCGCCAGACGGTAGGCGCGGTTGCCACGGGCATCGATCGAGACACCGACCAGACGGCCGGGCATCGAACGTTTGAACTTGTCGTTACAGGCCATATAGGCGGCGTGCGGGCCACCGTAGCCCAGCGGCACACCAAAGCGCTGGGTCGAACCAACAGCAATGTCGGCGCCCATTGCGCCCGGCTCTTTCAGCAGAACCAGCGCCATCGGGTCGGCGATCACGATGCCCACAGCTTTGTTTTCGTGCAGCGCGGCTATTTCAGCGGTGAAGTCGCGCACGTGGCCATAGGTGCCGGGATACTGGAAGATCGCACCAAAGACAGCGGTGGCGTCCAGATCTTCGGGCGCGCCAACGATCACCTCGATGCCCAGCGGCGCGGCGCGGGTCTGCATCACGGCGATGTTCTGAGGGTGGCAGTTTTCATCGACAAAGAAGGCTTTGGATTTCGACTTCGACACCCGCTCGGCCATGGTCATGGCTTCGGCGGCAGCGGTGGATTCATCGAGCAGCGAGGCGTTGGCGATCTCCAGACCGGTGAGGTCGGAAATCATCGTCTGGTAGTTCAGCAGCGCCTCAAGACGGCCCTGCGAAATCTCAGGCTGATAAGGGGTGTAGGCGGTGTACCAGGCCGGGTTTTCCAGGATGTTGCGCTGGATGGCGGGCGGGGTCACGGTGCCGTGGTAGCCCATGCCGATCAGGCTGGTCAGAACCTTGTTCTTGCCTGCGACCTCTTTCATCCGGGCCAGCATCTGACGTTCGGACAGCGCCTTGCCAAAGCCCAGCGGCTGTTCCTGACGGATCAATTCTGGAACGGTGTCGTTAATGAGGGTTTCGAGGCTGTCGGCGCCTACGGTTTGCAGCATCTCGGCCATTTCTTCAGGCGAAGGCCCGATGTGACGGCGGTTGGCAAAATCGTAGGGCAAATAATCGGTTGGCTGGAATGGCATCCCAAGCTCCTTATCGCGCGATTTGTGGTCGTTGTATGGGGCCGCTTGGGCCCGAGAGGCACTGCGCCCCTCCCCGTCTGGGGCGCAGTGCAAGGGGCGTCAGGGGACGCCCGAGGGTTCATATGGTCCGTCCGGCGTCCGTTAGGGCGCTTAGTCGACCAGCGCCTTATAGGCGTCTTCGTCCATGTATTCGTTGATCACCGAGGCGTCATCGACCTTGATCTTGAAGAACCAGGCAGCGCCGGTCGGGTCTTCGTTCACCTTGCCCGGCTCATCTTCCAGCGCTTCGTTCACTTCAACGATCTCGCCTTCAACCGGGGCCACGATGTCCGAGGCCGCTTTCACGGATTCGATCACAACGATCTCATCGCCTTTGGCGACCTGGGTGCCGGTTTCCGGCAGTTCCACAAACACAACGTCGCCCAGCGAGGTCGAGGCGTGTTCGGTGATGCCCACGGTGATGATGTTGCCATCGGCGGTGAGCCATTCGTGATCTTCGGTAAATTTCATGTCTGGATCCTTCCCTGTCGAGATCTGGATTATCGTTTGAATTGCGCCGCCACGAAGGGCAACGCGACAACTTCCACGGCCATACGTTTACCACGTACGTCGCCGTAAAGAACTGTTCCTGTTTCGGAATTTTCGGTCGCGACATAGCCCATTGCAACCGGGCCTTCGACCGAGGGGCCAAAGCCGCCCGAGGTCACCTTGCCGATCGGCGCGCCGCCGTTGTCGGTGGCGTAAAGTTCGACCCCTTCGCGCATCGGGGCGCGGGTCTGCGGCTTCAGGCCAACACGGGCGCGCGGTGCACCGGTTTCCAGCTCGGCCAGAATACGTTCCGCGCCGGGGAAGCCGCCTTCGCGGGCGCCGCCGGTGCGGCGGATTTTCTGGATGCCCCAGGTCAGCGCGGCCTCAACCGGGCTGGTGGTTTCATCGATGTCATGACCGTAAAGGCACATGCCGCCCTCAAGACGCAGACTGTCACGGGCACCCAGGCCGATGGGCAGCACACGTTCGTCTTCCAGCAGTTTGCGGGCAAAGGCCTCGGCCGCATCATTCGGAACCGAAATCTCATAGCCATCTTCGCCGGTGTAGCCCGAACGCGAAATCCAGCATTCCGCACCGTTCAGGTCATAGATGCCCACATCCATGAATTTCATATCCGCAACGGCGGGGTTCAGCGCGGCAAGGGCCGCCTCAGCCGCAGGGCCTTGCAACGCCAGCAGGGCGCGGTCTTCGATCACTTCAACGGCAACGCCTTCGGGCAGGCCGTTCTGCATCAGGGCGATATCCTGATCTTTGCAGGCGGCATTCACCACAACAAAGATATGATCGCCCCGGTTGGCGAACATCAGATCGTCCAGAATGCCGCCCTGATCGTTGGTGAAGAAACCGTAACGCTGACGGTTTTCCTTCAGACCCGCCACATTCACCGGGATCAGCGCCTCAAGCGCCAGAGCCGCCTCTTCGTAAGAAGAGCCCCGCAGGATCACCTGCCCCATGTGCGAGACGTCAAACAGACCGGCCTGGCTCCGGGTGTGGAGGTGTTCCTTCATCACACCAGCAGGATATTGCACCGGCATTTCATAGCCCGCGAACGGCACCATTTTGCCGCCCAGTTCACGATGCAATGCATCCAAGGTGAGGGATTTCAGTTCGGACATGTCGCCTCCCAGCTGTCGCAAAACCGGGTCGGTGTCCTAGAGTCCCCGTCCGGCATCATTCAGACGCAGCGAAGCCGCGCCACTGATGCCCCCTCTGTCACGGTGCCTGAGATCGTTATCCCTTCGGCGGACGTGTTTTCACGCCTCTCTCCAGAGTAGTCAGCCCTGATCGGTCCCTTTGGCCTGAGAGTTTCCGGGGCGGTTGCTCCTTCGGCACTGGCGCACGGCCAGTTCTCCCGATCAGTTGACGAGGTGATTATCCCAGTCGGATTTTCAGAGCAAGTGATTCAATGCGACGTTTTTCGTTTCACGAGCGACAGGTTGCGGGCGCCAGGATCTCCAGCAGACGGTCATTGCCGCAAACCAGCGAATCTAGGGTGACCTCATCAAGGTGGGCAAAAAAGGCCTCGGCCGCGTCCGCCAGTGCCAGTCGCAGGCGGCAGGCTTCGACCAGAGGACAGGTGTTGTCGACATCGGCAAAACATTCCGCCAGCGGCACCGAAGCCTCCAGCGAGCGGAACACATCACCGATCCGGACCTCCGTCGCCGCGCGCCCCAGCATCAGCCCCCCATTGCGCCCCCGCTGGGTCCGCAGAAAGCCAAGTTGCCCCAATTGGTTGATCACCTGTGCCAGATGGTTTTCCGAGGCATTGCACCTTTCGGCGATTTCCGATTTGGTCACCAGACGTTCGGGATTGGCCGCACAGAACATCAAGATACGGATCGCTATGTTGGTTCGTTTGGTAATACGCATTGATACGGCCTCACACGACTAGGGTGCGACAATCATGCCCCTCACAGCTTTGTGAGGGATTGATATGGATCAAGAGAGGGTAAATTTCCTGCATGACAGATGCATTTTTCTTTGGTTACGGGTCTCTGGTGAACCGGAAAACCCATGTTTACGCCGATGCGCATCGGGTCAAAGTGTCCGGTTGGCGACGGGCCTGGCGCCATACGGCGTTGCGTCCCATTGCGTTTTTGACCGCGATTCCTTATGCGGACAGTGCCATTGACGGGTTGATTGCCGGGGTGCCGGGCAATGACTGGGCGGCACTGGACACCCGCGAGTTTGCCTATGACCGCATCGCGCTGACCGAGGCGATGGACCATCCGCTGCCCCAACGCCCCGAGGTGGCCATCTACGCCATCCCCGAAGGCAAACACGGCGCGCCAGATCGGGCGCATCCGGTGCTGCTCAGTTATCTCGACGTGGTGGTGCAGGGCTACCTGGAGGAATTTGGCGAAGCGGGTGTGGCGGATTTCTTTGCCACCACCGATGGCTGGGAGGCGCCGATCCTAGATGACCGCGCCGCACCTTATTACCCGCGCGCGCAAGCGCTCTCAGCCGCAGAGCAGCAGCTGGTGGACCGGATGCTGATGGATGTGGGGGCCAAAACGGTGCAGCACACTGAGGCCGAACGTGCCGCCTTTGATGCTGGGCTGCGCGGGTAATCCCCCAAAGCCCCGCAAAGACGTGCCGGGCCGCGCGCCGTAAGACGCGGCCCTAAAATGCAGATTTCCGCTAAATCTTTTTGACCATGTTAGGCAAAATCCCTCTTTTTTTGCCCCGAATTTGTGAACAATCCGGCCAAATCCCCCGAATTTTTGCCAAAAAATCGTCCCTCCCCACCCAAAGAGACCCCAAACCATACCTAAGGAGGGGGTCAAATGGGGCCATATCCGGCCGTTCTTCATACTGGGAAAAACGATCCTTAGCTGCCGCGATGGATCATCACTTTGTAATTTTTAGAACGTTTCAAGAGGGCTTTTTTACCATGGCACAAATCGGACATATCGAAAGAGCTCTTGAAGGGGGAAACATGAAGAAGTTGAAGTCAGTATCGCAGATCATCCGCAAACGTCGCCTGTTCTGCGTCTCGCCCGATGACATGGCCCGTCAGGCCTGTAAGGTTATGACCAACCGCAAGGTTGGCGCGCTGCCGGTCATCGATGACAATGGCACGCTGGTTGGTGTGATCTCCGAGCGTGACATCGTACGCCGCTGCATTGGTGGCAAACTGCGCACCGTCAAAACCCCGATCCGCGACGTGATGACGCCGGATCCCATCGTGGCCAAGGCCGACGACACCATCGTTGTTGCCATCGCCGTGATGATGCAGAACAACATCCGCCACCTGCCCGTTGTCGAAAACGGCGTAGTGATCGGCATGATTTCGATCCGTGAAGTGATCACCGAACTGTCGACCATGGCGGTCCAGAACCTGGGCCTGGCCGGTTTCGACACCGACACCAAGCTGCAGTTCGCCTAAGGGTTTCCCCCCGGCGGCCCCAAGGCGGGCCCCCTATCGCCAGAAGGCCGCAAGAACAACCCCCGCGATGGCAACATCGCGGGGGTCTTGCGTTTTGGTGTTGGCTCGCAGGAACAGCGTTTAGCCGCGCGCCTTTACCACCTGTAACAGCGGCATCACGTCGCCCATATCAGGCCCGTGACCCTGACCGGTCAGCGCCTTGCGCAGCGGCATGAACAGGCCTTTGCCTTTGCGGCCAGTGGCCTCTTTCACGGCTGCGGTCCAGCTTTTCCAGGTGTCGCCGTCAAACGGGCCTTCGGGCAGCAGTTTCATCGCCTCAGCAATGAACTCCTTGTCCTCATCGGCAATCTCAGGCTCTGCCCCATCGCGGAACATCTCCCACCAGCTTTTGAGGTCACCGCGCACAGTGATGTTGTCACGGGTCACGGTCCAGAACTGTTCCGCCAGATCTGCGGGCACGCCAATTTCGGCGATCTGATCTGCCACAGCCGCCAAAGGCAGGGTCTGCAGATAATGCCCGGTCAGCGGGAACAGATCCTGCACATCAAACTTGGTCGGCGCTGAGCCGAATTTGTCGATGTCAAAGCCCTCTGCCAGTTCCGCCATCGAGGACCGCAGCTCCACCGGATCAGAAGAGCCCAGACGCGCCATCTGGCTGAGCAGCGCCAGCGGCTCCACCCCCTGTTCGCGCAGGTCCTTGATCGCCAAGGTGCCCAGACGTTTCGACAGCGCCTCACCCTGCGGGCCGGTCAGCAGCGAATGGTGGGCAAAGGCTGGAACCGTGCCGCCCAGCGCCTGGATCATCTGGATCTGGGTCGCGGTGTTGGTCACATGGTCGGAGCCACGCACAACATTGGTCACACCCATTTCGGTGTCATCCACGATCGAGGCAATGGTGTAAAGCACCTGACCATCGGCACGGATCAGCACCGGATCGGAAACCGAGGCCGCGTCGATCGAGATATCCCCCAGCACGCCATCGGTCCATTCAATCCGCTGGTGGTCCAGCTTGAAACGCCACACGCCATCGCCACGCTCCGCACGCAGAGCGTCTTTTTCAGCCTCAGACAGGGCCAGCGCGGCGCGGTCATAGACCGGCGGTTTGCCCATGTTCAGCTGTTTCTTACGTTTCAGGTCCAGCTCAGTCGGGGTTTCAAACGCCTCATAGAAGCGGCCCATGTCGCGCAGCTTATCCGCAGCCTCGGCATAGCGGTCCAGACGCAGCGACTGACGCTCCATCACATCCCATTCCAGCCCCAGCCATTCCAGATCCCGTTGGATCTGGTCGACATATTCTTCTTTCGACCGCTCTGGGTCGGTGTCATCAATGCGCAGAATGAACTTGCCGCCCGCCTTTTTGGCGATCAGGTAGTTCATCAGCGCGGTGCGCAGGTTGCCAACATGGATATAGCCTGTCGGCGAAGGGGCAAAACGGGTAACGGTCATCGTGATCTCCTGTTGCTGGGCCACATGTCACAGGTTGTGCGATTTGTCCAGTTGAGGCTGTATTTCCAAGGGGCGCGCACTGGTTATCACGAAAGCGTGAAAGCGCGGGACTGTTGCGCCAAGCCGCCTACCCTCCTGAGCCACTGATCTTGACCCGTTGATCTGTGGAGGAACCCCGAATGCCCCTGACGTCCCCGTTACTTTCGCGCCGCCATCTGTTGCTGGCGGGTGCAGCCCTGCCCGTTGCAGGCGCCCTTAGCCCGTCCCCTGCGTTTGCCGCTGCCGAAATGCTGGGTGCCGCGACACCCAGGTTCAACCGCTTCAAACTGGGCGAGATGGAGGTCACCACGCTGCTGGCCGGCACCCGCACCGTGGAAGAGCCGCAAAAGATCTTTGGCATGAATGTCAGCGCCGCGGAGTTTGCCCAAGCCTCGGACATGGCGAATATCCCCACCGATAAGGCGCAGTTCTTCTTCACCCCCACCATCGTTAACACGGGCAATGAGCTGGTGCTGTTTGACACCGGCCTCAACGGCGCAGGCATCGCTGCCGCGGTGATGGCCGCGGGTTATACACCCGATCAGGTGGATCTGGTGGTGATCACCCATATGCATGGCGATCACATTGGCGGCCTGCTGACCGATGGCGCCGCCACCTTCCCCAATGCCCGCTACGTGACCGGATCGACAGAGTTTGACCATTGGGCTGGGGCCGAGAACGAACGCTTCGAAGGCAACGTGCGCCCGCTGGCCGAACAGATGGCGATGATCGGCGATGGCGACAGCCCGGCCTCGGGCATCACCGCGATGGCGGCCTTTGGCCATACGCCGGGCCATATGACCTATATGCTGGAGTCGGGCGGCAAACAGCTGCTGATCGCGGCGGATTTTGCCAATCACTATGTCTGGTCGCTGGGCTATCCCGATTGGGAGGTGCGTTTTGACATGGACAAAGCCGCCGCCGCCCAGACCCGCCGCAAGGTGTTGTCGATGCTGGCCGCAGACCGCGTGCCGTTCATCGGTTACCACATGCCCTTCCCCGGCATGGGCTATGTCGAATCCCGCGGCGACGGCTTCCATTACACCGCTGCCAGCTATCAACACATGCTCTAATCTTCTCGGAAAGGCTCACGCAGGCTGGACCGGCCAGATCCGGTCCAGATCCTGCAATCCACTGCGGATCAATTCCGCCAGAACCTCCAGATCAATATCCGCCAGCTTGTTCACATAGAGGCAGGACTTGCCCAGCTTATGTTTGCCCAAACGGCCGAGGATCTCTGCGTAATCCTGATAGCCCGGCATGATGTAGATCGACAGGTTCGCCTTGCGCGGGCTGAAGCCAGTGGCCAGAAAATCTCCCTCACGCCCCGACTGATAGCGGTAATGATAGCGGCCATAGCCAATGATCGACGGCCCCCACATGGTGGGCTGATATCCAGTGACACGCTGGAACAGATCCAGCAGAACCATGCCATCCTCGCGCCGCCGAGCAGGCTCTACAGTCGCAAGGAAATCACGTGGGTTCAGATCGTGGGGTTGGGTTTTATTGGCCATGCCCCATGCTGACGCAGAGACATGCGGGGATCAAGCCAGTTGCGCTATGCAGGCGGATGGGCTGCGCAGTGAGTATTTTTGGCAAGATGAAATCCGCCTTTCACCTGCCCCGAAACCTCCCGCCGAAGGCAACCCGAGGGCCATAAGGCCCGAAAAATCCAGCGCGCCCCGATCAGGGGCGCACAATTTGGTTACGGGATGAATCAAGTGCCGCTGGGGTCACGCCAGCGGTTGACGATGGGGTAGCGGCGGTCCAGCCAGAAGGCTTTGCGCGACAGGCGGGTGCCGGGGGCGGATTGGAAGCGTTTGTATTCGCTGATCAACAGCAGATGCTCCACCCGTTTCACCGTGTCCCGCTCATAGCCCGCGGCCACGCAATCGGCGACTGAGGCTTCCTCATCCACCAGCATCGTGAGGATCCCATCGAGGATCTCATAGGGGGGCAGGCTGTCTTCGTCTTTTTGGTCGGGGCGCAGTTCGGCGCTCGGGGGTTTGTCGATGATCGAGACGGGTATAACCGTGCCTGCGGGCGCTTTCATCCAGGGGCGATGATTGGCATTGCGCCAGCGGCAGACGTCAAAGACGCGGGTTTTATACATGTCCTTGATCGGATTGTAGCCGCCGTTCATATCGCCGTAGATCGTGGCATAGCCGACGGCGACCTCGGATTTGTTTCCGGTGGTCAGCAACATCTCGCCAAACTTGTTGGAAAGCGCCATCAGCAACAGGCCACGCAGGCGGGACTGGATGTTTTCCTCTGTCAGGTCCTCATCATGGCCGGCAAACAGCGGCGCCAAGGTGCTGGTGACCGCCTGACGGCTTTCGGCGATTGGCACATAGTCGTAGTGGCAGCCGAGGTTCTTTGCCATTGCCTCGGCATCGTCGAGCGAGCCTTGCGAAGTATATTCCGACGGCAGCATCACGCAGCGCACGTTTTCCGGCCCCAAAGCGTCGGCCGCAATGGTGGCGACAATGGCGCTGTCGATGCCGCCGGAGAGGCCCAAGAGCACCTTTTTGAAACCGGATTTGCCACAGTAGTCGCGCAGGCTGTCGACCATGCAGCGATAGTCCTGCTCCATCTCTTCCGGCAGGGTGGCCTTGTCGCCTTCTTCGGCCTGCCAGCCATCGACGGTCCGTTTCAGGGTGACATGGGCCAGCGCCTCATCAAACAGCGGCAGCTGCAGCGCCAGTGCGCCGCCGGGGTTCAGGACAAAAGAGCCGCCGTCAAAGACCTGATCATCCTGTCCCCCCACCATGTTGAGGTAGATCAGCGGCAGGCCGGTTTCGACCACACGGGCGACCATGTGATTCATCCGGCGTTCGAACTTGCCGCGATAATAAGGCGAGCCATTGGGCACCAGCAGGAACTCGGCGCCGGTTTCTTCCAGCGTTTCCGAGACATCTTCGAACCAGGCGTCTTCGCAGATCGGGGAGCCGATGCGCACCCCCTCCACCTCATAGGGGCCGGCCATCGGCCCGTGGTCGAACAGGCGTTCTTCGTCAAAGACGGTGTAATTGGGCAGATGGTGTTTGCGACGGATATGGGCAATTTTGCCCCCCGACAGGATGTAATAGGCGTTGAACAGCTTGTCGCCTTCGGCCAGGGGCCCACCAATCGCAATGGCGGGTCCGTCAGTACAGTCAGCGGCCAGCGCCTCCATCAGCTGATAGGCGCGGGCCTGCAGCGCCGGTTTCATCACCAGATCCTGAGCGTTGTAGCCCAGCAGGAACATCTCAGGCAGGGCCACCAACTGGCTGCCTGCTTCTTTGGCGGCGGCCCAGGCGGTGCGGGCCTTGTCTGCGTTGCCGTCCAGATCCCCCATCACGGGGTTCAGCTGGGCCAGTGTCAGTCGGAAAGTATCGGCCAAATCCAGCGCTCCTCTTACGCGTCACAAGAGTGATGTATCAGATCATCCGGCAAGGGAAAGCCGATTTGAACGGAAAGCCGTTGCCTGATCGCAAGGAACCGCCTAGGTTTTTCCTGCTTCAGGAGAGGACAAAGCCCCCGCGTGACGGGGGATTTCGGGATTAAACATGGCAAAAAAGCACATTCTTCAAGCGGTTCTGATTTCGGGGATGACATTCAGCGCCGGTGCAGGCCAGGCACAGGACAGCAGCGGCAACACTGATGTTCTGACCAAGCAATATGACGATGGCGGGGTCTATGAAGGCACCTTCAAGGGCGGTCTGCAGCATGGCGCCGGTACCTATCGGCTGCCCAATGGCTATGAGTACACCGGCCAGTGGGTCGAGGGGGAAATCAAAGGCCTTGGCGTCGCACGCTTCCCCAACGGATCGGTCTATGAGGGGGCCTTTGAGAAAGGCAAACCGCATGGGCTGGGTAAGATCGTCTTTACCGATGGCGGCACCTATGAAGGGGACTGGGCCGAGGGCAAGATCACCGGTCAGGGCGTTGCAACCTATGCCAATGGTGTGCGCTATGAGGGCGGGTTCCTCAACGCGATGCATCATGGCCGCGGGTTGATGCAAAGCCCCGGCGGTTACGTCTATGACGGCGATTGGACCGATGGGGTGAAGGAGGGGCTTGGCAAAATCACCTACCCCGATGGCGCGGTGTATGAAGGGGCCGTGGCGCGCGGTGCGCGTGAGGGCCAGGGCACACTGACCATGCCGGACGGGCTGATTTACACAGGTCTGTGGAAAGACGGTCAGATCAACGGCAAGGGCCGTCTGACCCAGCCCAATGGCGATGTCTATGAGGGCATGCTGGTAGGGGGCCGCCGTGAGGGTCAGGGCAAGGTGACCTATGCCAACAGCGACACCTATGAAGGCGCCTTCAAAGATGACAAACGCCACGGCGCCGGCGTATTCACCGGCTCGGACGGCTATCTTTACGATGGCAGCTGGGTGGCCGGCCAGATCGAAGGTGACGGCACTGTGACCTATCCGGACGGCTCAATCTATGCCGGTCAATTCCGCGCCGGTCTGGCCGATGGCATTGGCAAAATCACCTATCCTGATGGGGCCACCTATGAAGGCGACTGGAAGACAGGTGTGATCGAAGGCCAGGGCAAGGCGGTCTATCCCAACGGGCTGACCTATGAGGGTGGTTTCCTCAATGCGCAGAACCACGGCTTTGGCATCATGACCTATGCCGACGGGTACCGCTATGAAGGCGACTGGCTGCAGGGGCAGCGGCATGGCAAAGGCCAGGCAACCTACGCCGACGGCACAATCTACAAGGGCGACTTTGTGGGTGGCCAGCGCGAAGGGATCGGCGAATTGGTGATGCCGGACGGCTTCCGCTACGTTGGCCAATGGGCCGCCGGTGAGATCTCGGGCAACGGGATCGCCACATATGCCAATGGCGACACCTATGAAGGCGCGTTCGAGAACGGCAAACGCTCGGGTCAGGGCACCATGCGCTACGCCACCGGCCAAGAAGCCAGCGGCACCTGGGAAAACGGCGCCCTGAACAAAGATGCCCCGGCGACGGACACGACAACCGACGCAGCAACCGGCAACTGAAGCCCGACAAAATGACAAAAGCCCCGGTCCTGCCGGGGCTTTTTCTATGCCTGTTTACACTACACCGTGTTCGTAACTCACACGCACAGTTCGAAGACCGTTTTTTGAAAGTCACCAGATGTTTCGTATATTGGCAAAAGTCATTGCAAGGCGCCGGTCTATTCAGTCCACACCGCCCGCCCCTAACAACCCGCTTGAGGCAAGACTCAACAACCACAGTGGGTTCGTGCGCGAGGCGGCTTTAAATCAGCTTGACGGTCCTGTTAACGATCCCGAAACGATCCGCGCGGTGTTTTTGCGGCTTAACGACTGGGTACCGAAGGTCCGGTCCGCCGCAATGGCGGCACTGCTACGTTGCGTGGAGACAACAAGCGCCGAAGTTTGGCTTCCGATACTGAAAACCCTACTGCCGCAAATGGGTACATGGCAAAGGTGGACAAAGGGCCCCCAGCCCACCCCGCGCGACGTGGCCTATGATCTGTTGCGACGTCAGGACGTGTTGGACGTTTTGTTGATCGAGTTCCTGCACAGCCGGGAAGCCAAATTAGGGAAGGTCTTTGCCCTCCTAAACGGCAATTTGCTGCTGGATGCACATCTGCAGGAGATCGCGTCGAAGACCACACTGCCGCATATACGCGGCACGGCCCTGACTTGCCTACTGACCGGAGAAATACGTTGGCCTACAGGTGCAACCCAGTTGGTTTGGGTAGACAAATCGCTGGGCAAGCGGCGATTGGAACGCGTTTACAAGACCCGGCCTCTGTCCGTCGATGTGCCTCTGCTGCAAGTGCTTGAAACAGCCACCGCAGACAAAGCACGTGGGGTACGGCTGAATGCGGCAGATGGGCTGATCGCGCATAAGCAAAACCCAGAGGTGACCCCACAAATCCCCGCTTTGATGGACCGTCTGGGCAACGATCCATCCCCTGCCATGCAAGGCCGTATGGAGTTTCTCAGACGCAAACTGGCCGAGGAATCGCGGATCTGAAAAAGCGAAGGGCGGCTGATGCCGCCCCTCATGATTGCCTCAAGCAGACACACAGGTTTTAGGACTCAAAACTTCCCGTTGCCATGAACCATTTCGGCGGGGGTGGGGGCAACGACGTCCCAGTGTTCGACGATTTTGCCTTCCTCTACACGCCAGAGGTCAAAGAAGGCCCAGGGTTTACCGCTGACCACCGCGTCAGAGGCGACGAAGACAAAGTTGCCTTCCGCCACAACAATCTGCGGTTCAAACTTGGTGATGACGAAGCCCTGATCGGCCCAGGCTTTGGTGCCCTCGAACAATCCGTCGATCCCGTCGGCAAGGTTGGGATTGTGCTGCATGTAGACCTCAGAATACATCGGCGCTTTTTCCGGGGCGGCACCGCCCAGAACGTCCCGCACAAAGCCCAAGACCAGCGCCTTGTTCTCCTCGGTTTTGTCGCGATCCGTGATCTCGGTTGCGCCATCGGTCATGCCACGGCCGGAAACGGTGGTTCCTGGCACAGGTTTCAGGTTGTCCCAATGTTCGGCGACCTTGCCATCCTCCACCCGGAAAATGTCGAAGGCGGCGAGGGTCGGGGCGCCGAAAGCATCGGCGTTTTCAAAGGTGCTGTGCAGCACAACCAGATCACCTTCGGACAGGACGCGGTGGGTTTTCACCGTCATGCCGGACTGTGCCACCAGCGGGATCAGCCCGGCCAGCCCGTCAGCCCCGGTGGGCACCTGCGGATTGTGCTGAATGTAGTCAGGCGTCACCAGCTGACGGGCGGCCTCGGGATCGTGATCGTGATCGTGATCGTGATCGTGATCGACGAAGGCGGCGGTGAAAAGAGCGATGACAAGTTCTTTGATGGCCATGGTGTGATCCTCTCATTCGTAGGGTGTGACTAAGTGGTATCAAATTCATACCGCATAGCAATTACGTACCTTGAAGTGACCTGGTATGCTGGACCCTACCTGCTCGTGCAGGCAGTACTTGTTGAGGTTCGGAGGCTTCGTTACTGTAGAGGTAAGTTGCGAATCACTACTAGGAATGATCATGCTACCAATTGGCGTTGCCAATAAGGCCGAGGCCTCGAACTGCTGCATCCGATCCGTGCTGTCCAATGTGACGGGCAAGTGGCGGATGATCGTCATTCTAGCGCTGGAGGATGAGCCGAAACGGTTTGGCGATCTGAAACGCTGTATCGGCGATGTGACCCAGAGCGTGCTGACAGAGAACCTGCGCGGATTGCAGCGCGATGGCTATCTGACGCGCACGGTTGATCCCGGCCCGCCGGTGGCCGTGTCTTATGAGCTGACGCCTCGCGGGCGTAGCCTGCTGGAGCTGCTGAAACCGTTGGTGTTCTGGTCACATGATCAGATGGACCCGGTGCGGCAAACCCGGATGGAGTATGATCGGGCCAACGCAAAGTAGTGGGCTCCCGGTTAGCGCTTCACCAGACCACCCGCTTGCTCTGCCAGTCGAAAAACCCACCGCTGTCTTCGGGAGTTAGCCCCGCAATGACCTCCAGCAGGTTGTGGGCCGCCGTTTCTGGAAGAACGGTTGTGTGGCGGGCGGCATAGTTTTTGGTAAACGGAGTGGTCACCGTGCCCGGATGCAGCGCGGCGCAGATGACGCCCTTGTGACTGCGGGCCAATTCAATCGCAGCAGTGTGGATCACCTGATTAAGCGCCGCCTTGGCGCTGCGATAGCTGATCCAGCCACCCAGCCGATTGTCGCCGATGGATCCCACCCGTGCAGACAGCGCCGCAAAGACCGCTCTGCCCTGACGCGGCAGCAAGGGCAGCGCGTGTTTCAAAACCAAGGCAGGCCCAAGGCAGTTGACCGCAAACTGATCCTGCATCGCAGCCGGGTCCAGCGCCTTGAGGGTCTTTTCCGGCGGCTGCCCCGCACCATGCAATGCGCCAGTGGCGACAAAAATCAGATCATAGGGCCCCTGCAACGCTTGCAAATGCGCCTGCACCGAGGCCTCATCTGTAATGTCCAAACCCTGTTGCGACCGCGACAGTGCGGTGACAGCCACACCGCGCTGCACCAGCTCTGCAACAACCGCTGCGCCGATCCCACCGGAGGCGCCAATAATCAATGCGCGTTTCATGAGGGCTGATCTAGCGACAGATAAGCCCCTGCCAAGGGCAGATTCCCACTTTTCATTTCAAACAAGCCGGTTATAACTTCGCCCCATGATGATGAAGGGCCATATCATTTCGACCGATCCCCGTGCTGGCTGCGCGGGCGTTTCGGCTGCCCTCATCCTACTGCTAAGCCGCCTCTGAGCGTGCCGTTTTGGCGCGACCGCTCAGAGGATGTGCCTGTTTCGCGCCCAAACCCGCAAAACCCAACCACCGGCTTACGCACGTAATTACATAAGAGACCTGACATGACCGATTCCGCGACCACATCCCCCGCGCAAGATCACGTATTGATCTTTGACACCACGCTCCGCGATGGCGAACAAAGCCCCGGCGCCACCATGACCCATGACGAAAAGCTCGAAATTGCCGAGATGCTGGACGAAATGGGTGTGGACATCATCGAGGCCGGGTTCCCCATCGCCTCGGAAGGTGACTTCAACGCGGTGAAAGAGATCGCCCAGCGTTCCAAGAACTCGGTGATCTGTGGCCTGTCGCGTGCCAACTTCAAGGACATCGACCGCTGCTATGAAGCGGTGAAACACGCCGCCCAGCCGCGCATTCACACCTTTATCGGCACCTCGCCGCTGCACCGCGCCATTCCCAACCTTACCAAGGATGAGATGGCCGAGAAGATCCATGAGACCGTGACCCACGCCCGCAACCTCTGTGACAACGTGCAATGGTCGCCGATGGATGCGCTGCGCACCGAACATGACTACCTGTTCCGGGTGATCGAGATCGCGATCAAAGCCGGCGCCACCACCATCAACATCCCTGACACGGTGGGCTACACCATCCCGCGTGAAAGCGCTGACCTGATCGCCAAGATTCGTGCCAATGTGCCAGGTGCGGATGAGGTGATCTTTGCCACCCATTGTCACAATGACCTTGGCATGGCGACCGCCAACTCGCTGGCGGCGGTTGAGGCGGGGGCGCGTCAGATCGAATGCACCATCAACGGTCTGGGCGAACGCGCTGGCAACACCGCACTGGAAGAGGTTGTGATGGCCCTGAAGGTGCGCAATGACACCATGCCCTATGCCACCGGCATCGACACCACCAAGATCATGGGCATCTCGCGCCGTGTGGCAGCGGTGTCGGGCTTTAACGTGCAGTTCAACAAGGCAATTGTGGGCAAGAACGCCTTTGCCCATGAAAGCGGCATCCATCAGGACGGCATGCTGAAGAACGCTGAGACGTTTGAGATTATGCGCCCCGAAGATGTGGGCATCGCCGGCACCTCGCTGCCGCTTGGCAAACATTCGGGCCGTGCGGCGCTGCGCTCGAAGATGACGGAACTTGGCTTTGAACTGGCCGACAATCAGTTGAACGATCTGTTTGTGCGTTTCAAAGAGCTGGCAGACCGCAAGAAAGAGGTCTTTGACGATGATATCATTGCGCTGGTGCAGGTCGAGGCCGGTCAGGCCGACGCCGATACCATCCAGCTGAAACGTCTGCGGGTGATCTGTGGCACCGACGGCCCGCAGGAGGCTGATCTAACGCTTGAGATTGACGGCGAAGAGAAAAACATCGACGCCACCGGTGACGGCCCTGTGGATGCGGCTTTTAACGCGGTGAAAATGCTGTATCCGCATGGCGCCCGTCTGCAGCTTTATCAGGTGCACGCTGTGACCGAAGGCACAGATGCGCAGGCCACTGTTTCTGTGCGAGTGGAAGAGGACGGGCGCATTGCCACCGGCTCTTCTGCGGATACCGACACGGTGGTGGCCAGTGTGAAGGCCTATATCTCGGCATTGAACCGCCTGATCGTGCGCCGCGAAAAAGTGGCGCCGGGCGGCGACAACAAAGAGATCAATTACAAAGACATGCACTGATTCCTTGCGCAAAATGCCTTGTTTTAAGGCCTACGCGCATAAATTGTCACACCGTCGAAAGAGAGCCCCGGATATATCCTCCGGGGCTTTTTTATGACTCATTGGTCGGGGCCTGATCGCTGCGACCAAGGTTGGTGTATATTTGCGCCCATGAATGAGCTAAGCCCTCCCTGCGAGCCGGTCACGCCACTTCGTGGTGACCGGTCTTCGACGTTGGGGACAAAGACAAGCGTGATCAGGCGTCTGAACATCGGAAACAGTCGGATTTTTCCGGCGCCGCAGCGGTATCGCCGACAGGTGAGAACCTCCTATTCGGTGGTTCTCATCCTGATGCTGCTTGCGTTTTACAGCGGTGCGACAAACGTCTTCTTTGGCGGATTTTATTCCGGCATCGCCTCTGGCGTGGCCATCGCTGGTTTTCTGTTTTCCGGCTACCTGCATCACATCGGCCGCCACACCTTGGCGCGGGTCAACCTGCTGGTCTTTGCCAACCTCTCAACCTTTGCCGCCGCGTTCTTTCTTGATCCCAACAGCAACATCGCGCTGTTTTTGCTAGCGTTTGTTGGCCTGCCGTTCATTGTGATGTCCTGGCGGGAGCGGCGCAAAGTGACCCTGGCGCTTTGCACCCTGCCGCTGGTGTTGTGGATCATCCTGATGGTGACCAACTATGGCAACGGCGCCTTTGTTGAGATCGACCCGGAGGTTTCAGCGATTTTCGGCTATAGCCAGTCGATCATGGTCTTTGCCCTCGTGGCCATCGAATTTGCCTATTATGATTGGGTCACCCAGAATTACTCCCGCGCGATGCGCCGTTCACTGCGCAATGAAGAACGCGCCAATAAGGCAAAAACCACCTTCTTGCGCTCGATGAGCCATGAGATGCGCACGCCGCTGAACGCCATCCTCGGGGCGTCTGACCTGCTGGCGCATCACCCGCGGGCCACCCCCGATATCAAACGTCTGGCACGGATCATTGACGATGCGGGCTCCGATATCCTGAGCCTGACCGAAAAGAGCATGGCCTATGGTCGGATCACCGCGGGCAATTATGAAACCCGCAGCGAGGCCGCAGATCCCCTGGGATTGATCGAGCCAATCACCGAACGCTTCCGCGACAAGATCGAGCGTAAGGACATCGCGCTGGAGATCAGCAAGACCAATCACCGCAAGGTGCTGGTCGACAGCATCATGTTCACCGAGGCGATGACCCAGGTCGTCGAAAATGCCGTGGCCTATACGCCGAACCACGGCAAAATCCGCCTGTCGATCGAGGACGGCCCTTCCGGGTTTGTCCGCCTCATGGTCAGCGACACCGGCCCCGGCATTCCCGAGGCGCGGCGGCATCAAGTGTTCCGCCCCTATGAGCGGCTGGACCAGACCTATGGCACCAAATCCGGCAGCGGCGTTGGCCTGACTATTGCGAAATCCTATATCGACGCGATGGGCGGCCGGATTGGTCTGGACAAGGGCAACAGCGAAGGCAGCACCATTGGCACCCACATCTGGGTCGAAGTGCCCGTTGCTTGACCTGACACCCACAGCACCAACCTGTGGCCGCAGCCACGCAGATGTGACCTGATCGCCCCCTTTCCCCGCCTCTCCGTAGCTTTGACACATTGAACCAACGCGCCCGTGTGGCTATGAGGCTTGGGAACAGAATTGGAAGGGCGGAACAGATGGATCATTTCCTATATCGCGATGGCGCTTTGCATGCCGAAGATGTGCCTGTGGCAGAAATCGCGGCCAAGGTGGGCACGCCGTTCTATTGCTATTCCACCGCCACGCTGCTGCGCCACTTCCGCCTGTTTGACGAGGCGCTGAACGGCATCGACCATCTGGTCTGCTACGCGATGAAAGCGGCGTCCAACCAGGCAATCCTGAAAACACTGGCGCAGGCGGGTGCAGGTATGGATGTGGTTTCGGGTGGGGAATATGCTCGGGCCATTGCGGCGGGCGTGCCGGGCGACAAGATCGTTTTCTCCGGCGTGGGTAAAACCGCCGAAGAAATCCGCGCCGCCCTGACCGGCGGTATCCGCCAGTTCAACGTTGAATCCGAACCTGAGATGGAAGTGATTAACGCGGTGGCGCTGGAGCTGGGCAAGGTTGCGCCGATCACTGTGCGGGTGAACCCGGATGTGGATGCCAAGACCCACGCCAAAATCGCCACCGGCAAATCTGAAAACAAATTCGGTATTCCGATTGCCCGCGCCCGCGAAGTTTATGCCCGCGCCGCCGCACTGCCCGGCCTGAAGGTTGTGGGCATCGACGTGCATATCGGCAGTCAGCTGACCGACCTGGAGCCCTTCCGTCAGGCCTATCGCAAAGTGGCTGATCTGACCGAGAGCCTGCGTGAAGACGGCCATGAGATCATCCGCCTTGATCTGGGCGGTGGTCTGGGCATTCCTTACACCCGCTCCAACGAAGCCCCGCCGCTGCCGGTGGAATATGGCGCGATGATCAAGGAAGAGCTGGGCCATCTGGGCTGTGAGATTGAAATTGAACCGGGCCGACTGATCGCAGGCAACGCCGGGATCATGGTCTCCAAGGTGATCTATGTGAAATCCGGCGAAGGTCGTGATTTCCTAATCCTCGACGGCGCTATGAACGATCTGCTGCGCCCTGCCATGTATGAGGCCCATCACGACATCGTGCCGGTGGTGGAACCCGAAGCAGGCGTTGAACAGCAGCCCTATGACATCGTGGGGCCGGTCTGTGAAACCGGCGATACTTTCGCCAAAGAACGCATGATGACCCCGCTGGCGCCAGACGATCTGGTCGCCTTCCGCTCGGCCGGGGCCTATGGCGCGGTGATGGCGAGCGAGTATAACACCCGCCCGCTGATCCCCGAGGTTCTGGTGCATGGGGATCAATTTGCCGTCATTCGCGAACGACCAACGTTTGACGAGATGATGAATCGAGATACCATCCCAGAGTGGCTGTAATGCGATCCCCGCGTTGCAGCGCGGGGAGAGCGGATGACAGACCCGAAGGCCGTATCGGAAAACACAGCTGATCACAGCGTTGGCCCACTGGCAGCGGATGCACCCAAACCGGTGCGCCTGCCGCTGTGGCCGATCCGGCTGACCTGGCTGGGGCTGCTGTCTGAAAACCTGGCGCTGGCGTTCTGGCCGTTCTGGTCCCTGGCGATGGTCGCCATTGGCCTGTTGATGATCGGCCTGCCCGAGATGCTGCCGCAAGTGGCCCTGCAAATCGGGGCGGGACTGGCGGCGTTTGGGCTGATCGGAACCTTGGGCTGGGGGCTGTGGTCGTTCCGGCTGCCCGCCAAAGGCGCGGCGCTGGCACGGGTGGACGCCACCCTGACGGGACGCCCGATCCAGACCGTTCTCGACACGCAGGCAATTGGCGCAGGTGATCCCGCCTCCAGCGCGCTGTGGCGGGCGCATCAGGCGCGCATGGCCAAACGCATGGACGCGGCCCGCGCTGTGGCCCCGGATGTGGTATTACCGAAACGCGATCCCTACGGGCTGCGCCTGCAGGCAGCTTTGGTGCTGGCGGTTGGGCTGCTGTTTGGCTCCCTCGCCCGTGTGGCGGAGGTGGATGGCCTGACCGGAACCGGACAGGCGCTGGCCGCTGGTCCAACATGGGAAGGCTGGATTGAAGCGCCGAGCTACACCGGGCTGCCGACCCGCTATCTGGCGGATCAAAGCGATGACGTCTTGGAGGTGGCGGAAGGCAGCCGGCTGATCCTGCGTCTTTACGGCGAGGTTGGGGCGCTGGCCTTGCGCGAAACCATTTCCGGCCAACCCATTGAAAACGCAGAAGCTGACCGCTCCGCACCGGAACAGACCCTCGATATCACTCAAAACGGCGCGCTGACCATTGAAGGCCCGGGCGGGCGCAGCTGGGCGGTGACCGTCTTGCCCGACATGGCCCCGCGCGTGGCCATCGCGGCTGCACCGGAAACCAGTTTTGAGGGGCAGATGAGCCTCGATTTCGAGGCCACGGATGACTACGGCATCATTGGCGGCACTGCCACGATCTCGCTTGATCTGGCGGCGGTGGACCGCCGCTTTGGCCTGTCACTGGAACCGGAACACCGTGACGCGCTGATCAGCAACCTGCCGCTGCCCATCGCTGGATCCCGCGCTGAGTTCACCGAGACCCTGATCGAAGATTTTTCGCAGCACCCCTGGGCGCATCTGCCGGTCGAGATTGCCTTCGCGGTAGAAGATGCCGCCGGTCAGTCCGGCATGGCCGAACCGTTGCTGATCCCTCTGCCTGCGCGTCGCTTCTTTGACCCGATGGCGGCGGCGGTGATCGAACAACGGCGTGACCTGCTGTGGAACCGCGACAACGCCCCGCGCGTGGCGCAGATCATGCGGGCGATCAGTTGGAAACCCGAAGACCGCCTGTTCCGTGACGAAGGCAGCTACCTGCAATTCCGCGAAATCCTGCGCCGTCTCGAGGGGGCCACGCCAGCGGGGCTGACCGATGAGACCGTCACCGAACTGGCCGCAGCGCTTTGGGATCTGGCGGTGCAGCTAGAGGATGGCGACATCGACGATGCGCTGGAACGGATGCAGGCCGCGCAGGAACGTCTGTCCGAAGCCATGCGCAACGGCGCCTCGGAGGAGGAGATCGCCGAATTGATGCAGGAGCTGCGCGACGCCACACAGGATTACCTGCGGCAACTGTCCCGTCAGGCGCAACAAGAACAGCAGGACATGGACGAGTTTGAACAGGCGGAAAATCAGAATTCGATGCAGATGGATATGAACGATCTGCAAGCGATGATGGACCGCATTCAAGAGCTGATGGAACAAGGCCGCATGGCAGAGGCGCAGCAGGCGCTGGAAGAGTTGCAGCAGCTGATGGAGAACATGCAGGTCACCCAGGGACAGGGGCAGCCCTCGCCGGGGCAACAGGCGATGGACGATCTGGCCGAAACCCTGCGCGATCAGCAGGGGCTGTCGGATCAGGCCTTCCGTGATCTGCAGGAACAGTTCAACCCCAACGCCAATCAGGGCCAGTCACAACAGAACGAAGGCCGCAATGGTGGCGAGGGCCGCGGCCAGAGCCACGAAGGCCAGAACGGTCAGGGCCAGAACGGCGAAGGCCCCGGTGGTCAGCCTGGGCAAGAGGGTCAGAGCGGCCAAGACGGTCAGCCCGATCAACGCAGCCTTGC
Organism: Thalassobius sp. MITS945101; assembly: GCF_047123305.1. Lineage (GTDB taxonomy): Bacteria > Pseudomonadota > Alphaproteobacteria > Rhodobacterales > Rhodobacteraceae > Thalassobius. Next base: position 309,908 of record NZ_CP138918.1, read on the forward strand.
CGATCGTCAGCAGGCGCTGCGGGATGAGCTGAACCGGCAGCTTGGCAACCTGCCCGGTCAAGGCTCGGACGCGGGGGATGCCGCCCGCGAGGCCCTGCGGGGCGCCGAACGGGCGATGGATGGTGCAGAACAGTCGCTGCGGCAGAACGATCTGGCGGGTGCCATCGACCAACAGGCCGAAGCGATGGATCAACTGCGCGAAGGCATGCGCAATCTGGGTGAGGCGCTGGCAGAGGCGCAGCGCGAACAGCAACCGGGTCAGGGACAGGCCGATGGCAACACTGCTGGGGCGCAACGGGACCCGCTAGGCCGCAATCCCGGATCAGGCGGGGCGCTGAACGGCGACGACAACATGCTGCAGGGCGAAGATGTCTACCGCCGTGCTCGTGAGTTGCTGGACGAAATCCGCCGCCGCTCGGGCGAAGGGGGACGTCCTGAGGAAGAGCTGGACTACCTGAAACGCTTGCTTGACCGGTTCTGATTTTGGCACGTGATGTCAGGCACGTAGCATCAAGCCGGCCTCGATGACCTGCAAGCTGGCCTCGACTTGGCCGGCAAAGGCGACCTCAGGAATGTCAAACAGCGCCGCGTGGGTGATCATCCCGTCCAGCATCGCCGCCAGCGCACGCCCCGCCGCTTCGGGCTCCACATCCCGCCGGATGGCGCCCTGAGCCTGAAGGTCGGTCAGCGCGGCGCTGTAGCTTTGCCCCAACCGTTGAAAATACCCTGCGATCAGCTGCCGCAGACCGCCGTCTTCCAACCCCGGCCCCATGACCTCAAAGAACATGCGGATTGCCTGCCGGTTCTCCCCACCCCGCAGCAGCGTATCGCGTAGCTGTTCCATCAGGCTCGCCAAATCAGCGGGCGGGCCCTGCTTGCTGATAGCCTCGATCATGGCGAACTCTCGCGCGATCAACGCTTGGGTTAAGGCGGCCTTGCTTGAAAAATAGAGGTAAAGCGTTCCCTTCGCGAGCCCCGCCGCCTGCGCCACATCCGACATGCGTGCTGCGTGATAGCCACGGGTGGCGAAACAGCTGAAAGCCGCGCTTAGGATACGGTCCTGCATGGCCTCTACATCAACAATTTTGGGCATGTTCGCGCCTCATCTCAAAACCAAAGCCATCATAAATGACTCGAAAGTCATTTAAAAGCACTATAAATGACCAACAAGTCATTTTAAACGTGAGTCGCAAAATGCCCACAATCACCCCAACCAAACCCATCCCTTTGAGGATCTGTATTGCCGGCGCGACAGGCTATCTGGGGCGCCATCTGGTCCGCGAGGCGCACAAGCGCAGCCATCAGGTCACCGCCTTGGTCCGCGCCGCGTCCAAGGCGCGGTTTCCCGATGGGGTCACCATTGTGCAGGGCGAAGCAACCCAGCCGGAAACTCTGGCCCCTTTACAGGCGGCACTGGCAGGAACGGATGTGATGATCTCTGCCCTGGGGTTAACGCGGCAAAAGGACAAGCTGCGGTACAAAGATGTGGATTTTCAGGCCAATATGAACCTGCTCGACCTTGCGCAGGCGGCCGGTGTGCCGCGTTTTGCCTATGTGCATGCGCTGGTACGCGGCAAACCCAAATCCGACCTGCTCGCCGCAAAATCGCAATTTGTGCAGGCGCTGAGGGCCGCGCAGATTGAAAGCCACATCTTCCGACCCGGCGGCTATTTTGTGGATATGGAGGCGGTGCTAGACATGGCCCGCAGCGGCAGGATCTGGGCGGTTGGGGATGGTAGCGTGCGGCTGAACCCGATTGAAGGCGCGGATCTGGCGCAGACAATCCTTGATGCTCTGGAACGTGGCGAAAATGATCTGGAAATTGGCGGGCCGGAGGTGCTGAGCCTTGATGAAATCGGCGCGCTGGCCTTTGCGGCGCTGGGGCAACCGGTCAGGATCACCCACTTGCCGCGTGGGTTGGCTGTGGCCTTACTGGCCCTCCTCAAACCGCTGACACCGCGCCACATCTGGGGGCCGTTTGAGTTCTTCCTTGCGGCCAGTGCGCAGGATGCCATTGGTCCGGCCTATGGCGCGAAAACTCTAGGCGCACATTTCAAAGCCCTTGCCGCTAAGCCAGAGGCTAAATAACAAAAGCCGCCAGATCCCTGGCGGCTTTTAAATCCGGTTTAGAGCCGCCATCCGATTGACAGTGGGCCTTTGCTTACACCCACACCGCCAGAGGTGGTCACACCGTTCTTACCGATATTCACCGAGGCCGTCGCCGCAGGCTTTAACGGTTCGCCGTCGACACCACAGGCAGCCAGCGCCAGCAGGCTGAGGGTCAGGAGAAGTGGTTTCATTCCAGTTCTTTCTTCCAGCGTTTGATTTGCACCAACACCTGCGCAGGTGCCGTGCCCCCGTAAGACATGCGCGACGCCACGGAATTATCAACCCCAAGCACGCCAAAGACCTCTTCGGTGATCTGGTTGTTGACCGATTTCATGTCCTCCAGCGTCAGATCCGGGAGGTCACAGCCTTTTTCCTCGGCCAGGGCCACCAGCGAACCGGTCGCATGGTGGGCGTCGCGGAACGGCATGTTCAGCGCCCGTACACACCAATCCGCCAGATCAGTCGCGGTGGAGAAGCCAGAGCCAGCCGCGGCGGCGAGCGAGTCCTTGTTGCCGGTCATATCACTGACCATGCCGGTCATCGCAGCAAGCGACAGCAAGAAGTTGTCGGCGGCATCGAACACCTGTTCCTTATCTTCCTGCATGTCCTTGGAATAGGTCAGCGGCAGGCCCTTCATCACGGTCATCAGCGCAACATTGGCGCCAAAGATCCGTCCCAGCTTGGCGCGCAGCAGTTCAGCCGCGTCAGGGTTGCGTTTCTGCGGCATGATCGATGAGCCGGTGGACCACTTGTCCGACATAGTAACAAAGCGGAACTGCGCCGAAGACCAGATCACCAGCTCTTCGGCAAAGCGCGACAGGTGCATGGCGCAGATCGAAGCGTTGGACAGGAACTCCAGCGCGAAGTCACGATCCGCCACCGCATCCAGCGAGTTTGCCGCCGGACGGTCAAACCCCAGCGCTGCCGCCGTCATATGGCGGTCGATCGGGAAAGAGGTGCCAGCCAGCGCCGCCGCGCCCAGCGGCGATTCGTTCATCCGCGCACGGGCGTCCTGAAAGCGGCTGAGGTCTCGGCCCAGCATTTCCACATAGGCCATCATATGGTGGCCCCAGGTCACCGGCTGGGCGGTCTGCAGGTGGGTGAAGCCCGGCATCACCCAGTCATACCCCACCTCAGCCTGACCAACGAGCGCCTGGATCAGCGCCTCAATGCCTTCGATGGCGGCGTCGATCTGATCGCGCACCCAAAGCTTGAAGTCAGTGGCCACCTGATCGTTGCGCGACCGCGCCGTGTGCAGACGGCCTGCAGGTTCGCCCACGATCTCTTTCAAACGGGCCTCAACATTCATGTGAATATCTTCCAGGGCGGTGGAGAACTGGAAGGTGCCGCTTTCAATCTCTGACAAGACCGTGAGCAGCCCTTCCCGAATGACCTCGGCATCGCTATCAGTAATGATGCCTGTGGCAGCCAACATGGCGGCATGGGCCCTGGAACCTTCGATGTCCTGTTTGGCCATGCGCTGGTCGTAGCCGATCGAGGCGTTGATCGCCTCCATGATCGCGTCTGGCCCGGCAGCGAAACGGCCGCCCCACATCTGGTTCGAGGATTTGTCACTCATGGTCTGCCCCTTGGGAGGAAAAATGCGAAAGATTGTTGCCACCGTCCTTTATACGGCCTTGATGCTTGGTGCAAATGGCGCTGCGGCGACGGACCTTGATGGCCTGCGCGAGATGCGCGCTGGTGACATGCGCAAACTGATTGTGCATGCCGAACCCAAGGTGCTGAAAGGGCAGGATTTCGTGACCATCGACGATGCTCCGGTGTCGCTTGCGGATTATGAAGGCAAATATGTGCTGGTGAACTTCTGGGCCACCTGGTGTGCGCCTTGCCGGGCAGAGATGCCGGCGCTGGACGCCCTCAACACCGAGTTTGGCGGTGATGATTTTGAGGTCATCACCATTGCCACCGGTCGCAACCCGATCCCTGCGATGAAGAAATTCTTTGCCGAGGTCGACATCCAGACCCTGCCGCTGCACCGCGACCCCAAACAACAACTGGCCCGCCAGATGGCGGTGATTGGCCTGCCGCTGACCGTCCTGCTGGACCGCGAGGGCCGCGAGATTGGCCGCCTGATTGGCGACGCGGAATGGCATCATGACGACGCTCGCGCGCTGGTCACCACATTGATTGCCGGTGAAAGCTGAGGCTGCGCACCAGCCGTTAAGCGCCTGTTAGGGAGCGCTGAGGCATGCTCTTTCTGATTCTATCAGGAGGATGCAGATGCAACGCCGCCCGCCCCCGGTTGATGTGCCCCCCGGGCAAGATAGCCCGTTGTCCTATGCCGTTCACAGCCGTGACGTCGATGTGTTGAATACGGTGCGTGCAGCCCTGCGCCACGGGGAGGTATTTCTGGCCTATCAACCGGTGATGGAGGCCCGGCGCGCGGGCCATGTCGCCTTTTATGAGGGGCTGTTGCGGGTGATGGACCCGACCGGCCGGGTGATTCCGGCCCGCGACTTCATCCAGATCGCCGAAGAGCAGGAGTTGGGCCGCCAATTGGACTGCGCCGCGTTGGAGTTGGGGTTGCGAACCTTGCTGGACGCCCCCGAGGTGCGGCTCTCGCTCAACATGTCCGCCCGTTCCATCGGTTACGGGGAATGGCTGCGGGTGCTGCGGGCCGGTCTGGCGCAGGATCCCAGCATTGGCGAACGCCTGATCCTTGAGATCACCGAAGCCTCTGCAATGCGCGTGCCCGAACTGGTGATGGGATTCATGCGGCAGATGCGACGTCATGGAATTGCCTTTGCGCTGGATGAATTTGGAGCCGGCCTGACATCACTGCGCCACCTCAGGGATTTCCGTTTTGATCTGGCGAAGTTCGACCAGCAATTCTGCGCCCAGATGCGCAACACACCCTCCAACCAGCTGCTGGTACAGGTCATGGCGCAGATCTCGCGCAAGTTCTCGATGATGACTGTCGCCACCGGGGTAGAGGAGAAAAGCACCGCCACCTGGCTGCGCACCGTTGGGGTGGATTGTCTGCAGGGGTACCACTTTGCCGCGCCCACGATGCAGCCGCCTTGGTTGCCCGAAAACCGCAAAGGGGTGGGCTGATCGCCCGCGCGCCAAGTGTCGCAAAACATACACCAACGCATTTTTCTGCATCGCGGCAATTCCCCGCGCTTGCCGCACTGCGGCGAATGTTCTATGACCAAGGGGAAGGCGGGAAGTTTTGGGCCCGCGACGCTTCGCGTTCCCAGGGACTTCTCGGCCAATGTTTTGGTGGAGGAAGAACATGACCAATGTCGTCATCGTATCGGCAGCACGGACCGCTGTCGGCTCGTTCAGCGGCTCTTTTGCAAACACCCCGGCGCATGATCTTGGCGCCTCGGTTCTGGAAGCTCTGGTAGAGCGTGCCGGCATCGACAAAGCGGATGTTTCAGAGACCATTCTGGGTCAGGTGCTGACCGCCGGCCAGGGACAGAACCCGGCCCGTCAGGCGCATATCAACGCCGGTCTCCCGATCGAAAGCGCTGCCTGGTCGCTGAACCAGGTCTGTGGCTCCGGCCTGCGCGCGGTTGCCCTTGGCGCCCAACATGTGCAGCTGGGCGACGCAAACATCGTCGCGGCCGGCGGTCAGGAAAACATGTCGCTCAGCCCCCATGTGGCGCACCTGCGGGCGGGCACCAAGATGGGTGACGTGAAATACATCGACTCGATGATCCGCGACGGTCTTTGGGATGCCTTCAACGGCTACCATATGGGCCAGACCGCCGAAAATGTTGCCGAGAAGTGGCAGATCAGTCGTGACATGCAGGATGAATTTGCCCTCGCGTCGCAGAACAAGGCGGAAGCCGCTCAAAAGGCTGGTAAATTTGACGATGAGGTGATCCCTTTCACCATCAAGACCCGCAAGGGCGACATCATTGTCGACAAGGATGAATACATCCGCCACGGCGCAACACTGGAAAGCATGCAGAAGCTGCGCCCCGCCTTTGTGCGTGACGGTGGCACCGTGACGGCGGCCAATGCCTCGGGCATCAACGATGGCGCCGCCGGTGTGCTGCTGATGAGCGCCGATGAGGCCGAAAAACGCGGCCTGGAACCGCTGGCCCGCATCGCGTCTTACGCCACAGCCGGTCTGGACCCATCGATCATGGGGGTCGGCCCGATCTACGCCTCGCGCAAGGCGCTGGATAAGGCCGGTTGGGCCGCCGAAGATCTGGATCTGGTGGAAGCCAACGAAGCCTTCGCCGCACAGGCCTGCGCCGTGAACAAGGATATGGGCTGGAACCCTGACATCGTGAACGTTAACGGTGGCGCCATCGCCATCGGCCACCCAATCGGCGCCTCAGGCTGCCGCATTCTGAACACGTTACTGTTTGAAATGAAGCGGCGTGAGGCCAAGAAAGGCCTCGCCACTCTTTGCATCGGCGGTGGCATGGGCGTGGCCATGTGCCTGGAACGTCCCTGAGGGTCGCGGTGAGCACGCAACAACATATCAAAGGGCGCCGCAACGGCGCCCTTTTTTTGTGCAACCTTTTGATCAAACCGTGCTGCAGGTGCGAAAAAGCGCCACAGGGCGAAAATTATCCGCGCAACAATGTTGCGTTATGCAGAAACCATACGTAACAGTATTACCAACGCAAATTCCGGAACGGAGAGAAGACCATGGCAAGAATTGCACTTGTAACCGGCGGCTCGCGCGGCATTGGCGCTGCGATTTCCAAGCAGCTGAAGTCTGAGGGTTACGAAGTGGCCGCGACTTATGCGGGCAACGATGAGGCCGCAGCCAAATTCACCGAAGAGACCGGCATCAAGACCTACAAATGGAACGTCGCTTCCTATGAGGACAGCGCCGCCGGCATCGCCAAGGTAGAAGCCGATCTGGGCCCGATCGATGTTGTGGTTGCCAACGCCGGCATCACCCGCGACGCCCCGTTCCACAAGATGACACCGGAGCAGTGGCATCAGGTGGTCGACACCAACCTGACCGGTGTGTTCAACACGGTGCACCCGATTTGGCCGGGCATGCGGGAGCGCAAGTTTGGTCGCATCATCGTGATCTCATCGATCAACGGTCAGAAAGGCCAGTTCGCGCAGGTGAACTACGCCGCCACCAAGGCGGGCGATCTGGGCATCGTCAAATCGCTGGCGCAGGAAGGCGCCCGCGCTGGCATCACCGCCAATGCCATCTGCCCCGGCTATATCGCCACCGAAATGGTTATGGCCGTGCCGGAGAAAGTGCGCGACTCGATCATCGGGCAGATCCCAACCGGTCGCCTGGGCGAGCCCGAAGAAATTGCCCGCTGCGTTGCTTTCCTGGCTTCGGACGATGCGGGGTTCATCAACGGCTCGACCATCTCGGCCAATGGTGGGCAGTTCTTCGTCTGAGCCGCAAAACACTGCAAAATGACAAAGGCCGCCCCGGGATCCCCGTGGGCGGCCTTTTCGTCTCGTAAGTCCTGAGATCAGGTCAGCGGGACGGTCCCGTAAGTGCCGGTCGGGGTCTTGGCCGGCGCAGCGGAACGGAAGAGGCTGCGGAAAAAGCCAACGAAGGCGGCGCCACGGGCGGCGTGGGCGGCAGCGTAGGCGGCTTGGCTCTGGCGGGTCTGTGCAACTTCGATCATGGATCTTCTCCTGCATTAGAATGTCTGAACTGTCCTCAATATGAGCTTCGGTCGGGCCGCTGACAAACGAGACTTTTCATAGCTTCAGTTAAACTGTATTTAACTGATATGCCTGATCGTCTGCCCCCTTAACCGCCCTGCGCGCCTTTGAGGCGGCGGCGCGCCATATGTCCTTTGCCCAAGCGGCAGAGGAGTTGCATGTGACGCCCGCCGCGCTGTCCTATCAGATCAAATCTCTTGAAGAGCATCTGGGCGAGCCGCTGTTCATTCGCTTGAACCGTGCGGTGGAGCTGACCGAGGCAGGTCGCGCCTTGGCGCCGGGGGCCAACGAAGGGTTTCAGACCCTGACAAATGCCTGGCGGGCAACCAAACGGCTGCAGGACAACATGACACTCAATGTCACTGCCGGACCGGCCTTTACCGCAAAATGGATGGCACCGCGGCTTTACGAATTTGCCCGCGCCCACCCCAAGGTGGATCTGCGGTTTTCGGCAACACTGCGGATGATGGATTTTGACCGGGATGAGGTCGATGTGGCGATCCGTTTTGGCTATGGGCCGGACCAAGGGGTGTTTTCGCAGAAACTCAGCAGCGAGTGGTTCACGCCGGTGATGACACCGGAGCTGGCCGAGCGTTACCCGACCCCAGAAAGCCTGACCGAGGCGCCGCTGATCTTTGACGAATCGACCAATTTCCTGCGGCCTGCCTGTGACTGGCCAACGTGGTTCCGGGCGATGGGCGTCGATTTCTCCCCGCGCCACGGGCTGCATTTTTCCGGTGCGGATCACGCGGTGGACGCGGCCCTCACGGGCGGCGGCGTGGTGCTGGGACGGCGCGCGATGGTGGTGAAGGACCTCTATGACGGGCGGCTGGTTGCGCCTTTCGGCGTGGCATTGGGGACCAAGGCACATTTCAGGTTCCTGTGTCGTCAGGGGACCGAAAATCGTCCCCAAATCGTGGCCCTGCGGGAATGGATGCTTGCGGAAATTGCCAAAACCATCTCTGTTCACAACGCGCTAACCATCATTCCGGTAGAGGATGTCGCCCCCGCATGAGCAGCCTGTCCCCAGAACGACCACAACAAATAGCCCGCAGCCGCGCCACCGGTATCGGCTTCATCGCCGTTTTGCTTTGGGCACTTCTGGCCCTGTTCACCGTGGGCACCGCACCTACGCCGCCTTTGCTGCTGAACGCGATCTGCTTTGCCATCGGCGGCACGCTGGGGCTGATCTGGACCGCGCGCGGCGGTGGGTTTGGCAAGCTGAAGGATGTGCCGTTGAAGGTCTATGTCTTTGGCACCATTGGGCTGTTTGGCTATCACGCGCTTTATTTCAGCGCCTTGCGCCTGGCACCACCGGCTCAGGCGGGGCTGATTGCCTATCTCTGGCCTTTGCTGATCGTGCTGTTTTCCGGCCTTCTGCCCGGCGAACAACTGCGCGCGGGGCACTTCATTGGCGGGCTGACCGGCTTTGCCGGGGCTGCTCTGATCATTCAGGGGGGCGGCAGCGGCTTTGATGCGGCCGCCCTGCCCGGCTACCTGCTGGCTTTTGGCTGTGCGCTGTTTTGGTCGGGTTATTCCGTGCTGTCCCGCCGTCTGGGCGACATCCCGACCGAGGCCGTGGCGGTGTTCTGTGTCGCGACCGCAGTGCTGTCAGCGGGGCTGCACCTGTTGACCGAAGAAACACTGTGGCCGCAGACCGCATGGGCCTGGGCCTCAGCGCTGGCGCTGGGGTTGGGCCCGGTGGGGCTGGCGTTTTATGTCTGGGATATCGGGGTCAAGCGTGGGGACATCCAGCTGTTGGGCGTGTCCTCTTATGCGGCACCTCTGCTGTCAACGCTGGTGCTTGTCGGCTTTGGGATTGCCGCCCCAAGTTGGACCCTGGGGCTGGCGGCTTTGCTGATCACGGGGGGGGCTTTGCTTGCGGCCCGTGCCAGTTTGAAAGCGTAGATCAGGCTGTCGCTGTCGACAGTCGCTCGATCTCTTCTTTTAGACGCAGCTTCTGTTTTTTCATTTCGGCAATTTCCGCATCCGAGGTGCCGGGGGCGCGTTGCGCTTCCTCAACCTGGTGCGAGAGGGCACTGTGCTTCTTCTTCAGTTCTTCGATATGCGAACTCAAGGCCATATATTTCTCCTCTCAATGTAAGTGCTGAACCTTCAGTCGATCACAGATTTTCGCCCCTGTCACGCCGCAGCGCAGCAGTTGGCAAAGAAATGCTTAGTGGACCGGTGGAGCTATACAGGAAAGGGCAATGCCGCACCGTCGCGCAGAACATTTGCGGCCACTTCAGAATAGTCGTCACCGTCCGTTTCGTGGCGTGCGCCATCATGCAGCACCAGCCCGTCATGCAGCCGGAAATCGGCGCGCCCGTTTTTGCGCCCGCGGATCAGAACCAACTGGGCGTCGCGACCCCGGCGCGGGATCAGCGGCAACACCTGAAGCGATCCGAGACAGGTGGACATGGCAGCCATCAACGCGGGCAGACGCTCGATGCGCTGGATGAAGCTCACATAGCCCTTGGGCTTGCAGCGTTTTGCCGCGACCTCAACCCAGGCCTCCAACGGGGTATCGCCGCCAAGGGCGATGTCGCGGCCGGCATCCCGCGCGGCGGTGGATCGGTCGCGCAGGAAATAGGGGGGATTGGAGAAAACGTGATCGAATTGCTGCTGGCGCAACCCGTCCGGCAGGGCGGTCAGGTCGCCGGTTAGGACCTCGAACCGCGCCGCCTTATCAATGGCCTTATCAGTGACTTTATCACTGGCATTGTCAGCCGCATTGCGCCGCGCCAGACCCGCATATTCAGGCTGCAGCTCCAGCCCGGTGACAGCAAGCCCCGGCACCCGCGCCATAAGGCAGAGCGAGGCAACCCCCACGCCGCAGCCCAGCTCTAGCGCAGTTTGACCGGATTTCGCCGGCAGTGAGGCCGCCAGCAACACCGGATCAACCCCCGCACGGTAGCCATCTACCGGCTGCCAGGCCGTGACCCGCCCGCCCAGAAAGTCGCTTTGAACCGGATCTTGCATTGCCTCTGAACCCCCTTAACCTTCCAGCGCGATCCCATTGTCGCGCAGCACGGTTTCCGCCTCTTCGTGATCGTCCGGATGGACCATCAGGCGGCGCGGCAAAATGCCGATGCTGCCCTCGAGGACGCTCATATTTACGTCCATTTCAAAGCAGTCTATACCCTCCCCCTGAAGCAGGGCTTTGGCAAAGGCGATCGACGTCGGGTCGGTGGTACGAAGCAATTGTTTCATAGTGGGGAAATATGGGCATGACGCGCGATTTGTCGAGCAAAACGCGCACCATGGGCGAGACAAGATGAACCTGGATCACGCAAGCACAAAACCACATGAGCGTCTGGCGGCGCATCTCGAGGCCAAATTGGCCGAAGTGAACGACATGATTCAGACGCGCATGGCGTCGGAACATGCGCCGCGTATTCCGCAGGTCACCGCACATCTGATCAACGCCGGCGGCAAACGTCTGCGCCCGATGCTGACCTTGGCGGCGGCGGATCTTTGTGGCTATCAGGGGCCTTATGACGTGCATCTGGCCGCAACGGTGGAGTTCATTCACACCGCCACCCTGCTGCACGACGATGTGGTTGACGAAAGCGCCCAACGGCGCGGCCGTCCCACGGCAAACCTGATGTGGGACAACAAATCGTCTGTACTGGTGGGGGACTACCTGTTCTCGCGCTCGTTCCAGATGATGGTGGAGCCGGGCAACCTGCGGGTGCTCAACATTCTGGCCAATGCCTCGGCGACAATTGCCGAAGGTGAGGTGTTGCAGCTGACCGCGGCGCAGGATCTGGCAACGGATGAAAGCGTCTATCTGAAGGTTGTGCGTGGCAAGACAGCGGCGCTGTTCTCAGCCGCGACGGAAGTTGGCGGTGTGATTGCCGAGGCGTCCGAAGCGCAGATCAAAGCGCTGTTTGACTATGGCGATGCTCTGGGGATCTCCTTCCAGATCGTGGATGATCTGCTGGATTATCAAGGTGATAGCGCCGCGACGGGCAAAAACGTTGGCGATGATTTCCGCGAGCGCAAGCTGACCCTGCCGGTCATCAAGGCGCTGGCCAAGGCTGACGATGAGGAACGCGCTTTCTGGGTGCGAACCATTGAAAAGGGCCGCCAGGAAGAGGGTGATCTGGACCACGCGCTGGCATTGCTGAACAAACACGGCACGCTGGAAGAGACCCGTCAAGAAGCGCTTGATTGGGCCGCCAAGGCAAAGGACGCGCTGGCGGTGCTGCCCGACCATCCGGTGCGGGATCTGCTGGTGGAGATTGCCGACTACGTGGTCGCGCGGATCAACTGACCTAGCGCAACAGACAAGACCGCACCCACCAATCGGGGCGGGCAAGGATTGAGGCGGCTTCGGCCGCCTTTTTGCTGTCTGGATAGAGGCCAAAACAGGTGGCGCCAGATCCTGACATCCGTGCCAAGGCGGCGCCGCTGCCTTGCAGTGCTTGCAGCACGTCAGCGATCACTGGCTGGGCTGCAACGGCAGGCGCTTGCAGATCATTGCGTTGCTGGGCCAGCCAATCGACGAGGTCAGTGGCGCTTAGGTTTGGTGGCAATGCCGTCATCGGCGCGTTGTCTTTGCTGACCAGCCCGTCAAACACCGCCCCCGTTGGGACTGGTACGCCGGGGTTGACCAGTACCGCATGCAGCGGCGGCAGATCTACGGGGGTCACATCCTCCCCAATGCCGCGCATGAAACCGGCGCGGCCCAACATGCAGATCGGCAGATCCGCGCCAAGGCTCAGGCCCTGATCCGGCACCTCTTGCCCCGTCAGCTGCGCAAGCAGGCGCAGGGCCGCCGCCGCATCCGAAGAACCGCCACCAATCCCCGCCGCTGCGGGCAGGTGTTTTTCCAAGGTGAAGGTGGCAGGCTGTTCCATCAGTTCCGCCGCACGTAGCACCAGATTGGACGGCCCCACCGGCACACCCTGCCCCATCGGGCCGGACACGGCCAGAGAGGTTTCGCCCAGCCGACAGGTCAACCGGTCGCCTAGGTCAGCAAAGACCACCAGCGAATCGAGCAGGTGATAGCCATCCTGCCGTTGACCGGTGACATGCAGGGTCAGATTGACCTTGGCCGGGGCAAATCCTTCGATCTTTTGCATCTTTTCAGAAACTTAGTCCGCCGGCCGCAGAGGGTCGGCGCCCTCGGCCTCTAGCACCGCGTCCAGACCAACGTCCAGTTTCTGGCGGATACGATCGGGATCAATGTCGCCCGAAGTATCTTCGGGATCGACAAAGGACAGCGCCCGTTTCCACTGGAACTCGGCCTCGCGGAAGCGCCCAACCGACCACAGCACATCGCCCAGATGGTCGTTCACAATCGCGTCCACCGGCATCAGTTCAGCGGCACGTTCCATATGCGGCACCGCTTCTTCATAGCGGCCCAGACGGAACAGCACCCAGCCAAGGCTGTCGACGATATAACCACTGTTAGGACGGGTCGCGACGGCGCGTTCGATCATCGACAGCGCCTCATCCAGTTTGATCTGTTTCTCCACCAGCGAATAGCCAAGGTAGTTCAGCACCTGCGGGTGTTCGGGATTCAGGTCCAGCGCTTTGCGAAAATCCGCTTCGGCACGGTCCCAGATGTCCAGCCGCTCATAGCTGATGGCCCGAGCGTAATAGACAAACCACTGGTTCGGACGCTCCTCACCATAAAGACCCAACGCCGCGTCATAGGCCTCAACAGCGGCCTCATATTCCTTGGTCTGGCGGCGTAGATCGCCAAGCGTAACATAGACCACCGGCAGATCGCCGTGGCTTTTGGTCAGCGCTTCCAGCACCTCGGCCGCCACTTCCAGCTTGCCGCCAAGGCGCAGCGCATCAGCGCGGCCCAGTTCGGCGGCATGGTAAGACGGGTTGTCCTTGCCAATCTTGCCATAGGTTTCTTCGGCCAGATCATAAAGTTCCAGATCTTCCAGCAGACCAGCGGACAGAAGCACCCCTTCGGTGTGGCTGGGACGCAGGTGTTCGGTCACACGGGAATAGAGCAGCGTGTAATCCGCCCCCGCTTCATTGCGCAGCGCCGCTGCAACGGAATAGAACACCTCGGCAATGCCATCCTTGGGGTTGCGGATGGTGTCAAAACGCAGCACCTCTCCGGCCTGCAGTGCGTCGCGCAGGGCGCGCAATTCCGGATCCAGCTCGGGGCCAAACTGTGCGGTGATCAGCGCCAGCGCGTCGTCGCCACGTTCCAGCTGGCTGAGCATCTCGATCTCAGCGATCACACCGCGGCGGGTGCGGTTCAAACCGTTGTCTCCTGCCGCCTCAAAAATTGCCAGAGCAGCCTCATAATCGCCGACCGACCCAAGCGCCAAGGCTTTGTGGTAACGGGCAAATCCGCCAAGGCTGGCCTCTTCGGCTACCGTGTCAAACTGCGCCATGGCGCCAGACACATCGCCTTGCCCCAACAACGCCCAGGCCCAGACCAGCCCATCCACCAGCGGCCCAACGCCTTTGCCTTCTTCAAAGCGGGTCGAAAGGGCGCTGTAGCGCTCTTGTTTGGCGGCGTCGCTGATCAGAACCATATTGCCGATCTGGCTGGATGGGCCTGCACTTTCCAACCGGCGAGCAATTGGGGCGGCGCGGCCAATTTCACCCAGCGCCAGTTGGGCGTGGGCTGCGGCTTCCATCAATTGTAGGCTGCTGGGATCACGGGCCAGCGCGCGCGTGTAATACTGAGCGGCAACCTCAAAATCGGCACTGCCACCAGCGGAACGCGCCGCCAGATAGGCCCCGGCCAGCCCGTCGGCCTGCGCCACAGGGGCGAGGCCCATCGCTGCCGCCAGAATGAGTCCCGAAATTGTTTTCCGCATAAGATCCGCCCGCAAAAAGTCCTGATATTTACCCTGACAACCTAACGTCCTCCTCGATAAAGGCAATCAGAAGCAGCGGGAATTGGCGCAACCGTGATGCCCTGTCAGATGGCAAGACCTGTCAGCAGTCTGGTTGCTTGGTCGCTGGGCAGGACGCTAGGCTGACGGCCTGCCGCATCCAAGCCACAGAACAGGAGGATCCGCCCATGGTCACAGGACATGTGTTTATCGCCACCAGCCTTGATGGGTTTGTCGCCCGGGACGACCACACCCTTGACTGGTTGATGAAACAGCCGCAACCGGCGGATGATGACGGCGGCTATGCCGCGCATATGGCCGAAATGGACGGGCTGGTGATGGGAGCGGGCAGCTTTCGTACGGTTTTGGGATTTGGCCAGTGGCCTTACGAAAAACCGGTTGTGGTGATGAGCCGGAGCCTCGCCGAGGCCGATATCCCTGAAGATCTGCGCGACAAGGTCCGGCTCAGCCGATTGTCGCCCCGAGACCTGATGCAGGACCTTTTTGCGCAGGGATGGAAACGGGCCTATGTGGACGGCGGGCAGCTGGTGCAGAGCTTCCTGCGGGACGGGCTGATTGCGGAGATGAAGATCACGCTGATTCCGATCCTGCTGGGATCGGGGATTCGGCTGTTTGGACCTTTGGAGGCGGATATCGATCTGGAACTCATCGGCAGCCGCCCGATCGGCGACGCCATGCAGCAGATGCATTATGGGGTGACATAGATCCGCTGACACCAGAAACGAAAAGGGCGGCCCAAAGAGCCGCCCTGCCGTCTGGATCCATCAAGATCACATGTTGGGATAGTTCGGACCGTCGCCCCCCTGCGGGGTGACCCAGGTGATGTTCTGAGCCGGATCCTTGATGTCGCAGGTCTTGCAGTGGACGCAGTTCTGGAAGTTCACCACAAACTCCTGCTTGCCGTCTTTTTCAACAATCTCATACACGCCGGCCGGGCAGTAACGCTGCGCCGGTTCGTTGTATTTCGGCAGGTTGTTGGCCAGCGGCACGATGTCATCGGCCAACTGCAGGTGGGCGGGCTGGCTTTCTTCGTGGTTGGTGAAGGAGAAGCTGACGTTGGTCAGCCGGTCAAAGCTGAGGGTGCCATCGGGCTTGGGGTAGTCAATCGGCTGGTGCAGCGACGCGGGTTCGGTCGCCTCGGCGTCGTTTTTGCCGTGTTTCAGCGTGCCGAACAGCGAAAAGCCACCGGTGAGCGTCTGGAACCACATGTCAAAGCCGCCCAAAGTCAGCGAGGCGGTGAGGCCAAACTTGGACCACAGCGGTTTGACGTTGCGCACTTTCTTCAGGTCTTTGCCGATCGCGCCTTTGCGAACCTCTTCTTCGTAGTCGTGCAGCTCATCACCGGAACGGCCCGCCTTGATCGCCTTGTTGGCCGCTTCGGCCGCAGCGATCCCCGACAGCATGGCGTTATGGTTGCCTTTGATGCGCGGCACGTTGACCATGCCGACCGAGCAGCCCAGCAGCGCCACACCAGGCGCCACCATCTGCGGCATCGACTGGTAACCGCCTTCCGAGATTGCCCGCGCCCCATAGGCCACACGTTTGCCGCCTTTCAGCAGCTCTGCCACCATCGGGTGATGTTTGAAACGCTGGAATTCCATGTAGGGGAACAGATGCGGGTTCTTGTAGTTCAGATGCACCACGAAACCGACATAGACCTGATTGTTTTCCAGATGATAGATGAACGAACCACCACCAGCGTTTGCCCCCAGAGGCCAGCCCATCGTGTGGGTGACGGTGCCCTCTTTGTGCTTGGTGGGATCGATCTCCCAGATCTCTTTCATACCGATGCCGAATTTCTGCGGCTCTTTGCCATCGGACAGGCCGTAGCGTTCGATAACCTCTTTTGACAGCGACCCGCGCACACCTTCGGACAGGAAGACATATTTGCCGTGCAGTTCCATGCCTGGCTCATAGCCGGGGCCCTGGCTGCCGTCGGCCTCTTTGCCGAACTCACCAGCAACCACACCTTTGATGTCGCCATTGTCGCCATAGACCAGCTCGGAGCACGCCATACCGGGGAAGATTTCCACCCCCAATGCCTCGGCCTGCTCTGCCATCCAGCGGCAGACATTGCCCATTGAGACGATGTAGTTGCCGTGGTTGTTCATCAGCGGCGGCATCGGCAGGTTGGGGATACGCACCTCACCGGCTTCACCCAGCATGAAGAAGTTGTCTTCACGCACCGGCACTGTCAGCGGCGCGCCTTTTTCTTTCCAGTCGGGGATCAGCTTATCAAGCCCGCAGGGGTCCAGAACCGCACCGGACAGGATATGCGCGCCCACTTCCGAGCCCTTCTCCAGCACGACGACCTCAAGGTCTGCATCCAGCTGTTTCAGACGGATCGCTGCGGACAGACCCGCGGGGCCTGCGCCTACGATGACAACGTCATATTCCATTGCTTCCCGTTCGATGTCCGACATGGGTGGCCCTCCTTGGATGCGCCGCGTAACATTATTTCGCACGTGGTTACCGCGCTGCAGCATTGTTCGTCAATTGCGACCGGACGTTAAATTGCCTCGGTGCGACGTTGCGTTGTTGTTTACGGCCTTTGAACGGCTGTTTGCGCCTTCTGTTACGGTCTAATCCGTGTCCGGCTGATCCCCCATCAGATAGCGTGGCCCCTGCCCTTTTTCGTGGGCGCGGTCTTCGTCATTGTAGAGGCTGCAGGCTTTCAAAGACAGGCAGCCACAGCCGATACAGCCGTCCAGCTTGTCCCGCATGGTTTGCAGCGCGGCGATGCGCTGATCCAACTCGTCGCGAAATTCTTCCGAGATCTTGGCCCAGTCCGCCGGCGTCGGCGTGCGATTTTCGGGCAGGCGGCGCATCACGTCGCGGATGCGGGAGATGGTGAAGCCAAACTTTTGCGCGATCATCACAAAAGAGAGCCGCCGGATATCAGACCGTTCAAACCGCCGCTGTCCGCCGTCATTACGCCAGGGATGCACCAGCCCTTCGGATTCGTAATAGCGGATCGCCGAGACCGCCAACCCCGTCCGTTCCGCCAAAGCGCCAATCGACAGGCCGGAGCGAATTCGTAAGCGATTGTTTTTTATCACTTCTCTCTCCTTGATCTAAAGTTAAGTTTAGAAATTAACCTGCAAGAGACTGATAAATCAAGAAACGAAAGGAATTTTCCAATGAATGTCAGCCTTGAACACGCCAATGTCACTGTTTCCGATCCTCATAAAACCGCCGACTGGCTGGGCCGGGTTTTCGGCTGGAAGGTCCGCTGGGAAGGCACCTCGATCAATGGCGGCTACACCGTGCATGTCGGCAATGAGACCTCTTATCTTGCCCTTTACACCCCCGGCGATGACGCCACGGGAGCGGTGGACAACAGCTATGCCGTCCGTGGTGGGTTGAACCATCTGGCGGTGGTGGTCGAAGACCTTGATGGGGTGGAGGGCCGGGTGAAAGCGGCAGGGTTCACCACGGGCAATCATGGCGACTATGAGCCCGGCCGTCGGTTCTATTTCCACGATGCCGACGGGATCGAATTTGAGGTTGTCAGCTACGCTGCCTGATGCCTCGCCTCAGAGAACATTTGCCCTAAACAACCACAGTGTGGCGGGAAATTGCCCCGTTCCCCTGCCCGCCGCACTGGCAATGACCGCTTTCCCTTGCATTGCGCCCCCGCTTTGGGTCAGGTATTGCCGCAACAACGATAACAAGGCGGCGGCGCCGATGCGTCCGCCGCCCTCTCTCATGGAAAAGGGGCCCATGGAAAAGATACCGATGACCCGCACCGGCTTTGCGGTACTGGAAACCGAGCTGAAGTCGCTGAAAACCGAAGACCGTCCTGCCATCATTCAGGCCATCGCTGAAGCGCGCGAGCTGGGCGACCTGTCGGAGAATGCGGAATACCATTCGGCCCGTGAGAAACAGAGCTTCATCGAAGGCCGCATCAAAGAGCTGGAAGGTGTGATTTCGCTGGCGGATGTGATCGAACCCACTTCACTGTCGGGTGCCATCAAGTTTGGTGCAACCGTGACCCTTGTTGATGAGGACACCGACGAAGAGAAGGTCTGGCAGATCGTTGGCGAATACGAAGCCAACATCGAAGCGGGCCTTTTGAACATCAAATCGCCCATCGCCCGCGCCCTGATCGGCAAAGAAGACGGCGACAGTGTTGAGGTCCGCACCCCCGGTGGTCTGCGGTCCTACGAAGTGCTGAAAATCGAATATATCTAACTCTGGTATTCGGGGCTGCGGCCCCGATTTCCCCCCTCTTTTTAGACATCCATAAGCAGATCGCGGCAATGACCGACAAACGCAGCAGCGCGCCGACCCCGATGGGTCTTTATGACAAGCCAAGCCAGTCCCGGATCACCGGGTTTGAACTGGCGGCCATTGGACTGAGCGCGCTCTGGGTTCTGGGGTCGGGTTGGTTCTTTCTGACCTTGCCCAAACCCGAGGCCAGCTTGGAACCGGATTCACTGCGGTTTTTGATGACGCTTCTGGTGGTCTTCCTGCCTGTTGCGATGATCTGGGTGGGCGCCACCGCCGCCCGCTCCAGCCGTGTGATGCGCGAGGAAAGCGCCCGTTTGCAGGCCGCCATTGATGCGATCCGCCACGCCTATGTGGCACAGGCGCAGGGCCGCGACATGCAGGCGGAACCCTCTGTGACCAAGAAACTGGAAGAGATTGCCGAAGCGCAGCGCAAGACCGAAACGGCTTTGGCAACCTTCACCTCCAGCCGCGACCGCGAGGCGATCCGCCCACAGCCCGAAGCGGCCCCGACAGAACCGGCCGAGGATCAGGGCGACCTGCCGCTTGGCACCCCCGCCGAGGCCCTGACACCCCCACTGGCACGCGCCACCTTTGTGCGGGCGTTGAACTTCCCGGATACGGCCGAAGACGAACAGGGGTTTGCTGCGCTGCGTCGTGCGTTGAAAGACCGCGAAGCCTCCCTGCTGATCCAGGCCAGCCAAGACGTGCTGACCCTTCTGAGCCAGGATGGCATCTACATGGATGACCTGCGCCCTGACCTGTGCAAGCCCGAGATTTGGCGACGCTTTGCCCAGGGTGAGCGCGGACGGGTGATCGCCAAGATCGGCGGCATCCATGACCGCAGTTCACTGGCCCTGACCGCCGGCCGGATGAAGGAAGACCCGATCTTCCGCGACGCGGCGCACCATTTCCTGCGTCGTTTCGACAAGATGGTGCAGGAGTTTGAGCAAACCGCGTCGGACGCCGACATCACCGCGCTGTCTGAAACCCGCACCGCCCGCGCCTTTATGCTGCTGGGCCGCGTTGCCGGAATTTTTGACTGATCCGATTTCCCCGATTGCATCCCGCTCATGGGACGGCTACGGATTGGGAAAATCATTAACTTTGGTCAACCATGTCCCGCTCCACCTCCCCCTACCGGCAGGGTGTCCTTGACGGTCTGCCCTTCTTTGCTGTGATTGTGCCGTTCGGCATGCTCTTTGGTGTGATCTCCGCCGAGGCGGGGCTCAACATGTTTGAAGCCGTGGCCTTTTCAGTGGTGGTCATTGCCGGCGCGGCGCAGTTTACCGCGATCCAGCTGCTGATCGATCAGGTGCCGACGCTGATCGTGCTGACCTCCGCCCTGGCGGTGAACCTGCGCATGGCGATGTATTCGGCCTCTCTGACGCCGCATATCGGCGGGGCACCGCTGTGGAAACGGGCGATTCTGGCCTATTTCACCATCGACCAGAGCTACGCCTGCGCCATTGTCGCCTATGAAAAGAACCCGCAGTGGCAGCTACAGGAAAAGGTGTCCTATTTCCTTGGCACCGCCTCGGCGATATGCCCGCCTTGGTACGTCTCCACCGCCTTTGGCGCCTGGCTGGGCGCGGGGGTGCCGGACAATCTGGCGCTGGATTTCGCGGTGCCGATTACCTTTATCGCCATGATTGGACCAATGCTGCGCACCGGCGCACATCGCGCGGCGGCGCTGGCCTCGGTGGTGCTGGCGCTGCTGTTCAGCGGCCTGCCCTATAACCTTGGCCTGATGGTCGCGGGTGTCGGCGCCATGATGGTGGGGGCACAGGTAGAGCTGTGGCTGGAGCGGCGCGCAACAACGGGCGCGAACCAAGAGGGAGAAGGCGCATGAGTGAGATTTCGCAAATCGCGCTCTGGACCGTCATCATTGGTCTTGGCATCGGCAGTTTCAGCCTGCGGTTTATGTTCACCGGCCTGATCGGGGATCGTAACATGCCCGAATGGCTGCTGCGGCACCTGCGGTATACGGCTGTGGCCATCCTGCCCGGGCTGGTGGCCCCGCTGGTGGTCTGGCCAGCTGGCACTGACGGCACCTTTGACCTGCCACGTCTGGCGGCGGCGCTGGTGGCGCTGACGGTGGGATGGGTCAGCAAAAGCGTGATCTACGCCATGGGCGCAGGCGCGGTGACGCTCTACGGATTACTGTATTTGCTGGGTTAAGACGGGCGGATCCGCCGGCAACGGCTGGCCGGATCAATACCCGTTGGCGTTCATGTTATCGATCACCTTGGCCGGATCATATTCGGCCAGGGCTTTGAACCGGTCGCCATCGTCATATTCGTACAGTTCCGCGCGGGTGGCGTTGGGGAACTGGGCAAACTGATCGGACAGATCCTTGGGATACCAAGTCTGGCTGATGCCTTCGAACCCCGGCAGCTGGCTGAGAATTTCCGAGGTGGAATTGGCACAATAGGCGTCCGGCACTTCGCCACGGCTCAGCGCCAGTTTCAGCGCCTGTTCGGCCACCTCTGGTGAAACGTCCAATTCCTGCACCACAACGTGATAGGTCTTGCGGGCATGGAAACGGGTATAGACATCGGCCAGCCGCGGCGTGACGTTAAAGACCACGTCATCGCGGGTCACAATGCCGCCTTTGCGGAAGGAACCGGCAGGGTCAAAAATCACCCGTTGCGATCCGTTGATCATCAACGAGGTGTGGGCGCCACGGCCCGACCGGTTGTTGATCATGGTGTAGAGGGTCAGGCGGGGTGGACCATCATGCCGATAGACCGAGGCCGCCAGAACCTCATCGGAAATGGGGGGATCCTGTTTCACCACACAGCCCGCCAGCATCGAAACTGCTGCCAGAGCGATCACAGCCTTGCGCATCGCGTCCCCTCCTCCGTTAGAACGGCCCGCCGGAACGGGCCGGCTCAGATCAGCCGTTCACCAGTGCCAGCACGATCAGTGTGGCGATGATGACGATGACCGACCATTTGGTGAAGTTGATGAAGCCTTCGTAGACTTTTTCCTGAACTTCGATGTTCATTTCACCGTGCTTGTGCTCAGCCATGTGCGCGTCCTTTTTGGCTTGGTAATTCTTAGTTCATCGCTGATTAGCGGATTTTTCTGACCCTGTCACCACGACAGATGCGCCCAGTGCGTGCAATGGGCGCATATTTGTTGTCGCAGTCTCAGCTCTTTTCCAGATCTGCCGCCAGACGGAAGCCGATGCGGTTTGCCTCAACCTGTTCAGGCTGCTTTTGCAGGGCACGCAGAATCACGCTCAGCTGGGTGACATGCTGCACCAACTGGGTTTTGGTACCGGTCTCATCCGAGCCGTAAAACGTCACGATATCGGGGTCAAAATAGCCCATGCCTTCGATCCGCAGCACTCCGGCGTTGCTACCGGCAAAGCCCATCGCAACCTCATGATCCTTATCCAGCGTCTCTTCGAAGTTCTGGATATAGAGGATCAGCCGCTCATAGGCCCATTGCGCCGCGCTTTTCTTTTGCACCGGCGTGGCCGTCACATTTGCGGGCACCTCATTGTTGGCCTTGGCGTCCGGGTCGGCGTAGACCTCATGACGGCGTGGCAGAACCGCATCTTCGTGCAGTTCGGCGGAGGTTTGGATCTCATCTTGCATGGCGCGTCCCCTTTTCCCTGTTCGCAAACGGGCTGCGCCTTGGATCTAGCTGCGTTGCCACAGCCACGCCCCATCCGCGCGACGTTCACGTTTCACCTGACCTGTGTGATGCAGATGATTGAGATGCGCAACCGCTTCGACCATCGCGAGCCCATAGGTGCCACCGTCAATGCTGCGCTTGAACAAAGGTGGAAAACACTCCACCGCAGTGCGTGGCTCCGCGAGATGGTCCAGCAGTCGACGCAGCCCACCGTGGTGGTTCTCAATCAGCTGATGCATCCGCAGGGGCAGGCCGGTGAAGGGCCGTTTATGGCCGCCCAGCACCAGATGATCCTCCCGCGCGAGGGTTTGCAGACGTTCGCAGCTTTCCAGCCATTCGCCCAGCGGATCGGCCTCAGGTTCGGTCGGGTGAACGCCAATGTTGGGGCTGATCGAGGGCAGGATCTGATCGCCCGAGATCACCAGATTGTCATTACGTGACCACAGCGTCAGATGCTCTGGCGCGTGGCCATTGCCGATATGGACGTCCCAATCCCGCCCCCCGGCGCGAATCACGTCACCCTGCTGCACCCGTGTGTAGCCAACAGGCAGGAAGTGGCTGATATCGGCAAAGTTGAACGGCCGCTCGTTCAGACGTT
The DNA here is from genome assembly GCF_047123305.1 of Thalassobius sp. MITS945101. Classification (GTDB taxonomy): domain Bacteria; phylum Pseudomonadota; class Alphaproteobacteria; order Rhodobacterales; family Rhodobacteraceae; genus Thalassobius. The sequence continues at coordinate 332,966 of NZ_CP138918.1, forward strand.
TCTGCAGCACCTCCTCCGCCATGCCAGCGCTTTTCCAGAACGCCACAGCCTGCGGCGTCGGGGCCGTTTCCTCGTCCAGGATCAGCATCCGCGACATCAGGAAGGCGGTGCGGGTGGTGATCAGTTCGGCGTCGAAACGCGCCCGGAACCAGCCCACCGCGCCGACATGGTCAGGATGGTGATGGGTCAGGATCACACGGGACACAGGTTTGCCGCCCAAGGGCCCCGCCAGCAGGGTTTCCCACAGCGCAACCGAGCGTTTAGAATAGACCCCCGCATCCACGATGGTCCAGCTGTCACCCTCATCCAGCGCGTAGACATTCACATGGTCCAGCGCCATCGGCAAAGGCATCCTGATCCACAAGACACCCTCGGCCACCTCCAGCGTGCCGCCGTTTTCCGGTGTCTCAAACGGGTAGCGCAGGCCACCCATTTCAGACCTGTCGGTTTTCACGTCGAGGCTCACGCCTCCAGCTCTTCCAGGCTGAAGGCATAGAGGTCATCCGCACCCGCACGGGCATGTTCCAGATACGAGACATGCTGCGGCAGCAGACGGCGGATATAGAAGCGCGCCAGTTTCGAACGTGGCCCCTCGCCGCCCTCGGCCAATGCGGCCTTCATGTGATAATAGGCGCCCAGCACACGACCAAAGGCCATCAAGAAGGGCACGGAGCCTGCAAAGCGGGTGTTCATATCGGTCTGGCTGACCAGCCACTCCACCGCTTCGCGCAGCGATTCACAGGCCTGCCAGACAGGTTCTGCCAGCTCCGGCATGGCGGCGCGGGCGGCTTCCACCTCGGCCTCGATCTCATCCAGCAGGACGTTGGCAGCTTCGCCCCCGTCCATCATCTTGCGGCCCACCAGATCCATCGCCTGAATGCCGTTGGTGCCCTCATAGATCGCGGTGATCCGCACATCGCGGCTGAACTGCGCGGCGCCGGTTTCTTCGATGAAACCCATGCCACCGTGCACCTGCACCCCCTGTTCGGCCACATCGATGCCCACTTCGGTGGCAAAGGATTTGGCAATCGGGGTCAACAGGGCCGCACGCGCCTTCCACTCCGGCGTGCCGGTGGCGGTGGCCATGTCGAGCGCAACGGCGCAGGACATCACAATCGAACGGGCCGCAAAGGTATCGGCCTTCATGCCGATCAGCATCCGGCGCACGTCGGCGTGGTTCACGATCGGACCAAACTGCTGACGCTCTTTGGCGTAATCCAGCGCTTTCTGATAAGCGGCTTCGGCAATCCCGACCCCTTGCGAGGCCACCCCCAGACGCGCGTTGTTCATCATGGTGAACATCGCAGCCATGCCTTTGTGTTCCTCACCGACAAGCCAGCCCCTGGCACCATCAAACTGCATCACCGCAGTCGGCGAGCCGTGGATGCCCAGCTTGTGTTCAAGGCTGACCACCCTCAGGTCGTTGGCCACACCAGGGTTGCCATTCTCATCCGGCAGATACTTGGGGACCATAAACAGGCTGATGCCCTTGGTGCCTTTCACACCGTCGGGCAGGCGGGCCAGCACCAGATGGCAAACGTTGCCACCAAAATCATGGTCGCCCCATGTGATAAAGATCTTCTGGCCCGAAACCGCATAAGTCCCGTCCCCATTGGGTTCAGCCTTGGATTTCAACGCCCCCACATCGGACCCCGCGCCGGGTTCGGTCAGGTTCATGGTGCCGGTCCATTCACCACTGATCAGCTTCGGCAGATAGAGCTCTTTCAGCGCGTCGGAGGCATGGTGCTCCAGCGCTTCACACTGGCCCTGCGTCAGCAGCGGACAGAGGCCAAGCGCCATGTTGGAAGAGGACATCATTTCGTTGAACGCGGTGGTATAGGCAAGCGGCAACCCCATGCCGCCCTGTTCTTCCGGACCGGACACAGCCACCCAGCCGCCTTCGGCAATCGCCTCAAACGCCTCTTTGAAACCGGGCGAGGTGCGCACCACACCATTCTCCAGCACCGCCGGTGTCAGATCACCATCGCGGGCGGTGGGGTAGATCACTTCCTCACACAGTTTGCCCATGCCATCCAGCACCGCATCCGAGAGATCTTCGCTCACCTCGGCAAAACGCGCGGTCTGGCGCAGCTGCTCGATGGGCGCAACTTTGTTGAAGATGAAGCGAATGTCTTCCACCTGGGCGCGGTAGCTCATTGGTATTCCTCCTGGCTGCGGCTTGGAATCGGGAGGGGCCGCATGTATGCATCTGATTTGCGGGGCAACCTAGGCGGAAGCCCCCCGTCCACTCAATCAAAACGCGGCGTCATAGATCATGAGCACCTCGAATACCCCAACGGAAACCGAAATGCTGGCCGCCAATGCCGCAGGGGTCACCCGTGCCGCATCCATCCTGACCGAGGGTGGCTTGATCGCCATGCCCACCGAAACAGTCTATGGGCTGGCCGCAGATGCCCGCAATGATCACGCGGTGGCGCGGATCTTTGAGGCCAAGGGCCGGCCGCGGTTCAATCCGCTGATTGTGCATGTCGCCGATGCCGCCACCGCGCAACGCTATGTCGCATGGTCCGATCTGGCCGACCGTCTGGCGCAGGCCTTCTGGCCCGGCGCGCTGACGCTGGTGCTGCCCCTGAGGCCGGGCAGTAGGCTGTCGCCGCTGGTCACCGCCGATCTGCCAACCCTAGCGGTGCGGGTGCCTGCCCACCCGCTGGCGCATGAGTTGCTGACCCAGTTTGACGGCCCGTTGGCCGCGCCCTCTGCCAACCCTTCGGGCAAGATCAGCCCCACCACGGCGGCGCATGTGGCCGCAGGGCTCGCCGGTCGCATCGAAGGCATTCTGGACGGCGGCGCCTGCCCCGTGGGCGTGGAGTCAACCATCGTCGGCCTGTTTGAGGAACCGGTGCTGCTACGCCCAGGCGGCCTGCCGCAAGAGGCGCTGGAGCATTGCCTCGGCGCGCCGCTCAAGGTGCATCAATCCGGAGACCCGCTGATCGCGCCGGGGCAGATGACCTCTCACTACGCGCCGGGGGCATCGGTGCGGCTGAATGCCAGTGACGTCGGCCCCGAGGAGCTGCTGCTTGGTTTTGGCACCGTTGACTGCGCCCTGAACCTGTCCGCCGCCGGCGACCTGACCGAGGCCGCTGCCAATCTGTTTCACCATCTGCACGCTCTGGACGCCAAGGTCCCCAAGGGCATCGCCGTCTCCCCCATTCCTGAGATCGGATTGGGCCGCGCCATCAACGACCGCCTGCGCCGCGCGGCTGCACCGCGCTGAGACCGCCACCTACTGGCCCAAGAGGGGGCTTTGCCCCCATGCCTGCGGCATCCCCCCAGGATATTTGCACCAAGAAGAAAGCCGCTTTCAACGATCCCCAAATACTCAAAAAGGGACCCGTGGCTAGGCGTGCCCCGCCTCGGCAGAGAGCAGCAGCGCATCCACCCCCATGCTTTGCAAGGCGGCTTCCCATTTGGCGTTGTTTTCGGGATCAAACACCAGGTCCGTCTCCGCCGCGCAGGTCAGCCAGCCGTTGTGGGAGATTTCATCCTCCAGCTGGCCCGGTCCCCAGCCGGAATAGCCCAGTGCCACAATGGCGTTTTTCGGGCCTTTCCCGGCGGCGAGGTCTTCCAGCACATCCAGCGTTGCCGTCAGGCCAAAGCGACCCGAAACGTTCAGCGTGTTAAGGGCCGAGCGATACTCGCCCCCGTGCAGAACAAAGCCGCGACCGGTTTCCACCGGCCCGCCAAAGTGTACTCCGAGTTCCGGGGCCTCTTCGCCTGCGGTGATTTTCACCTGCTCCAGCAGGTCGGCCAGTTTCACATCTTCGGTGGGTTTGTTGACAATAAGCCCCATCGCGCCTTCGTCGGAATGCGCGCAGATCAACACAACAGAATGGTCAAAACGGGGGTCGCCCATACCGGGCATGGCAATCAGCAATTGTCCAGTCAGGTCCATGTAGAACACCTTCCTTCCTATAGTAGAGAATAGGTAGCGTTCCCCCATTGGTCCAGCGGAGCGGGTGAAAAAAGCCGCAGTTTTGGCGCTGTCACAATTCAATCTCCGGAATGTGAGTTGGATTCTGCGGCCAGATGGCGCACATCTTGGGGCATGATGAGACGTTTGATTGCACCACTTGTTGCCGCCTGTGTGGCCAGTTCCGCTGCGGCGGGAAACTGGTCGCTGGACATGGCTTCGCTCACTGTTTTGCCCGGCTGGCAGCGCGAGGACGGGGCGCGGGTGGCGGCGCTGCATATCCAGCTGGCAGAGGGTTGGAAAACCTATTGGCGCGCCCCCGGCGATGCTGGCATTCCGCCGATGTTTGATCTGCAGGGGTCGCGCAATCTGGTGGCGCTGACCCCCGCCTGGCCGACGCCTCAGGTGTTCAGCCAGAACGGTATGCGTTCGGTCGGGTATCACGGCGATCTGGTGTTGCCGGTGGTTCTGGCGCCAAAACATGCAGGCCAGCCTGTGACCCTGAAGGGGCGTTTGATGATCGGGGTTTGCAAGGATGTCTGTGTCCCTGCGGAACTCAGCTTTGATGTGCGGATGGACGGCAATGGAGTGCGGGATGCCCGCATTGTGACCGCTCTGGCAGATCAGCCGATGGTGGCGCGCGCAGCGGGCCTGGGCCAGATCCGCTGTGAGCTGCGTCCCACGGAAGACGGTCTGGCGCTGGCGGCGGAGATCCAACTGCCCGCCACGGGTGGTGCGGAATATGCCGTTGTGGAAACCGGCAATCCGCTGATCTGGGTGGCCGAGGCCGCAACCACCCGGCAAGGCCGGGTGCTGCGGGTGGAGACCGAGATGATGCATGTTGAGGGCGATCCGATCGGGTTGGACCGGTCGGACCTGCGGATCACGGTTCTGGGTCAAAACCGCGCCGTCGATATTCAGGGCTGCCCGGCGGGGTAGTCTGCGGGCCGCCCCCCCCCACCTTACGCTTTTGCCCGACGTTGCAGCGCCAGCCGCAGGGCTGCGCCGATGTAGAGCAGCAGTACAAGGATCAACGCCACACTCAGGAACAGCACCAGTGCCGCCGGCAGCGCCGGCACGGCGGCAAGCGCTGGCAGCGCTGTCACCAGCTGTGGCGCCAGCGTGTCATAAAGTGCCACATGGCCCAGAGTTGGCACCAGCCAAAGCGCCAGTGCAGCAAGGACAAACCCCATAGGTGCGCGCAGAGGGCGGGATTTCACCGCATGGCGCAGCGCCGTAAACTGACGGGAAAAGTCATGCTGTGCGGCGATCAGCGCCGGCACCACAATCAGCACCAGCACCATGCCAAAGCCCAGGCCGTAGACCAGAGTGACCACCGTGGGCCGCAGGAATTGCGCCTGGCTGGAGCTTTCGTAGAGCAGCGGTGCAAGGCCCAGAACCGTGGTCAATGTGGTCAGCATGACAGGGCGCAACCGGTCGGCCGCGCCATCCAGGATCGAGGGCACCAGCCCACGTTCCTTGGCGTATTCATCGATGGTGGTGACCAGCACAATGGAGTCGTTGATGATGATCCCTGTCATCCCCAACAGCCCCACAACCGAGAACATCGACAGCGGCACATCCCAGATGTAATGCCCCCAGATCGCCCCGACGAGGCCAAAGGGGATCACCGCCATCACCACAAACGGTCGGGTCCAGCTGGCAAAGACCCAGGCCAGCACGAGATAGATGCCGGTGAGACACAGGATCAGCCCTGTGCGGGCTTCGTTGAGGAAGCTGTCCTCTTGTTCCGACAGGCCCGACAGGCGGAACTCGACCTGGCGTTCACTGGCGATGGTGGGCAGAATTTCGGTTTCCAGCGCGGTTGAGATCGCCTCGGCGCGCACCGGATCGTCTTCGGAAATGTCGCCGGTGACTGAAATCAGCCGGATGCCGTTTTCCCGCCGCACGGTGGAGAAGCCGCTGCGGGAGGTGACGGTCACCAGATCCGACAGTGGCACGTAGATCCCCGATGGGCTACGCATCTGGGTGCGGTCCAGGAAGTCGGCGGTCAGTTCGGCCTCGGGCAGTTCCACCCGGATGGTGGCGCTGCGTGGCCCGTCGGGATAGGTCGCTGCCTCAATCCCGTTCAGTCGGTTGCGCAGAACACGGCCTACCCCGTCAATGGAAAACCCAAGCGCCTGTCCCTGTGCGGTCAGCTCAAGGATCAGCTCTTCTTTGTCGTAGGCCAGATTGTCCTCAACCGCCGACACCTCGGGGTATTCAGCCAGGGCGGTTTGCAGATCTTCACTGGCCTGTTTCAGCACTTCGGCAGAGGCGCCGTAGAACTGCACGTCCAGCGAATCCCCACCGGGGCCCGATCGCCAGCCACGGAAGCTGAGCGTTTCGGCCAGCGGGTGTTTGCGCACCTCGTCCTGTAGCTCGGCGACAAAGGCGAAGCTGGAATAGGGGCTGCCGTCCTGTTTCAGCCGCAGGTCGGCGTCGATCAGCTCGATAGAAATGGCGCCCAGCAGATCAGCGTCTTTGCTGTCCGCACCGCTGAGCCCCCGGCCTGCGTTGCCACCAACCTCGGTGATGACATAATCAACTGGCGCCCAGCCATATTGCTCTTCCAGACGTTTGCCGACAGCATCGGTGGCACGCTGCATTTCTTTCATCATCGCCAGGGAATCTTCGCGGGTGGCGCCTTCCAGCATGGCGAAGTTGCCGGTGACCGAACTGCGCTCTGGGGCATTGAAGAACCGCCAAGTGACATCGCCGCCCAGAAACAGGGCGATCTGTGAAGACAGCAGCACCACCGCGCCTGCCATCACCGGATATCGAGCCCAGACCACCAGCCGCATCAACGGGCGGAACAACGTGTCCCGCATCCAGCGGAACCCGCGGTTCACAACGCGGCTGGGCCAGTCGTACCAATGGTCCTTGTGCTGGTGTTTCAACGCATGGGCCATATGGTTGGGCAGGATCAGGAAACACTCCACCAGAGAGGCGGCCAAGACCGCAATCACGGTGAACGGGATGTCGGCGATCAGATCACCAAAACGGCCGGAAATCGCCGTCAGACCAAAGAAGGCAATGATCGTGGTCAAGGTGGCAGAAAACACCGGCATCGCCATGCGGCGGGCGGCGTTTTCGGCAGCCAACATTGGCGACTCACCATATTTGCGCAGCCGGGCGTCCGCGTGTTCCCCCACGACAATCGCGTCATCCACCACGATCCCCAGCGTAATGATCAGCGCAAAGAGCGAGATCATGTTGATCGTCAGCCCCCCCAGATACATCAGGGTGATCGCGGCCAACATGGCAACCGGAATGCCTGCAGCGACCCAGAAGGCGGTGCGGGCATTAAGGAACAGGAACAGCAGCAAAACCACCAGCCCCAGACCCATCAACCCGTTGTCGAGCAGCAGGTTCAAACGGCCCGAGATCGCCTCGGCCCTTGTGCGGATCAGATCAACCGAGACACCATCCGGCAGGGTTGCCTGCAATGCGGCGGCCACATCTTCGACCTGATGCTGCATTTCAATGGCATCGCCTGTGGCGGACCGGTCCACCCGGATCGACACGGCAGCATTGTCACCGACAAAGTAACTGCGGGCACGGTCCGCGCCCAAAAGCTGCACCGTCGCAACATCAGCAATGGTCAGGGCGGAACCGTCCTCATTGGTGCGCAGCACGATCTGTTCGATCTGCTCGGGCGATCGTTTGGCAACCCCGGTGCGAACCCGCGCATTGGCTCCGGCCACATCGCCAGCAGGATCGGCATCCACCTCTTGTGCAATGGCGTCCGAGATCTGCACCATTGTCACATCATGGGCAATCAGCTTGAGCGAGGGCACCTCAATCAAGATTTCCGAGGCTGCAACCCCGCGAATAGTGGTGCGGGTCACACCTTCGGCAAAAAGGCGGGTGACAAATTCGTCAGCGAACAGACCCAGCTGCTGTGTTTCCACCGGACCAGTGATGACCACATCAGTGACCCGGTCGCGCCAGGCCCCGCGGCGCACATTGGGATCATCTGCGTCCTCCGGCAGCGTGGTGATCGCATCGACCGCAGACTGCACATCATCCGCGGCGCGGGCCATATCCCAGCCCGGTTCAAACTCCAGATTGACCGAGGCGCGTCCCTCGCGGCTGGTGCTGGTCGAGCTTTCGACCCCTTCCACAGCCAGAAGCGCCGGTTCCAGCACCTGAACAATTGCCGCGTCGACATCTTCGGCCCCTGCCCCGTCCCAACCGACCGAGACCGACACATCATCGACAATCACGTCAGGAAAGAACTGCGCCCGCATCTGCGGCACCACGGCCATGCCCAGCACCAGCAGAACCACCAGCAGAAGGTTCGCCACGGTTTTGTGGCGGGTGAAATAGGACAGCAACCCGCCCGCCGCCGAAGGGATTTCGCGCACCATCGCTTAGCTCCCCATCCGGTCTTCGAGACGTTGCACAATGCGGGTCGGCACCTGTTCTTCTTTCAGCGCGTCCAGAATGCGGTTTTTTGCATCCGCAGGCATTCGGTTGTTGGCCTCAACAAAGGCCACAAGCTTGGCACGGCGTTCCGGCGACAGGGCCACGGTTTCGGGTTCTGCCGGTGCGGCCTCGGCGCCACCGGGGGCCAGCGTCTTGACCTTGATGCCCGCGCCCAACAGCGGGGTGCGTTCTTTGACGATCTGACGCCCTGCCAGTCCCCGGGCGCGGATCAGCACATCATCGCCCTGTCGGCGCAGCAGCGTGACCTCCATCGCTTCCAATCGGTCACCTTCGCCGATCACAAGCACCCGCCCGTCACTGCCAAGCGCCTTGGAGGGCAGCCGCACCACCCGTTCCAGCGCGGGTTCTTCGACGGCCACGGTGACAAAGTCACCGGGTTTCATGCCGCGGGGGCTGTCCAGCGTGGCAAAGATCAAACGGCCGGTCTGGCCTTCGGCAACTGCGGCGCTGTCACGGCTGAGCCGACCGGTGGTTGAAAGATCGATGCCGCTGACATCAAGCGAGACCTGCACAGGGGTCTGGCGCAGGCGGCCCGCCTCATCCAGCAGGCGGGCGTATTGCGCGGTAGACACCCGGAAAGCCACTTCCAGCGCGGTGCCATCGACCAGCTGCGCTAGCTGTTCATTGGTCCCGACCAACCCGCCAGCAACAACGGAAACATCCGACAACGTGCCGTCAAACTTGGCCGTCACAATGGTGTCCGCCAGCGTGCGCTGCGCCTCATCCCGCGCAATTGTGGACCGCGCCAAAGCCGTTGCCGCCTTGTCCACCCGCGCCTCGGCCTGGGCCAGAGACTGACGTCGGGTGACCACCGACTGACGTGCCGACGCCGCCGCAAGCTCTGCGGTTTCCACCGCGGTATCGGTTACCACGCCCCTAGTTTTCAGCCCTTGCTGCCGTTCAAAGGCCTTCTGCCGTAGCGCCGCCTGTTCCTCGGCCGCAGCCAGATCGGCCTGTGCCAGTTCCAGCCCACGTTCTGCGTCCCGCCCTTCGGCCTCACTGTCCTGCAGATCCGCAACGGCCCGGTCCAATGCGGCCTGGGCATCAGCCGGATCGATCCGCAACAGCATCTGGCCAGCCTCGACCACTCCGCCTTCGGTCATATTCTCTGCCAGCTCCACCACCGGCCCCGAATCAGCGGCCCGCAGAACAAGCGCGCGGCGGCTTTCGATCTGGCCATAGGCCTCTAGGATCGGTGTGACACTCTGCGGCTCTGCCGGAACCACGGCAACGGTAAAGACCCGCTCGCGCCCGCCAGAGCGGCGATTGTCGTTGCCCATCTGATCTTCGACCGCGTCACGCACCAGCGTCACAGCGTAGAAAAGCAGGCTCACGGTCAAAGCCAAAAGAAACAGCCCCGTCAGGCTCTGTCGCAGAAAACGCATGGGTTAGTCCTTTGCGCACAAATATTTATAGGCTCTCCCCAAGAGGTAGATGCCCCTTGGTGAAAGCCAAGTGTTACGAAGTTTACGTCAGTTATACGTGCGCGGATTTATTTCCGTCGCAAATGTTCGTCCAAACGTGGAAAAATTTCCACGAAGTTGCAGGGGCGGTGGCGATAATCCAGCTGGAAGCTGAGAATTTCATCCCAAGCGTCCTTGCAGGCCCCCGGGCTGCCGGGCAGCGCAAAGAGGTAGGTGCCACCGGCTACACCCCCTGTGGCACGGCTTTGAACCGCGGAGGTGCCGATCTTGTTCATGGAGACAATGGTGAACACGGTGGCGAAGGCTTCGATCTCTTTTTCGTAGACGTCCCGATGGGCCTCCACGGTCACATCACGGCCGGTTAGACCGGTGCCACCGGTGGAGATGATGACGTCCACCTCTTTGTTCGCCACCCAGGCCCGCAGCTGGTCGGCGATCTCGGCCCGTTCGTCACGGATGATCTTGCGGTCGGCCACCCTGTGGCCTGCGCCTTCGATACGGCCCACCAGCGTGTCGCCGGAGCGGTCGGCGCTGAGATCGCGGGTGTCTGATACCGTCAGGACCGCAATGCGGACCGGGATGAACTCTTTGCTGTCGTCGATGCGTGACATGTCTTTCCTACACTCGTTCCAACAGGGCCAGGCGCACGGCCAACCCTGCAAAAATTCCTGCGCTGACCCGTCCCAACCAGCGCGCAAACACTGGGCTTCCGGTCAGCTTGCGACCAATGCCGCCTGCGAAGACCCCGACCAGCCCGTTGATGACAAAACCGCCCAGCGCCAGCACCGCGCCAAAGATCAGAAACTGCAGCAACAAGGCCCCACGTGCGGGATCCACAAACTGCGGCACGAAAGCCAGCACAAACAGGATGACCTTGGGGTTGGTCAGGTTCACCAGCAGGCCTTCGCGGAACGCGCGTAACGCAGGCGCCGCCGTGGCGCTGCTGCTGAGCGCGCCCTGTCGCAGTGATTGCCAGGCCAGAAACAGCAGATAGGCCACCCCCGCCCAGCGGATCACGTCAAAGGCACCGGGCATGGCGGCGATCAGCGCAGACAGGCCCAATCCAGCCAGGCCAGCATGAAAAAACGCCCCGACGGATATCCCTGCGCTGGCCGCCAGCGCAGGACGCGCGCCCGAACGCAGCCCCTGCCCGAGACAAAACATCATATCCGCCCCCGGCGTCAGGTTCAGCGCCAAGGCGGCCGGGATAAAGGCCAAGAGGACAAGCGGGTCAACAATCATGGCGAGGTCCAATCTGAGGGGTGTTTTCGTTATGCGTCCAGCCGCGCTTTCAGCGATAGGAGGTCGGCCCAGGCATCGCGTTTGGCCATTGGATTGCGCAGCAGCCGTTCGGGATGCAGCATCGGCAGGGCTGGAATGCCCTGCACCTCGGCCCATTGGCCACGCAAACGTGAAATGCCGCGTTTCGCCAGCAACGCCTGACAGGGCAAATTGCCCATCAGCACCAGAAAGTCGGGTTTCACCAAAGCGATATGCCGTTCCAGGAAAGGTTTCAGCTGCTGCACCTCTGCCGGGGTGGCATCCCGGTTCTGTGGCCCGCGCCAGGGCAGGACGGTTGTCAGATAGGCGGCCTTGGCAGGGTCATCGGCGGCCCGGTCCAAATCAATGGCGGCCAGCATCTTGTCCAGCAGACGGCCGGAAGGGCCCATGAAGGGTTTGCCCAAGCGATCTTCGTCACGACCCGGCATTTCACCGATCACCATCACCCGCGCCTCTGGAGTACCGTCAGAAAACACCAGTTGCCGCGCAGCCTGTTTCAACTCGCAATGTTCATAAGTTTCCAATGTGGCGCGCAGACCGGGCAGGTCCTGAGCCGCCTGCGCCAGTTTGGTGGCTTCGGCAATGGGGTCGATTTTGGGCTTGGCCACCGGCGGAGGACGCCGTTTGCCGTCTGGACCTGCCGCGGCAGCGGCTGGTTTCGGCTGCGATTGCTGCAGTTCAAACCGGTTGACCGGCGCCTCGCAGATGACCTCATCCGCGCCCAACTCCAGCTGCCAGTCGAGCATGGCCAGCGCCATATGATAGTCGAGAGCCGATTCCACCTGTTCCATGCCGCCAAGCTATCGCGCAGACGCGGAAGTGGAAAGTGCGAAGGCTGAGCGCTCAACGATAACATCAGGGGCGCTGCCCCTCGGTGCCAAAGCACCTCACCCCGGGATATTTTTGCCAAGAAGAAAGGCGGCTTCTTGCGACTGGCAGGTGGGGTTTCTATAAGCGGGCGACAGCTGCATTGGAGAGGGTCATGACGTTTACGCAGAAGCATCTTCTGGGGATCGAGCCCCTGCATCCGATGGAGATCACCGCCATTCTGGATCTGGCGGATCAATATGTCGATCTGAACCGGCGCGAGAAGAAACACTCGGACGCGTTGCAGGGGCTGACCCAGATCAACATGTTCTTTGAAAACTCCACCCGCACGCAGGCCAGTTTTGAACTGGCGGGCAAACGTCTGGGGGCGGATGTGATGAATATGGCGATGCAGGCATCATCGATCAAAAAGGGGGAGACCCTGATCGACACCGCCCTGACGCTGAACGCGATGCATCCTGATCTGCTGGTGGTGCGTCACCCGCATTCCGGCGCGGTGGACCTTCTGGCGCAGAAAGTAAACTGCGCCGTGCTGAACGCCGGTGACGGCAAACATGAGCACCCGACGCAGGCGCTGCTGGACGCCCTGACCATCCGCCGCGCCAAGGGGCGTTTGCACCGGCTGAACATTGCGATCTGTGGTGACATTGCGCACAGCCGTGTGGCCCGGTCGAACCTGATCCTGCTGGGCAAGATGGAGAACCGTGTGCGCCTTGTTGGCCCGCCGACGCTAATGCCGTCCCAGGTCGACCAGTTAGGGGTTGAGGTCTATCACGACATGGAAAAGGGCCTGAAAGACGTGGATGTTGTTATGATGCTGCGGCTTCAGAAAGAACGGATGGACGGGGGTTTTATCCCCTCGGAACGGGAATATTATCACCGCTACGGGTTGGATGCCGATAAGCTGCGCCACGCCAAAGAGGACGCCATTGTCATGCACCCCGGCCCGATGAACCGCGGGGTTGAGATTGATGGCACCATCGCCGATGACATCAACCGTTCGGTCATTCAGGAACAGGTGGAGATGGGTGTCGCCGTGCGTATGGCGGCGATGGATCTGCTGGCACGCAATCTGAAAACAGCACGGGCGCAAGACGCCTCGGTCGAGGTGTAAGAGATGGAAGATCCCAAAGATCCCCGCATGTCCGGCCGCGTGGCCACCATTGCCCTGTTGGTGATGTTTGCGCTTGTTGGCGTGATCATCTGGATCGCTGGTTGATGCTGGAGATGCTGCACATCCGCTCGGATGAGCCGCGTGGGGTGCGGCTGTTTTCTCTGGCTGCCGACCGAGCCGAGCTGGACCGGTTGCAGGCCATACTGGCAGAGGCCGAACCGGGGCTGGCCGAAGGCCGCCTGGCCGATCTGCTGGGGGTGAAAGCGGTGGATGCCACAAGGGTTGAGGTGTTTGATCTGGTCGACCTCGACGATTTTGGCCTGATGAACTACCTGATCAAAGCAAACGGCCTGCCCGAAGAGGCGTTAGAGCCAGATCGCGCGGCGCTGGACGCGCTCAGCGGCGTGGTTCTGATCCTCTACCCAAACGCCTTTCACCGGCAGGAGCTGACCCTGACGCCCGCCCCCGCGCTGACGCCGGTGGGGGCCTGGGACGAAGACATTCCCGAAATTGAGTTTACCCCGCTCCGCTCCGAGGCCGCTCAGGGCCAGCTGGACGATTTTGTTGCCGAACCCGCGCCGCAGCTGCCGCGCTGGCTGTGGTGGGGGGCCTCGGCCCTGTTGATTGTCGCCATGCTGGCGGTTTTGGCCGCGCTGCAGGGAGGGTCGTGAGCGATGGATACGCATCCGATCATGACGCCAACCACACCGCTGCAAGAAGGCGAAACTGTGCAGCATTCTTTCACCCCGGACCGCGCCGCCTATTGGCGCGATCACGCCTGGCTGGCCGCAGGCGCGATGGGCTGTGGCATGGCGATCCTGATGCTGCTGGACAATCCGCATGTCTGGACCGGCGCCATTGGCGGGCTGGCGGCAATTGCGGTGCGAGGATTTTATCTGGCCTCGGACGAATTGAAGGCCCGTTGGGACCTGACCGACAGCCGTCTTTTGGGACCTCAGGGGCGCAAGCTGCGCTTGGCTGAGATTGCCAAAATCCGCAAACTGGGCTCGGCGGTGCAGATCATCACCCTCTCCGGTGACAAACATCTGTTGAAATTTCAGGCCGACCGGGACGACACCATAGCCCGGATTGAACGCGCCAAAACAAAGGCGGGTTGAACAACCGCGACAGGAGGCGAAGCACGATGGCACAGTATGGCGATCCGACCGGCGACCAGACAAAAGGCTGGGAAGGCCTGCTGGCCCCCGGCGAAGAGATCCTGTGGCAAGGCCGGCCGGATGGTGCCGTGGTTTTTCGCCCTCGCAATCTCATGACATTTTTCTTCGGGCTGTTTTTTGCCGGCTTTGCCCTGTTCTGGATGATCATGGCATCGCAGGCGGGTGGGTTTTTCTGGATGTTCGGCCTGATCCACTTTTCCGTGGGGGCGGGGATCAGCCTGGGCGGGATTTTTGGACCTGCCTACAAACGGCGTCACACCTGGTACACGCTCAGTTCCAAACGGGCTTTTATCGCCACCGATCTGCCGCTGTTGGGCAAAAAGCTGAAAAGCTACCCGATCACCCGCGAAACGGTGCTGGAATTCAGCGACGAAGAACTGGCTTCGGTCCACTTTGCCCAGAAACGCAAGCGGACCAAAAACGGATCTTATCTGGTGCCCATCGGCTTTGACCGCATTTCCGACGGGCGCGAGGTGTACCGGATGATGCGCGACATTCAACGCAATGACCGCCTTTCGGACAACGCTTAACCCTTTCCCCAACCGCTGATCCGCCCTAAACACCTACCGAACCGCGCGACCACGCCCAACCAAGGACCGCCTGACATGAGCACGTTTCTTTTCACCAATGTGAACCTTGTGGACCCCGAGCGGGGATCGGTCACTCTGGGCACATTGCTGGTGCAGGACGGGATCATTGCGGGCCACGGGCAGGAACTGGCGGTGCCGGAAGGGGCAGAGGTGATTGACGGCGGCGGCAAGTATCTGGCGCCGGGGATTGTGGACATCGGCGTCAAGGTCTGTGAACCGGGGGAGCGGCACAAGGAAAGCTTCCGCTCGGCCGGTCTGGCTGCTGCAGCTGGCGGCGTCACCACTATCGTGACCCGTCCCGATACGACACCCACCATCGACAACCCCGAAACGCTGGAATTTGTCACCCGACGCGCACAGGAGGCCGCGCCGGTCCATGTGGTGCCCATGGCGGCCCTGACCAAAGACCGCGCGGGCCATGAGATGACCGAGATCGGGTTCCTGCAAGACGCTGGCGCCGTGGCCTTCACCGATTGCGACCATGTGGTCACCGACACCAAGGTGCTGACCCGTGCCCTGTCCTATGCCAAATCGCTCGGCGCATTGGTGCTGGGGCACCCGCAGGAACCGATCCTGTCAAAAGGTGCGGCTGTGACCTCGGGCAAATTTGCCTCGCTGCGTGGACTGCCTGCGGTGTCACCGATGGCAGAACGCATGGGGATCGACCGCGACATCGCCCTGTTGGAGATGACCGGCGCGAAGTACCACTTCGACCAGATCACCACCGCCCGCGCCTTGCCTGCACTGGAACGCGCCAAGAACAACGGGCTGGATGTCACGGCAGGCACCTCGATCCACCATCTGACGCTGAACGAATTCGACGTCGCCGATTACCGCACCTTTTTCAAGGTCAAGCCGCCGCTGCGTGCCGAAGACGACCGTGTGGCCATTGTGGACGCCCTGCGCCACGGGCTGATCGACGTGATCAGTTCGTTCCACACGCCGCAGGACGAAGAGAGCAAACGCCTGCCCTTCGAGGAAGCGGCCAGCGGCGCTGTTGGTCTGGAAACCTTCCTGCCTGCTGTCCTGCGCCTGTACCACTCTGGTGATCTGACCCTGCCGCAGCTGTGGCGCGCCATCGCGCTGAACCCTGCCAATCGGTTTGGCCTGCCCAGCGGGCGGTTGAGCACGGGCGCACCTGCGGATCTGGTCCTGTTCGACGCTGATGCCCCGTTTGTGCTGGATCGGTTCAAACTGAATTCGAAATCGAAAAATACCCCCTTTGACGGGCAGCGGATGCAGGGCAAAGTGCTGGCAACATTCGTCAATGGCACCCCTGTCTTCGGAGACCTCTAATGCCCGAGATCCTTTCGACCGTCCCGACCCTCGGCCTGTGGGGGCTGATCGGCTACCTGTTGGGGTCGATCCCCTTCGGCATGGTGCTGGCTGCTGTGATGGGGCTGGGCAACCTGCGTGACATCGGGTCCGGCAACATCGGTGCCACCAATGTACTACGCACCGGCAGCAAAAAGGCGGCGGCGCTGACGCTGTTTCTGGATGGCGGCAAGGCGGCGGTGGCGGTTCTGCTGGCCCGCGCTTTTGCGGGCGAGGATGCAGCGCAGTTGGCGGGGCTGATGGCCTTTGTCGGCCATTGCTTCCCGGTCTGGCTGAAGTTCAAAGGCGGCAAAGGGGTCGCCACCTTCCTTGGCCTGTTGATTGCGTTGTCCTGGCCGATTGGTCTGGCGTCCTGTGCGACATGGCTGGTTACGGCGGTACTGACCCGCATTTCTTCGCTGTCGGCGCTGGTGGCTGCGGCGCTGTCGACCGCCTGGATGGTGGTGTTCCTGCAGGGCCATCTGTTTTTCCTTGGCGTGGCGCTGACGCTGCTGATTTTCTGGACCCACCGCGCCAATATCGCCCGCCTGCGCGCCGGTACCGAGCCAAAGATCGGCAAGAAATAACCCTGAACGAGGTGCCAGATGCCCGGTTTTGACATTCTGATCGCCTTTGTGATCGCCACTGCGGTTTTCGCCTATATGCCGGGTCCGGCAATGCTCTATGCCACGGCGCAGACCTTGGCACGCGGGCGCAAGGCGGGCTGGATGGCGGCGCTTGGGATCCATGTGGGCGGCTATGCCCATGTGGCGGCGGCCTCGCTGGGGTTGGCGGTGCTGTTTCAGGCGGTTCCGCCGCTGTACCTGGCACTCAAAATTGCAGGGGCGGCCTATCTGATCTGGCTCGGCTTCAAGATGCTGCGCAGCCGTCAGAGCCTCAACGCGCTCAACCTCACGGTCGAAGCAAAGTCCGCCAAACGGGCCTTTTGGGAAAGTGTCACCGTTGAAGTGCTGAACCCCAAAACGGCCATCTTCTTTGTGGCCTTCCTGCCCCAGTTCACCGACCCAAGCGCCAGCCTGCCGATCTGGGCGCAGCTGATGGTGCTGGGCACGGCCGTCAACGTGATCTTCTCTTCGGCTGACGTCGCCTGTGTGCTGCTGGCGGCACGCCTTAGCGGGGCGTTGCAGCGGTCGCAGAAAGCCGGGCAGCGGATGCAGCGACTGGGCGGCGGCATCCTGATTGCGCTGGGGCTGAACATCGCCCTGCAACGCAGCTAAGCGCGGCACCACGCCCTTCAATCACAGGCTTGATCACAAGCCCGATTACTGGCCTGATCACAGGGCCTTCACCCGCATGTGTTCTGCGCAGATGCACAGGGGATTTGCCGCCACAAACACTCAAATCTTGTTGCTTTGCAAGTGAACCCACCCTGCCCCATCTCTGGCTCAGGACGCCGCGATTACGGCGTTCTGACATTTTCAGACGGGGTGGAATTTCGACAGCCCGTCCTTTCTCAAAGGACCAAATCTATGAACCCGATCAAAACGATCCTCGGCACCGTTGCCGTTTCTGTTGCCCTCACCTCTGCGGCCTTCGCCGCCGGATCCGAGGTCAACGCCACCTCCACCGGACTGGCCCTGCGCGGCTATGACCCGGTGGCCTATTTCAACCTGGGTGAGCCCACCCCCGGTGACTGGCAGATCACCGCCACCTATGAGGACGCCACCTACCGCTTTATCTCGGAAGAGCATAAAGCCAAGTTTGAAGCCAACCCCGAGGCCTACGCCCCCCAATACGGCGGCTACTGCGCCTTTGGCACGGCAATGGGCTTCAAGTTTGATGGCGATCCGGAAATCTGGAAAATCGTCGACGGCGAATTGTTCCTCAACCTGTCCAGCGGCGTGCAGGCCCGTTGGGAAAAGGACGTTCCCGGCTTTATCAACACGGCTGACGTCAAATGGGGCGAGATTGAGTTCAAAGATCCGGCCGAGCTGCAGAACTAAGGTGGCTCCCACTCACGGTAAAGGCGGCTCTTTCGGGGCCGCCTTTTTTGGTTTCGGCCGTACCGCAGACCTTCTAGGTCAACTAACCGGTCTATTCACAGGCGCGTGAACGGAGTCATCCGAACCAGAAGTCGGCGCGTAGTGACGGACACATGCTGATTGGCATTGCCTCACAAAAAGGACTTCCAAATGAAACTTTCAATGACCCTCAAAGCCGCCGCTCTGACCCTTTGCGGGGCCTCCGTGGCTTCGGCCGATACCATCGTGGACATCGCAGCCGGAGACGAGCGCTTCTCAACCCTCGTGGCTGCTGTATCCGCGGCAGGTCTGGTGGAAACCCTGCAAGGCGATGGCCCGTTCACGGTTTATGCACCTGTCAACGCCGCCTTTGCTGCGCTGCCTGAAGGCACCGTCGAAACCTTGCTGCAGCCCGAAAACAAAGCACAGCTGACCAATGTTTTGCTCTATCACGTTGATGACCGAAACCTGCCGGCCGCGGGCATCCCGACCGGATCGAATTACTTCAAACCGGTTCTGGCGTCCGAACGTCTGTGCATCACCAAGTCCTCTGAGGGTGTGATGATCGCTGACGGGACCGGTGAGATGGCCAATGTGGTGATTGCGGATATCAAGGCCGACAACGGCGTGATCCATGTGATCGACAAAGTTTTGCTGCCCGGCACACGCCCGGCCTGCCACTAAGGTTCAGCGACTAGACCAGCAGGGCGCGCCTGTCAGCGCGCTCTGCATTGAGACCGGATCCGATCACCGCAGGGGGATCAGCCGCTCCAGCGCCCGACCGTTGTCCCAGGTGCCGTGCAATTCGCCATTTGGCATCTTTACGTAGACAACCGGATGCGCACTGCCCCAGTCGATCCACAGGATATCGCCGTTTCGGGTGCCACTGCCCATATATTGAGAGCTGCCGACCGTCCAATTAAACCGGACCTGCGTGCCGTTCTGCGCCACAAACAACCGTGCCGGTGTAACGGGATCCATTGGCGTTCATCCCCTCGGCGCGGTATTGGCCGGTCACGGATTGGGCGGCGGCGATTTCAGGCAAGGCCCCGACAAGCAACGCGGCAGAAAGCCCCGCAATGGCCGCACGGCGGCTGAACATCTGTTTGGAAATTGGCATCTGAAAATCCTCCGGTTTTTTAGAAGGCTAGCATATCGCGCCCCTCTGCCTAGAGGATTTGCAATTGCCATCAAAAAGGGGGAGGCCCTGCACCGGACCTCCCCCTGTCGGTTTGTTCTGAGATCACAGATCAGTAGCTGTATTCGCCGTAGATCTTGCTGAGGTCGCCTGCCCATTCGCCGTTGTATTTGGCCAGCAGCTCATCCGCAGGCACCTGCCCTGTTTCAAGCGATTCCTTCAGCGCGTTGAGGAAATGGGTCTCATTCGGCACCATGCCGCCCGCCCCTTCTTTGGCGCGCGCGATCAATCCGGCCTCAGAAATCTCAACAACCTGACGGGCAAGATCGTGCATGTTGATGTCACCCACCTGCGCCTGCAACCCGTCCACCGAAGCCGCAACCCGCAGCGCTTCGCGGGTTTCCACGTCCCAGCCTTTGGCCAGATCCCAGGCCGCGTCCAGCGCGGACTGGTCATACATCATGCCCACCCAGAAGGCCGGCAGCGCACACAACCGGCGCCAGGGGCCGCCATCCGCGCCGCGCATTTCCATGTATTTCTTGATCCGCGCCTCGGGGAAGATTGTGGTCAGGTGATCAGCCCAATCGCTGAGCGTCGGCACTTCGCCGGGCAGCGCGGGCAGTTCGCCTTTCAGGAAATCGCGGAAGGACTGGCCCAAGGCGTTGATATACTGGCCGTCGCGGTAGACGAAATACATCGGCACATCGAGCGCATAGTCAACATAGCGATCAAACCCCATGCCGTCTTCAAAGACAAATGGCAGCATACCGGTGCGCGCATCATCCAAATGACGCCAGACATTTGACCGCCAACTTTTGTGGCCGTTCACCTTGCCATCAAAGAAGGGCGAATTGGCAAACAGCGCGGTTGCCACCGGCTGCAGCGCCAGCGCCACACGGAATTTCTGCACCATGTCGGCCTCGGACGCGAAGTCCAGGTTCACCTGAACGGTGCAGGTCCGGTACATCATGGATTTCCCCATGGTGCCGACCTCATCCATATAGGATGTCATCAGCTTGTATCGGCCTTTCGGCATCACCGGCATTTGCTCATGGTCCCAGACCGGGGCGGCGCCCAGACCAATGAAACCCACGCCAACCTTATCGGCGATGTCCTTCACGTCTTTAAGGTGCTGGTTCACCTCATCACAGGTCTGGTGGATGTTTTCCAGCGGAGCGCCGGACAGTTCCAACTGTCCCCCTGGCTCCAACGAGACATTGGCACCGTCTTTCTGCAGCCCGATCAGTTTGCCACCTTCTTCCAGCGGCTCCCAGCCGTGGCCATCGCGCAGACCTTCCAGCACCGCCAGCACCGAGCGTTCGCCCGCATAGGGGATCGGTTTCAGCGTGTCTTTGCAGTAGCCGAACTTCTCATGTTCGGTGCCGATGCGCCAATCGTTGCTGTCGGGTTTGCAGCCCGACGCCAGATATTCGGCCAGTTGATCACGATGTTCGATCGGCCCGCCGCCGGACTGGGGGATGGACATGGCTTGCTCCGTTCGTTGCGTCGCGTGCGCCCTCAGGACGAGGGCTGCGCAGGTTTGAGATCGCCAGACTTGTGGCCAATATAGAGGATTGTCAATGCAGCTTTCGCATCTCAGCGTGCCACAGCAGGATGTCTTCGCTTAAGGGTTCGTCCAATGCGGCCTGAACCACCTGCATTTCAAGGCCCGGCAGGTTTGAAAACACGTCAAAAAGCGCCTCAGCGCCTTCGGCGTTCACAGGAATGTCAAGCGGCGTGGTGTCCTGCGCCAGCAGGTACCAGTTCTTGGAGCCATCATCGTTCAGGATCATCCGCACCGAGACCAGCCCCTCAATGGCCAGGGTGCCGCCGGTTTGCGGGCCAAAATAGGCAACCCGCCCTTCGTCGACCACGACCACCCCCTCGCCACCGCCCTTTTGTTTGAACCGCGCCCGGCGCACTGCCAGCACCACCCATGTCACCCCAAGGATCGTGATCAACGCGCCCAGCGCCCGAAACAGACCAAAAGAGGTCAGCACCCAATGCACGCCCAGCGCGGTCATAAGTGTAGCAATCAACACCTCGCGCCAGCGGCGCAGCCCTTCGGCGGCTTCGGGTCGCATGAAGCTCATGAACGGGATCCGATCTCTGCAGGTTTCTTCGACACGGCCACACGGTAGCTGCCAACGCGCTGAAAACCAATGGCTTCGTAGGCGCGTGAGGCCGCATCGTTGTTGGAAAACAGTATCGCGGTTTTCACCCCTTCGGCCCGCACCTCCGCCAGATGGGCGGCCACTACGCGGCGGCCATAGCCCTTGCCGCGACGGTCTTCGGGGGTGAAGACACCGCCAATTTGCACCATATCCGCAAACCGCGCGTTGAAAGCGGTCATGGCAACGGGGCGACCATCCGCAATCAAAAGCCGCGTCAAGTCCCCCTTGATGGCATTGACGGCGCGGCCGATGGCCCATTCCGCCGCGTTGTCACCGGTATAAATGCCAGTGTCTTTGCCATAGGCCAGAAACCAGAAGGTCAGCAGATCCACATCCAGGGTTTCCGGGGCGCGAATTGTGCCCTCATGCGGCACCAGCTGATCCAGTTCCAACCGGTAGAGAGGTTCTGCGTGATTGACGCTAAAGGCCTCTGCCGCCACGCCCAGCGCCTCAATGGCCTGTAGTACCTGTGCATCAGGCCCGGTCAGACCGCTGACCGACCGCCCTGCCATCGCCCGCATGAAGGTGGCCCAGTCCTCTGCCTCGGCTTCTGGGGCCTGACACATGGCATAGCCTTCATTGGTCAGGCCAAAGACCCCGATCAACGCGCCGCGGCGCATCTGCAGCAGAAACTGGGTGCCGTGCGGATGGTCCAGATTGCCGATCCCGGCTGTCGCGAGGTTGGAGCGCAGGAACATCGAACTGTTGGGATGCCCTTGCAGGAAGCCCTCAATCAGTGCCTCATCTCCAGCCACCGCGGGCCGGATCATGCCCAATCCCCAAGATGCTGCTGCCAGATGGTCATTGCTGCCACCGCCGCTGTGTCCGCCCGCAGGATGCGCGGGCCAAGGCTAACCACATGGGCAAAGGGCAAGGCATGCAGACGTTTGCGCTCCGCCTCTGAAAACCCACCTTCGGGGCCAATCAGAATGGCCCATTTGTCATGACCGGCGACCGCGCCGAGCGCCTTGCCGGCGCCAACCTCGGCCTCATCACAGAACATCAGCTGACGGTCTTCGGGCCAATCCGCCAACACGCGGTCCAGTTTCTGCAAATCGCAAACCTCCGGCACATAGGTGCCGCCACATTGCTCTGCCGCCTCCACGGCGTGGGCTTGCAGGCGGTCCTGCCGGATCCGTTCGGAATTGGTGAAATCGGTCTGCACCGGCACAATCCGCGCCGCGCCCATTTCCGCCGCCTTTTCGACGATAAAGTCTGTGCGTGCCTTTTTGATCGGTGCAAACAGCAGCCACAGGTCCGGCGGCATCTGCAACGGCCGCATCTGTTCATGGCAGGCCAGTTCGCCGCCGCGCTTTCCGGCCTGTGTCACCTCGGCCCGCCATTCGCCGTCCACCCCGTTGAACAGGGCCAATTCCGCCCCGATCTTCTGACGCATCACGCCAAAAAGATAATGGGCCTGGTCGCGGTCCAAGGGAACCGATTGCCCCGGCCCCAAGGGATGATCTACATAAAGACGGATTTTGATGCTCATGGAGCCATTCTTATGCCCGACCACCCCCATATGCCAGAGCCTAAAGGCCAAGTTTCTGATGCTGTAACGGGCAATTGGGTGGATCATCTGGCCCCCGCCTGGAGCCGCCCCTACCTGCGGCTCAGCCGGGCGGATCGCCCTATCGGGACGTGGCTGTTGCTGCTGCCGTGCTGGTGGGGGCTGATGCTGGCGATGCTACACGATGGGCAGGCACGCTGGCAGGATCTGTGGATCTTCTTCGGCTGTGCTATTGGCGCCTTTCTGATGCGGGGGGCCGGCTGCACCTGGAATGACATCACCGACCGCAAGATTGACGCCGCGGTGGAACGCACCCGATCACGGCCGATCCCGTCGGGGCAAGTCAGCGTCGCCCAGGCGCTGATCTGGATGGCCCTGCAATGTCTGATCTCGCTGGCGATCCTGCTGAGTTTCAACACCGCCGCGATCATCGCGGGGTTTGTCTCGATCCTGCCGGTTGCCATTTACCCCTTTGCCAAACGGTTCACCTGGTGGCCGCAGGTCTTCCTGGGGGTGGCGTTCAACTGGGGCGCACTGCTGGCCTGGATCGCCCATACTGGGTCCCTGCATCCGGCGGCGGTGGTGCTCTATCTCTGTGGTATCGCCTGGACGCTGTTCTATGACACGATCTATGCCCATCAGGACAAAGAGGACGACGCCCTCATCGGGGTAAAATCCACCGCACGGCTGTTTGCCGAGGAAACCCCGAAATGGTTGAAACGGTTCCTGATCCTTGCGGTTCTGTTGATGGCGGGCGCGGTGATCCTGTCGATGGCGGGCAACGGGGGCTCTCCTTTTGCGATCCTTGTGGCGCTGCTGGGGGCCTGGGGTTTTGGGGTGCATATGGTCTGGCAAATGCTGCGCCTGGACACCGAGGACACCCAGGTTTGCCTGAAACTGTTCCGCTCCAACCGCGACACGGGGCTGATCCCTTTGCTGTTTTTCGCCGGTGCCCTGTTGATTTGATTGCGCTGCGAGTCCCAGCACCCTAAACATTCTGCGACCAATACTAATGACCGGATGACATGCGACTGTCTTCGTACCTACTAATCGCGGCCCCCTTTGGCCTTGCTGCTGCACTCAGCGTTGCTGCCGCCGGAGGGATCGTGAATGTCATCGAGGACAGCTCGGAGCTGAATGTCCGACGGGGGCTGGATGACACCGGCCTCAGCTGGGCCGAGGTGCATGCCAACGGCCTGCAGGTATACCTGACCGGCACCGCCCCCTCCGAGGCTCTGCGGTTCAAGGCCATCTCCACCGCTGGTGCCTGGGTGGACGCCGCCCGTGTGATCGACCAGATGGACGTGGCCGACAGCATGGGACTGGAAGCGCCGCGTTTCTCCATCGAAATCCTGCGCAACGATATGGGCCTGTCCCTGATCGGCCTGGTGCCTGCGGAAATGGACCGAGAGGCCTTGCTGGCGCGGGTGGCCAAGATCGAGGGGATCGGCAAAGTGTCGGACCTGCTGCAAACGGCGGATTATGACACGCCGCAAGGTTGGGACCGCGCGGTGGACTACGCTCTGGACGCGCTGAGCGAGCTGCCCCGATCCAAAATCTCGGTCGAGGCCGATAAGGTTGCGATCACCGCAATGACCGACAGCCAGGAGGCGCAGCGCCGTCTGGAACGGCAACTGACCCGCAAGGCCGACATGCCACTGGAACTGGCGCTCTCCGCACCGCGTCCTGTGTTGACACCCTTCACCCTGCGCTTCCTGATCGAAGACGGCGTGGCCCGGTTTGATGCCTGCTCGGCCGACAGTGAGGCCACCGTAGACACCATCCTGGACGCCGCAGAAGCCGTCGGTCTGGAAGGCGGCAGCGCCTCTTGTACCGTGGGTCTGGGCGTGCCATCGCCGCGTTGGGGCGACGCCACGGCGCAGGCCATTGCGGCAATGGGGGCTATGGGGGGCGGCTCCGTCACGTTTAAAGACGCCGATGTTTCGCTGGTTGCCGCGATGGGCACCGAACAGGCCTTGTTTGACCGCGTTGTTGGGGAGTTGGAAAACAGCCTGCCGCCGGTCTTTTCACTGCATTCCGATCTGCCACAGCCGGTTTCCGAAGAGGACGGCGCAGGCGAAGCGCCTGAGTTCACCGCCACTCTCTCCCCGGAAGGTCAGGTGCAGCTGCGTGGCCGCCTGAGCGGTGAGCTGGCGCGCAATGCCGCAGAAAGCTTCGCCACGGCCCGCTTCGGCACCGACAGCGTACACAATGCCGCCCGTCTGGATGAGGCCCTGCCAGGCAACTGGTCGCTGCGGGTGCTGGCAGGGCTTGAGGCACTGTCATTGCTGTCAAACGGCGCCGTAGTAGTAGCCCCAGATCTGATCACCGTTTCCGGCAACACCGGCCGCGAAGATGCCTCGGCCCGGATTGCCGGTTTCCTGGCGCAGAAACTGGGCGACGGGCAGCGGTTCGACATCAAAGTGACCTATCTGGAGAAACTTGATCCCGTGGCCTCGCTGCCATCGCCGGAAGACTGTGAGCTGAGCGTCAATGAGATCCTGCGCAACCGCAAGATCACCTTTGAGCCCGGCTCGGACACCCCTGCGGCTTCGGCACAGGCGGTGTTGGATGACATTGCCACAGTGCTGAAAGAATGCGGCGACGACATCAAGTTCGAGATCGGCGGCCACACCGACAGCCAGGGCCGCGAAAGCATGAACCAGGCGCTGAGCCAGGCGCGTGCCGCCGCGGTGCTATCGGGGCTGCGCGAACGCCGCCTGCTGACCTCCGCCTACCGCGCCGTGGGTTACGGCGAGACACAGCCTATTGCGACCAATGACACCGAAGAAGGCCGCGAGGCCAACCGCCGGATCGAGTTCAAACTGATCCGGCCCGAAGCCAGCTCCAGCGACGAAGAAAGCGCGCTGGATGCGGTAGCAGCCTCGGAACCAAACCCAGAAACAAATACTGCGGCGGAGACCGCGGATACAGAAACAAACGCGCAGACGAGCGAAGGGAACTGATCGACATGGAGCGGACGCAATTCATTATGGCTACGGCGATCATCCTGTTTGTGGCGTTTTGCATGGGCTGGTTTGCCTTCTGGCTGATCCACCGCTTCACCCGTGTGTCGAAATCCGACATCGGTGAGCTAGAACGCATGGCCCAGGAGCTGCATGAAGCCGAAGAGACCCGCGATCAGGCCATCACCTATCTGCAACAACGCGAGGCCGAGCTGACCACCCAGCTGAGCCAAACCGAGGCCGAGCTGTCAGCCACCATGGACGGGCTGCGCGAAGCCCGCCACGAGGCCGAAGAACTGCGTGCCTATATCGAGCGTGTCAATCAGGGCTAAGCCCCGCTTCAGAATGCAAAAAAGGCGGCTCTGGGCCGCCTTTTGTCGTTCTGGGGCAACGCGGCGTCACAGATCGTCGTGGCGCTCCAGCGCATCAAGTTCGTTCAGCAGGTCCAGCAATTGCTCGAGTTTATCTTCACCCAAAGAGGTCTTCAGCCAGGCATTCAGACGCTGGCTTTCGTGCAGGTTGTCGAGGATCAACTGGCGGCCTGCATCGGTGATCTGCACCTGCTGTTTACGCCGGTCGGTGGGATGTGGCTGGCGGGCGATCATCGCTTTGCCTTCCAAGGTTTGCAGGATCCGCGTCAGCGACGGCAGCAGCAGGCAGGAATGTTCGGCAATCTCAGTCGGATCCAGCACGCCGCGTTCATCAAGCACCCGCAACACCCGCCACTGTTGCTCGGTCACACCGGCATTGGCCAGCATGTGCCGGATCGGCCCCATGACCTTCTCCCGCGCCCGCAGAAGGGCGATAGGCAGGGAACGATGGGTGAGCGGTGGCAGGGTTTGTTCTTGATCCATAACTCTTTAGTGCCTCTGATTGTCACAAACCTCAAGTTGTGGCTTGTCCCGGAAGGGGATTTTTTCTTATCACGTTAACAATATAGCACAAATTCGACCGTTTCGCCCGTGGAACTGGCAGGATGCCTCCGGCGGGGATATTTGGGCCAAGAAGAAGGCGTGGTCGTACAAGATGGGAGAGTTGGGGATGTTGGAACAGTTGGAAGCCCTGGTCGGTGCAGGCAATGTGGTGCGCGGGGCAGATATGGCGCGCTGGTCCAGTGACTGGACCGGGGCCTATGCTTTCACCCCTTTGGCTGTGGTGCGGCCTGGCACAACCGAAGAAGTATCGGCAGTGGTCAAATGGGCCAATGAAACGGGCACCCCGATTGTACCGGTCTCGGGGAACACGGGGCTGGCCGGCGGCACGCGGGCTGAGGGGGCCTTGATGCTGTCGCTTGACCGGATGAACAAGATCCGCGAGATGCGGCCCGAGGCCCGGGTGGCGATTGTGGAGGCCGGTGTGATCCTGTCCAATCTGCATGCGGCGGCGGATGCGGAAGAGATGATTTTCCCACTGACCTTTGGCGCCAAAGGATCGGCCATGATTGGGGGCTGCCTGTCGACCAATGCCGGTGGGTCCAATGTGCTGCGCTATGGCAATACCCGCGATCTGGTGCTCGGCATCGAGGCGGTGCTGCCCAATGGTGAGATCATGAATATCATGAGCGAGCTGCACAAGGACAACTCGGGCTACAATCTGAAACATCTGCTGATCGGAGCTGAGGGCACGTTGGGCATCATCACTGCTGCGGTGTTGAAACTGCACCCCAAACCCGGCGCCTATGCCACTGCCATGGTGGCCCCCCCGTCTCTGGACGCGGCGCTGGTGTTGCTGAACCGGCTGCAGCAGGCAACGGGTGGGGCGGTTGAGGCCTTTGAATATATGCCGCGCAAACACATCGAGGTGCATAAGCAGATCAATCCCGCCGCACGCGAGCCCTTTGAGGCGCCGCAAGACATCAATATTCTGGTGGAAGTGGGTGCCACCGCGCCACGGGATTGCCAGGTCGGGGACGACGGGCAAACGCCTATTTCCGCCTATCTGGAAGACACTCTGATGGCGATGTTTGAAGAGGGCATGTTGCTGGACGCGGTTGTTGCCACCAGCGAAGCGCAGCGCCAAGAGATGTGGGAACGGCGTGAAGCGGCGGCGGAGATCAGCATGACCCACAAACCCTTCCTGGCCAATGATATTGCCGTGCCTTTGGACAAGGTCGCGACCTTCCTGACCGCAATGGAGGCCCGCCTGTCCGCAATTGATCCTAAGGCTGAAGCGATCAGCGTGGCGCATTTGGGCGATGGCAATGTGCATTACACGGTCTGGCTTTCGTCAGATGATGCCGCGCAACGCGATCAGATCATGGAAGCCGTGGAGGATGAAGCGCTGGCGCTGGGGGGATCGTTCTCGGCCGAGCATGGCATTGGCGTGTCGAAGCTGCCGTCCATGCGGCGGCGCAAAGATCCTGTAGCACTGGCGGCGATGCAGGCGGTGAAAGGGGCGCTGGACCCCAAGGGCATCATGAACCCGGGCAAGCTGCTGCCATAGTCTCCGCAGGGAGTAATTGACTTTGTCAATTAACATGTGAATTACTTAGCGCAGACCAGAGGATTTTGAACGCCCGCAACGGGCAGACGAAAGGAATGCGCTGATGACCCAACCCCTTGTGATGATTGCTGGCGGCGGCATTGGCGGCCTGTCGGTGGCGCTGACCCTGACCCAGATCGGTGTGCCCTGTGTGGTGTTCGAAGCCGTACCCGAGCTGAAACCGCTGGGCGTCGGCATCAACCTGCAGCCCAACGCGGTGCGCGAGCTTTATGACCTTGGCATCGGGGCGGAGGATCTGGATCAGGTCGGGGTGCCGACCAAGGAATGGGCTCTGGTGGGCCGCAATGGCAATGACATTTACGCCGAACCACGCGGCCTGCTGGCCGGCTACAACTGGCCGCAATACGCGGTGCATCGGGGCGAATTTCACATGCTGCTCTACCGCAAGCTGGTGGAACGAGCGGGCGAAGGCGCTGTGCGGCTGGGCCAACGGGTTGTGGGTTATGAAAACAACGCCGATGGTTCGGTGACCGCAATCATTGAGCAGCGCGATGGCACCTCCTTGCGCGAAACCGGCACCTTGCTGATCGGCGCAGACGGCATTCATTCCCGCGTGCGGGCGAAGATGCACCCTGACCAGCCACCGATCCAATGGGGCGGCATTGTCATGTGGCGCGGCACCACTTTGGCCAAACCGCATCGCACGGGGTCTTCCTTCCTTGGGCTTGGCAGCGACACACATCGGATGGTGATCTACCCGATCTCCTACCCTGACCCCGAAACCGGTCTGGCCTGGATCAACTGGATTGCCGAGATCACGTTGGAGGACACCGAAGGTTACGATGTCTCCAGCTGGTTCCGACAGGCGGAGCTTGATGAGTTCAAACATCATTTCGACGGCTGGACCTATGATTGGATGGATGTGCCTGCCCTGTTGAATGGCTCAACCGTGGCCTATGAGAACCCAATGATTGACCGTGATCCGGTGCCTTACTGGGTGGATGGCGCGGCCTGTCTGATGGGGGATGCGGCCCATGCGATGTATCCAACGGGATCCAACGGGGCCAGTCAGGCGGTGATTGATGCGCGCGAGTTGGGCATTGCGATGCTGGAACATGGGGTGAGCCGTGCAGCAGTGCAGGCGTTCAACGACAAGCTCTGCGGTCCGGTGTCCGAGCTGATCCTGCGCAATCGGGGTGCTGGCCCGTTTGGTCTGCTGAACATGGTTGAGGACCGTTGCGGCGGTGAATTTGACAATATCGACACGGTGATCCCTGCAACGGAGCGGGCAGAGTTCATGGCGAAATACAAATCCGCCGCCGGTTTTGCGATTGAGACGTTGAACAATGCCCCGCGCATGATTGCTGAAGGGGCGCGGGTAAAGCTTTAGGCCGAACGGTTCGAAGGTCTTCAGGTCTCATGACACACAAAAGGGCGGGAGAATCCCGCCCTTGTTACATTGCGATACGACGAACCTTAGCCGCGCCAGCTGAAGAAATCCGGCCCCGCCTGCGCCAGCATGTCCTTGGCCATCGCTTTGCCCAGCGCCGCCCCGTCGGAGATGGCGCAGAAACGCTCGTCGCGGATCACCTCGGACCCGTCGGGGCGCAACACCTCGCCGCGCAGACGCAGCTGACCGTCCTCCAACGTGGCCAGACCCGCAATCGGGGTTTCGCAGGAGCCATCCAAAGCGGCCAGAAACGCCCGTTCAGCCGCCAGACGTTGGCCGGTTTCCGCGTGATGCAGCACCGCCAGCATTTCGCCCGCGCGGTCATCGTTTTCACGCCGTTCAATGCCAATGGTGCCCTGCGCGATGGCGGGCAGCATATCTTCGGGCGCAACCTGAGAGCGGGCGGCGTCTGCCATGCCCAGCCGGTTCAGGCCTGCCGCCGCCAGAAAAGTTGCATCGGCCACGCCGTCTTCCAACTTCTTCAGGCGGGTCTGAACATTGCCGCGGAACTCCACCACCTTCAGGTGCGGGAACCGGTTCAGCAACTGGGCGCGCCGACGCAGCGAGGAGGAGCCGACAACCGCACCTTCCGGCAGGTCCTGCAGGCTCTGATACTTCAGCGACACAAAGGCATCGCGCACATCTTCACGCGGCAGGAAGGTGTCCAGCACCAACCCCTCGGGCTGTGCCACCGGCATGTCCTTGGTAGAATGCACCGCAATGTCGATGCCACCTTCCAGCATGGATTGTTCAATCTCTTTGGTGAACAACCCCTTGCCGCCCAGCGTTTTCAACGGTGTATCCGTTTTGATCAACGCCATGTCATCACCGGTGGTTTTGATAACCACCACCTCAAACGCCGCCTCGGGCAGGTCAAAGGCCGCCATCAGGCGCGTGCGGGTTTCATAAGCCTGGGCCAGCGCCAGCGGGGAACCACGGGTGCCGATCTTCAGAGGCGAGGCGGGGGTGGGCAAAGTCAATGTCATAGCCGAAGCCTTAGCCGCGTGGCGCGGGTCAGGCAAGCCTCCAGCCCCTCGCCGCACCTGCGTCCTTTGGTTGCGGGGGGCGGCCGAGTCTTGACATCCACGCTGCGAGGGTGGACCAACCGGACAAGCAAAAGGAACCTGATATGTCCGAGCCAAAAATGCCGCAAAAGAAAATCCTGCGCGCCCTTGCGGGCGAAACCCTGCCCACGCCGCCGATCTGGATGATGCGTCAGGCGGGCCGCTACCTGCCCGAATACCGCGCCACACGGGCCCAGGCGGGTGACTTCCTGTCGCTGTGCTACAACAGCGAACTGGCCGCTGAGGTAACCCTACAGCCGATCCGCCGTTACGGGTTTGATGCGGCGATCCTGTTTGCCGACATCCTGCTGTTGCCGCAGGCCTTGGGGGCGGATCTGTGGTTTGTAACTGGTGAAGGTCCACGGCTCTCGACCACCACCACTGCGGATCAACTGGCCGCGCTGAAGGGCAAGGACGACATCCATGCGGTGCTGAACCCGGTTTATGAAACCGTCTCGATCCTGTCGCGCGAACTGCCCGCTGAGACCACGTTGATCGGTTTTGCCGGCGCCCCCTGGACCGTGGCCACCTATATGATCGCCGGTCGCGGCACCAAAGACCAAGGCCCCGCCCATGCATTGAAGGCCGAAAACCTGCCTGTCTTTGAGGGGCTTCTGGAGTTGCTGGTCGAAGGCACCATCGAATATCTGTCGAAACAGATTGAGGCTGGCGCCGAAGTGGTGAAGCTGTTCGACAGCTGGGCTGGCTCGTTGAAAGGTGAGGACTTCCGCAAATACGCGCTGGAACCCGCGAAACGCATCATTGCTGCCATCAACGAACGCCACCCCGGCGTGCCTGTGATTGCCTTCCCACGCGAAGCGGGTGACGGCTACATCGGCTTTGCCAAGGCCACCGGCGCGGATTGTGTCGCGGTCGACAACTCGGTTTCCGCTGAATGGGTTGCGGAACATGTGCAGGTGGATGGCTGTGTGCAGGGCAATCTGGCCTCGCGCCATATGGTCACTGGTGGTCAGGATCTGATCGACGACACCCGCCGCATCGTGAAGGCGCTTGGCAACGGGCCGCATATCTTCAACCTCGGCCACGGCATCACCCCCGATGCAGATCCTGAGAATGTACAACTGATGATCGACACGGTGCGCAACGGCTGATCGCTGCTGTTTTGAAGTTCCAGGGGCACCTTCGCGGGTGCCCCTTTTTTTGCGTGGTTCACATCAGCACATGCCACAGGGCGGCCGCGATCCAGAGGCCCAAGCCAAAACTGACGTGACCTATCAGGCTGCGTAGTCGGGCAAAGCCTGGCTTGGGTGTGCGGGCGGCGGCGAATCCCAAGCCAAAGGCCGGCTGCATCGCCGCAAAAGGCATCAGCACAGTGACGGCCCCAAAGCCCCAAGCCGCCCCCATTGTCGGCGCGGCCAGCCACCCTGGCCCGACAAGGGCCAGAAAGGTAATGCCAAACACCGCCCCCACCAGATAGTGCAGCACCTGCCCCAGTGCCGCCTCGCCCTGCTGCACCGGGGCCGCCCCAATGCCCCCTGCCATGCCATAGCTGAACACACCCAACCGCATCCGCAGAACCCAGCGCCCCAGCAGGGCATAGTCACGCCGGGGCCAGCCACAGGCGCGTGCTTCCCCCCATTCCCACAGATCCATAAACACAGTTGCGCCCAGGCCCAAAGCCACCCCCGCAGTGATCCATTCCATCTTGATTCATCCCTTGCTGTCATTGGCAGAAAGGGCAAAACTGCCACTTCAAGTCGACTTGAGGTCAAGATGCCAAACACCCTTAATCCCGCGATCCAGCCCATGGATATCTCAACCCTCGCCAAACGCGCGGGTCTGCCGGCCTCGACCCTGCGCTATTACGAGGAACGCGGCCTGATTGCCTCCATCGGGCGGCATGGGTTGAAGCGGGTGTTTCCGGCGTCAACGCTGGACCGGCTGAACCTGATCACAGCGGGTCGCGCGGCCGGATTTTCGCTGGAGGATCTGAAGGAAAGCCTCAACAGTTCCCAACCCACCGGCCTCAATCGCGCGGCGCTGCGGGCACAGGCTGAGGTTCTGGATCAGCAGATCGCCCGGCTCACGGCGTTGCGGGACGGGTTGCGCCATGCCGCCGACTGCCGCGAGGCTGATCCGTTGACCTGCCCAAGGTTCAGACGTTTGTTGCAGATTGCCCGCAAACGCTTTGCACCCACATCAAAGTGAAGCAGATCACTCGCCGTTGTCGCGCCGCAACAGGGTCGAGACACGGAAGGAAATCGCCGAGGACGCCCGCGACCGGTTGCGCAGCACCGGAGTGTTTTCCGACTGACCGCCTTGTGCTTCGCGGAAGACGATGTAGAGGCCCGAACAGATAATGATCCCTGCCCCCGCCAGCGTTGCCCCATCCAGCGTTTCCCCAAACAGCAGATAGCCAAAGATCGTTGCCCAGATGATCTGGGAATACTGCATCGGCGCCACAATCGCCGCCTCGGCGTTGCGGTAAGCCATCACCAGACACAGCCCACCGGTAAACCCAAGCGCCGCAATCGCCGCCATGCCACCCAGATCAGGCAGCGGCACCGGCTGGTAGGTGAGCCCCATCAAGGCCCCCATCACCACAAAGTTCGCAACCATCGGGTAAAGCATCATCACAACCGAGCGCTCTTCCCGCCCCACTTTGCGCACAATGATCGAGGCCACCGCGCCAAGCCCTGCACTGGCCAGCGCCGCCGCATGGCCCAGCGACAGCTCGGTTGAGCCGGGCCGCAGCACCACGATGACGCCCACCAGACCAACCACCACCGCAATCCAACGGTGGATCCCAACCTTTTCGCCCAGCACCGGAATCGACAGCACCGTAATCAACAGCGGCATGGCAAAGAGAATCGCATAGACCTGCGCCAAGGGCAGCACGGTAAAGGCGTAGAACACACACAGCGCAT
Source organism: Thalassobius sp. MITS945101 (assembly GCF_047123305.1). Lineage (GTDB taxonomy): Bacteria > Pseudomonadota > Alphaproteobacteria > Rhodobacterales > Rhodobacteraceae > Thalassobius. The sequence continues at coordinate 366,692 of NZ_CP138918.1, forward strand.
TGCAGGTGGAGGTCAGGGTGCGCAACGCTGTCCACCACGGATGCACCGGACGCAGGTGGCCTTCGGTCTTGTCCTGCATCAGCATCAGGGTGACCAGCGGGAAGGAAAACAAGGTGGCAAAGAACACCATTTGGAACGGTGAATAGGCACCGCCCAGATATTTGATGAAAACATCATGCGTGGCGAAAACGCCAAAGGCCAGCAGGCCATAAAGTGCGCCGGTCAGGTTCATCGGAGCCGTCCTTGGAATGTTTGCGCTAGCAAAAACCACAAACCGGTTTGCCTGCAAGCCTTATCTCGCGGCGTGCGGTCATTACGGCGCATTGGGGGGCTGCGTTTCCGTGCCACCAAACACAAAAAAACCCGCCGTTTAAGGCGGGCTTTTTAGTGGCGGACCGAGGAGGATTCGAACCCCCGACCCCCTGATTCGTAGTCAGGTACTCTATCCAGCTGAGCTATCGGTCCGTCTGTGGCGGGTTTTAGGGTTTGGCGCTGGGGGGCGCAACCGGAAAACGACAGAAAAATGAAATTCTTTGCATCTTTCTTTGAAAGATGTTTAAAAACAGCTACTTAATCCGTCAAATCATGCCACCTCTTGTTCCGGTGCCAGCACAATATCGCCTTTGGGCAGATCAATTTCGAACACGGTGCCCGACTCACCGGTCTCTTTCAGGCGCAGCAGACCGCCGTGGCCGCGGATCAGTTCCTGGGCGATGGCCAACCCCAGCCCGGTGCCCCCTTTGCTGACTCCCCCCTGGAACGGGCGGAACAAATGTTCCTGCGCTTTGGGTGGCAGACCCGGGCCGGTGTCACTGACCAGAATCACCCAGTGCTCCTCGTCCTCACGGGCCGCAACGCTGATTTCGCCGCCCTGCCCGTGCTGCACCACCGCCTGACGCGCGTTGCGCACCAGGTTGGAGATCACCCGGTAGATCTGCTCACTGTCGGCGCGAATCTGCAGGGTTGCCGGGATATCTTCGGCAAAGCTCACATCCGAATCCCCCACGGACAAGCGTTCGCTGTCGATCACATCGGCGACCACATCGGCCAACACCACCCGTTCCAGACGTGGCGAGGGTTCCTCGGCCTTGCCAAAGGCCAGTGTAGATTCGCACAGGTGCACCGCACGGGTGATCGAGTTCACCAGTTTCGGCGCCATGCGTTTCACCCCGGGATCCTGCGACATCTCAATCCGGTCAGTGAACAGCTGCGCCGAAGTCAGCATGTTGCGCAGGTCATGGCTGACCTTCGCCACCGCGCCACCCAGCTGTGCCAGACGTTCTTTCTGTTTCAGGGCACCGGTCAGCTGCAGCTGCATGGTTTCCAGCGCCTCTTCCGCCTCACGCAGTTCACGCAGACCGGAGGCGGGTTTGATAATACGCCGCGCATCTTCGGGATCGGCGGCGTAGGTTTTCATGTGATGCACCACACCTTTGATCGGCTTGACCAGAAACGCCTGCACCGCAAGGAACAGCAAAAGAGCCGTCACCACAGAAATCACCGCAGACAAGAGCAGGATTCGCAGCCCGTAGTCGATCATCGCCGCACGCAAGCCACCGGTTTCCATTGTGACCTCAATCAGCAGCCCCGCCTCACGCACCGGATTGCCGATCACCCGGATCACCCGCGCTTCCGGCTCTGCCAGACGGGCCATGGCGTCACGGATCAGACTGACGGCCGGCGCTTCACGCAGATCGAAGGTGTCCGAGATCTGCTGCGGCATCGGCGCAGACAGGATCAACTGCCGCGCCTCATCGCGCCGCAAAACCACGTTGAACACTTCGGCGTTGCGCAGCAGTTCCTCCTCCAGGTCGGCCGAGATCATGTCATCCGCCAGAAGCGCCAATGAGGCGATCTGCGCCCGTTCCAGACGGGACAACAGGTAATCCTCGCGGAACCGCGCAATCGAGGGGACAAAGATCAGCACTTCCGCCAGCATCACAAAGATGATGGTCAGGATCAGAAATCGGCCTGACAGGGTATTCAGCATGGGCGCTCCGTCTGGGGCTGGCTAGGGCTTGGGCGGTCGAAATAGACCGGGGCAAGGCCTCATGGCAGGAACCTTTGCACCAGTCTTACCACCTTTTTCACGCGAGGGTTATCAAACAGTTTCGGTGAGAAATAGGCACCTGCAGCGCGCTTATTCAACTCGGCAATTGTGGGATAGGGTGCGACCATTGCGCTGACACCCGACATTTTGACCTTATTGGCGATAGCGAGCGACCAGGTAGCAATCAACTCACCCGCTTGATGCCCCACGATCGAGGCCCCAACGGGGCGGCCTTTGACCACCATCACCTTGATCAGACCTTTGGTCTGCCGGGTGGCAATGGCGCGATCGTTGTGGGCGTATTCAAACCGCGCCACCTCCAACCTGTCGCCATGGATCTGCAGCGCATGTTCTTCGCTCAGGCCAACATGGGCGATTTCCGGATCGGTATAGGTTGCCCAGGGGATATGCGCGGTGTTTTCCTTGGCCGGCAGACCAAACAGCGCCTGACGGATGATCAGACCGGCGTGATAGCCCGCGACATGGGTGAACTGCAGCCCGCCAGCAACATCGCCGATGGCAAACACCTTCTTGTCCGACGTGCGCATGCAAGCGTCGACAGTGATCCCCTTGCCGGTATGGGCAATGCCGCCTGTGTCGAGGTCAAGCGCATCAATGTTGGGCTTGCGCCCCACCGCCATCAGCAAATGGGTGCCATGCACCCGGCCTTTCGGCGTTTCGACCACGATGTCCCCAGCCTTGCCGCCAATCTGCTGTGCTGGGGCTTCTTCAAGGATCTCGACACCTTCGGCCCGCAGGTTTTCCAGCGCAATCGCCGCCAGCTCGGGGTCATCCTTGCCCAGCGCCCGCATGCCTTCGATCACTGTGACCTTGCAGCCCAGCCGTACATGCGCCTGCGCCATCTCCATGCCGATGGGACCACCGCCGATGATAATCAGATGTTCAGGCTTTTCGCGCAGGTCAAACAGGGTCTCATTGGTCAGAAAGGGGACATCCGTCAAACCCTTGATCGGGGGCACCAACGGCGAAGACCCAGTTGCGATGACAATCCGGCGGGCGATGATCGTATCCTCACCGGCCTGCACCCGGCGCGGACCAACAAATCGGCCAAATTCGCGGATCACCCGAACGCCAAAACCTTCGAACCGTTCCTGACTGTCGACCGGGGCGATCTGGTCTATCACCTGCATGACGTGATCTTTGGCGGCAGCATAGTCAACCTCGGGCGCAACAGGGGTGATCCCCATCGCAGCACCGGCCTGCATTGCATGGGCTGCGTGCCCCGCGGCCAAAAGCGCCTTGGACGGGACACAGCCGTAGTTCAGGCAATCGCCCCCCATCTTGTGGCCTTCCAGCAGGGTCACATCCGCGCCCATCTGCGACGCCCCCGCCGCCACCGACAAGCCGCCCGATCCGGCGCCGATCACCAGAAGGTCTGTTTTGATCTCAGCCATGATTACAGACCTTTCCGGCCACGCAGGGCCTTGATGACAATCGGAAGCGCTGCCAGAGCGCAGAGGCCGAGGATCGGCAGCAGAATTGCGGGCTCAAAGATAATGCCGAGGTCAGGTGTCTCACCGCGGGCAAAGACCTCGCCCAGACCAGCCCCGACAGAGGTAAAGACAACACCGCCGGGGATAATGCCAAAGAAGGTCGAGATCACAAACCGGCTCAGCGGCACACCAACCAGCGCCGGCACCAGATTGGCGACAAAGAATGGCACAGCTGGCACCAGACGGATCAGGAACAGCATTGACCACTGATTTTCATCGATGCCTTCCTTGATACGTTTGACCGCGCCCTGACCCGAATCCATCTTGGCGGCCAGCCGCTCGCCCAGCCCCCAACGCGCCGCAAGAAAGATTGCAGCGGCGCCAAGGGTGGCGGCCGTGATGTTGAACAGCGCGCCTGGGAATGTGCCGAACAGAAAGCCACCCGTCAGCGTCGCGATGGTTGCCCCTGGCAGCGAGAAACCGACAATCGCAACATAGATCGCCATGAACAGCACCACGCTCACCAGATAGTTGGCATCTCGGAAATCAATCAGCATCTGCCGGTTTTCAGCCAGCGCCTCAAAACTGAACACATCTTTGAGGAAGACCGCCCCAAGAACCGCAGCCACGCCGATCACTGCCAGAGGCAGCAGGCGGGCCAGCGCGGAACGGGGCCTGGGAGGGGTGGAATCACTTTTCATAGCCATCAGTTTCACCGTCGTTGTTAGGCACCATACATGCAGATGTGACGCCCGGTTTGACAGGGATCTCACCCTCCGATCACGGCGGCTTGATCTCTGGTGACGGTTTGGGGCAGGAATTGCAGCAGAAATTACACCTTTGTAACAGAAATCCCCGCCCCCCGGCGCCAATCGCTGCATTTTTGTTGCAAAAGCCTGTTTGGGCATTTGACTATTCCCGAAATCCCCCCTAAAGACCGGGCCTCGGATACCTATGGGCCGTGAGCGATTCCGCTTGAGCTGGCCCCATTTAACTAGATGGAGACGGAGCGATGAAACGCACCTACCAGCCCTCGAACCTGGTTCGTAAACGCCGCCACGGCTTCCGTGCGCGCATGGCCACCAAAGCTGGCCGTAAGATCCTGAACGCACGTCGTGCCCAGGGCCGCAAGTCGCTGAGCGCGTAAGCCTCAGCCGATTTCGGACAGATGACACCGCCGGAGGCCCCCATGAATGGCGATATAGCCGACATGGGGATCAGCCCCCCGGCGGTTTCTGTTTGTCTGACGGTTCTCAAGAACCGGTCAGACTTCCTGCGCGCGTCCAAAGCGCGGCGGCAGGGAACGGGCGGCATGATGGTGCAGGCCCGCAAACGCAGTGACGGTGAAGCTGCTAACGGGGAGGCCGTTCGCGGGATTCGCGTTGGCTTTACCTGTTCCAAGAAGGTCGGCAATGCCGTCGCTCGCAACCGTGCAAAACGCCGATTGCGCGAAGTGGCCCGTCTGGTGCTGCCCGACCATGGGTTGCCCGGCTATGATTACGTGCTGATCGGCCGCGCCGAGGCCACAGCCGCGCGCCCCTTTGAACAGCTGCAAAGCGACCTTATCTATGCGTTGAAACGGCTGCATCAGCCACCGCGTCCCCGCTCTGAGGACAAAAGGGCTGGCAAAAAGCCACCCCGCAAGGACTAACGCCACATGAGCCCGCTTGCCCATATCGCTGCCCTGCCCGTCCGGTTCTACCGTCTGGTCTTCAGCCCCTGGGTCGGGTTCAACTGCCGCTATCAACCCACCTGTTCGGCCTATGCGCTGGAGGCGCTGGAAAAACACGGGGGCCTGAAAGGGTCGTGGTTGACCCTGCGCCGGATCGGTCGCTGCCATCCCTGGGGTGGCGACGGATATGACCCTGTGCCTGATTCAGGCGATCAAAAGGTTTCAGACCAGTGCGGATGTCACGCAGACCAATCGCGCGATCCAGCAGACAAAGATACAACCGAGTGACAGCATTACCACACTCCCGCGCCCTTGGCCGCGGGTAAGGTATTCCCGCCTTTGGGATTCGGCTGCCCTACGGTATGCATCCCGCAGGTCCAACAATTCACAAGGAGGGCGATCATGAACATCACTGTCAAATCCCCGCTCTTTGGCTGGACCTCGCATGGCAATGTGGCGCGAAATCACGCCCGCCAATGGTGCCAGCTCTAGGCGCCCGCCCCCGCCACCCTGATCCTTCCGGATCCCCCCTTTTTCGCAACCCTGTCCCTGAGACCGCGCCTGACCGTTCTATAACGTTCAGACCCTCTCTCTGCCATCAGGCCTCTGCGAATCCCAACCCACACCAACCACAGAGGACCGGTCCCTTGGACCGGAGACACATATGACACGTTTGGAAACCACCGCAGCCGGGCTGCGCCCGACCCTCGTACTGGAAGAGCTGATCGCCCGTCACGGCACCTTCGCCGTGCTGCGCGCCTTGATCGCTGCAAATGTTAAACAACGCCGCCGTCGCATCGAAGACGCCGCGCTGAATGACCATTTGCGCCGCGATTTGGGCCTGCCAACAGAGGCCTCCCCACCGAGACGTATGCGGTAAGGCAGCGGGGCTTTGGCCCTTCCGGTTTCCGGAAGGCCAAAGCCCCGCCCCACCGCCACAATTCGTGGGCGCCAACAACCAAATAACATTTTCACACAGAAAGTGCTTGAGCTAAAGTGTACTTGAGCTTTTATCACCCTAGGCAAATGACATTGCTTAAGGAGAGACCCATGTCGCTTGCCGCATTCCATCCACAACATCCCGTTTCTAAACCCCAAGCCCGTCTGCGCGCTGCCATCGGCCAGTTGATCGAACGTCATGGCCGCTGGCGGGTGATCCGTGCCATCCTCCTGTCACCGGATCTGCGCCGCATCGAACGGCTGCGGGCTGCCGATCTGTCAGCCCATATGCGCCGCGATGTTGGCCTGACGCCTGAGCCGAAGCGTCAAGCACATCCGTTTCTGCGATGACACCTGCGCATCTCCAACCCATGTGCTGATCTTCACCGCTTTTCAAAGAAGATCAGCACCTCGCCAAGTTCAATGCCATAGCGGCTCATGTAGGCGCGGTTCAGCAACCTTCCGTCCTCCAACAGCCACATCCAGTCGTCAAAATCGACTCGCAGCGTGTTCCCTTCAGGCAAGGGCAGATCGATGCGATACCGCCAGTTGAACGTGTCGCCGCGTTCCTCACCGGTCGCCACGCCCTGCACCCCGGCGGCGGTACCTTGCCAGGTTTCCGCACCGGTTTTCGTCAGCGTCCAGATCCGCTCTTCCTTTGTGCCATCGGCGTAGCTGAAATCCTCAACCAGCGTCAGCGTCTCACCGTCCCACGTGCCATCGATCACCACCTCAAACCGCCGCCGCACCGTCCCAAAACGGTCGTTGAACTGACCGTAAGCCACCGTTCGCCCGTCAAAATACTCTTCCAGGTTCAGCTCTTTGGTGCTGAGTTTCGGGTCCTCAAGACTGGGTTTACCGCAGGCGGTCAGGGCCAGACCGATAAAGAGACCCAAAGCAATCAGGGCAAATGCACGCATGACTTTCTCCTTTTCAAGGAATACGCGGCGGGGCGGCATTTGGATGACAGAGACCTGCGTTACACCACTCGTAAAACGATGTCGGACCGGCGTATTGGCCCCAAAACAACGTTTTTCCTTGGCAAATGCCTGATCTCGGGCTACGGGGCGCGGCATGCTTGATGATGATCTGGACGATATCCACCCGCTCTTTGCCGGCGCCCCGTCAACGACCGAGTTCAAGAAACTCCGCAAACGTATCGTGCGACAAACGCGCGAGGCGATTGAGCAATATTGCATGATCGAACGCGGCAGTCGCTGGCTGGTGTGCCTGTCCGGCGGCAAGGACAGCTACACCCTGCTGGCCATTCTGCATGAGCTGAAATGGCGTGGACTTCTGCCTGTAGAGTTGCTGGCCTGCAACCTGGACCAGGGGCAGCCGGGCTTTCCCTCGACGGTGTTGCCGAAGTTTCTGGAAGACATGGGTGTGCCGCATCGAATCGAATATCAGGACACCTACAGTGTGGTGAAGGACAAGGTTCCCGCTGGCCGCACCTACTGTGCGCTCTGTTCACGTCTGCGCCGTGGCAACCTCTACCGGATTGCCCGCGAAGAAGGCTGCTCTGCGGTGGTGCTGGGCCATCATCGCGACGATATTCTGGAAACCTTCTTTATGAACCTGTTCCACGGCGGGCGTCTGGCGACAATGCCGCCAAAACTGGTGAACGAAGAAGGGGACCTGTTTGTTTACCGCCCCCTTGCCCATGTGGCCGAGGTCGATTGCGAGAAGTTCGCCAATGCGATGCAATATCCGATCATCCCCTGTGACCTCTGCGGATCACAGGATGGGTTGCAACGGCAGCAGGTGAAACAGATCCTTGATCAGTGGGAAAAGAACAGCCCCGGTCGTCGTCAGGTGATGTTCCGCGCCCTGACCAATGTCCGGCCCAGCCATATGCTGGATCCAAAACTCTTTGATTTTGCTGGTCTTCTCCGCGGTGAGACGAAAGCGGATCAAATTGATGGGGATATTCCCACATTGCGTTAACGGTCCTTTGAGATTCGCGCGCCTAGGATGTGACGATCCGAGACGCGGAGGACGAGGATATGCGCAGTTCACTCTCATGGTCGGCCAGGCGCCAACGTCTGCGCCTGCTGCTGCAGGGGCCGCATCTACTGGCGTTTCTGCCGGCTCTGGTTCTTGGCGCGTTCTGGCTGGGCGGTGAAGGCTGGCTTTTGGCCACCGCCCTTGGCCTGCCCGCCCTATTTGCGCTGACTTGGGGCAATGCGGCGGACGCAGATAGCGCGGCCCCAAGGGTTCAATCCCTATCGGAACTGGTTGCTCAGGCCGTGAAAACAGCACAGCAACGAGACCAGCAGTTTGGACTGTTTCTGCTCCAGCTGGACGATTTCGACACGCTGGAGGGCTATCATGGCCTGACAGTGCGCAACCAACTTGCCGCCGCCATTGTGACCCGCCTCAGCGCCGCCTTGCGGCCCGGCGATGCCATAATGCGCTGTGGCGGAGGTCAATATGCCGTGGTGCTGGCCCCGATCCCCCAGCTGGACCTCGAACTGGCACTGCAACTGGCCCGACGGATGCAAGAAGCCGTGGCCGAACCTTATGCGGTTGAGGGCAATACGCTTTATGCGACGGCCTCTGTTGGGTTTACGCTGGACCGACAATTCACCGCACCTTCTGCAACAGGGGTGATTGACGCCTCCGAAGCCGCCCTTGCGCAGGCCAGGCTCCACAGTCCAGGCGGTCTGCGCGCTTATGCGCCCGGCCAAATGTCCGGAACCAACCGGGGCGGTGTCCACTTGCCCGCCCTGCGGGAGGCCCTGGAAAACGGGGCGATCCGCCCCTGGTTCCAACCGCAGGTCTCAACTGAAACCGGGGCGATAACCGGCGTAGAAGCACTGGCTCGTTGGCAAAACGGCGACCAGACGGTGCCGCCCGGGGATTTCCTGCCCGCCATGGCCAAGGCGGGGCTGCTGGAGCAGTTGGGCGACGTGATGCTGACCCGCAGCCTGATGGCGCTGTCGCGCTGGGATCAGGTCGGTCTTTCTGTGCCGCAAGTGGGGGTGAACTTTTCCTCCTGCGAACTGCGCAACCCCGATCTGGTCGACAAGATCCGCTGGACGCTGGACCGGTTTGACCTGCCACCTTCGCGTCTGGCGATTGAGATCCTGGAGGATGTGATTGCCTCCTCCCCCGACGATATGATTGTCCGCAATATCAGGCAGTTGTCCGAACTGGGCTGCTCTGTCGACCTGGATGATTTTGGCACCGGCCATGCCTCGATCACCTCGCTGCGGCGCTTCTCCGTCGACAGGATCAAAATCGACCGGTCTTTTGTGACCAAACTCGACCGTGACCCGGAACAGCATAAAATGGTGGCCGCCATCCTGTCGCTCACCGAACAAATGGGATTGCAGAGCCTAGCCGAAGGGGTTGAAACCGCCGCAGAACACTCGGTGCTGGCACAGCTTGGCTGCCAGCATGTGCAGGGATTCGGTATCGCGCGGCCAATGCCGCCGGACCAGCTTGAGGTCTGGGTGCGGCAATATGCAGACACGCAGGAAGGGTCACCGGAAATCAGCCGTCGCACCGGCTGAGCCGCGCAAACCAGGCTTTGCCCCTAATAAACAGCGCATATCAGCCCATCTGAGGGGAATCCGCTTGACCTTTTGGACCGCACTCTGTTGAACCAGCAGTCAAGAATTCCAAGGACAGGCACGCACTCCCGATGGACGATCAGAACAAAAATCTTCTTTTGGCAACGGCGCTCAGCTTTGCCGTTATCCTGGTATGGTTCGTTATGTTCCCGCCGGCGGAACAGCCCGCAACCGACCCGAACGCCGCAGTCACCGCTGAGGCCACCACCCCGGTGGCCGACACAACGGCGGAAACCGCCGCAGCTGTCGCCACTGCAGTGACCGTCGAGGACGCACCGCGTCTGACCATTGAGACGCCGCGCGTTAGCGGCTCGATCTCCACCACCGGTGGCCGCATCGATACTCTGGCGCTGAAGGACTACCGCGAAACCCAAGAGGAAGGCTCGGACATCGTTTCGATGCTTGCCCCGCAGGGCAGCGCCAATCCTTATTACACGTTGTTTGGCTGGGCACCTGGCCAGGGCCTCAGCATCGATCAAGTGCCTGGGGCCAACACCCAGTGGTCAGTTGCAGGCAATCAGACCCTGACGCCGGAAACACCGGTGACGCTGGTGTGGGACAATGGCAACGGCCTGACCTTCCGCCGCGAAATGGCAATTGATGAGAACTACATGTTCTCCATCGCGCAAAGCGTCGAAAACACCAGCGCCGCCACCGTTTCTCTGGCCCCTTACGGGGTTATTGCACGCCACGGTGAACCTCAGGATGCAAAGAATTTCTTCATCCTGCATGAGGGCCTGATCGCTATGGCCGACGGCGAATTGTCTGAGCAAAGCTACGGTGACGCGACAGATTTCGCCGTCAACCAGCGCGAAGGCGCCCGCGCCGAAGTCACCCAAGTAGAAGAAGCCGGCTGGGTTGGGTTCACCGATCACTACTGGATGGCCACCCTGATCCCCGAAGCGGGTTTCAAATCGGTGATGAAATACGACGAACGTCGCGACATCTACCAGACCGAAACGGTGCAACCGACCCAGACGCTGGCACCGGGGGCCACCATCACCGCAGCGACCCAACTGTTTGCTGGCGCAAAGGAATGGGAAACCATCCGCGCCTATGAAAACAACGCCGGTGTTGCAGGCTTCATCGATTCAATCGACTGGGGCTGGTTCTTCTTCTTCACGAAGCCAATTTTCTGGCTGCTGCACACACTCAATGCCATGATCGGCAACATGGGCTGGGCCATCATTGGTCTGACCGTGGTGATCAAACTGCTGGTCTTCCCGCTGGCCTATAAATCCTACGCTTCGATGGCGAAAATGAAGGAATTGCAGCCGCAGATGGAAGAGCTGAAAAAGGCGGCTGGCGACGACCGCCAGAAGATGCAGCAGGGCATGATGGAGCTGTACAAAAAGGAAAAGGTAAACCCCGCCGCGGGCTGTCTGCCGATCCTGATCCAGATCCCGATCTTCTTCTCGCTCTATAAGGTGATTTTTGTAACGCTGGAACTGCGTCACGCACCTTGGGCCGGCTGGATCACGGACCTTTCCGCACCGGATCCCAGCTCGATCTTGAACCTGTTTGGCCTCTTGGCCTTCACCCCGCCAGAGCCCGGATCGCTTCTGGCCATCATCAGCCTTGGCGTCATGCCGATCCTGTTGGGGATCTCGATGTGGCTGCAGCAGAAGCTGAACCCGGCGCCCACCGATCCGACCCAGCAGATGATCTTTGCCTGGATGCCGTGGGTCTTCATGTTCATGCTGGGCGGCTTTGCCTCGGGTCTGGTGCTGTACTGGATCACCAACAACATGATCACCTTCACGCAGCAGTACCTGATCATGCGCTCACATGGCTACAAGCCGGACGTGTTCGGCAACATCAAGTCGAGCTTCAAACGCAAGGAGAAGGCAAAAGAATGAGCGTAACAGTCGCGACTCTTTGGCGGCACCCGATCAAAGGCATCGGGGCCGAGCCTCTCTCCAAGGTCCGTCTCTCACGAGGCGGGCCTGTTCCTTTGGACCGCGCCTATGCGGTGCTGACCGGCACGGCAGAGCACACCGGCGCCTGGCAGAAGTGCCGCAATTTTGCGCGCGGCTGTTTTGGTCCTGAACTGATGGCAGTGACCGCCCGAACCGAGGGCGACCAGATCACCCTCAGCCATCCGAAGCTGGCAGACCTGACGGTGAACCCCGATCTCGACGGTGTCAAAGTGGTGGAGTGGATCACCCCGATCTACCCTGAGGCCCGCCCGGCCCCCCATACGTTGATCAAGGCCCCGGCTGGGGGCATGGCGGATGCGGATTTCTCAGCTGTGGCGATCCTGTCGAACAGCTCGCTTGCGGATCTGGGGCAGACCCTGGGCGCAGAGCTGGATCAACGCCGGTTCCGCGGCAACCTTTGGCTTGACGGGCTGGCGCCCTGGGCCGAGCTGGATCTGGTGGGCCGTGAACTGCAAATCGGTGCGGTGCGTCTGAAGGTCATTGACCGGATCGAACGCTGCCGTGCCACCGAAACCAACCCTGACACCGGCGCGCGTGACCAGAACACGTTGAAAGCGATCCGGGAAATACAGGGACACACTGATTTCGGCATCCGTGCCGAGGTCCTGAACGATGGTGAGATCGCTCTTGGCGACCGCCTTGAGGTGCTGTGATGCAATTGCCTTTCCCTCTGGCCGAAGAGCCGGATCAGGCCACCCGCGAAAAGGGTCGCCTGCTGTTTGCCGGTGAAACCGACTTCCTTAAAGGGGTTGTCGCGATGGATGGCCTGCCGCCGTCTGACCGGATCGAGGTCTGCTTTGCCGGCCGTTCCAATGTCGGTAAATCCAGCCTGATCAATGCCCTAACAGGCCGCAAGGGCCTGGCTCGGGCGTCGAACACACCGGGCCGGACACAGGAGATCAATTTCTTCACGGCGGGGGAGGAACACTACCTCGTCGACCTGCCGGGCTATGGTTTTGCCAATGCCCCGATCCCCGTGGTGGAAAAATGGCAGCGTCTTTTGAAACGTTACCTGTCCGGCCGTCAAAATCTACGGCGTGCCTTTGTTCTGGTGGATCATCGCCACGGGGTCAAACCGGTGGATGAAGAGATCATGAGCCTGCTCGACAGCTCTGCCGTGACGTTTCAATGCGTGCTGACCAAAGAGGACAAGGTGAAGGCCAAAGACCGGCCGCGGATCCTGGATCAGGTGCGCGAAAAGCTGTCAAAACATCCCGCAGCCTTCCCCGAACTGATCGTGACCTCGTCGGAAAAAGGCGATGGCATCGAAACCCTGCGCTCGACCATCGCGACGCTGATTTAAGCAAAATGAACGGCGGCTTCAGACGTGCTGGCCGCCGTTAACCTCAATCTCGGTTCCTGAGATGTAAGACGACGCCTCGGTGCACAGGAAGTAGATGGTGTTCGCCACCTCTTCGGTCTGCCCCAAACGGCGCAGCGGAATATCCTCCACCAGTTTTTCCGTGCCCGGGCTGAGGATTGCGGTTTCAATCTCCCCCGGTGCAATGGCATTTACCCGGACGCCCATCGGGCCAAAGTCGTGGGCCATTTCGCGGGTCAACGCGGTCAGTGCCGCCTTTGAGGTCGCATAAGCCGCCCCGGCAAAGGGATGCACCCGGTAGCCCGCGATGGAGGTCACATTGACCACCGCGCCTTTGGCGGCCGCCAGTTCCTCCCGCAGGCCACGGGCCAGCACCACGGAGGAGAAGAAATTCACATGGAACACCTGCCCCCAGGTCATCAGATCGGTGTCGATGGTGTTCAGGCGGCTGCCTTCCGGCCCTTTCGGGGAGATGCCCGCGTTGTTGACCAGCGCATCCAACTTGCCGTCCAGACGATCTCGGATCTCTTCCACTTTGTTGATCGTATCTGTCGGATCCGACAAGTCGATCTGGATATGGTTTTCCTCGCCGCCGCCCCAGGGGCATTCGGCCGGAAAGGGCGCCCGAGAACAGGTGATCACCCGCCAGCCCGCCTTGTTAAAGCGACGCACCGTGGCATGGCCAATCCCGCGGCTGGCACCGGTCAGCAGCAGAGTTTTTTTGCGGTCACTCATCAGAGCCTCCTTCAAGCGCGCAGGCACAACCTAGCACCGGCAGCGGTGGCTGCAACCGGCGGGCATCGCGCTATGCGGTCACAGGTGCAGGCCTTTCCGGCAACCGCCCTTGGCAGCGCAGGACAGAGCCGTTAACACGGAACAGGTTTAACCTGAGAAAACGCATACAGATGAAGAAGCAAAACATGAACCGCGATTGGATTGCCACGGCCCGGACCCTGTCCGAGGCCCTTCCCTACCTGCAGCGCTTCACCGGCGCTGTGGTTGTCGTGAAATTTGGCGGCAACGCCATGGGTGATGATGAGGCGATGGCCGAGTTTGCCCGTGACATGGTTCTGATGCGACAAGTCGGCGTGAACCCGGTGATCGTCCACGGTGGCGGCCCGATGATCAACGACATGCTGTCAAAGCTGAACATCCAGAGCGATTGGGTGCGGGGCAAACGGGTTACCGACAAAGCCACCGTGGAAGTGGTCGAAATGGTGCTGGCCGGACTGGTCAACAAACGCATTGTCCAGGCGATCAACGAACAGGGCGGCCGCGCTGTTGGGATCTCGGGCAAGGATGACGGCCTGATGGTCTGCGACATGGACGACCCCGAGTTGGGCTTTGTTGGCAAGCCGGTGGAGATGAACGTGCAGGTCATTCGCGATCTCTATGATGCGGGTATTATTCCGGTGATTGCCCCTGTTGGCGCGGGCCGTGGTGCGTCCGAAACCTTTAACGTCAACGGTGACACTGCCGCCGGTGCCATTGCTGGTGCGCTCAAGGCGGATCGCCTGCTGTTGCTGACGGATGTGGCCGGTGTAAAGGGCGCTGACGGCGAAGTGGTCACCCAGCTCAGCACCCAGCAAGTTCGTGATATGATCGCCGAGGGCACCATTGCCGGCGGCATGATCCCCAAGACCGAAACCGCATTGAAAGCGGTTGAGGACGGGGTGCGCGCGGTGGTCATTCAGGACGGGCGGGTTGCCAATGCTTGCCTGTTGGAGCTGTTCACCGAACACGGTGCTGGCTCCATGATCCGCAACGACAGCATCGAGGCTGAGTGAGCCGCTGGGACGAGATAACAGATGCCGCCTCCGGGCGGCATTTGTCTGTGCTGGGGGCGTTGCACCCCACTGATTTGCCCGATGTGCAAACACTGGTGATGCTGGGACCACAGGAACCCGGGTTCTGGGCCATGTTTCGCGACACAGAAGAGTTCCGCGACGGGGCCACGGATCCGATGGATCGCTGGTCCGCCCGGGTCATCAGCGCACTGGCCAAGGAACTTGGCGCGACGCCATATTTCCCCTTCGGCGGTCCCCCTTTCCAGCCCTTCATCCGCTGGGCCACAGAAACCGGTCGGGCCTGGCCTTCGCCTGTTGGGCTGCTGGTGCATGACACGGCAGGGCTGATGATTTCCTACCGCGGTGCTTTGGGCTTTGCCGAAAGACTCGAAATCCCGCCGCAATCAGAACGGCCCTGTGACACCTGCGCGGATCAACCGTGCCTTACCGCCTGCCCAGTCGGGGCCCTTGGCGCAGAGGCGTATGACGTTGATGCCTGCAAGTCACATTTGCACAACGACGCGGGCGCAGAGTGCATGCAGGGCTGTCTGGTCCGGCGTGCTTGTCCCGTCAGCAAAGACTATGGCAGGCTGCCGGAACACAGTCATTTTCATATGAAAGCGTTTCGATGAGCCTGAAACTGATCCTGATGCGCCATGCAAAATCCGGTTGGGACGACCCGACACTTTCGGACTACCAGCGCGGCCTGAACGCACGCGGCCAGATCTCTGCCCCCGCAATTGGGGCGTGGTTGCAGGCCAAGGGCCATCTGCCCGATCTGCTACTGTGCTCAGACGCCACCCGCACGCGGGAAACCTGGGCGGGGCTTGGGTTTGGCGCCGAAGAGCGGTTTCTGCGTGACCTCTATCTTGCGCCGTCCCTCACAATGTTGGAGGTGCTGCGACAGGCCGGCGCGGCGCAGACGGTTTTGATGTTGGGCCATAATCCTGGCATTGCAGAATTTGCGCAGAGCCTTGCCAAACACGCACCGCAGGATGGCGATTTCCTGCGGTACCCAACCTGTGCCACGACCGTTTTCCAGTTCGACATCCAGAACTGGGCAGAGGTCCGCGCAGGCTCGGGGGAGGTGTTGGATTTCACCATCCCCCGCCGTTTGGTTTAAGCGGGTTTCCCACGCGCCACAGCGGACTTGGCCCGTCCTGCCCCTTTTCCGGCTAGATTTCCGGCCCAAACCGACGCCAGTACAATCAGCGCCCCCAGGCTTTGCCACAGGCTAAGCCCCTGCCCCAGCACCAGCCATCCCAGCATCACCGCCGCAAGTGGGCTGAGGAAGCCAAGACCGGTGATCGCTTCCGGCCCAAACCGTGCAATGCCGCGGAACCACAGGTAATAGGTCAGTGCCGCACCAATCAGCCCCAACCAGACGAGGCCAGCGGTGGCACCTGCATCGGGCATGGGGAAGGCTGGCTCAAACACCAGCGCCAGCGGCACCAGCAACAGCCCACCTGCGGTTAATTGCCAGGCGGTGAAAGTCAGCGGCGGCACCGGCGGCTGCCACTTGCGGGTCAGTACCACACCTGCAGCCATTGACGCCGCGCCCCCAAGTGCGGCCAGCACACCAAGGGTGTCAAGCTGCGCATCGGGCCCAAGAATCAACAGCGCCACCCCCGCGATCCCGCTCAAGGCGGCGCCAAGCGCCAGCGGTGACAGCTCGGTGCCAAGAACCCGGTGCGCCAGCAGCAGCACGATCAGTGGCTGCACCGCCCCAAGCGTTGCCGCAACCCCGCCGGGCAGGTGGTAGGCTGCCACAAAGAGCGCAGCCCAGAACAGAGTGAAGTTCAACGCGCCAAGGATCAGCAACTTCCCAATCCAATTCAGCGGTGGCAGGTGCCGTACCAGAACCAGCAGCAGCACCCCCGCTGGCAGCGCCCGCAAGGCGGCGACAGTCAGCGGGTAGCCCTCCGGCAGAAGCTCGGTTGTTACAATGTAAGTGCTGCCCCAGATGGCAGGGGCCAGCGCGGTCAGGCTCAAATCCAATGTGCGGTTCATCTCTCCGCTCCCTTCAATTTATCTCGACATCAAGATATTAATATTTAACTTGACGTCAAGATAAATGCACCGCAAAAATGCTAACTATGGATCACGTCTCGAAAATTCTTGCACAATGGGCCAGGGAACGGCCTGATTTGGGTCTCTCTCCGATGGGGTTGATTGGTCGGACCAAACGACTCACCACACATCTCGGGCATGGTATGGACCGGGTGTTCAAAGCTCATGGGCTGAACGCGGCCAGTTTTGACGTGCTCGCCACATTGCGGCGCGCAGGTGCGCCCTATGCGCTGACGCCCTCGCAGCTGATAGACTGGACGATGGTCACCTCAGGCACCATGACAAACCGGCTGGATCGACTGGAAAAAGAAGGGCTGATCGTGCGTATGCGTTCGGAACACGACGCCCGCAGCGTGACGGTTCAACTGACACCGCAAGGCTTCAACCTGATCGAACGGTGTGTCACGGAACATGTCGCCAACCAACATCGGCTAACAGAGGCGCTCAGCGCCGAAGAACAGGCGCAATTGTCCCAATTGTTGGGCAAGTGGTTGTCGGCACTGGAAAAAGAATAGCGGTCAGAGCTTGGACTGAAAGCTGATCTGCAACCCACCGGGCAAAGTCAGAAAATAGATCCGTTCACCGTGGGCCTCCATCGGCCCCTGTGGATCCAGCCCGTTCTGACCGGCCTCCGCCGCCATCGCATCGGCGTCATCCACCACCAGCTGCAACATGGTGCCTTCCGGCATGCCGTCGCCAGCGTGCCAGATCTCGGCCCAGCTTTTCTCATCATTGGTGGGGAAAATTGCCCCCGGGAAAGCCTCCGCTTCGGGGAAGGATTTCGGGGAAAGGCCGAGGCCCCGAAGGGCCCCGGCAATACCTTCGGCATCCGCTGGTTTCGCCACATGGGCAAAGCGGATGCCGCGCAGGGCCAAGTTAGTGGCCCAGGATCTGGCTGAGGAACAGTTTGGTCCGCTCGCTCTTCGGGTTGTTGAAGAACTCTTCCGGCTCGTTCTGTTCCACGATCTGGCCCTGGTCCATGAAGATCACGCGGTTCGCAACCTGACGGGCAAATCCCATCTCGTGCGTTACGCAGAGCATGGTCATGCCCTCTTCGGCCAGTTCGATCATGGTGTCGAGCACCTCTTTGATCATCTCAGGGTCCAGCGCCGAGGTCGGCTCATCGAACAGCATGATGCGCGGCATCATGCAGAGCGACCGTGCGATTGCCACACGCTGCTGCTGACCACCGGACAGCTGGCCCGGATACTTCAGCGCCTGATCGGGGATCTTCACCTTTTCCAGGAAGTGCATTGCACGTTCTTCGGCTTCTTTCTTGGGTGTTTTACGGACCCAAATCGGCGCCAATGTGCAGTTTTCCAGAATGGTCAGATGCGGAAACAGGTTGAAGTGCTGGAACACCATGCCAACCTCGGAACGGATCTTGTCGATGTTCTTGAGGTCATTGGACAGTTCGGTGCCATCCACAATGATCTTGCCCTGCTGGTGTTCTTCCAGCGCGTTCAGGCAGCGGATCAAGGTCGATTTACCCGAGCCCGAAGGCCCTGCAATAACGATCCGTTCCCCCTGGTTCACAGTGAGGTTGATATCGCGCAGCACGTGGAACGAACCGTACCACTTGTTCATGCCGGTGATGTCAATTGCGACCTCGTCCGAGACCTTCATCTTGGAGCGGTCGATTTCGCGGTCAATAGCCAGTTCAGACATATGTTGAACTCCTTAACGGTGATCGGTGGCGAGACGACGCTCGAGCCACTGTGAGTATTGAGAAATGCCGTAGCAGACGACAAAGAACACAACGCAGGCGAAGCCCAGAAGTTCCCAGTAGACGCCGTTCCATTCCGTCGAGGCCAAGATCGGACCACGGATCATGCCGATGATGTCGAACATCGAAATCACCGAAACCAGCGTGGTGTCTTTGAACAGACCCACCGCCACGTTCACGATGCCCGGGATCGAAATCTTCAGGGCCTGAGGCAGAATGATAAGGCGCATGGCTTCGGGGTATGCAAGGCCAAGGCTGTCTGCGGCTTCGTACTGTCCCTTGGGCAGAGCGGCCAGACCGCCCCGGATCACCTCAGCAATATAGGCCGAGGAGAACAGCGTGATCATGATGACCACACGCAGGAACAGGTCCACCGTGCTATCCGGCGGGAAGAAGTACGACAGCATCACCGAAGCAACGAACAGCAGCGTGATCAGCGGCACGCCCCGGACGAATTCGATGAAGACCACACAGATGCCCTTGATCAGCGGCATGTTCGACTGACGCCCCAGAGCCAAGGCAATGCCCAGCGGCAGCGACAGCGACACACAGGTTACACCCAGCATCATGTTCAGCATGTAGCCGCCCAGATCGCGCGAAGGAACGGCAGGCAACAGCGCGCCTTCCGAAGCGTTTTCAGGGATCAGCATGCCGCCCAGCCACCAGACCACCAGTGCAGCAACAGCTGCGCCGAAGAAACCGGCCGCAAAGTTGCTTTTGCCAAAGGTCTGGAACACAAAACCTGCCGCGACAAAACCAACCAGCGCCACCAGTGGTGCCAGAATGGTGCCACCCCAGATCAGCCAGAAGGCAATGAACGGGTAAAGCGCAGTGAAGATCAGCAGCTTGCGCGGCAGATCGAAGAACAGCACGGGTGCAGCCGCAATCAGCAGCAGCACAAGCGCCAGGTTCGGACGCCAGTATTCCTCAACCGGGTATTTGAAACCGTAAAGCAACTGGTTCCAGCGTTCGGACAGAACCGAGAAACAGGCACCGGACTTACCCTGCAGGATCTCACGGCATTCCGCGAGGCTGGAGGTGGTCCAAAGGCCGTTCAGGATCCACGGCATGGTCTGTGCCAGCACCAGATAGATCACGTAGAAGGACGCAACCGTCAGCAGCGCATTGGCTGGTGTGGAGAACAGGTTCTCACGCAACCATTTGACCGGGCCTACGGCGTTTGCTGGCGGATCAAGCTCTGGGAGCGTGCCGTCAGCAACGTAGGCGATGGAATCTTTAGGAGTTGCCATATCTTAGCGCTCCTTCAACTTAACAGATGCGTTATAGACGTTCATCACCATCGAGATGAGCAGCGAAGCGGTCAGATAGAACAGCATCAACAGGAGAACACATTCGATGGCGCGGCCGGTCTGGTTCAGGGTGATCCCGCCCAGAGTTGCGGTGATATCGGCATAGCCCACAGCAATCGCCAGCGAAGAGTTCTTGGTAATGTTCAGGAACTGAGAGATCAGCGGCGGAATGATCACGCGCAAGGCCTGCGGCAGGATCACCAGGTTCATGATCCGACCCGAACGCAGACCCAGGGCTGCGGCGGCTTCGGTCTGACCTTTGTTGATCGCCTGAATACCTGCACGGACGTTTTCCGCGATGAAGGCACCAGTGTAGATCGACAGAGCGAACCACAGCGCGATCAGCGGACCACCGATTTTGATCCCACCTTTGAAGTTGAAGCCTTTCAGCTCCGGCACTTCCCAGGTCAGGCCCATCACCAGCATCAGCAGCAGGAACGGCACCAGCCATGCGGCCAGAACCATCCACAACGTCTTGGGACGCACACCGGTGGCTTCCTGCTGTGCGGTTGCCCAGGTGTTGATACGGCGGGCCGCAAACCAGGACAGGGCAAAACCAAGCAGCACCAGCACCCAGTTCATCGCCGGATTGGCGAACAGCCCGCTGTCGAAGAAGGGCATCGGGATGTAGACACCGCGGTTGGTGAAGGCAAAGAGATCCAGCACCATGCTCGACGTGGCATTGTCACCGCGGAATTCGCGCGGGCCAGGCAACACAGCCGTCATGATGGTGAAGATGATGATGATCCAGATCAGAACCGGAATGTTCCGGAAGATCTCGACGTAAACCGCCATCAGCTTGGACACCAGCCAGTTGTTCGACAGACGCAGAACACCGGCGATCACGCCGAAGATCGTTGCCGTGATACAGGCCAGGAAGGCCACCAGCAGGGTGTTCAGCACGCCCACCAGCGCCGCTTTGGCGTGGGAAGACTGGCTGTCATATTCGACGAGACGCTGGTTGATGTCATAACCAGCCGGGTCGCCGAGGAAACTGTAAGAGATGTTGAGGCCCGCAGCGCGGAGGTTCTGGATCAGGTTGTTGCCTAGAAACCAGAAGCAAAGGGCCAGGACAATCGCCGCAATCGCTTGGAAGGTCAGCGAGCGATACCGTGTGTCGTAGATCAGCATCGTCAGCTGAAACGACTCCTTCGGAGGGTCGGTGAGTGTTGTCATTTGGGAAGTCCCCGTCTTTCGACCTTATTGTTTTGATTGGCCTTTTTTTTGGCCGTTTGGTCGAACTTTTACCTGTCAGTTAGTGAAAGGGCGCGGCCTTGGCCGCGCCCTTCTATACTAGATGGTCTTAACGGAAGGGCGGTGCGTAGAGCAGGCCACCGTCAGTCCACTGAGCGTTCAGACCACGGGACAGACCGATCGGGGTCGACGAACCGATGTTGCCTTCGAACAGCTCACCGTAGTTACCACCAGCCATCAGAGCCGCTTTGGCCCAGCCAGCGTCCAGACCCAGCATCTCGCCCAGGGTGCCTTCTGTACCCAGCAGACGGTTGATTTCCGGGTTGTTGGTGCCTGCGCCCAGCTCAGCGATGTTCGCAGAGGTTACACCCAGCTCTTCAGCTGCGATCAGTGCGTTCAGGGTCCAACGTACAACATCACCCCACTCGTGGTCGCCGTGACGGACCAGCGGGCCCAGCGGCTCTTTCGAGATGATTTCGGGCAGAACAACGTGGTCCGCAGGCGCTTCGAAGGTGGCGCGGGTAGCGGCCAGGCCCGAGGCGTCGGTGGTGTACACGTCACAAGCACCTGCCAGGTACTGCTGCTGTGCTTCAGCGTTGGTTTCGATCGGAACCGGCTCGTAGCTGATGTTGTTCGAGCGGAAGAAGTCCGCCAGGTTCAGCTCGGTGGTGGTGCCGGTCTGGATACAAACGGTTGCGCCGTCCAGTTCCTTCGCCGAGGACACGCCCAGCTCTTTGGGAACCATGAAGCCCTGACCGTCATAGTAGTTGATGCCGGTGAATTCGAACTTCAGGTCAACGTCGCGCGAGAAGGTCCAGGTGGTGTTACGGGCCAGCATGTCGATCTCACCCGAAGCCAGCGCGGTGAAGCGAGTCTTACCGGTGGTGGGAACGAATTCAACTGCAGCCGGATCGCCCAGAACTGCGGCAGCAACAGCGCGGCATACGCCTACGTCGAAGCCATCCCAGTTGCCGTTCGCGTCAGGCGCTGCGAAACCAACGAGACCAGTGGTCACGCCGCAGTTCAGCTTGCCGCGTGCTTTCACGTCATCGAGGGTCCCGGCTGCTGCGGCACCGGCTGCCAGGCCAGCAACGGTCAGCGCGCCAAGAAATACGGATTTTTTCATGTTTACCTCTTCCTGATTATCCGTCCTGTTAGCGGACGGTTATAATACGGCCCCGGTTTTGGGCCGAGAGCTATACCGGGGGCAGCCCCGGCAATGACGAAACATTGGGCGGATTCATCGCAAAAGGTCAACCCGCAGATCACAAAAACCGAAGCATTCGTATAGCTTCCCCTAGGGAAACTGCAAAAAACTGTTCAATTTCAGTGATCAGCAGAGGTCATAGAATTTTTTCGCGTGAAGAAACTCTGTTTTTTTAATCGCGGCCTGTTCGGTCGCTTCGTCATCAACGCCCCATTGCTCTTCCTGCCAGGTTTCGTCGATCCGCGACAGGTCCCAGACCACCTCGATCTCCTGACGGTTGAGCGCCGCAGCAAAAGCCAGCACCAAGGAGCCTGAAATGCCAACCAAATCGTGGAACGCTGCCAACCGGAAGTTGTCCATCGCCTTTACCCGATCAGAAAACACCGCCAGCGCGGCCTGATCCTGCGCGACATGCATCACCCCCGCCCCGGTGACCAAACGGGTGCCCATTTCGTCAAAGGCCCAGTCCAACAATGGGTCCCAGGCCGCGGCCTGACGATCGATCAATTCTGCGGGAGAGGTTGCCCGATAACACAGCAGATCCGTGCCGCCATACTCTGCCAACATCTCCGCGACCTCGTCATGCTGGGTTGCGACCTTGTCCAAAGCCGAGTTTGCCATGCGGGTAAAAGGCATTTTTGTCGGGTCGACGTCCTCAATTTGTGCGTCCCATTCGGCGGCGATGGCCTCGCCCAGCGCCTTGGTCGGGAGAATCACCTCGGTCTTGGCGGGTGTTTTGACCGGCCGCCCGTCCAATTCGACGCGGAAACCGCCCTCAACCTCGGCCACTTTGGCCTCTTTCCAGAATCGCTTCGGCTTCAGGATGCTCATGTTTTGGTCTCCCAGATCGTCTCGATCACCCCCGGCAGATCGCGGAAGTCGTGAACCACATGATCCGCCAACGGGGCAAGTTTTTCGGTATCGTGATAGCCCCAGTCCACAGCGATGGCCGCAACGCCAGCCGAGCGGGCCATTTCCATGTCAAAGGTGGTGTCGCCAATCATCACCGCCTGCGCCGGCGCCACAGCCATTTCGCTCAGCGCCGCCTCAATCATCGCCGGATGCGGCTTGGAGGGGTGATGGTCTGCCACCTGCTGGGTGAGGAACATCCGCTCCAGCCCGTGGCCGGCAATCAGGGCATCCAGCCCACGCCGGGATTTGCCGGTCGCCACCCCCAACAGGTAGTGATCCACTGCTGCCAGTTCATCCAGCACCGCGCGCGCATGGGGGTAGAACGGCGACGATTGCGCCGATCCCTGTTCGGAGCGGATCTGCATATAGGCTTCTTTGTAGCCCGCAACCAAAGCCGTCTGATCCGCCACGGAATGCGCCGGGGCCAGTTGGGCCACGGCAACGGGCAGTGACAGGCCAACAATCGACAGGGTTTCGGCACGGCTGGGTGCCTCTGCCCCTAGCGCCTCAAAGGCGCGGGTCATCGAGGCAACGATATGCGCCTGACTGTCGACCAGTGTGCCGTCCACATCAAACAGGATCAGCCGCAGATCGGCGCTCATCTGAGCCCCTCAAAAGGATCATGTTCGATCAAGTCTTCCGACCAGCCCAGGGTGTCCCAGCTGTGCGCCATATGATCCGGCAGCGGTGCCTCGATCGAGATCACCTTGCCGGTCACGGGATGTTCAAACTGCATCTGACGGGCGTGCAAATGCAGCTTCTTCGAGATCACGCCCCCCAGCTGTGCGCCCCAGCCATCGCCAAGGTTCTCCTGCCCCGAACCGCCATACTTGCCGTCCCCAATAATCGGATGCCCGATCTCGGCCATATGGGCCCGCAACTGATGTGTCCGGCCGGTGACCGGCTCCATTGCCACCCAAGCGGCGCGGCTGGCCACACGGTATTGCGTGGCATAAAGCGTATGGGCGCGTTTCGCCCCTTCGGTTGAGCCAATGTCGCGCGGATGCACGCAGATCATTTTCTCGCCTTCACCGTGGCGGCCGTGCCCGGGTGCTTTCACCAGACCATATTTCACTTCACCAAGGTACGGGGTCGGCACACCTGCCACCAGGGCCCAGTAAATCTTGCGCGTCTGCTTGTGCCGGATCGCTGCGGTCAACGCCTGTGCACTTTGCCGGGTCCGTGCCAGCAGCAGCACCCCCGAGGTATCTTTGTCGAGGCGATGCACCAGACGTGGTTTTTCCTCAAAACCAAACTTCAGCGCCTCGGCCAGACCGTCGACATGGCGGGTCTGTTTGCTGCCGCCCTGGGTCGGCAGGCCAGCCGGTTTGTTAATCGCGATGATTTGATCGTCGCGGTAAATCACCGCCGACTGGATCATCTTTTCATCCGCAGGTGAAACCCTGGGCTTGGCTGGCTCTTTTGGCTGCTCCCCCGCCTCAGGCAATGGTGGGATGCGCACGTTCTGGCCGGTTTCCAGCCGGGTCGAGGCCTTCACCCGCCCGCCGTCCACCCGCAGCTCACCCTTGCGGCACATCTTCTCGATCCGCCCCTGGCTGACATGCGGGAACATCCGCTTGAGCCACCGGTCCAACCGCTGATCGCCGTCACCCGGCCCTACCGTAATCGTCTGCACTCGGCTCATGCCAACACCCATCGCATCAAAAATATGCCTACCACCAACGCCGCAAGCGACAGTCCCACCGACAGGGACACATAGAGTGCCGCCGCCCCGACCTGCCCGCGCTCAAACAGGGTGTAGGCTTCCAGAGAAAAGGCCGAAAACGTGGTAAAACCGCCCAAAATTCCCGTCATCAGGAACGGGTTCAAATGGTTCAGCCCTTTCTGGCCCAGATAGACCACGCACATGCCCATGATCCCCGAGCCAAGCACATTCACAAACAAAACACCCAGCGGAAAGCCGGCGCCAAAGAGTTTGAGAATCGCCACACCCGAGACATAGCGCATCATCGCGCCCAAGGCCCCACCAAGGGCCACATGGATTGCAGTGGTCAACATGGCGCCCCTCCTGCGGTGCAGCGGGCACATTGTCAAGTTTTGCAGCGCGGTTGCCGCCTATGCCGAAGGCGCATAGCAGGAAGATAGCTGTCGATTTTGAGTATTTGAGGATCGTTGAAAGCGGCTTTCTTCTTGGCCCAAACATCCAAATCCCAGATTACCCCCCGCGCTTGCGCCGGAGGTTTTCGAAATACTCCACCCGCTTCTTCAAATCCCGCTCAAAGCCCCGCTCTACCGGTTGATAGAACTGCTCCCGTTCCATTGTCTCGGGAAAATAGTTCTGGCCGGAAAACCCGTCCTCAGCCTCATGGTCATAGGCATAGCCGGTGCCATAGCCCTGATCCTTCATCAATTGGGTTGGCGCGTTCAGGATATGTTTGGGCGGCGGCTCGGAGCCGGTTTTCTTCGCCACCCGCCGGGCAGCTTTATACGCCATGTAGCCAGCGTTGGTTTTTGGTGCGAGGGCCAGATAGATCACCGCCTGCGCCAGTGCCAATTCGCCCTCGGGCGAGCCCAGCCGTTCATAGGCTTCCCAGGCATGCATACAGACCGTCTGCGCCTGTGGGTCGGCCAACGCAATGTCCTCGACCGCCATGCGCAACAGGCGGCGGGCCAGATAGCGGGGATCCTCGCCACCTTCCAGCATGCGCGCATACCAGTAAAGCGCCGCATCCGGGTCTGATCCGCGCACCGATTTATGCAGGGCAGAGATCAGATTGTAATGTTCTTCGCCGGATTTGTCGTATTTCGCGGCCCGTTTCATCAAACGATTCGACAGGGCATCGCGCTCTAGCGGGCTGTCCACCTTCCAGGCAGCGACCTGTTCAATCAGGTTCAGCAGCGCCCGCCCATCGCCATCAGCCATTTCCAACAGCGCTTCGCGGGCACCTTTGTCCAAGGGCAGTTCGCGGGCCAACTCGGCCTCGGCCCGGGCGGTCAGCGCCTCCAGGTCTTCGGGCGACAGGCGTTCCAGCACCAGCACCTGCGACCGGGACAGAACCGCAGCGTTCAGTTCAAAACTGGGGTTTTCTGTGGTCGCCCCCACCAGCAGGATGGTGCCGTCTTCCATATGTGGCAGGAAACCGTCTTGCTGGGCTTTGTTGAAACGGTGGATCTCATCCACAAACAACAGCGTCCCCTGCCCGTTCTGACGCCGGATTTTGGCAGCTTCAAAGACTTTGCGCAGCTCCGGCACACCGGTGAAAATGGCGCTGATCTGGACAAAATGCAGATCGGTTTCATCGGCCAGAAGACGGGCAATGGTGGTTTTTCCCACCCCCGGTGGCCCCCAGAAAATAAGCGACGACAGGCTGCCAGAGCGCAGCATGACCCCCAGAGGTGCCTCTTCACCCAGCACCTGATTTTGGCCGATCACCTCGGACAAAAATTGGGGGCGCAACCGGTCCGCCAACGGCCGCGGCGCGGACCCCACATCCGGTGCAGGGGTGTCAGATGCAAATAAATCCGTCATAGCTCAGAGCCTGAACCGGATCTGAACCCGCTGCAACCCGCGAAGCACATCCATGCTGACACGACGCGCGCTGTTTTGCAGAAGCGCCTCCACAGAGTCGGGGGTTGCCACCTCCTGACCGTTTATCGCCAGCAGAATATCACCACGCCGCAGCCCCACGCGGCCGCCATAAGGACCACTGTCTTCGACCACCACACCTTCGGCTTCCAGCGACAGACCAAGTTCAGAGGCCACCGCGGGATTGACCCGTGACATTTTCAACCCCGGCAGGGGGCTGCCGTCCCCAAGCATTTTGGTCAAACGGGCGGGGCTGTCGGGCGGCAGCTGCATCGCAACCCCAGCCTCAGACACTTCACCCCCCCGGTAATACCGCACCGCAACCTCCGCCCCGAGGCCCGCCACCGACATGCGGAAGATCATCTCTTGAGGGGTATTCACCTCTTGGGCTTCGACACCCAGAATCACATCGCCGGGTCGAATGCCCGCCAGACGAAAGGGGCTTTTTTCATGCAGGCCAGAGATCAGCACACCACCGGGGCGATCGAGGCCGAGGCTCTCGGCGATGTCATTGTCGATGGCTTGGCCGGTGATGCCAGCCCAGGGCCGCTGAAACCGGCCAAAGCCTTCCCGCGCCTGCGCCACGAACTGGGCCACCAGATTGGCCGGGATTGCAAACCCCACCCCGTTGGAACCGCCCGATCGGGTTAGGATTGAGGTGTTCACCCCAATCAACGCGCCGTTCACGTCAATCAAGGCGCCCCCGGAATTGCCCGGATTGATCGCCGCATCGGTCTGCAGGAAGTAGCCCCGCGCTGCGCCCGTTGCCGTGCCCGAGCGTGCCAGCCCCGACACAATGCCGCTGCTGACCGTCTGGCCAATGCCAAACGGGTTGCCGATGGCCAGCGCCAGCTCGCCTACTTCGACCTCATCACTGTTGCGCAGCGGCAGATAGGGCATGTCTGGCGCATCCTGCAGCTTCAGGATCGCCAGATCGCTGTCCTTGTCAGCCAACACCACCTCGGCGGCAAATTCGCGCCGGTCTTTCAGTACAACGCGGATGTCCGTCGCGCCCCCCACCACGTGGAAATTGGAGACAACATAACCATCCGCAGAAAGAATCACGCCCGAGCCCAGTGAGTTTTGCACCTTGGGCCGGGTCTCACCAAAATCGCGGAAGAAATTCTGAAAGAACGGGTCGTTGGAAAACGGGTTCTGCCGGGCCTGCACAATGCGTTTGGCGTAGATATTGACCACAGCGGGGGCGGCCTGTTTCACCAAAGGCGCAAACCCCAATGCGATCTCCGCCTGCGACGTGGGCACGCGGGTCTCAGCCTGCAGGGGCGCGGCGACGGCCAGGGCCAATATCAACGGGGCTGCAATCCGGAACATTCTACGACCTCTTTGCTCTGTTCCAAACGATATGCGGCCGGTCCGTTGCGAATGCAAGGCGGACCGGCCGACAGGGGAGAACCCTTTGGAAAAATGGGCTGAAATCAGCCTGCTTTACGAATTGGCATGGCGCGGCGGGTGTCCACCGCCTGTGCCAGTCGGCGCAGCATGAATGCGGTGTCGTCCCAACCAAGGCAGCCGTCGGTGATGGACTGGCCGTAGACCAGTTTGCCCTTGCCCAGATCCTGACGCCCTTCAACCAGGTTGCTTTCGATCATCACGCCGGTGATGCGCCGCTCGCCGGTTTCCATCTGGCTGGCAATGTCTTCCAGCACCATCGGCTGTTTCATCGGGTCTTTGCCGCTGTTCGCATGGCTGGCGTCGATCATCACATGGGGGCGAATGCCGTCTTTTTCGGCGATTCGGCAGGCTGCATCCACTGAGGTGGCGTCATAGTTGGTGCCACCACCGCCGCGCAGAATGACGTGGCAATCCGGATTGCCGCTGGTGGCCGCAATCGCAGAGCGGCCGTTCTTGGACAGGGCCATGAAATGATGCGGGTGCGCCGCCGAGCGGACGGCATCAATGGCGATCTGCACATTGCCACGGGTGCCGTTTTTGAAGCCGACCGGGCAGCTCAGCCCCGAAGCCATTTCACGGTGGATCTGGCTTTCAGTGGTACGGGCACCGATGGCAGCCCAGCTGACCAGATCCGACAGGTATTGCGGCACCGCGCTATCGAGGAACTCGGTCCCCACCGGCAGACCCATTTGGTTGATGTCCAACAGCAGCTGGCGCGACACCTCCAGACCTGCGTCGATGCAGAAAGACCCATCCAGACCCGGATCGTTGATCAGCCCCTTCCAGCCCGAAATGGTGCGCGGCTTTTCGAAGTAGACCCGCATCACAATTTCAAGATGATCGCCCAGCTCTTCGCGCAAGGGCTGCAGTTTCTTGGCGTAATCCACCGCCGCTTCGGGATCGTGGATCGAGCAGGGGCCAACAACAACAACCAGCCGGTCATTCTGGCCGTGCAGCACTTTCTGGATGGCGCTGCGGCCGTCCAGCACAGTGCGGATCGATTTGGCGGTGATCGGCAGCTTCGCGGCCAGTTCATCGGGGGCGCGCATTTCCATCATATCGGCGATACGCAGGTTTTCGGTTTGGGTGGTCATTTTGTGGCGTCCTAGATTTTGTCTGTCTGGAAGCCCCCTCGGTTCTGAACCTTGGGCGGATACAAAAAGACCGCCCGGAGGGGGCGGTTCGTTTGGTATCTCTGGTGCGTATCTTCTGGTAATTCAGTACGCGCAGACCCCTCCGACCGCCGGATGGCTCGGATAAAAGTAATACCAAAAAGATGCGGTCTGGCAGGTCATGCCCAAACGCTAGCGGTGATTCTGGATTCTGTAAAGCAGGAATAAATTGCGTTTTTTCAGCGACCTATCCGTCGCCCTCAATTGATGCGACAGGATTACACATTTTGAATTACGCCCGCGCGCTTAGATTGATTTCAGGCCACAAGGAGATTTGAGATGTCCGACGCCCCCCGCACCCGCGCGCTCTACAACAGCGACTGCCCCGTCTGTGACGGCGAAATGTGCACCTATGCCGCCTACTCTGAAACCAAGGATCTGCCCATTGCCTTCGACGACCTGAATGCCATCGATCTGGCGGACTGGGGCGTCACCGAGGATGAGGCGACCCGCCTGTTGCATGTCTTGCATGAGGGCCGGCTTCACATCGGTTTTGACGCCATGCTGATCCTCTGGGTCCAGATGCCGCGGTATGCCTGGATGGCAAAGATTGGTCGCTTGCCGGTGATCTTTCAGATCGCGGACTGGCTCTACAAGCATGTGGTGGCACGGGTCATCTATGAGCGCCATCTGCGCCGCAAAGCCCGTGGGCTGGTGAAACAGTCCGGCTAGATCGGGGCACAACCCCAAGTCTATACCCTGTCAGGGAATTGCGGTCCGCCCTTCACCGGTTCATCACAAAGTGGATTGGTGAGAGAAAGGACAGACCATGCCCCGTAAATCTCTGGCGCGACGCGCGCTGACAGCGAATGCAGTGTTTTCGGGCGTATCGGGCCTTGCCCTTGCCACCTTGGCCCCGTTCTGGGCCGAAGTCCTGCTGCAGTCGCCTCCGGTCTGGCTGTCGCCAGCGTTGCGGGTGTTGGGCGGAGGATTGGTGAGTTTCGCCGCAGTGCTTGTTTGGCTCGCCGCCGCGCCTGAGCGCACGGCGCGATGGACGCAACTGGTCATCTGGGCGGATCTGGCCTGGGTTGCGATGACGGTCGTTCTGCTTGTCATCCTTTGGGCCCAGTTCACGGGGGCTGGGATCACACTGCTGATCGCGGTGGCCGCTGTTGTGGCGGTATTCGGAATGTTGCAACAGCGCAGCCTGCGCCGCCTCCCTGCGCAGCCAGGCGACGCCACCGCTTCCTGAAATCGCCCAACGAAAAACCCCCGCGCCATTGCTGGCACGGGGGCAAAGGTCCGGTCAAAATGACCGAGGATCTTATTCGTCAGCCGCTGCTTCTTCAGCTGCAACACGTGCCTTGTCGGCAGCGCCTTTGGCGTCGACATCACGATCAACGAATTCGATGATCGCCATCGGTGCCATGTCGCCATAGCGGAAGCCGGCCTTCAGGATACGGACATAGCCGCCCTGACGGTCCTTGTAGCGCGGGCCCAGAACGTCAAACAGTTTGGTGACATACTGGTCCTGCTTCAGCTTGGAAGCTGCCTGACGGCGGGCGTGCAGATCGCCACGTTTCGCCAGCGTGATCATCTTTTCGATGATCGGGCGCAGTTCTTTTGCTTTCGGCAGGGTGGTTTTGATCTGTTCATGTTCGATCAGCGAACCGGCCATGTTCGAGAACAGCGCTTTGCGGTGTTCATGAGTACGGTTCAGGCGGCGGTAACCACGAGCGTGACGCATTGTTTATCTCCTAAGTCTTGCGTTTTTGCTTTGTCAGGCCAGCGATGCGTGTCGCCAGCTCTCCTTGAGGTCTTGCGACCTGAGTAGTCCCCGGCAGGTCCGGGCATTTGAGACACGGGGCGAACCATTGGCCCGCCCCGGTATTCTGAATGGCTTAGAAAGCGTCTTCGAACTTCTTCGCCAGATCTTCGATGTTGTCCGGCGGCCAGTCCTCGACATCCATGCCCAGGTGCAGGCCCATGCCCGACAGAACTTCTTTGATCTCGTTCAGCGACTTGCGGCCGAAGTTCGGGGTGCGGAGCATCTCGGCTTCGGTTTTCTGGATCAAGTCGCCAATGTAAACGATGTTGTCGTTCTTCAGGCAGTTGGCCGAACGTACAGACAGTTCCAGCTCGTCCACTTTCTTCAAGAGAAGCGGGTTGAACTCGAGACCATCGTCTTCGTCCTGACGGCCAGCTGCTTCGGGCTCTTCGAAGTTGACGAAGATCGACAGCTGATCCTGAAGGATGCGCGCTGCATAGGCAATGGCATCTTCCGGGGTGATCGAACCGTCGGTTTCGACCTTCATGGTCAGCTTGTCATAGTCCAGAACCTGACCTTCACGGGTCGGCTGAACGTCATACGAAACCTTTTTGACCGGCGAGTAGATGGCGTCGATCGGCATCAGGCCGATGGGCGCATCTTCCGGCTTGTTACGATCCGCAGGGACGTAGCCTTTGCCGGTGTTGACGGTCAGTTCCATGTAGAGATCGGCACCATCATCGAGGTGGCAGATCACGTGTTCCTTGTTCAGGATCTCGATGCCAGCGCTGTCCGAAATGTCACCAGCGGTCACAACTGCCGGACCTTTGGCGTTGATCGACAGGCGCTTGGGGCCTTCAACTTCCATACGCAGCGACACACCTTTGAGGTTCAGAACCACATCGGTCACGTCTTCGCGTACACCAGCAACGCTGGAGAATTCGTGCAGAACGTTGTCAATCTGTACGCTGGTGATGGCTGCGCCTTGCAGCGAGCTCATCAAGACGCGGCGCAGCGCGTTGCCCAGGGTCAGACCAAAGCCGCGTTCCAGCGGTTCGGCAACCAGGGTCGCCTGACGGGTCGGGTCGTTGCCCGGCTTCACGTCAAGCTGGGTCGGCTTGATCAATTCTGCCCAGTTCTTGTGGATCATGCGTCCCTCCATTCCTGTTCTGTCTCCATGTCCCAAAGACAGAACGCCCGAGGTTTCAAAATGACAAACTGGGGCCGTGTCTGAAACACAGCCCCAGCCTTAAATGCTGGATTAAACCCGGCGACGTTTCGGCGGGCGGCAGCCGTTGTGTGCGATCGGGGTCACATCACGGATCGAGGTGATGTTGAAACCAATTGCGGCCAGCGCGCGCAGAGCCGATTCACGGCCCGAACCGGGGCCCTGAACTTCTACTTCCAGGGTTTTAACACCGTGCTCCTGCGCTTTTTTGCCTGCGTCTTCAGCAGCCATCTGAGCGGCGTAAGGGGTCGATTTACGCGAACCCTTGAAGCCCATGGTGCCAGCGGACGACCAAGAAATGGCGTTGCCCTGCACGTCAGAGATCAGGATTTTGGTGTTGTTGAAGCTGGAGTTTACGTGTGCAACGCCAGCTGCGATGTTCTTGGAGACCTTTTTCTTGCCCCCACGACGGGTATCACGTGCCATTGGTAGCTACCTCCCTTACTTCTTCTTACCGGCAATGGCCTTTGCGGGGCCTTTGCGAGTACGAGCGTTGGTGTGAGTACGCTGGCCGCGTACGGGGAGGCCACGACGATGGCGCAGGCCGCGGTAGCAACCCAGGTCCATCAGACGTTTGATGTTCATGGTCACTTCACGACGCAGGTCACCTTCAACGGTGTAGTTGGCGTCGATGTGCTCACGAATGGCCAGCACTTCGGCGTCCGACAGTTCGTTGACGCGACGGGTAAAGTCGATTTTCACGGCTTCGCAGATTGCTTCGGCCGAAGTCTGGCCAATGCCAGTGATGTAGGTGAGGGCGATCGGGACCCGTTTAGAGGTCGGGATGTTAACGCCGGCGATACGTGCCACGTGTCACTTTCCTTTTTAGTTGCGGTTCCGTAGCTCCAGAACCTTTTTTCACAACATAAGCCCGACGTGATGCGCCGGGCCTCCGCTGATCAGGTGTTCGATTCGCAATCGGGAGCGACCCGAGGGGAATCACATTTTCATAAGGCATGTTCCGTAAGAGGTTTTTCACCAAGCGTCAAGCGCTGCGCCTGCAAACGTGCCCATCCTGGCAAATATCCCTTACACCCGCGTGCATTACGTCGCAATTGACCGGCTTTGAGCATTCATGCAAAATTCTGCACATATTCCGCATCTCACGAGTAGCAAATGATTTTCAGGCGCCTTTACATCAGCCGCGCCGCCTACCCAATCGGTCATCAATCCGATCTGGACATTCTCGAGACTGCGGTGGCCAACAATGCCCGACATGGCATCACCGGAATGCTGCTGCGTCGGGACCGTCGTTTTGTGCAGGTGATTGAAGGCGCCGAAGCAACGGTGCGGCCCCTGTTCGAAAACATAAACAAGGATCCGCGGCACCATAGCGTCAGGTTCATTGGCAAGTGGCAAGCAGAGACCCGGATGTTTGGCGACTGGTCGATGGCCTATCGCAGTTTCGACCGCCCCCTACCCCAGTTTGATGCGGACAAACCCTCCGCCGACAAGGACCAGGCCACGGCCCTGCTGCACGGGTTGCACAAGATGGCCACCTCCAGCCAGGGTGTTTTT
Organism: Thalassobius sp. MITS945101; assembly: GCF_047123305.1. Classification (GTDB taxonomy): domain Bacteria; phylum Pseudomonadota; class Alphaproteobacteria; order Rhodobacterales; family Rhodobacteraceae; genus Thalassobius. The sequence goes on from NZ_CP138918.1 coordinate 400,438, forward strand.
GCCCTTTAACCTGCATTGACGTGGCTTGCACGGCTGTGCAAACATGTTCAGATAGTCGAATATTACCTCTCTGCCCTTAAATCCAACGGGAGGGTTCATGGTATTTCAACTGATCTATCAAAGCGACGCCCTGCCCGGCAGCGACGGCAGTGAGGACATTGAAATCCTCCGCAAGTCCTTGCTGAACAACAATGCAAACAGGGTGACAGGTTTTCTGGTCCGCACCGGCAATCGGTTCTGCCAGCACCTTGAAGGGCCGCAGGGCACCATTTTGACACTGTTTGACAAAATCAGGCAGGATCCCCGCCACCGGCATGTGGCCCTGCTGGGAACCTGGCACGCGGACAGCCGCGCTTTCGGCAGCTGGTCCATGGGCTACAGACGGTTTGCCGATATGCTATCGCTGATCAATCAGACCAGCCCCGAACCGTCGCAATCCCACGCCCAATTGCTGTCTGGCATCCTGCTGCAACTGTCCCGACTGCCGGAACCTGCCCCGCTCCCAGAAGGGCTGCGGGCGGCAAAACGGCTTTGATCAAGTAAAAACACCCGACCAGGGGCCGGGTGTTTTTTTACGAACCTATCGCGGAGATCAGGCGTCCAGCACCTTGGCGATATCGGCTTCGACCGTGGCAATATCCGCCAGACCATCAACCGTGCTCAGCAGGCCTTTGGCATAGTAGTAGCCGATCAGCGGCGCGGTCTTCTTGTAGTATTCCGTCAGACGGAAGCGCACGCTTTCTTCATTGTCATCCGCCCGGGCTTCTTTGCCGGCAGCGACCGCTTCGGCGGCGCGGTTTACAACCCGGGCCACCAGCGTTTCATCATCCACCTGCATCGACACGGCGGCAGCAAGGTCTTCACCCTTCTCCGCCAGCAATTCCCCCAGAGCGTCTGCTTGGGCCAGGGTGCGGGGGAAGCCGTCAAAGATGAAACCACCTTTTTTGTCGCCTTCCAGCTTTTCACGGATCAGGCCGATGACAATCTCATCGGTGACCAGCTCACCACGTGCCATAACGTCGGCAACGCGTTTGCCCATCTCAGTGCCGCTGGCTTTTGCCTCGCGCAGCATGTCGCCCGTGGAGAGCTGGATCATGTTGCGGCTTTCCACCAGATTGGCGGCCTGAGTTCCTTTGCCCGCGCCGGGCGGTCCAAGCAGAATAATGTTCATCGACGAGACGGTCCCTTACGATTGCGTTTTTTGCCCTTGCCGCGCAGCTGAGATTTTTCAATCAAACCTTCATACTGGTGCGCCAGAAGATGACTCTGCACCTGCTGGATGGTGTCCATGGTCACGGACACCACGATCAGCACCGAGGTACCACCGAAGTAGAAAGGAATAGCCAGCTGGCTGCGCAGGATTTCCGGTAGCAGACAGACCGCTGCCAGATAGGCCGAACCCAGAACCAGCACACGGGTGGTGACATATTCCAGGTATTCAGCAGTTTTCTTGCCGGGACGGATGCCCGGGATAAAGCCGTTCTGGTTCTTCAGGTTGTCCGCAACATCATCCGGCTTGAAGGAGACGTTGAAGGTATAGAAGAAGGCGAAGAAGACGATCATCGCCACGAAGAACAAGAGATACAGCGGCTGACCGGGGCCGAAATAGGCCAGGATGGTCGACATGATCGGACCGGTCTGGTTGCCCGAGAAGGTCGAGATGGTGGTTGGCAACAGCAGCAGCGACGAGGCAAAGATCGCCGGGATCACACCCGCCGGGTTTACCTTGATCGGCAGGTGGCTGGAGCCGCCATCATAGACCTTCATACCCACCTGACGGCGGGGATACTGAATGTGGATCTTGCGCAGCGCGCGTTCCATGAACACCACAAAGCCGATGGTCGCAACGACCATGACCAGCACACCGATGATGACACCGGGGCTGATGGCGCCCGAACGGCCTTGGCTCAGGAACTGGGCCAGTGCGGCAGGAACCTCGGCGATGATGCCGACGAAGATGATCAGAGAGATACCGTTACCGATGCCGCGCTGGGTGATCTGCTCGCCCAGCCACATCAGGAACATGGTGCCGCCCACCAGGGTGATCACGCAGGAAACGACAAAGAACCAGTAGTCCAGATCCGGCTGCACCAGATCCCCGGTGTACAGGCTGACCGCCAGACCATAGGCCTGCAACGTGGCCAGAAACACGGTGCCGTAGCGGGTGTACTGGTTGATCTTCTTACGGCCCTGTTCGCCCTCTTTCTTCAACTGTTCCAGCGCCGGAACCATCGAGGTCAGCAGCTGAACAATGATCGAGGCCGAGATATAGGGCATGATGCCAAGGGCAAAGATACCCATCCGTCCCAGTGCGCCACCGGTGAACATCGACAGGATGCCCCCCAGACCCGCCGCTGCGCCGTCCATAAATTCACGGAGCGCGTTGCCGTCGATGCCGGGAACGGGAATGAAAGTGCCAAGACGATAAACAATCAGAAGGCCCAGGGTGAACAGGATGCGGCTGCGCAGCTCGGTCGCCTTACCGAAGGCGGACCAGCTGGTGTTCGCGGCCATTTGTTCTACTGCAGATACCATGCGCGGTCTCTCTTATATGACAAACGCCGCCAAGAGCGTTTTCCAGCTCCGGCGGCGTTCTTAGGAAAACTGGGATCTTATGTAAGCGGCGAAGCCGCCGCTCACAACCCGTTAAGGCGTTACTTACGCGCCTTTGACCTTCAGCGAGCCGCCAGCTTTTTCAACAGCTTCAACTGCCGACTTGGAGGCACCGGTCACATCCAGCTCAACTTTGGTGTTGAAATCGCCTTTGGCGAGGATGCGGATACCGTCCAGTTTGCGGCGTACGAGGCCGCTTTCGACCAGCACATCTTCGGTGATCGGCGCGGAGGCGTCGATTTTGCCGGCTTCGATGAACTTGGCCAGCAGGCCCAGGTTCAGAACGGCGTATTTCTTGGGGTTCGGAACATTGAAGCCGCGCTTGGGAAGGCGCTGGTACAATGGCATCTGGCCACCTTCGTAGCCGTTGATCGCTACACCCGAACGGGATTTCTGACCTTTGATACCACGGCCACCCATTTTACCTTTGCCCGAACCAGGGCCACGGCCAACGCGCATGCGTTTTTTGGTTGCGCCAGGATTGTCGCGGAGTTCATTCAGTTTCATATCGCTTCTCCTTGCCGGAACTGACCCCTGAAGCGTAAGCGGGTCAAACACGGCGTTTTTTGCTTGTTGATTCTATGACCCATAGAGAGCCACCGGGTGCCTATACGCGACAGAGGCCAGCGGATCAAGGGGGCGTAGATTGTAGGGTGGTGCCAAGTGACCCAACGTCCCGGAACCCAGCAACGATCCAGCGGAAAAGCAAAAAGCCCCCGCAGAGTGCGGAGGCCTTGCATCATGCACCGGGAGGAGGCGCGTTGATCAGACTTTGTAGACGTGGTCGAAGGCAACGCGCTCGATGTCGTTGCGGTCCAGACCCAGATCCCAAAGTTCACGGTTGGTCAGTTTGGACAGTTCGCGCACGGTCTCATCATAGGCGGCGCGGCGCTTGCGGGCGGCTTTGAAGCCTTCGTAAGCGGCGGTCAAACGGGCAACCAGGTTAAAGCTGGCGGTGGTGGTGGTAGCTGCATAAGCCATATCGATTACTCCTAAGTGTCGGACGGGGCCTATTCCCCGCTGTTCTTGTCATGTCTCTTAGTGACAGGAACCGTATACGCCACCCGCCCACACAGGAGAATCGCAGACTCCGCCGTACTGCTCTGCAGAATATGCATGGCTAGTTCACTAAAACGCCAAAGCGGCGTTATCTGGCTGTTACCTCAGGCAGTCTCGACCAGGGGTTCCAGATCGCTCAGCGCCAGAGGTTCGTTGCAGCAGGCACAGACCACACGTGCCGTGGCCTCTGCCCCACAGGTTTTGTGGCGTACCGGAACGGCGGCGCGGCATCGGCGATCCATTTATCGCCCCAGGCCGCCATCGCCATCAGAACCGGCACAAAATCCACCCCCTGCGGCGTCATCACATAGCGATAGCGTTTGGGCCGCTCACTATAGAGCGTCTTTTGCAGCATACCGTGCTCGACCAGCCGGTTGAGGCGTTGTGTCAACGTGTTGCGGCTGATGCCAAGGGACAGGTGGAAGTCGTCAAACGTCGTCACCCCCCGCGCCGCGTCGCGCAGGATCAGCGGCGTCCACCAGTCACCGATGATGTCCACTGTCCGCGCCAATGAGCAATCCCATTGTGAGAAGTCGTGTCGTTTCATGCTGCCTTCCTTCCAATCAGAGAGTTGCAAGATGGAACTGACTATGCAAACCAATAGTAAGTTCAACATTGGAACTGAGTCGCAGCATGGGCTCAGATTGAAAGGAATAAGGACATGACACAGACCAACCTGCCCCGCCTCGTGGCGCTCTGCGCGGGATTTGGAGCAACGATGGTGGCCTTGATGGTGGGCATTTCGGTGCAGAACGGCACGGGTTTTCAGGATTTCGAATCGATCCTGCGCCACGGCACACCTGAGGCCTATGGCGCCGCCATCACTGACGCGGCCCCAGTGCTGCGGCTGATCTACCCGCTGGATACGATGTATATCTTTTCCTACGTGACGATGGTCTTTGCCATAGTTCCGCTGGTGCCCGAACGTCGGATGGCGGGCCTGCTTGCGGTGATCGCCGTGCTGATGACTGCGGGCCTCGACTTCATCGAGAACAACCACATCCTGGCAATCGCCGCTGCGGCCGAACGTGGCGTGTTACCCGATATGGCGCGGATCACCTTTGAAACAGTGGTGACCCAGAGCAAGTTCAACTTTGGCCTGCTGCTGACCCTCACCCTATCATTCCTGATCCTGCAAAACGGACGGGCTGCCAATGTCACGCGCTGGCTGGCCCGAGCTGTGGTGGTGCTGGCCCCCGTCGCCCTGCTGTCGCCGGTGACCACGCTGATCTACCTCAGCATGAACATCGGTCTGGGCTATCTGATTGCCTATCTGTACTGGCCACGTTCCCGCCAAGCTATGCCCCTGCAGACAGCAGCAGCGTAACCGCAAAAGAAATCGCCCCGAACCTTGCGGTCGGGGCGTTTCCAATTTTCTAGAAGCGATTGCTTAGTCGCGCTCTTCGATGATCTCAACCATGTGAGAAATCTTGCGCACCATGCCGCGAACGGCAGGAGTGTCTTCAAGCTCACGGGTTTTGTGCATCTTGTTCAGGCCCAGACCCACCAGGGTGGCGCGCTGGTCTGCGGGGCGACGGATCGGCGAGCCGATCTGTTTTACAACGATGGTTTTAGCCATGGGTCGTTCTCCTTACGCGTCTGCCGGGGCAGCTGCTTCGTCCTTACGCAGGATGTCAGCAACTTTTTTGCCACGACGTGCAGCAACCGAACGCGGGCTCGACTCTTTGGTCAGGCCGTTCAGGGTTGCGCGGATCATGTTGTAGGGGTTCTGCGAACCGATCGACTTCGACACAACGTCTTTGATGCCCAGCATCTCGAAGACGGCACGCATCGGACCACCTGCGATGATCCCGGTACCTTCCGGAGCGGTGCGCATGACAACCTTACCGGCGCCGTGACGACCTTCCATGTCGTGGTGCAGGGTGCGGCCCTCTTTCAGAGGTACGCGGATCATGTTGCGCTTGGCCTGCTCGGTGGCTTTGCGGATGGCCTCAGGGACCTCTTTCGCTTTACCTTTACCGAAGCCTACGCGGCCTTTCTGATCGCCAACAACCACCAGAGCGGCGAAGCCGAAGCGTTTACCACCTTTAACGGTTTTCGACACACGGTTGATCGCGACGAGACGATCTGCGAATTCCGGAGCTTCGTCACGATCGCGACGGTCCCGGCGGTTTTCACGTTCTGCCATTTCGGCATTCCTTTCTGAATGGCGCATTGCGGCGCCTGTTGTTTCAATCCTGGTGACTGCCCCCGAAAGGACAGCCCCGGATCATCGGGGGGGCGACAGGCGCCCCCCGCAGGTCATTAGACCTTCAGGCCACCTTCACGCGCAGCGTCGGCCAGAGCCTTCACCTTGCCGTGGAACAGGAAACCGCCACGGTCGAAGTATGCTTCGGTGTGGCCAGCCTTGACGGCGCGTTCCGCAACAGCTGCGCCAACTTTGGCAGCTGCTTCGATGTTGTTCTTGCCAACAACGCCCAGGTCTTTTTCCAGCGACGAAGCCGAAACCAGAGTTACACCGTTCACATCGTCGATCAGCTGAGCGCTGATGTTCTTGTTCGAACGGTGAACCGACAGGCGCAGCTTGCCGACGTTCACTTTGCGAAGTTTGTTCCGGACGCGCAGGCGGCGCTTCAGAAACAGGGTTCTTTTGCTGTTTGCCATTACTCTGGTCCTTACTTCTTCTTGCCTTCCTTGCGGAAGATAAACTCGTCTTTGTATTTGATGCCTTTGCCTTTGTAGGGCTCGGGCTTACGCCATTCGCGGATGTTCGCCGCGACCTGGCCAACGAGTTGTGCGTCGTCGCCTTCGATGATGATCACTGTGGGCTTCGGTGCGGTGACGGTTACGCCGGCCGGCACTTCGAAGTTCACATCATGCGAGTAACCGAGGTTCAGCTTCAGGACATTGCCCTGCATCTGAGCACGGTAACCAACACCGTTGATCTCCAGCTCTTTTTTGAAGCCCTGCGTCACACCTTTGACCATGTTGGCCACCATGGTGCGCGACATGCCCCACTGCTGACGAGCACGCTTGGAGTTGCCACGCGGGGTGACAACAACAGTGTTCTCTTCAACAGAGATGGAAACATCATCAGTTGCGGTGAAGCTCTGGGACGCTTTCGCGCCTTTCACTTCGATGGTCTGACCCGACACAGTGGCGGTTACGCCGCTGGGCAGTTCGACCGGCTTTTTACCAATACGAGACATTCAGACCTCCTTAGAAGACGGTGCAGAGCACTTCGCCGCCAACGTTGTTGGAGCGTGCGTTCGCATCCGACATCACACCTTTCGGAGTGCTGACAATCGACACGCCCAGGCCCTGACGGACAACGGGGATGTCACTGACGCCCATGTATACGCGACGACCGGGTTTCGAAACCCGCTTCAGTTCGCGAATGACAGGGGTGCCTTCGTAGTATTTCAGCTCGATTTCGAGGGTCGGATGACCATCAACACCGGTGCCGTTTTCGTAGCCGCGGATGTAGCCTTCGTCAGCCAGTACATCCAGAACCCAGCCGCGCAGCTTGGAAGCGGGGGTCGACACAGTCGATTTACCACGCATCTGAGCGTTACGGATACGGGTGAGCATATCGCCGATAGGATCGTTCATATCTTCTCTCCCTTACCAGCTGGATTTCACCAGACCGGGGATCTGGCCAAACGAGCCCAGTTCCCGCAGCATGATACGGCTGACCCGAAGCTTACGGTAGTAAGCATGGGGACGACCGGTCAGCTGACAACGGTTGTGCAGACGGGTAGCCGAGCTGTTGCGCGGCAGTTTCGCAAGCGCGAGAGAAGCGCGGAAACGCTCTTCCATCGGCTTTTCTTTGTCGTTGATGACCTCTTTGAGGGCAGCGCGCTTAGCAGCATATTTTGCTACCAGCTTCTCACGCTTAACCTCACGAGCGACCATGGATTTCTTAGCCATTACTCTAATCTCCCCGCGCTTAGCTGTTGAAGGGCATGTTGAAGGCTTTCAACAGGCTCTTAGCTTCCGCATCGGTGTTCGCGGTGGTGGCGATCACGATGTCCATACCCCAAACTTCGTCAACTTTGTCGAAGTCAATTTCGGGGAACACGATGTGTTCTTTCAGGCCGGTGGCGTAGTTGCCGCGACCGTCGAACGACGTGCCCGAAACGCCGCGGAAGTCGCGGATACGAGGCATTGCGATGGTGATCAGACGATCCAGGAATTCATACATGCGGTCGCCGCGCAGGGTCACTTTCGCACCCATCGGCATACCTTCACGCACGCGGAAGCCCGCGATCGAGTTCTTGGCTACGGTGGTCAAGGCCTTCTGACCTGCGATCTTGGTCAGATCTTCCTGAGCAGCTTTGGCTTTTTTGCTGTCTTTGACAGCTTCTGCGCCACAGCCGATGTTCAGGACAATTTTGTCCAGACGCGGGATCTGCATGTCGTTTTTATACGCGAACTCTTCTTTCATAGCTGCGCGGATGGTTTCGACATACTGAGTCTTCAGACGCGGGGTGTAAGTTGCATCAGTCATTAGATCACGTCCCCCGTGGTCTTGGCGAAGCGTACCTTCTGGTCACCTTCCATGCGGAAGCCAACGCGGGTTGCTTTGCCGTTTGCGTCCAGGATCGCCAGGTTCGACAGCTGGATCGGCATCGCCTTAGGCAGGCGGCCGCCCTGAGCGGTCTGGCTCTGACGGGTGTGGCGGATGGCCATGTTGATGCCATCTACAACAGCTTTACCGGCAGCCGGGTCAACGGAAGCGATCACGCCTTCTTTGCCCTTGTCCTTGCCGGTCAGCACGACGACCTTGTCGCCTTTTTTCAGTTTAGCAGCCATCTTACAGCACCTCCGGAGCCAGCGACACGATCTTCATCATGCCTTTGCCGCGCAGCTCACGAACAACCGGGCCAAAGATACGGGTACCAACCGGCTCGTTGTTGTTGTTCAGGATAACAGCTGCGTTGCGATCAAAACGGATCGCGGTGCCGTCTTCACGACGTACTTCTTTGGCGGTGCGAACGACGACGGCTTTACGCACGTCACCCTTTTTCACACGACCGCGCGGAATGGCTTCTTTCACCGAAACAACGATTACGTCACCTACGGAGGCGTAACGACGGTGTGAGCCACCCAGGACCTTGATGCACTGAACACGGCGCGCGCCGCTGTTGTCAGCAACATCCAGGTTTGTCTGCATCTGGATCATTTGGTTTCTCCCGACCTATGGGGGGACTTGCAGGTGTCCGGATCCCCAGGGTTTCGCTAATAAGCGGGGAGATCGAATAAGCGGAAGCTTAGACGATCACTTCCCAACGCTTGGTCTTCGACTTCGGTGCACATTCCTGGATACGGACGGAGTCACCGACGTTGAACTGGTTGTTCTCATCGTGAGCCCGGTACTTTTTGGACTTACGGATGGTCTTTTTCAGAACAGGGTGCGTGAAGCGGCGTTCTACCGAAACAGTTACGGTCTGTTCGTTTGCGTTCGAGGTCACGGTGCCTTGAAGAATACGTTTGGGCATCAATCAGGTCCTTATTCAGCAGCCGCTTGGGCTTTTTCGTTCAGCACAGTGGCAACGCGGGCGACGTCACGACGGACTTCACGCATGCGAGCAGTGTTTTCGAGCTGACCGGTGGCCTGTTGAAAGCGCAGGTTAAACGCTTCTTTCTTAAGAGCCGACAGTTCCTCACGGAGCTGATCCGGCGTCTTATCACGCAGTTCATTGGCGTTCATGTCGCCTTTTCCTTTCTACTACACCAGAAGGCCCCGCTATGTGTTTGGGTCACCTTTTGCCTGGTGGGTTTTCTCTGCACGGACGAATCCCTACAGCCTGCGAATCCGCAGGATGACGCTCTATAGGGGGATATCGGGGTGGGAGCAAGGGAAAGATGTTGGGCGCGCATTCCAGAATGCGAGCCAACGAAATCATTTTGCGAGGCCCTGCTTAGACTTCCAGCCGAACTCGGCGTCAAAGCAATGGCCGAACAGAGAAATTGCTCAGGGTGATGACCAAAGAATGCCTGGTTGCCCAGTTACCTCGACAAGGTTACTGACGATTGTTTCAGGCGCCCAGTGCCCGCAACGATCAAACACAACCGAACAGCCTGCGTTTTCTTGGTCAACCGGAGCAGTGACAAGATAGCAGGCAGCACCAGGCGCCCCGAAAATTAAGGCCTGCCATTTGCCCAAACCATCGCGTTGGAAATACACCGGATCTGAAGCTACATTATCCACAACATCGGCAAAGGTCACCGAGACCTCGATCCGCTGTGGGGCTTTGAAGGCGTCAACCACAGCCTCGACCGTTTTCAAAATATCCTCCAATTCACACCTCAGCCCTAGGGAAATTGAGTACAAGTTTCCTTGCGGCGTTGACAGACCTTAATTGGCCGAAAGCGAATGCTCACCGATGCCGCTAGGCGCACATCTCGGCTTGCACGGCAATTTCGCCCCAATCGTCACACCCCCTACCCCAATCCGCAGCGCGGGTGTATCACCAAGTCATGTCACAGATTGAATCGCTCTTTGTCACGCGGGTCTACCGCGCGGAACTTAACGAATTCGGCCCCGGGGTCGATGCCGATGAACTCGAAGCCTCCTGCTACGGCATAGCCGAAGATGATGAGGCCGGTCAGGATTGGTGTGAGGAAAACGGCTATCCAGGCTACACTTCCTATGCCTCGCTGACGGACCTTGGCTGGCGCTCGCCGATCTTTGCCGATGTCATCAAGGCGCTGGACGAACATGTCATGGCCTTTGCCAAGGATCTGGAGTTCAACCTCGATGATCGCAAACTGGTTCTGGAGGATCTCTGGATCAACATCCTGCCCGAAGGCGGCATGCACAGCTCGCACCTGCATCCCCATTCGGTGATCTCCGGCACCACCTATGTTGCCATGCCCGAAGGCACCTCGGCGCTGAAACTGGAAGATCCCCGCTCCGGTCGCATGATGGCCGCCCCCCCGCGCCAGAAAGACGCCCGCCGCGACCTGCAGACCTTTGTCTATATGAAACCCAAAGTCGGTGACGTGCTGCTCTGGGAAAGCTGGCTGCGCCACGAGGTACCGATGAACATGGTCGAAGACGACCGCGTCTCGGTCAGCTTCAACTACAAATGGGAATAACCTTAGAACCAAAAATGGCCCCAACCGGGGCCATTTCCTTTTAAGGATCAGTCGCGCGCCTGCAGCGCCTTCTCGATCCGCTCGAGTCGGGCAAACATCTCTTCACGGTATTCATCGGTTGCGGCGTTGGTTTCCTCGGCATGAGCGTCCTGCATCGAGTTTACGATCAGACCCACCACAAGGTTCATCACCGCAAAGGCGGTGACCAGAATGAACGGCACAAAGAACAGCCAGGCCATCGGGTGCTGTTCCATCACCGGACGTACGATGCCCATCGACCAGCTTTCCAGCGTCATCACCTGGAACAGGGAATAGAGCGAGCCGCCCAGCGTGCCGAACCATTCGGGGAAGGTTGGACCATAGAGCTTGGTCGCAATCACCGCACCGATGTAGAAGATGATCCCCGTCAGCAAGAAGACTGAGGCCATGCCGGGCAGCGCCAGAATAAAGGCCTCCACCACGCGACGCAGCGACGGCACCACCGAAACAACGCGCAGCAGGCGCAGAATCCGCAGCGCCCGCAGTACCGACAGACCGGCGCCGGCTGGAGACAGCGAAATGCCAATGATCAACGCATCAAACCAGTTCCAGGGGGAGCGGAAAAATGCGGTCCCACGGGCAAACAGCTTGGCGCAGATCTCGACCACAAAGATCCCAAGGCAGATCTGATCCAGCGCGGTGATCAACCCTCCTGCTGACGCCATCACATCCGGCGAGGTTTCCAACCCCAAAATGGCGGCGTTGAACAGGATAACGCCCATGATGATATTGCCCACCACCGGACGGTCGAGAAATTCTGAAAGTGCCGCGCGCATGTTTCGCCCCTCTGTTCGCTGGGCGCTATATGTGGGGTTTTGCGCCGTTAGGCAAGGTGCCTCCACCCACAGCGCGGCCGTCTGTAACTTCGGTTTAGCACTGTTTCACCGCCTCGCAGTTGACAGGCCGTACAAAACCAAATCGCAGGAAACCCACCTTCGATTTTCGCAAGGCCCTTTGTGAATATGCATAGCTGCCGCGAAGAACGCACGCATCCCCGCCACTCTCTCAGCGCCCGCTGTTTGGCACAACGGAGCGAGACCCGCTAAAGAGCTCGGCAAAACTCTGCACCAGTAGCGTTAATGCACCCGTTTCATGGTTCCAGAGGTAGACTGCCGTTTCACAACTGCGACCACTCCTAAGGAACACGAGCGCATCCCCAGCACCATTTGATGCAATCGCAACAGCATGCTCCGGCCATCCCGTCCATTTGGCCATCGCCTTCGTTTCCAGAACAACATCGTTAAAAGTCCGTTTCAACCTTTTGCGGTCAGAGGTGTCAGCGATGGGATGCAATCGCCACTCCTCATTGAGGTGGAAAACAGTTCCGCCATTTCTGCCACACATGGCTGCTCGGTAATCGGCTGGCAGCCGGGCACCAAGTTTCTGCTCCGCCTGAACAACAAATTTTTCATCCAAAGGTAGTGACATCAATGGGCCTTCCTAACGTCTCGAAATATGACCTCGATAAAACAAAACCCCCGCTGCTTGCGCAACGGGGGTTTCGAAATTTTCAGAAGCGGTAAGGCTTACCAGTCTTCACGAACAACAACGCGGGTTTTCACCGGCAGTTTCATCGCGGCCAGACGCAGGGCCTCACGTGCGATGTCTTCGTCGACGCCGTCGATTTCGAACATCACGCGACCCGGCTTAACCTTGGCAACCCAGCGGTCAACCGAACCTTTACCTTTACCCATACGAACTTCGATCGGCTTTGCAGTGACCGGTACGTCGGGGAAGATACGGATCCAAACACGACCTTGACGCTTCATGTGACGGGTCATGGCACGACGTGCAGCTTCGATCTGACGGGCAGTCACACGCTCGGGTGTGGTTGCCTTCAGGCCGTAGGTGCCGAAGTTCAGATCAGAGCCGCCTTTGGCGAGACCCTTGATCCGGCCCTTCTGCATCTTGCGGAATTTAGTACGCTTTGGCTGAAGCATAACTCAGTTCTCCTTATCGACGACCGCGACCGCCGCCAGTGCGGGGTGCGGGACCATCCTGGGCTTCGGCAGCGCGACGGTCACGAGCAGCAGGATCGTGCTCCATGATTTCGCCTTTGAAGATCCAGGTTTTGATGCCGATGATGCCGTACGGAGTCATCGCTTCACAGTGTGCGTAATCGATGTCAGCACGCAGGGTGTGCAGCGGCACGCGGCCCTCACGGTACCATTCGGTACGCGCGATCTCTGCACCGCCCAGACGGCCAGCAACGTTTACACGGATGCCCTGTGCGCCCATGCGCATGGCGTTTTGAACCGAACGCTTCATGGCGCGGCGGAACGACACACGACGCTCCAGCTGCTGAGCAATCGACTCGGCAACCAGCTGAGCGTCCAGCTCGGGCTTGCGCACTTCAACGATGTTCAGGTGCAGTTCGCTGTCGGTCATGTTCGACAGTTTCTTGCGCAGAACTTCGATGTCAGCACCTTTTTTGCCGATGATCACGCCCGGACGCGCGGTGTGAATGGTCACACGGCACTTCTTGTGGGGGCGCTCGATGATCACGCGGGCGATGCCAGCCTGCTTGCACTCTTCTTTGATGAAGTCGCGGATCTTGATGTCTTCCAGCAGAAGATCACCGTAGTCCTTGGTATCGGCGTACCAACGGCTGTCCCAGGTGCGGTTCACCTGCAGGCGCATGCCGATCGGATTGACTTTATGACCCATTAGGCTTGCTCCTCAACTTGACGCACCTTGATGGTGAGTTCCGAGAACGGCTTGACGATCTTGCCGAAACGGCCACGTGCCCGAGGACGACCGCGCTTCATGGTCAGGTTTTTGCCAACAAAGGCTTCTGCCACGATCAGTTCGTCCACATCCAGGTTGTGGTTGTTTTCGGCGTTCGCAATTGCGGACTGAAGGCATTTCTTCACGTCCTGCGCGATCCGCTTTTTGGAGAAGGTGAGGTCGGTCAGAGCCTTGTCTACCTTCTTGCCACGGATCATTTGCGCGACCAGGTTCAGTTTCTGCGGCGAGGTACGGAGCATGCGAGTCTTCGCCATTGCTTCGTTATCTGCCACGCGGCGGGGATTTTTTGCCTTGCCCATGACTTACTTCCGCTTCGCTTTTTTGTCAGCCGCGTGACCGTAATAGGTCCGGCTCGGCGAATATTCACCAAACTTCTGACCAATCATGTCTTCGGTGACGTTGACGGTGATGTGCTTCTGGCCGTTGTAAACGCCAAACGTCAGACCCACGAACTGGGGCAGAATCGTCGAGCGACGCGACCAGATTTTGATAACTTCATTGCGACCCGATTCACGCGACGCTTCGGCTTTCTTAAGCACGTAAGCATCCACGAAGGGGCCTTTCCATACAGAACGTGCCATGTCTTAACGGCCCTTCTTCTTGGCGTGACGCGAGCGGATGATAAGCTTCTGCGACGCCTTGTTGGTGTTGCGGGTACGCTTGCCCTTGGTCGGTTTACCCCAGGGGGTAACCGGGTGACGACCACCCGAGGTACGACCTTCACCACCACCGTGGGGGTGATCGATCGGGTTCATGACCACACCACGGACCGACGGACGGATGCCTTTGTGACGCATACGACCGGCTTTACCGAAGTTCTGGTTCGAGTTGTCGGGGTTGGAAACGGCGCCAACGGTGGCCAGGCATTCCTGACGAACCAGACGCAATTCACCCGAGCTCAGACGGATCTGAGCGTAACCGCCGTCACGGCCAACAAACTGTGCGTAAGTACCGGCTGCACGGGCGATCTGGCCGCCTTTGCCCGGTTTCAGTTCGATGTTGTGAACGATGGTACCGATGGGCATACCCGAGAAGGGCATGGTGTTACCGGGTTTGATGTCGGCTTTTGCCGAAGCGATAACCTGATCACCAACTGCCAGACGCTGCGGGGCCAGGATGTAGGCCTGCTCGCCGTCTTCGTACTTCACCAGTGCGATGAAGGCGGTACGGTTGGGGTCATATTCGATACGCTCAACGGTTGCTGCTACGTCGAATTTGTTACGCTTGAAGTCCACGATACGGTAGAGGCGTTTTGCCCCGCCGCCTTTGCGACGCATCGTGATCCGCCCGGTGTTGTTCCGGCCGCCATTCTTCGTCAGACCCTGGGTGAGGGCTTTGACGGGGCGTCCTTTCCACAGCTCCGAACGGTCGATCAGTACCAGCCCACGCTGGCCTGGCGTAGTCGGCTTATACGACTTAAGTGCCATGCTTCTGTCTTCCGTTTTGTGAGGCAGGCGATTGCCTACCCTTAGGTTATAGCCCCCCGTCCGTTTGTTCCCCGCTGGAAACGCCCTACTAGGGTGGCCGATCATAGGGCCCCGAAGGTCCCAAAGTTCCAAATATCATGGGCCCCGGAACGAATCCGAGGCCTCACGATGGGCGCGATGTAACAGGGATGGTGAAGGGAGTCTAGGGGGATGCAAACAAATAGGATGCATCAGTCTTCGTTGTCGTAACACGAGATGGAAAGATCGCCACCAAGTTCGGAAATTTGCGCTATCTCCGTGGCAGAGATCTCCAAGTTACATTGCCCATCAAAAAACCTTGCAACATCAAATTCAACAGCAGTCACGCCGACCGCACTTTCCAAAACTCTCTTTGCAAATCTATACAATGAGTCAATGCTATCACCCTTGATATGAAGGACGCCCGTGCTCAAGACGCGGCCAGACTTCGAAGTGCTACCAGGATCGAGAGACAACAAAGTTTCCAAGTTTGCATCGACAACTACATCAAGTTCCGATGGGTAAAATGCTTCCCCTCGCAAAGACATCGCAAAACTAAATCCAACATCCTCTTCTACCATTGAGCTTAATCCAGTCGGTAAAGGTCGAGTTGAACGCCCCTATCAATGGTGCGTCCAGTTTGCGGGTTCTTTAACACGATTACTCCAATTTGGCTGACACCCGTTTCTGGCTTTGTAGTGTCAATCTTCCGCTTTTCGGCAGTAAAATCGTTCTTTGTTCCAGGTCTGGGGGGAGTCTCGAGACACGCCCTTTTTTCCACTACTGCACCGAACTTGCAGCAAGTAGCGCCTTCAGACGGCAAATCCTGAATTTAATGGGTACGCAAAACTTGAAGGCATCGCGTGGACGATCCGTCAGCCGCCTAGATTCCTTCGAGGATTTCACGGACACGGTCCTGCCTATTTTGCTGAGGAAACAATCTCCAAATCTGAAACCATCAAATCCAGCAAGCAGATAGTAGAACCATCAGCATTCATAAACTCAACAAAAACATCACCACCTTCTACGGGCACATCAACCACAACACCAATTGAGCCAAAATCAATTGAAGCATGCTTTGAAACGGTTCTAACAGTATCGTAGAGCTCTATGGTGCGCTCTTCCATCTCATTTTTCCCGGATTGTTTATGTAATCAGGCGGCCAACACTTGTCCCAGCATCATTCTGAAAAATGAAAGGAACGTCCATAGCCCCCCGTTTGCGCCAGTTTTGTGAATGACTTGGTTATAGCACACGCCATCTGGCCCTTGTTGAGCCGCATAATTCTCCACCTCTGACCCAAGTGTCCCATTGTTTCAATATCACAAGCCCCGGAACGAAGCCGAGCCTCACGTTGGGCGCGATGAAACAGGGTGAGGGGGGAGCCTAGGGGGGAGCCAAGTTCGAACCCGTTTTTCGCTAAGACTGTTCCACATCAGGCCAAGCTCGAGCCAAATCGAGCGCTATGGCTAACTTAATTCGTGAAGTTCGAGACAGGCCAAGAATATAGTTCTTCAGCTCTGTACATTCAAAATCCAGCTCAGCTAAATGACTTATGCTATGTGGAACTTCTACTTTCAGAACAACTTCATCATCGATGAGTATGTCATAAAAATCCTCGCCTTGCTCCGGCACCCAATGCAACAGATTAACGGCCTTCACTTTTGGAAATTTCGCTTGGATCATTGAGAAAAGCACCCTCCCGCGCCTGTCCTCTAAGAAAAACCGCTGACCCGCTAGCAACTCGCGTCGGTAGCCCTCTTCCGTTCTACTTCCAATTAATTTCATGGCTATCCAACTACATAGTTTGTCCCGGTCATGCTGCAATTAAACTTCCAGACCACTGAACATCTCTCATCGCGGGTTCGTGAAAGACCACCGCACCGTAACGGCCAACAAGAGGCGCGCCAATCAGCTCTTCCTGAGCCACACAATCCACAACATCTGGCTCAGAGGTTCCAAGGCTGGCGCGCATGAAACATGTTGATCGCAACCTACTTCCCTCAACAGGGCACAATCAAGAGCGGCCAGCACAAACACCAACGCCGCCCCAAGGGGACGGCGTTTGCGTGCTTGACTGATCGTTTGCGGGATCAGATGTCGTAGACTGGATGTTTCATCTGCGGTACGTCACGGACGGCCAGTTCGCCGCCACCGCCGCAGCCTGACAGGACAAGGGCACCGGTGATCAACATGGCTGCTACACCCAACTTGCGGAACTTCATCACTCTAACTCCTCTACTCGTTACCTCTTGTACAACGGCAGGGTTGAAGAAAGGGTTATAGAAAAGCCATCAGTTTGAGGCGATTTAGCAGGGCCTGCCCTAGATCTCCCGCGCTTTCTGGGCTGCGGCCGTTAATCCAGCTGAAATCAGCTCCGCCAGAGGGGAAGCGCGCATCGCTTCCAGCCCAGCCGCCGTGGTGCCTGCATAGTCGACCATTCCCTGCACATGTTCCGCCGCAGAGGCACCTTCGGCCAGCATCTGACCACTGGCAAGGAACAGCTGCCGGATGGCCCTATCGGCGATCTCGGGCGGGATGCCCTGTGCGGTGGCGTGGTTGATCATCGCCTCGGCAAAGAAGGCAACAAACCCCGGAACCGGGCCGGTCATGGCGGTGAAGTGATCCAGCAGCGGCTCTTCCGCGATCTCATCTGTTGCACCGCAGGCCTCAAACAGCTGTGTGACCAGCTGGCGATCGGCGCGATCCACAGCCGTGCGGGCCACCCAGGGCGAATAGGCCAGCGCCTGCGCCGCCGCCGGGCTGGACATCGCCCCCGCACCACCCGGCTGGCCCCTGTCCGCATCTGCAAGGTCGCCAGATCCACCCCCGCCATGACCGAAATCACCAGCTTGCCCGACAGATCCAGCTCCATATCGGCGAAGACCGCTGGAGGCAGACACAGCAGCACCGTGTCACACCCCGCTGCCAGTTCCGCATTGGAGGTGGTCACCGCCACACCTTCCGCCCAATCCGGCGCCACACCACTGCGGTTGGAAATCGTGAACTGCCGGCCCCCCTGTAAGCTTTTCTGCCCCAGCACAGCCCGCAGCAGCGCCGCCCCCAGCATGCCAGACCCGCCAATGATACCAAGGCTTCGTTGTTCCAACGCCATTGCCAAATCCTCTTGTTCAGGCCGCCTGTCTGACGCAGCCCCCGCCGTGCTGTCAACGCAAACGAAAAAGGCCCCCGCTTGCGCGAGGGCCTTCTTTAGCTTTCAAAACCGTTCGACTTAGAGACCGGAGGTCACGTCGATGGTGTTGCCCTCTTCCAGGGTAACGTAAGCCTTCTTAACGTCTTTACGCTTGCCCAGCTGGCCGCGGAAACGTTTGGCTTTACCTTTGGTGACGGTGGTGTTGACGGCTTTGACCTTCACACCAAAGACAGCTTCAACAGCTTCTTTGATCTGGGGTTTGTTGCTGTCGATTGCCACTTCAAACACAACCGCACCGTTTTCCGACGCCATGGTCGCTTTTTCGGTGATGATCGGTTTGCGGATCACATCATAGAGTGCAGCTTTGGTCATTTCAGGCGAGCCTCCAGAGCTTCGACACCTGCTTTGGTGATCACCAGGGTGTCACGCTTCAGGATGTCATAAACGTTGGCACCCATCGTCGGCAGGATATCCAGACCTTCGATGTTGCGCGCGGCCTGAGCAAAACCTTCATTCACGGATGCACCGTCAATGATCAGTGCGCGTTTCCAACCCAGGTTTTTCACCTGTTTGGCCAGCGCGGCGGTTTTGCCTTCGGTCTCAGCGTTCTCGATCACAACCAGCTCACCTGCAGCGGCTTTCGCCGACAGTGCGTGCTTCAGACCAAGTTTACGGAACTTCTTGGTCAGGTCGTGGCCGTGGCTACGCGGGGTCGGGCCTTTGTAGATACCACCTTTACGGAAGATCGGCGCGTTGCGATCGCCGTGACGTGCACCACCGGTGCCCTTCTGGCGATAGATCTTCTTGGTCGAGTAGGAGGTTTCCGAGCGGGTCTTCACCTTGTGGGTGCCGGCCTGCGCGTTGTTGCGCTGCCAACGAACCACACGGTGCAGGATGTCCGCACGTGCTTCCAGACCGAACAGGTCTTCGGACAGTTCTACCGAACCGGCCTTGCCACCGTCGAGATTGATCACATCAAGTTTCATGCTTCACCCCCTTCGGCAGGTGCTTCTTCTGCCGGAGCTTCTGCAGCTGCGGTTTTCAGAGCTGCCGGGAACGGTACGTTTTCAGGCAGAGCCTTTTTCACGGCGTCCTTAACGGTGACCCAGCCACCTTTGGAACCGGGAACGGCACCTTTCACCATGATCAGACCACGGTCGGCGTCAGTTTTGACAACTTCCAGGTTCTGAGTGGTGACACGGACGGCACCCATGTGGCCGGCCATTTTCTTGCCTTTGAAAACCTTACCGGGATCCTGACACTGACCAGTCGAACCGTGCGAACGGTGCGAGATCGAAACACCGTGTGTCGCGCGCAGACCACCGAAGTTGTGACGCTTCATAGCACCGGCAAAACCTTTACCGATCGAAGTGCCCGCAACGTCGACTTTCTGACCTTCAACGTAGTGCTCAGCCGAGATTTCGGCGCCCACTTCGATCAGGTTGTCAGCGGAAACGCGGAATTCTGCCAGCTTACGCTTCGGCGCAACATTGGCCTTGGCGAAGTGACCACGCATGGCGGCCGAGGTGCGTTTGGCTTTTGCCGAACCGGCGCCCAGCTGAACGGCGGTGTAACCGTCACGTTCATCGGTGCGCTGGTCAACGACCTGCAGGTTTTCCAGCTGAAGAACGGTTACAGGGATCTGCTTGCCGTCTTCCATGAACAGGCGGGTCATGCCCACCTTTTTAGCGATAATACCAGAGCGCATAGTCATACCCTCCGATTACGCTTGCAGCTTGATCTCGACGTCCACACCAGCGGCGAGGTCGAGCTTCATCAGCGCGTCAACGGTCTGGGGGGTCGGATCAACGATGTCGAGCATACGCTTGTGCGTACGGATCTCGAACTGGTCGCGGGATTTCTTGTCGATGTGAGGGCCACGCAGAACGGTGAACTTCTCAATCTTGTTCGGAAGCGGGATCGGGCCACGAACCTGAGCGCCGGTGCGCTTGGCAGTGTTTACGATTTCCTGAGTGCTGGCATCCAGCACACGGTAATCAAATGCCTTCAGCCGAATGCGAATGTTTTGACTTTGCATTTCGTCAGCCTTTTTCTAGGCGTTGGAGTTGAGAGGAGGGTCAGCGACCATCGCCGATCCTCGTCGAACCCAAAAGGCGGGAATCACCCCGCCCCTATCTGCATACACAGACCCGCGCGTCCTACAGCGGGAAAGCCTGTCTGGCAAGGGGTTTTGCGAGGTTTCGCGGGAAATGTGAGGCGGCGCATTCCGTAGCCGCCGCCCGAACGCCACGCGCACGGCTCGCGCCCAATCGTCCGCAAGCGCATGGGATCGACGGCAGACATTAAACTCTGATCTCAATGCGGCGTATTCCACGTGCCAAATCAGAGATTTGGCGGCGCCCGAACCGCTCCCGTTTTGTCGGAGACAGACCACCGGTTTGATGGGGCGGGCGCTTAGCTTCGCCCCTGCGGTTCATGTGCGATGCGTTATAGAAAAGTCGGCCAACCTCCGCATGCAAAAAGGGCGCCCTGGGGGCGCCCTTTTCGTAGCTATCGCTAACCTGAATTAGGCCAGGATTTTCGACACAACACCGGAACCTACGGTGCGGCCACCTTCACGGATGGCGAAGCGCAGGCCTTCTTCCATCGCGATCGGGGCGATCAGCTCGGCCGACAGTTTCAGGTTGTCGCCAGGCATCACCATCTCGGTGCCCTCGGGCAGGATGCAGGTGCCGGTCACGTCGGTGGTCCGGAAGTAGAACTGCGGACGGTAGTTCGCGAAGAACGGGGTGTGACGGCCGCCTTCTTCCTTGGTCAGGATGTAGACCTCAGCTTCGAACTTGGTGTGCGGGTTCACCGAACCCGGGGCACACAGAACCTGGCCACGTTCAACCGATTCACGATCCACACCACGCAGCAGCGCGCCGATGTTGTCGCCGGCTTCACCGCGGTCCAGCAGCTTGCGGAACATTTCAACACCGGTACAGGTGGTTTTCGAGGTGTCTTTGATGCCAACGATTTCGATCTCGTCACCAACATTGATCACGCCACGCTCAACACGGCCGGTCACAACGGTACCACGACCCGAGATCGAGAACACGTCCTCGATCGGCATCAGGAAGGGCATGTCAACGGCACGCTCAGGCTGCGGAATGTACTCATCAACAGCTGCCATCAGCTCTTTGATTTTCTCTTCGCCGATTTCAGGCTTGGAGCCTTCCATCGCCGCCAGAGCGGAACCTGCGATGATCGGAATATCGTCACCCGGGTAGTCATACTCGGACAGCAGCTCGCGGACTTCCATTTCCACCAGCTCCAGCAGCTCTTCGTCGTCAACCTGGTCAACTTTGTTCAGGAAAACAACCATCTTCGGGATGCCAACCTGGCGGCCCAGCAGGATGTGCTCACGGGTCTGCGGCATCGGGCCGTCAGCTGCGTTCACAACCAGGATCGCGCCGTCCATCTGGGCCGCACCGGTGATCATGTTTTTCACGTAGTCGGCGTGGCCGGGGCAGTCAACGTGGGCGTAGTGACGCGACTCGGTCTCATACTCAACGTGTGCGGTCGAGATGGTGATGCCGCGGGCTTTCTCTTCCGGCGCGCCGTCGATCTGGTCGTATGCCTGGAAGTCACCGAAGTATTTGGTGATTGCTGCGGTCAGCGTGGTTTTGCCGTGGTCAACGTGGCCGATGGTGCCGATGTTAACGTGCGGTTTGGAACGCTCAAACTTTTCCTTTGCCATGATGGCCTCCTTTATCTTGAAAGGGGGACCGGATCATCCGGTCCCCTAAATCGCTTAGGCGTATTTCGCCTGGATTTCGTCACTGATGTTCTGCGGCACCGGATCGTAGTGCGAGAACTGCATCGAGAACTGGGCACGGCCGGACGACATCGAACGCAGGGTGTTGATGTAGCCGAACATGTTGGCCAGCGGCACGTTTGCATCAATTGCAATCGCGATCCCGCGGGCTTCCTGACCAGACACCTGACCACGACGCGAGGTCAGGTCACCAATGATGCCACCGGTGTACTCTTCCGGGGTGATCACCTCGACCTTCATGATCGGCTCAAGCAGCTTTGCACCTGCTTTTTTCATGCCTTCACGCATGCCAGCACGGGCAGCGATTTCAAAGGCCAGAACCGAGGAGTCAACGTCGTGGTAAGCACCGTCGATCAGCGCAACTTTGAAGTCGATCACGGGGAAGCCAGCCAGCGGGCCGGAGTCCATGACAGACTGGATGCCTTTTTCGACGCCCGGGATGTATTCCTTGGGAACCGAACCACCAACGATCTTGGATTCGAAGGAGAAACCTTCGCCCGCTTCGGTTGGGGTGATGACCATTTTAACGCGACCAAACTGACCCGAACCACCCGACTGTTTCTTGTGGGTGTAGTCAACTTCGGCTTCGTGGCTGATGGTTTCACGGTAGGCAACCTGAGGTGCACCGATGTTCGCTTCAACCTTGAATTCACGCTTCAGACGGTCAACCAGGATGTCCAGGTGAAGTTCGCCCATGCCCTTCATGATGGTCTGACCGGATTCCAGGTCAGTTTCCACACGGAAGGAAGGATCTTCTGCGGCCAGACGGGCCAGACCCTGCGACATCTTCTCTTGGTCACCTTTGGTCTTGGGCTCCACGGCGATCTCGATCACAGGATCGGGGAAGGTCATGGTTTCCAGAACAACCGGCTCTTTGGCGTCACACAGGGTGTCACCGGTGGTGGTGTCTTTCAGACCCGCCAGAGCGATAATGTCACCAGCAAAAGCTTCTTCGATCTCGTCACGCTTGATCGAGTGCATCATCATCATACGACCGACGCGCTCTTTCTTGCCTTTGGTCGAGTTCAGGATGCTGTCGCCCTTGTTCAGAACGCCCGAGTAGATACGGGTGAAGGTCAGCGAGCCAACAAAGGGGTCGTTCATGATTTTGAACGCCAGACCCGAGAAGGCCATGTCGTCGTCTGCACGACGCGCGATGTCACGAACTTCGTCTTCGTCGCCGGGTTTGAAGCCCATGTAATCAACAACGTCCAGCGGGCTGGGCAGATAGTCGATCACAGCGTTCAGCAGCGGCTGTACACCTTTGTTTTTGAACGCCGAACCACCCAGAACAGGCACCAGGGCCATTTCCAGGGTACCCTTACGCAGCAGTTTGCGCAGAGTTGCAACGTCAGGCTCTTCCCCTTCCAGGTAGGCCTCCATTGCAGCGTCGTCCATTTCAACCGCGGCTTCAACCATGGTCGCACGCCATTCGTCAGCCTGGTCTTTCAACTCGGGACGGATGTCGGTTTTGATCCAGGATGCGCCCAGGTCTTCGCCCTGCCACAGCCATTCCTGCATGGTCACCAGATCAACCAGGCCTTCCAGCTCGGTTTCTGCTCCAATCGGGAATGCAACCGGAACAGCGTTGGCGCCGGTACGGTCGCGAACCATGTCCACACAGTTGAAGAAGTCTGCGCCGATTTTGTCCATCTTGTTGACGAACACAATACGCGGAACCTTGTAGCGGTCAGCCTGACGCCACACGGTTTCGGTCTGCGGCTCAACGCCAGCGTTGGCGTCCAGAACACAAACTGCGCCATCGAGAACCGCCAGCGAACGCTCAACTTCAATGGTGAAGTCAACGTGGCCGGGGGTGTCGATGATGTTCAGACGGTGCTTGGGAGAGTCGGCGGTTGCGCCATCCTCGGTGCGTTCCCAGAAAGTGGTCGTCGCAGCCGAGGTGATGGTGATACCGCGTTCCTGCTCCTGCTCCATCCAGTCCATGGTGGCCGCACCATCGTGCACCTCACCGATGTTATGTTCTTTACCGGTGTAGTACAGGATGCGCTCGGAACAGGTGGTTTTACCTGCATCGATGTGCGCCATGATCCCGAAGTTACGGTATAGTTCGAGCGGAAATTCGCGTGCCATTGGTCTAATGCCCCTATGGAATTACCAGCGGTAATGGCTGAACGCTTTGTTCGCGTCGGCCATCTTGTGAGTATCTTCGCGCTTTTTAACAGCGGCACCACGGGACTGGACAGCGTCCAGCAGCTCGCCAGCAAGGCGCTCTTCCATGGTGTTTTCGTTGCGCGAACGCGAAGCCGAGATCAGCCAGCGGATGGCCAGGGCTTCACGGCGCTCAGGGCGCACTTCAACCGGAACCTGGTAGGTTGCACCACCAACACGGCGCGAACGAACTTCGACGGCCGGTTTGATGTTGTCCAGGGCTTCGTGGAAGACCTCGACCGGTGCGCGCTTGATTTTGGTTTCAACACGGTCCAGCGCGTTGTAAACGATTTTTTCTGCAACCGACTTCTTACCGTCGATCATCAGGTTGTTCATGAACTTCGACAGTACACGATCGCCAAATTTGGCGTCGGGCAGTACTTCGCGCTTCTCTGCAGCGTGACGACGAGACATACTTGGATCTCCTTACTTCGGACGCTTGGCGCCGTATTTCGAACGACGTTGTTTACGATCTTTAACGCCCTGGGTATCCAGAACACCACGCAGGATGTGGTAACGCACACCCGGAAGGTCTTTTACACGGCCGCCACGGATCAGAACCACGGAGTGTTCCTGAAGGTTGTGGCTTTCACCGGGGATGTAAGAGATCACTTCGAAGCCGTTGGTCAGGCGAACCTTCGCAACTTTACGCATCGCCGAGTTCGGCTTCTTCGGAGTGGTGGTGTATACACGGGTGCAGACGCCGCGTTTCTGCGGGCACTGCTCCAGGTGCATAGATTTGGAGCGCTTGACTTTGGGCTGACGCGGTTTGCGGATCAGCTGTTGAATCGTTGGCATAGGGTCACTTTCCCGTTTGCTTCACAATGTTTATCCAAGGCGACTGCCCTGAACGATGACTGTCTGCGCGACGCGCGTCCGCATAGCGCAAAATCCGCGATGTTCCCGTACCGAGGCAAACAACGCGGTGAGTTTCCAGAGGTCGCAAGCTTCAAAGTAGCTCAGGACTTGGCCTTCTCAATTATGGATTCGGCGTTATCGGGACGTCCCCCATCAGCCGGATGTTGCGGCATATAGGGGGAGTCGCGGCCATTGTCAACAAGGTGCCTCGGGCCCCTGCCCTTGCCCTTCTCAGTCCAGATCGCACAGCGCCGCCCAACCGTCGCGCAGCCGCTCCAGATCGAGGTTAAATCGCGTCTGCATCAGGTCCGGCAATTCCGCCGCAGAGACCCGCAACATCTCTTCGTTAAACTTGCGCACACCAATCTGGCTGTCGTTTTCGGCATGGGCCCCGCGTAGGAACATCTGGGCGCGCGGGAAGCTCATCGTCGGGATCCGGCGCCACATCTGCGCATGAGCAAAATCAAACAGACATTTGTCAGACAGCGGCCTGATAAACAACACCTGTCCCGGGGTCCAGTTCCGGGTGATCACCTGCCGCAGTTGCACCCCATCCTCGTCAACGCTGAGGATAAACCCCCTGTTGAAGTCCAACACCAGCTTGCCGCCGTTGCGGTAGATGCCGCGCACTTTGGGAAAAAAATCCCGGACCCGTTCGATGAAATCCACCCCAACAGCGTCATCATCATCCAGCCGAAACTCCGCCGCCGCCCGCACCGTGTCATCCCGTTCCGCCAACATCAGCTGGCGGCAGACCTCTTGGTGCGGCAATCCCTCTTCGCGGAAGACAGGTTTGATCTGTGGCACCGGCGCTATAATCTGCAAAACCTTTGCCCGCACCGGTTCTGGCAGCTGATCCCCCATCAACATCACCAGCGTGAAGTCCGGGTCGCTCTGCGCCTTCAGGCAAGGCACCACGATCTCACGCAGGAACAACAGCCGTTTCGCCAAACGCTCGGGCGCATAAAGCCGCCTGCGCAGGCTTTCCAGGGTCTCCCCTTCGGCCTCGGCAAAGGCGCCGGGTTCGGCGGGATAAGACCAGCGGCACAGTCCCACCAGTTTCACACCCACGTTCATTGGGCCACCTTCGCCCGCGCCGCACGTCGTGCCAGCTGCCCCTCGCGGTAGAGGGTGAACAAGCCGCTGCCAACAACAATGGCCGCGCCCAACAAGGTGATCCCATCCGGCCATTCGCCAAACACCACCCAGCCCAGCAACAGCGCCCAGACTAGGCTGGTGTACCGAAACGGTGCAATGAAAGAGATCTCGCCCACCCGCATCACCATCACGGAAAACAGATAGCCGCCCACAATCATCAAGGCCGCTGCCGCCGTGGTGGCCCAGGCGCTCAGATCCATCGCCACCCAGTCCTGCCCCAGCGCGCCAAGGCCAAAGAACACCATCACCCCCATCGCGCTGAGGGACGTGACCAGCATCGACGGCACCTCAGGTGACAGACGCCGTGTCACCAGATCCCGCATCGTCACAAAGGCAACCGCGATGAGGACATAGCCCGAATTGATGTCGAACCCTTCCGCTCCGGGCCGTACAATCAGCAGAACCCCGAAAAACCCGATGGAAATCGCCGACAGCCGGCGCCAGCCCAGTTTGTCACCAAACAGCAGCGCTGCCATCAGCGTCACGGTCAGCGGCAGTGACTGCAGGATGGCAGTGACATTGGCGATCGGCGTGACAAACAAAGCCGTCAGGAAGAAATAAGCGGCCCCCACTTCGGCAATCACCCGCAGCGCAATCAGTCCCCAGTCCTTTGCGGCCAAAGGCGTGCGAAACGCCCCCACCTTCGCGGCCCAAACGCCGGTAAATACCGAGGTCATCACCCCACGCAGAAACAACAGCTGGAACAACGGCACCACTCCGGCCAGCGACTTCATGAACGTGTCGTTAAAGGTAAAGGCCGCCATAGAGGCCATCATCAACAGCGCACCGCGCATGTTGTCACTCAATTGCATTCTGCCAGTCCCTGAAGTTCCGCAGCACAGCCCAAGGCCGCGTCAGCGCTACCTTGGCGGGTTTTTCCTGTCTCGTCCAGAGTGCGCCTGTGCGATGTGCACCCGCCCTGCCCGCAGCAAAACAGGTCTACTCAAACCGGAACCCAAACGGATAAGTGCGCCAATTGTAACTGGTCACCTCATTCCGGGTGGAGCCACGATATGCCGATCGCCCCGGTTCCGGTACAAGCTGCACCGTGCCACCCTCTGCCCCAACCGCGCCCCAATGAAACGCCGCCAGACAAATACTGGAATCGCCGGTGTAATGCTCCGTTCCAAACACCGTCCCAAATGAGGTCGCCGCTTCGGAACAATGGCAGGAAAAGGGGCCGTCGGCCTCGTACTCCTGATCGTAATCGGCAAACCGTTCCCGGCAATACCAGACATCCTCACTCTCGGGTGGGCTATCTTCATCGCAGATCCCAAGACTTCCCTGAAAAAAGTAAGCCGTATCCTGCCCCTTTCCGCGTGACTCAATGCCATTCTGGTTGTTGCCATAGAAATAAGGGCAACGCGCGACCAGCGCATTGGGATCAATTGGCCTTAGGATCCGCACTTCTCCGCCCTCTGTCCCAATGATGCCCGCGTGAACTGCCGCTTGGCAGATGTTGGAATCGGACGAGTAAATATTTGTCCCCTTCACCCCCGGCATCCAGCTCTTCTGGACTTCGGCCAACTCCGGGCACAGACAGCGAAAGCCAACGCCACTTTCGGCAAACTCGCTCGAAAACCGCACACGGCAGGCCCAAGAGTCGCGTTCCACTTTTAGCTGGTAGAGGCGGCGGCTCCGACTGTCATTAAAACGAAGATTGTCGGTGGAAATTCTGGCCCAGTCAAACCCAGCCACATCCGTGCCAAATCCGAAACCCATCCGCGAACCGGGCTCATAGTAGTACATCAATCCCTGCATCGTGTCGCCCGCGCTGCGACGTACTTCCATCAACACCGCTCCGGCGGAGATGTAGGGGGTGCCGTCAACAAGTATCACCCGGGAGACAGCGCCGGCCTCTTCGATCCGCACGCGATTGGACTGATAATACTGCCCGTTGCAGTTCGTTTCGACCACATATTGGGTGTCATCCGACTGCGCTTGCCCCTGTGAGGCCAAGACGATCAAAGCCAGCGTGAAGGCAAGGTTCAATATTGCGGTGTGGAGTATTTGCACTGCAGGTCTCAAGGTCGCCATTTGCAGACACCTCCGGACTGTTTTCACTCCGCTCCCGCCGTAAGCTGAGCACACATCACCCGGCCTGTCCAGTTTGCCACGAAAAAGGCCCCCGCAGATGCGGAGGCCTCTCTCAATTCTTACCCTTATGAAAGGACGACTTATTCGTCGCGGCTTTCGGGGGTGTCGACCAGGTTGTCGAAGGCGTCCCCAGCGGCCATGTCGTCAATCGGCGCGGCCAGCGCTGCGGCGGCTTCTGCCTCTTCACGACGGGCTTCCAGCACCACATTGTCACGCGAGCGCGCAATGCGACGGACGCGATCGGTGGCACCACCGGTACCGGCTGGGATCAGGCGACCCACAAGGATGTTCTCCTTGAGGCCAACCAGACGGTCGCGCTTGCCCTGAACCGAAGCTTCGGTAAGCACGCGGGTGGTTTCCTGGAACGAGGCAGCCGACATGAACGAACGGGTCTGCAGCGACGCTTTGGTGATCCCCAGAAGGATCGGACCACCGGATGCCGGGCGACCGCCGCGGGCGATGGCCTTTTCGTTGGCCTCGTCCAGTTCGGTCTTCTCGACGTGCTCGCCTTTCAGCAGGGTGGTGTCACCGCTGTCCGAAATCTCCCACTTCTTGAGCATCTGGCGCACAATCACTTCGATGTGCTTGTCGTTGATCTTCACGCCCTGCAGTCGGTAAACCTCCTGCACCTCGTTGATCATATAGTCAGCCAGTGCCCCAACGCCCATGATCGACAGGATGTCGTGCGGGGCTGGGTTGCCGTCCATGATGTAGTCACCCTTCTGAACGAAGTCACCTTCCTGAACAGGAATGTGCTTGCCCTTAGGCACCATGTACTCGACGGGCTCGCGCCCCTCTTCTGCAGCCTCGATGGTGATGCGACGCTTGTTCTTGTAGTCGCGGCCAAAGCGCACGTAACCATCGATTTCGGCGATGATCGCGTGATCTTTCGGACGACGGGCTTCGAACAATTCCGCAACGCGCGGCAGACCACCGGTAATGTCCTTGGTCTTGGCGCCTTCACGCGGGATACGCGCAACAACGTCACCGGCTTTGATCTCCTGACCGTCTTCAACCGACAGGATCGCGTCCACCGACATCGGGTGCGTCAGCGGGTGACCCTGTGCGTTGCGCACCGGATCGCCGTCGCTGTCGACCAGAATGATTTCCGGCTTCAGCTCATTGCCTTTCGGTGCTGCACGCCAGTCGATCACGATCTTCTGGGTCATACCGGTGGCTTCGTCGGTTTCGTCCTTCACGGCGATACCGCTGACCAGGTCGACGTATTTGGCGGTACCGTCCTGCTCGGCGATGATCGGCAGCGTGAACGGGTCCCATTCAAACAGCTTGTCGCCACGGGCAACCTTCTGGCCTTCGGTCACGAACAGTTTGGTGCCGTAGCCCAGCTTGTGGCTGGCGCGCTCTTCACCGTTGTCCATGATCTTCAGCTTCATGTTCCGGCCAATCACCAGAACTTCGCCGTTTGCATTGGTCAGAACCTGCGGGTTCTCGAACTCAACAACACCCTCTTGGCTTGCCTCGAGGAAGGACTGCTGGCCACCCTGCGCAACGCCACCAATGTGGAACGTACGCATGGTCAGCTGCGTGCCAGGTTCACCAATCGACTGCGCCGCAATGATGCCAACAGCTTCGCCAACGTTCACCGGAGTACCACGGGCCAGGTCACGGCCGTAGCAGGTGGCGCAGACGCCGTCGTCGCTTTCACAGGTCAGCGGGCTGCGGATCTGAGCGGTCTGGCAACCAGCCTGCTCAATCGCGTCCGCCAGGCGTTCGTCAACCAGCGTGCCCTTGGCAGCAACCAGTTCATCGGTGCCCGGCTTGAACAGATCCTCGGCCATGATCCGGCCCAGCATACGTTCCCCGATCGAGGCAACAACCTCACCGTCGTTGACAGCAGGTTCAACCGTGATGGCGTTTTCGGTGCCACAGTCACGATCGCGCACGATGCAATCCTGTGCCACGTCCACCAGACGACGGGTCAGGTAACCCGAGTTCGCCGTCTTAAGCGCCGTATCCGACAGACCTTTACGGGCACCGTGGGTCGAGTTGAAGTACTCGAGAACCGACAGGCCTTCTTTAAAGTTCGAGATAATCGGGGTCTCGATGATGTCGCCGTTCGGCTTCGCCATCAGGCCGCGCATCCCGCCCAGCTGCTTCATCTGTGTGACCGAGCCACGCGCACCGGAGTGGGCCATCATGTAAACCGAGTTCGGTTCCAGTTCGGCGCCATTCTCATCGGTCGGGATCGCCGAGATGGTGCCCATCATGGCGTCGGTGACCTTGTCGTTACACTTCGACCAGGCATCAACAACTTTGTTGTACTTTTCGCCCTGAGTGATCAGACCGTCCATGTACTGCTGTTCGAAGTCTTTCACCTGATCGCGGGTGTCGTTCACGATGGTCCACTTGTTATCGGGGATCACCATGTCGTCCTTGCCGAACGAAATGCCGGCCTTGAACGCTTCTTTAAAGCCCATCGACATGATCTGGTCACAGAAGATAACCGACTCTTTCTGACCGCAGTAACGGTAGACGGTGTCGATGACCTGCTGCACTTCTTTCTTCCGCAGCAGACGGTTCACCAGCTCGAACGGTGCCTTGGCGTTCTGCGGCAGCAGAGCGCCCAGACGGACACGGCCCGGGGTGGTTTCGAAGATCTGCTGAACTTCCATGCCGTTTTCGTCGATCTGCGGCACGCGGGCCTTGATCTTGGTGTGCAGGTGCACTTCGCCAGCGTCGAGCGCGTACATGACTTCTTCCAGCGAGGAGAAGACCATGCCTTCGCCCTTCATACCGTCACGCGCGATGGTGAGGTAGTAGAGGCCCAAGATCATATCCTGCGACGGAACGATGATCGGTGCACCGTTTGCCGGCGACAGAACGTTGTTCGTCGACATCATCAGAACACGCGCTTCCAGCTGGGCTTCCAGCGAGAGCGGCACGTGAACAGCCATCTGGTCACCGTCGAAGTCCGCGTTGAACGCCGAGCAGACCAGCGGGTGCAGCTGAATAGCCTTGCCTTCGATCAGCGTGGGTTCAAACGCCTGGATGCCCAGACGGTGCAGCGTCGGCGCACGGTTCAGCAGAACCGGGTGTTCGCGGATCACCTCATCGAGGATATCCCACACCTCGGGACGCTCTTTTTCCACCAGCTTCTTGGCCTGTTTCACGGTCGAAGACAGACCGCGGGCTTCCAGACGCGAGTAGATGAAGGGCTTGAACAGCTCCAGCGCCATCTTCTTGGGCAGACCACATTGGTGCAGCTTCAGCTCGGGGCCGGTCACGATGACCGAACGGCCCGAGAAGTCGACGCGCTTACCCAAAAGGTTCTGACGGAAACGACCCTGCTTACCTTTCAGCATGTCGCTGAGCGATTTCAGCGGACGCTTGTTGGCACCGGTGATGACACGACCGCGACGGCCGTTGTCAAACAGGGCGTCAACGGATTCCTGCAGCATCCGCTTTTCGTTGCGAACGATGATGTCAGGGGCGCGCAGTTCAATCAGACGCTTCAGACGGTTGTTCCGGTTGATCACACGACGGTACAGATCGTTCAGATCCGAAGTTGCGAAACGGCCCCCATCCAGCGGCACCAGCGGGCGCAGTTCTGGCGGGATCACCGGCACAACGGTCATGATCATCCACTCGGGGCGGTTGCCCGACTCGAGGAAGGCTTCAACAACCTTCAGACGTTTGATGATCTTCTTCGGCTTCAGTTCTCCGGTCGCCTCGGCCAGTTCGGCACGCAGGGTCTCGGCTTCAGTTTCCAGATCAATCGCCGACAGCATCTCACGGATGGCTTCCGCACCGATGTTGGCGGTGAAGGCGTCCATGCCATAGGCGTCCTGGGCATCCATGTACTCTTCTTCGGACATCATCTGGCCGTATTGCAGGTCGGTCAGACCCGGCTCGATGACGACGTAGTTTTCAAAGTACAGCACACGTTCCAGATCACGCAGCGTCATGTCCAGCATCAGACCGATGCGGGACGGCAGCGATTTCAGGAACCAGATATGTGCAACAGGCGCGGCCAGTTCGATGTGGCCCATACGCTCGCGGCGCACTTTCTGGAGGGTGACTTCAACACCACATTTCTCGCAGACAACGCCGCGATACTTCATGCGTTTATATTTGCCGCAGAGACATTCGTAATCTTTGATCGGGCCAAAGATACGGGCACAGAACAGGCCATCGCGCTCGGGCTTGAAGGTCCGGTAGTTGATGGTTTCCGGCTTTTTGATCTCACCATAGGACCACGACAGGATACGTTCGGGCGAAGCCAGCGAAACGCGGATCTCGTCAAAGACCTTTTGCGGGGTCAGCGGGTTGAACGGGTTGTTCGTCAGTTCCTGGTTCATTTTGATACCTCAAATTTTGCGGAAGGGGGGACGGGAGGAAGGGCCGAGGCCCTTACTCCTCTTCCTCCGCATCCAGGAGTTCCATATTCAGGCCGAGGCCACGGACTTCTTTGACCAGAACGTTGAACGATTCTGGGATGCCCGCTTCGAAATTGTCCTCGCCCTTGAC
This sequence comes from Thalassobius sp. MITS945101, assembly GCF_047123305.1. Classification (GTDB taxonomy): domain Bacteria; phylum Pseudomonadota; class Alphaproteobacteria; order Rhodobacterales; family Rhodobacteraceae; genus Thalassobius. The sequence goes on from NZ_CP138918.1 coordinate 433,115, forward strand.
GATGCTTTCGTAGACCTTGGTCCGGCCTGCCACGTCATCCGACTTAACGGTGAGCATTTCCTGCAGGGTGTAGGCGGCGCCGTAGGCTTCCAGAGCCCAGACTTCCATCTCCCCGAAACGCTGACCACCGAACTGTGCCTTACCACCCAGCGGCTGCTGCGTAACAAGCGAGTACGGACCGGTCGAACGGGCGTGGATCTTGTCGTCCACCAGGTGGTGCAGTTTCAGCAGGTACTTGACACCCACGGTCACAGGGCGGGCAAACTGCTCACCGGTGCGGCCGTCGAACAGGACCGACTGGCCCGATTCCGAGAAACCGGCACGCAGCAGCGCGTCGTTCACGTCTAGTTCCTTCGCACCGTCAAAGACGGGGGTTGCGATCGGAACACCGCGGGTGACGTTACCGGCTGCTTCCAGCAGGTCGTCTTCGGCCATGTCGGCCAGACCTTCGTCATAGACGTTGTCGCCATAAACGATCTTCAGCGCATCACGCACAGGGGTCATATCGCCGGTGCGGCGGTAGTCCTGCAATGCGTCATCCACCTTCAGACCGAGACCGCGTGCGGCCCAACCCATGTGGGTTTCAAGGATCTGACCAACGTTCATACGCGACGGAACACCCAGAGGGTTCAGACAGAAGTCAACCGGCGTACCATCGGCGAGGAAGGGCATGTCTTCCATCGGAACAACGCGCGAAATCACACCTTTGTTCCCGTGGCGACCCGCCATCTTATCGCCCGGCTGCAGCTTACGCTTCACCGCGATGAAGACTTTAACCATCTTCATCACACCCGGCGGCAGATCGTCCCCACGACGGACCTTCTCGACCTTGTCCTCAAAACGGGCGTCCAGCGCACGTTTCTGGATCTCGTACTGTTCGTTCAGAGCTTCGACAACCTGTGCGTCGCCCTCTTCTTCCAGCGCCAGCTGCCACCACTGACCACGGGTCAGGGTTTCCAGCAGTTCCTCGTTGATCACCGAGGAGGCTTTCACGCCTTTCGGGCCTTTCACAGCCACTTTGCCCAGGATCATGTCGCGCAGACGGGCGTAGATGTTGCGATCCAGGATCGCCAGCTCGTCGTCACGGTCACGTGCAAGGCGTTCCACCTCTTCACGTTCGATCTGCAGGGCACGCTCGTCTTTCTCAACGCCGTGGCGGTTGAAGACGCGGACCTCAACAACGGTGCCGAAGTCACCCGGTTTCACACGCAGCGAGGTGTCGCGCACGTCCGAAGCCTTCTCACCAAAGATGGCGCGCAAGAGCTTCTCTTCCGGAGTCATCGGCGATTCACCTTTCGGGGTGATCTTACCGACGAGGATATCGCCCGGTTCCACATCCGCACCGATGTAAACGATGCCAGCCTCATCGAGGTTGCGCAGCGCTTCTTCACCGACGTTCGGAATGTCGCGGGTGATCTCTTCCGGACCCAGCTTGGTGTCACGGGCGGCGACTTCGAATTCCTCAATGTGGATCGAGGTGAAGACGTCGTCACGTGCAATACGCTCGGAGATCAGGATCGAGTCTTCATAGTTGTAGCCGTTCCAGGGCATGAACGCGACGATCACGTTTTTACCCAGTGCCAGTTCACCAATATCGGTGGACGGACCATCTGCAACAACTTCGCCTTTCGAAACCCGCTGACCCACTTTCACCAGCGGACGCTGGTTGATGCAGGTGTTCTGGTTCGAACGCTGGAATTTACGCATGCGGTAGATGTCTACGCCTGCGTCGCCCAGCTCCAGATCCGAGGTGGCGCGGATAACGATACGCTGGGCATCGACCTGGTCGATGATACCGGCGCGTTTCGCCATGATCGCAGCACCCGAGTCACGGGCCACAACTTCTTCGATCCCAGTGCCAACCAGCGGTGCCTCTGCGCGCAGCAGCGGCACGGCCTGACGTTGCATGTTCGAGCCCATCAGTGCGCGGTTTGCGTCGTCGTTTTCCAGGAACGGAATCAGCGAGGCTGCAACCGATACCAACTGTTTGGGCGATACGTCGATCAGGTCAACATTGTCGCGCGGGGCCAGAGTGTAGTCACCGGCCTGACGGGTCGAAACCAATTCGTTCTGGAAACGGCCTTCTTCGTCCAGCGAGGCGTTCGCCTGTGCAACGGTGTGACGCTGCTCTTCGGTCGCGGACATGTAGTGAACCTCATCGGTCACCTTGCCCTCGTTCACAACGCGGTACGGGGTTTCGATGAAACCGTATTTGTTCACACGCGCAAAGGTCGCCAGCGAGTTGATCAGACCAATGTTCGGACCTTCCGGCGTTTCAATCGGACACATACGACCGTAGTGGGTCGCGTGCACGTCGCGGACCTCAAAGCCAGCACGTTCGCGGGTCAGACCGCCCGGGCCAAGCGCCGAAAGACGACGTTTGTGGGTCACTTCCGACAGCGGGTTGGTCTGGTCCATGAACTGCGACAGCTGCGACGAGCCGAAGAATTCACGCACAGCCGCCGCTGCAGGTTTCGCGTTGATCAGGTCCTGCGGCATCACAGTGTCGATCTCGACCGAGGACATACGTTCCTTGATCGCGCGCTCCATGCGCAGCAGGCCAACACGGTACTGGTTTTCCATCAGTTCGCCGACCGAACGGACACGACGGTTGCCGAGGTGGTCGATGTCGTCCACGTCGCCACGGCCGTCACGCAGGTCAACCAGCGCTTTGATGCAGGAGATGATGTCTTCTTTGCGCAGGGTCCGCTGGGTGTCTACAGCATCCAGAGCAAGGCGCATGTTCATCTTTACACGGCCAACAGCCGACAGGTCATAACGCTCTTTGTCGAAAAACAGCGTGTCGAACAGGTTCGACGCCGCTTCAACGGTCGGCGGTTCACCCGGACGCATCACGCGGTAGATGTCCATCAGCGCGGTCTCACGGCTCAGGTTTTTGTCCTGTGCCACGGTGTTGCGGATGTAGGCACCAACGTTAACGTTATCGATGTCCAGAACCGGAATCTCGGTGATGCCCGCGTTCAGCAGATCCTGCAGGGAACCGCCGGTCACTTCACCGTCTTTGTCGTACTCCAGGGTCAGCTCATCACCAGCTTCGACGTAGATCGCACCGGTTTCTTCGTTGATGATGTCCTTGGAAACGAACTTGCCCACGATGTGGGTGAAGGGCACCAGAAGGTCGGTGATCTTGCCTTCGTCGATGATCTTCTTAACCGCGCGCGGAGTCACTTTCTTGCCGGCTTCGGCGATGATCTCGCCGGAGTCTGCATCTACCAGGTCATAGGTCGGACGGGTGCCACGAACACGTTCCGGGAAGAACTTGGTGATCCAGCCCTGCTGACCCTTTTCCAGTTTGAAATCAACGGTGTCGTAGTAGGCATCCATGATGCCTTCCTGGTCCAGCCCCAATGCGTACAGCAGGGTGGTCACAGGCAGTTTACGACGACGGTCGATCCGTGCAAACACGATGTCTTTGGCGTCAAATTCAAAGTCCAGCCACGAGCCGCGGTAGGGGATAATGCGGCAGGCGAAGAGCAGCTTGCCCGAGCTGTGGGTCTTGCCTTTGTCGTGGTCAAAGAACACGCCCGGCGACCGGTGCATCTGCGAAACGATCACACGCTCGGTGCCGTTCACGATGAAGGTGCCGTTCGGGGTCATCAGAGGCATATCGCCCATGAAGACATCCTGTTCTTTGATGTCCTTAACCGACTTGGCGCCGGTGTCTTCATCGACATCAAATACGATGAGGCGCAGGGTAACCTTCAGCGGCGCGCTGTAGGTCATGTCGCGCTGCATGCACTCTTCGACGTCGTATTTCGGAGCTTCCAGCTCGTATTTCACAAACTCCAGGACCGAGGTCTCATTGAAGTCTTTGATCGGGAATACCGACTGGAACACGCCCATGATGCCTTCGCCGTCAGTCGGCATCTCGGAATCACCAGAGCGGAGAAAAAGATCATACGAGGATTTCTGAACCTCGATCAGGTTCGGCATCTCCAGCACTTCGCGGATTTTGCCGTAGTATTTACGCAAACGTTTTTGGCCAAGATAGCTTTGAGCCATGACAAATGTCACCTTTCGTTTCTAACCGGTTGTGGCTGCCGTCGGGCCCCGGCACCACGCCCATCCGAAACAGGTCAGTTTCGATCCATTCATGGCCTCTGTCCCACCAGAAGCCTCCCGATCGCTGAACCAGACCTTAGAAAACACCCCTTTTGATCCATCGGATCAACCACAAGTTGGGGCCCTTGCTAAGACAGGTTCGGCTGGGCCCGGAATGATCCGAACCCAGCCAATTCTTTTGCCATCCGGGTTGCCCCGGCGCTGAATTACTTCAGCTCAACTTCGGCGCCAGCTGCTTCCAGCTTGGCTTTGATGTCTTCGGCTTCAGCTTTGTCAACGCCTTCTTTGACGGCTTTGCCGCCGGCTTCAACCAGCTCTTTAGCTTCTTTGAGGCCCAGGCCGGTGATGCCGCGGACTTCTTTGATCACGTTGATCTTTTTGTCGCCAGCCGACTTCAGGATCACGTCAAATTCAGTTTTTTCTTCAGCAGCTGCGCCACCTTCGGCGGGGCCTGCCATGACAACTGCGCCACCAGCGGCGGGCTCGATGCCGTACTCATCCTTCAGGATGGTTTTCAGTTCTTGTGCTTCCAGCAGGGTCAGACCTACGATGCTTTCAGCCAGTGCTTTAAGATCAGCCATTGTACTGTTTCCGTATATTTAAGTGTGTTCCAACGTGTGAGACTTGCCCCACGCAGATCATTAGGTTGCTTACGCGGCTTCCGCCTTGTCTTCGATAGTAGACAGAATGCCCGCGATATCCGAGGCAGGTGCGCCAATCGCGCCAGCGATGTTCGAAGCAGGTGCGCCCAGCATGCCTGCGATGGTAGCAATAAGCTCCTCGCGGGACGGCATCTTGGACACGGCTTCAACGCCAGCAACGTCGAGAGCGTTCTCACCCATGGCACCACCGAGGATCTCGAACTTCGAGTTATCCTTGGCGAAACCAGCAGCAACCTTGGCGGCCGCTACAGGGTCTTCCGAGTAGGTCAGAACGGTCATACCCGTCAGGTATTCACCCATGCTTTCACAGGGCTTACCCTCAAGGGCGATCTTGGCGAGCCTGTTCTTGGCAACGCGGACCGAGGCTTCCGCCTCACGTGCGCGTGCGCGCAGATCCTGCATCTCAGCAACCGTGAGACCTGCGTAGTGGGCTACGACCACAACGCCAGAGCTGTCAAAGATCTGGCCGAGCTCTTCGACCAACTTCTCTTTTTGTGCTCTATCCACAGTTTCACTCCAAATTTGGGGGTTACCCCCCGGCTCTTGTCTGCCGGACGAGGTCCGACACTCAGGTCCTTTTTACGGGGCTGCGCCAACATCACCCGAAGGAAGCCTTCGGCTAATCTTTGTCGTATTCCCGTCTCAGGAGGGAAATTAAGACCCCGTTACCGAGGTCACCCACCGTCTTGGACGAAACGCAAAACAGCGCACGACGAATCGTACGCTGAACGCGTGTTCGGTAACTATTGTGAAACGGGTGCACACGCAAGGCCCTGATGCGGAAAAATCCGCACCAACAAAGGCAGAACACAAATCTGTGATCCGCGCGCCTCAAGCGACCCTACAGCAAAACCGGGTGAATTGCAAAACCAGCGCTCATACTTGCCCGGACACAACACAAGGTCACAGCACAATTTCGCGCCCCAGCGTTTCCCCGCAAGCCTGCTCAAACCGTTCGAGCGACTGTTCTGGATATGCGCCGGTTTGCCACTTGGCCAGCGCCGCCCGATGCTGCATCTGGCTGCGGAAATACAGGAAGGCATCCGCCGACAGCCCAAGGAAACAATCGCGCAACTGCTTCTCCCGCACATCCACATAACGCCACCAATAGTCATCGGCGCAAGCTTCCGTAAGGGCGATCTCCGCAACCTGCAGCCCCCTGCATTCATGGTTCGGCTGCTTACTGCAGACAAAACCGGCATCGCCCTCTCCGCCCTTCCGGGTCTGGTCATATGCCTGCGTCAAACACGCATCAATCTGTGACAAAAGTGGTGTCAACGTCTTCGAAATCGCAGCCTCCAACTTGGTCCCCAGAACCGAAACGTCGCCATTTGTATCCGTCACATGGCGGCGCAATTCGACAAATCGGGCCTGGATCTCGGTGTTCCAGTCCACATAGGCTTCATCATAGACCCGCTTGCGCGGCCCCACCTCTTCTGCCGAGCCGCGTTTGATCGCCGACTTCAACATGGCGCCACGGGTGATCCGTTCGCTGGTCAGCGCCTCGATGGCCGCAAAGGCCCGCTGCGCTTCGGCCTCCTGCTCATGCGCCAGAACAATGGCCGCTTCGCGTTCGGCCTGCGCCACCTGCTTGGCGGAATATTCCCGCTCCAGCAGGCTGCCGAATATCGCCGTCAGGCAAAACCCCAGTACCGTCAGCACAAAGGGATGGCGCGCCACCTCCCCCAGTGTCGGCGGACGGGTGCGCTCCTCATAGGCCTGCAGATGCTTCATCACTTCGGAGCTCTCCAACTCCGCTCGAATAAGTTTGGATAAATCTTCGTGGTCTTGCTTGGTCATAATGGGCCCTCCACACCCTGAAGGTGTCGCAAGGCAAGCCATTCACGCAAGGAAAAAGGGCGCCCACTTGGGACGCCCTTCACATTCTTCAGTCTGAACCGAAAGGATCAGTTGCCGTTGGCGTTGTCGATGTTGATCGAAACACCCGGACCCATGGTCGAGGAGATTGCGATCTTTTTCATGTAGGCGCCTTTTGCACCGGCGGGCTTGGCTTTCTGAACGGCCTCAACAAAGGCACGTACGTTTTCAACCAGCTTGCCTTCGTCGAAGGAGGCTTTGCCAACACCGGCGTGGATCACACCAGCTTTTTCGACTTTGAACTGAACTTCACCACCTTTGGCTGCTTCCACGGCCGCTTTCACGTCCATGGTCACGGTGCCAACTTTGGGGTTCGGCATCAGGTTGCGCGGGCCCAGGATTTTACCCAGACGACCAACAACAGGCATCATGTCCGGGGTCGCGATGCAGCGATCGAAATCGATGGTGCCGCCCTGGATGGATTCCATCAGGTCTTCGGCGCCAACGATGTCGGCACCTGCAGCCTGAGCTTCTTCGGCTTTCGGGCCGCGTGCGAATACAGCAACACGAACCGATTTGCCGGTGCCGTTCGGCAGACCAACAACGCCGCGCACCATCTGGTCAGCGTGGCGCGGGTCAACACCCAGGTTAACGGCCAGCTCAACGGTTTCGTCGAATTTGGCGGTTGCGTTGGCTTTTACCAGTGCAACAGCTTCTTCAACGGTGACGTCTGCTTTGCCAGCGAAAGCTTCACGTGCAGCGGTGGTGCGTTTTCCAAGCTTTGCCATCTTACTTCACCTCGATGCCCATGGAGCGGGCGGAGCCCAGGATGATCTGCATTGCCGCATCGGTGTCGTTGGCGTTCAGATCTTTCATCTTGGCTTCGGCGATTTCTTTCACCTGGGCCACGGAAACCGAACCCACAACTTCACGACCCGGGTTGTTTGCACCGGACTTCAGCTTGGCAGCTTTTTTCAGGTAGTAAGACGCGGGCGGCGTCTTGATGTCCATGGTGAAGGACTTGTCCTGGTAGTAGCTGATCACGGTCGGGCAAGGCGCGCCTGCGTCCATTTCCTGGGTCTTCGCGTTGAAGGCCTTACAGAATTCCATGATGTTGATGCCGCGCTGACCCAGTGCCGGGCCGACGGGCGGGGACGGGTTTGCTTGACCGGCGGGCACCTGCAGTTTCAGGGTGCCAACGAGCTTCTTAGCCATTGTCTTTTCCTTTTCAAACAGCCGCGGGACGCGTCCTTTGGCCTACGTTGCCGTGGTTGGGTTAAGCCATCGCGATGGCCGCGCCTCCCACGAGAGATTCGCCGCAAGAACGGCGATAAAGCGCGCTGATAGACCGGTTTGGGGGGGATTGCAAGGGGGCAAGCACCTTGTTTTGCAGGCGCTTCACCACTGTCTAGCCCGCCGGCTGCCACAGCTCAATCGGATTGCCCTCGGGGTCGTGAATACGGGCAAAATGCCCGATCCCCGCCATCTCCATTTCCTGTGTCACTTCGATCCCTGCGGCGCGCAGCTGTGCCAACATCGCCGCCAGATCGCGCACGCGGAAATTCAGCATGAACATCTTGTCCTCAGGGAAGTAATCCGTATCCGCCTGAAAGGGTGAAAACACCGTCACCCCCGCCTCCGCCACCCAAGGCGCACCGCTGGCGTCCGTCGGCACCAGATCGACGCCCAGATGATCGCGATACCACAGCGCCAAAGCTGTGGGATCCTTGGCGCGAAAGAACACGCCGCCGATGCCTGTGACCTTTTCCATGTGCAACTCTCCTGCGGTGACACCACAGGCAGCATAGCACAAACGCAAAACGCGCCCCATCAGGGCGCGCTGCAAATCTGTCAGGAGGGGCTGAAAACAGCCTTAGCCCTGTTTGGTCACCTGTGTGAAGTCCAGCTCCACCGGGGTTTCGCGGCCAAAAATCGACACCGAAACCTTCAGTTTCTGGGCTTCGTCGTCGACCTCTTCGATCATGCCGTCGAAATCTTCGAACGGGCCGTCGTTGACCTTAACCTTTTCACCCACCTCAAAGAAGATCAGGGTGCGCGGCTTCTCTTCGCCTTCCTGAACACGGTTGAGGATCTGGTTCACCTCAGCGTCCCGCATCGGCATCGGCCGGCCCTGCGGCCCCAGGAAGCCGGTCACGCGGTTGATCGTGGTGATCAGGTGGTAGCCACGGTCGCTCATTTCCATGCGGACCAGAACGTACCCCGGCATAAAGCGACGCTCGGTGGTCACCTTCTTGCCGCGGCGCACTTCGATGACCTCTTCGGTCGGCACCAGCACTTCTACGATGTCTTCCTCAAGGCCGTTCTCTTCGACGGAGGTACGAATCTGCTCGGCCACCTTCTTCTCGAAGTTCGAGAGAACGCTCACCGAATACCAACGCTTCGCCATCTTCTGTGTCTCCGCACCTGTGTCCCGTCGGATCTGATTACGATCCAGTGGGATGAAATTCAAAACTCATCAGCCAGGGCCGATCATCCGGCCACAGCGCCTTTCCGGAACAAAAATACGGCGTGCAACTTGATTCGCCGCACGCCCCAACCGGATCAGGATTTTCACCTACGCCCAGAGCCGCAGGATTTCAAGCAAAAAGGCGGCAGATCAGACCCTGCCAGCCTCACGCAGCTTAGCCAAAGATCGACAGGATCCCACTCAACCCGCTTTTGATGCCCAGATCAACCAGCGAAAAGAAGATCGCCGTCACGGTCGCCATCAGGAACACCATGACGGTGGTCAGCAGAACTTCACGACGGGTCGGCCAGACGACCTTGCCCACTTCGCCGCGGACCTGCTGAATGAACTGAAGCGGATTTGTACGTGCCATGTGTTTTCTTCTCGCTCTTGAATGGGGCGCAGATACGCTCATCCGCGCCCGATTTCAAGGGTTACTCCGGTTTCTTGCGCGGGCATCTCGCCCGAAACTTGCCCAAACGCTTACTTGGGCAACGCGCCGGTCAACACATAGCGCAGCATTTCGACCACCTGCGACGGCTCTTCGGCCACCGCCAAAGCTGCGGCATCCACTTCTTTCAGGGCATGCTGATGCTCTGCCGGATGCAATACAATCAGGGACTTGCCCAGGGCCGCCGCGTAGCCGGCATCAAAGGCTGCGTTCCACTGTTTGTATTTTTCGCCAAAACGCACCACCACAACATCGGCTTCACCGATCAGGGTGCGGGTGCGCACCGCGTTCAGCTTGGCGCCCTTATGGTCATGCCAGAACTTGTTCGGCTCCGCGCCCAGAATCGCCACACCGCAGTCATCACTGGAATCGTGATCGGTGTTCGGCGAGGAAAAGCTGACATCCAGCCCTTCCGCGCCGTCAATGATCTGCTCACGCCAATCGGTGTGAATCTCGCCGGACAGGTATACTTTCAGCGTCATATCGCGCCCTCCATTCATTTGGAGACCTGTCTAGCCCCTGCCCGCGCTCTTGCCCAGAGCGAAGGACCTTCAGCCATTCTCAAGGGAATCACACGGCGGGCCCAGGGGCCATCCCTGCGGCGGCGCGGTCAGATGCGCTGCGCCACCAGATAACGCGCCGGTGGCACCTTGTTAGGAAAGTTACCGCTCTCGATAATCTTGAAGCCCGCCCAGGTCAGCATGGCCTCCAGATCAGCGACTGAGATCGAATTCACATAGGGCGCCTTGCCAATCATCTGCAGCATCGGGATCAGCCCCCGCAGCGCCCGCGCCTTCAGCCCTTTGCCTTCCCCCAGACAAACGGTTTTCGAAATGAACAAGCCCCCGGGCTTCACCAGATCGCGGATATCGTTCAACCGGCGTTCCAGATCCGGCAACAGGTGCAGCAGCGAATGCGCCATCACAATGTCGAACTGTTCACCTTGGAAACTGTCGTCCCCCACCATCGCCTGTTGGAAACGCAGATTGTCCAGCCCCGCCTCCTCGGCACGGGCACGGCAATGTTCCAGCATCCCGTCCGACACATCTGAACCAACAAACTCCGCCACATTGGGGGCAAACTTCACCGCCGTCATCCCAGTGCCGCAACCCAGCTCCAGCACACGGTCGGTTTCCTTCATGTAAGAGGCCGAGCGTTCCAGCGTGTATTCATAGGCCGCCATGTCCCCGATTGTGGACTTGGCATAGCCATCGGCAATTTTGTTCCAGAATTTCGCGGTGCGTTGAACGTCCATTTGCATCAGCCTCTCCTTTTCATCTTGAAGATAGCCATGCAGAAAGCCCATATAAATTGTGGAAATATGCAAGTCATTCATACGTAAACGCATAAGCAGCGCGGCAGCACAAAGGTCCAAGCACGATGATCGACAGCGGCAACAGCTTTGACTGGAACCATATCCGCGCCTTTCTGGCCACCGCCGAGGAAGGCTCGCTTTCCGCAGCGGCGCGCAAACTGGGGCAGACCCAGCCCACCCTGGGTCGACAGGTCACCGCGCTGGAGGGTGAACTGAACCTGATGCTGTTTGAGCGGGTCGGCCGCAATCTGGTGCTGACCACGGCGGGCCATGAGTTGCTGGAACACGTTCGCGCCATGAGCGCCGCCGCGGACCGTGTGGCGCTGGCGGCCTCAGGCCAGTCACAGGAAGTGGGGGGCGTGGTCCGGATCACCGCCAGCGATGTGTTTTCGGCCTATCTGCTGCCGCCCATCATGCGCGAATTGCGCCAACGTGCGCCGCAGCTGGAAATCGACATTGTTGCCGCCAATGACATCCGCGACCTGATACGACGTGAGGCAGATATCGCCATCCGCCACGTGCGCCCCGAACAGCCTGATCTGATCGCCCGTCTGGTGCGTGATTCTCACGGGTATTTCTACGCTTCACGCGACTATCTGGACCGCAAAGGTCGTCCCGAAACGCTTGAGGATTTGGCCCAGCACGACTTCATAAGCTTTGGCGATGTGTCCCAGATGTTGGGCTTTCTGCATCCGCTGGGTTTTCCAATCACCGAAAAGAACTTTCACATCGGCAGCGAAAGCGGCGTGGTCAGCTGGGAACTGGCCCGCCAAGGCTTTGGCATTGCCGCCATGGTTGAGGAGATCGCAGAAACCAGCCCCACCATCGAACGGATCCTGCCGGACCTTGTGCCCGTGTCGGTGCCGATCTGGCTGACCACCCACCGCGAGCTGCACACCAGCCGACGGATCCGGCTGGTCTTTGACCTGCTGGCCGAGTTCCTGTCAAAGAAACCGCTCCGCAAACCGACCTAAGACACCCCGCGCGACAACCGCGCGGTCGCAAGACCCGCAACGCCCAAACAGCTGGCGCCGATCCGATTCACCAACCGCATCACACGGGGCTGCTGTAACTGCGCCCGCAACAGAGTTGCGCCGGAGAGCCAGAACAAGCTGTTGAGCGCAGCAACCGCCAGAAAGCTGGCAATCAGGATGGCAAACTGCGGCGCCAGAGGAGCCCCCGCGCTAACGAATTGCGGCACAAAGGCCATATAGAATACCGGCCCCTTCGGATTCAACACACTGATCAAGAAGGACTGCCGAAAGAGCGCGCCAAACCGCAAAACGCTGTGCCCCTTTGGCGCTTCTTCCGCCTGCTCAACTGGGGCCCGCCACAGTGACACCGCCAGCCACACCAAATAGAGCGCCCCGGCAAATTTCAGCAGTGAAAACAGCAACGCCGAGGTCGCCATCAACGCCCCGGCACCGGCCAAAGACAGGCTCATCGCGACAAAGGCCCCCAGAACCACGCCGGGTATCGTCGCCCATCCAGTGCGCCGCCCGCCACGAATGGCATAGTTCACCGTCAGCACGATATTCGGCCCCGGAATCAACACAACCGCCGCGCTCGCCAGCACAAAGGCCAGCCAAGTCTCTACACTCATTCCACCCTCCCGTGTTTCCGGCAGGGTGACGCAACAACAGATATGTGGCTAGAGAAAAGTGCAGGCCAAGAGGCAAACAGTCGTCACAGATCCCGTGACATCAGCACCTTCATGCCTTCACGGGCCGTAACCTGCCAGCCAAGGTGTTCATAAAGCGCCACGTTTTCGGGAATGTCTTTATGTGTGGCCAAGGCCATTCGGCGGCACCCCGCCGCGCGGGCATGGTCCAGCGCAAAACGGATCAGCTGCCCACCGATCCCCTGCCCCTTGGCCGCAGCGGAAACCGCGATGTTCATCAGATGGGCATCGGGCGCCGTGGCGGTCATCATTAGAACGCCGAGAGGCTCTGCACCAATGACCCAGACCTGTCCAGCCGCAATAGCCTCGGCCAGGCCTCCGCAGACATCAGGCAAAACAATGCCACGGTCGCGGTAGGGCTGGTAGGCCGCATCGATCAGCCCGGCCAAGGCGTCTGCCTCATCTGGTCGGGCTGATCGGATCTCTTGCATCAGGCTTAACCGCGCAACGCGCCGCCGGTGGCCTTGCTGACCTTTTCGACGATCTTGCTTGCCACAGCCTCGATATCCTTTTCTTTCAAGGTCTTATCGCTCGGCTGCAGGCGCACGGTGATGGCGATGGATTTCTTGCCCTCGCCCAAAGACCCGCCGATGAACTGGTCAAAGACCCGCACCTCTTCGATCAGGGCTTTGTCGGCGCCAGCAGCGGCATTGACCAGCGTCAGCGCCTCAACCTCAGCATCCACCACAAAGGCAAAGTCCCGCTCCACCGCCTGCAGATCGCTGATATCCAGCGCCGGACGGGTGGCCGATTTCTTCTTCGGCTGCGGAATTTCCTCGGGGAACAGGGTGAAGGCCACGGCTGGCCCTTTCACACCCATTTCCTGCAGGATCTTCGGATGGATCTCACCAAAGACGCCCAGCACCTTTTTCGGACCCAGACAGATTTTGCCCGAACGACCCGGATGCCACCAGTCCTGCACGCCGCGCAGGATCTGCACCTTGGCAGGCGCACCGATGGCGGCCAGCACGGCCTCAGCATCCGCTTTGGCGTCATAGACATCGACGGGACGCGACGCACCATGCACATCTTTCGGGCCGGTCTGACCAATCAGCAGGCCGGTGACCAGCAGGTGCTGTTCACCCGGTTCGCCACCGTGGAAGGCCGGACCACATTCAAACAGCGCCATATCGTTGAAACCACGCGCCTGATTGCGGGCCGCGGCCTGCAACAAACCGGGCAGCAGCGCCGGACGCATATGGCTCATCTCGGAGGAAATCGGGTTGTCCAGCATGGTGGCATTGTCGCCGCCGCCAAACAGCTCCGCCGATTTACGGTCGATGAAGCTGTAGGTCACACATTCGTTGTAGCCCAGCGACGCCGTGGTGCGGCGCGCGATCTGCTCGCGGCGCTGGATCGGCAGCTGGGTCGGACGCGGCACCCCGGCAGAGGGGCGCGCCAGCGGGATCGGCTCCAGCTTGGTGAGCGAGGCAACCCGCGCCACCTCTTCTACCAGATCGGCAGAGCCCTGCACGTCAGGACGCCAGCTGGGCACATGGGCCATGTCGCCTTCCATCACGAAACCCAGTTTGGTCAGGGTTTCGCGCTGGGTGTCAGCAGGGATTTCCATACCTACCAGCGACTGCACGCGATCAGTGTCCAGCTTATAGGCACGCGCCACATCCGGCACCTCACCTGCAACCACAACCTCGGAGGCTTCACCGCCGCAGAGGTCCAGGATCATCTGCGTAGCATCTTCCATCGCCTGCATGTTGTAGGCCGGATCGATGCCGCGTTCGTTGCGATACCGCGCGTCCGAGTTGATCTTCAGCGCGCGGCCGGTTTTGGCAATCTGAATGGTGTCCCAGAACGCCGCCTCAAGGAAGACATTCACGGTCTCTTCGGTACAGCCCGAGATCTCCCCCCCCATGATGCCACCGATGGATTCCACACCGTTGTCATCGGAAATCACCACCTGACCGGCGGAGAAGGTGTATTCCTTCTCATCCAGACCCAGCAGGGTCTCGCCACCCGCGGCGCGATGCACCCGCAGGTCGCCTTTGACCTTATCGGCGTCAAAGACGTGCAGCGGGCGGTTGCGGTCATAGGTGAAGAAGTTGGTGATATCGACCAGGATCGAGATCGGACGCAGACCAATCGCGGTCAGACGCTGCTGCAGCCACTCCGGCGAGGGGCCGTTTTTCACACCCTTGATCAGACGACCAGCAAAGACCTCACAGCCGCCTGCGCGGGTGTCCTCGTCAATGGTGACGTTGATGGTGGAGGTGAAGCTGCCGGCAACCGATGCGGTCTTGGCCGGTTTCATCTTACCCAGACCCCGGGCCGCCAGATCCAGCGCAATGCCGCGCACACCCAAAGCGTCAGGACGGTTTGGGGTGATCGCAATCTCAATCACCGGATCGACTTTTTCCGGCATGTTGGTGGCCAGCCACTCGGCAAAGTTCTCACCAACTTCACCCGAAGGCAGTTCGATGATGCCGTCGTGATCGTCGCCCAGCTCCAGCTCACGCATGGAGGCCATCATGCCGTGGCTTTCAACGCCGCGGATCTTGCCCACCTTGATGGTGATGTCGAGGCCCGGGATATACATGCCCGGTTTGCACAGCACCACGGTGATGCCCGCCCGCGCGTTCGGCGCGCCGCAGACAATCTGCTTTTCGCCTTCGTCGGTGGCGACCTTACAGACGCGCAATTTGTCGGCGTCGGGGTGTTTTTCGGCCTCTTCGATCTTGGCAAGGGTGAACCCCTTCAGCGTCGCCGCCGGATCAGTGACCTCTTCCACTTCCAGACCCAGATCGGTCAGGGCGTAGAGGATTTCATCAAGGCTAGCCTGGGTGTCCAGGTGCTCTTTCAGCCAGGAGAGGGTGAATTTCATGTCTCAATCTCCTTCAGGAGAGAATTCAAATCGGTCTTGAGGGCCCAAAGCATCGCGCCCGGCCCGGGGTGGGTGCAATCGCACCCGCCCATGGGGGCGGGTCGGGTGCGATGCGAGGCTAACGCCTCGCGCATCCACAGATTACGGATCACCGCGACAGGCCCCCGTGCAGGGTCGGCACGTCCAGCGAGGCAAAGCCGTAGTGGCGCAGCCAGCGCAGGTCGCTGTCAAAGAAGGCGCGCAGATCGGGGATGCCGTATTTCAGCATCGCCAGACGGTCGATCCCCATGCCAAAGGCAAAACCTTGCCATTCATCGGGGTTCACACCGGCCGCTTCCAGCACCTTGGGATGCACCATGCCGGAGCCCAGCACCTCCATCCAGTCGTCGCCTTCACCGATCTTCAGCTGGCCATCAACCCAGGAACACTGGATATCCACCTCTGCCGACGGCTCGGTAAAGGGGAAGTGCGAGGCGCGGAAACGGGTCTTGATGCCATCAATCTCGAAAAACGCGGCAAAGAACTCTTCCAGCACCCACTTAAGGTTCGCCATCGACACATCCTTGTCGATGCAGAGGCCCTCAACCTGGTGGAACATCGGCGTGTGGGTCTGGTCATAGTCCGAGCGGTACACACGACCCGGCGCAATCACGCGGATCGGCGCGCCCTGCTTTTCCATCGCACGGGTCTGCACCGGCGAGGTGTGGGTGCGCAGCACATGCGGCGGACGGTCGTCGCCTTCGGCACGGTTCATGTAAAAGGTGTCAAACTCCTGCCGCGCGGGGTGATGCGGCGGGATGTTCAGGCTGTCGAAGTTGTACCAATCGGTCTCAATCTGCGGGCCTTCGGCCACGGCAAAGCCCAGATTGGCAAAGATCGCAGCGATCTCTTCGCTGACCTGCGAAATCGGGTGGATGGTGCCACGGCGCTCGGTCCGGCCAGGCAGGGTCACATCCAGCCATTCGGTGCGCAGACGCTCTTCCAGCGCGGCATCCGCCAGCGCGGCTTTCTTGGCGGCCAGGGCCGAGTTGATCTCATCCTTCAGCGCGTTCAGCGCCGGGCCTGCCACCTGGCGCTCTTCGGGCGTCATCTTGCCCAGCTCGCGCATCTTCAGGCTGACCTCGCCCTTTTTGCCCACCGCCTGCACCCGCAGGTCTTCCAGTGCGGCCTCATCGCCTGCATCGGCAATTGCGCTGAGGTATTTCTGTTTCAGATCGTCCATCCGACCCCTCCAATTCCGTTACGCCCCTGCTACCGAGCAGCGCCCTAAAACGCAAGGGTTGGGCGGGGAATGGGCCACCGTGTTGCGGCCAGATGTGACCTGAGAAGCCCAATGTCAGCTTGAGGAGGTCGGACCCGCCTGCCCAGTCGACCCCACAGGCCGCACGCCGGCGTCGAAGGTCACGTGACGGCGACGGAATTGGGTGCCCTCTTGCGCTTCGGGGCTGCGGATGCGGTCCATGCGGAAATGGCGGAAATCCTCGCGCAGCGGATCCCAGGCCACCAGATACCACAGCGGTGGCAGAATCAGCATTGCCTGCGGCTCCACCATCCGCTCCGTCTCGGCGCCATAGGCATCGCGGTAGTGAAACGCCAGCATCTGCCGCTGCAGGAACGCGGTTTCAAAGGCGGGCAGCAGTTCCGGCGTCATCTCTCCCATGTTGGAGGTGTCCACGGCAGGTGCCAGCGTGCCCACGTAAAGGCAATCAAGGAACCGGCGCAGATCGCGCAGCTTGTCGGCAGGTAGTGACCGTTCGATCTTGGCCAGCCCCGCATCGGCCAGCCCGGTAAACGGCAGATTGCCCGCCGCCCGCATCGAGGCCACGCTGATCAACAGGGCAAAGACCTCGGTCACGGAAAGCCGCGCGGTGGTCTGCACCGATTGCGGATCCAGCTGCACCCCGCCACCGCGCCCGGGTTCGGCATGGATTACAAAGCCCTCATCGCGCAGCGCGTTCAGGTCACGCAGGATGGTCCGGCGCGAGGCCGCGACCTCCGCCGCCAGTTCTGCGATCGTGGCGCTGCCATTGCGGCGCAGATGGCGCACCAGCGCCTCTTGTCGGTGTCTCACATGCATTCTGCGATCCTGCCAAACAAAAGTGCCAAATTTTGGCACCATTCCGATTTACCCCACTGCCACGCCTTTCAACAAGGCGCAACGCAACCAAGGTAATGAACAATGCACACCCCGACTGATTTCCCCTCCCCCAACATGATTCAGGTCAACGGCATCTCGCTGGAGGTCTTCGAGGCCAGCCGCGAAAACACCGGCAATCCAATCGTGCTGTGTCACGGCTGGCCCGAATTGGCCTATTCCTGGCGCCACCAGATCCCCGCGCTGGTCGCCGCTGGCTACCACGTGATTGCCCCCAACCAGCGGGGCTACGGCAATTCCTCACGTCCGACCGAGGTGACGGCCTATGACATTGCCCATCTGACCGGCGATCTGGCGGCGCTGCTAGACCACTACGGCTACGATCAGGCGACCTTTGTGGGCCATGACTGGGGGGCGATGGTGGTCTGGGGCATGGCCCTGCTGCACCCGACCCGTGTCAGCAAGCTGATCAACCTCAGCCTGCCCTATCAGGAACGCGGCCCGATGCCGTGGATCGAAATGATGGAGCAATTTCTGGGGCCGGATTACTATTTTGTCCATTTCAACCGCCAGCCCGGCGTCGCGGATGCAGTGCTGGAGGCCAATACAGAACGATTCCTGAGCAACCTCTTCCGCAAGGATGTTCCCCCTGCCCCGCCCGCTCCGGGCATGATGATGATGGATCTGGCCCAGGCCGACACTGCGCCGGGCAAGCCGCTGTTGTCGCAGGCCGATCTAACGATCTACACGCAGGCGTTTGAGGCCTCGGGTTTTACCAGTTGCATCAACTGGTATCGCAATCTGAACCGCAACTGGCACCTGCTAAAAGATGTGGACCCGATCCTGCCTCATCCTGCGTTGATGATCTACGGCGCGCGGGATGTGATCCCACCGTTTGAACGGCTTACCGACTACGTGCCGAAGGCTGAAACCCTGACCCTGGATTGCGGCCATTGGATCGCACAGGAAAACCCCGAGGCCCTGACCGCAGCGATCCTGAACTGGTTGGCCCAGCAAGACGCCATGGCTGCGTAAAAAAAACGCGGGCTGGCTCTGCGACAGACGCCAGCCCCCCCAATACATCGCAACCAAAGAAAAAGGCGGCGCCCTGCGGCACCGCCTTTCAATCTTCAAACCGTTGCCTGGCTTACGCCAGCGCGGCCTTTGCTTTTTCGACAATTGCGCCGAACGCTTCAGGCTCGTGTACGGCCAGGTCGGCCAGTACTTTACGGTCTACTTCGATGCCAGCCAGGCCCAGACCGTTGATGAAGCGCGAGTATGTCAGCGCCTCGTCGTGCGAGCGGACAGCAGCGTTGATACGCTGGATCCACAGCGCGCGGAAGTTACGCTTACGCGCCTTCCGGTCACGGGTTGCGTACTGATTCGCCTTGTCAACGGCCTGACGGGCGACCTTGAAGGTGTTCTTGCGGCGGCCGTAATAGCCTTTTGCTGCCTTGATAACCTTCTTGTGGCGGGCGTGAGTCGTGGTACCACCTTTTACGCGGGACATATCAGCTCTCCTCTACTTAGCGGTCGTAGGGCATGTAGCCCTTGACGGTTTTGGCGTCGGGAGCCGACAGCGTGGTGGTGCCGCGAGCGTCGCGGATGAATTTACGGGTACGTTTGATCATGCCGTGGCGTTTGCCGGCCTGACCTGCGATAACCTTGCCGGAGGCAGTTACCTTGAAGCGCTTCTTGGCGCTCGACTTGGTCTTCATCTTAGGCATTTTCGTCTCCTAGTCTTTGTACGATTACACGCGACTCGGCATGCCAGATGGCCGGCCGCGCAGACAGGCCGCTGCTATAGGCGGGATTTTGAGGGCTGACAAGAGGGATTCTGCCCTGTTTTGCAAGGCCAGAAGCCAATTCAGAGCATTTCGGCAGTTTCCGCGGTTTCAGTGCCCGAAATCCCCCACTTTCAACGCAGGATTTGCGCCACCACATTCACAAATGCCATCGGCACATCCGACAGAGGGAAACCGCCAGGCTTCACCGTGGTGGCATAGAAACACAAGGCCGCCCCGATAAAGGCAAAAAGCGCCGCAAACCGCGGCGCTTCTCGATCGCTCCAGGCCGAGACAAAGGCGGGGACCGCAAAGAAGATGATCATCACACCCAAAACCATGATCAGATCAGCTTGCATTGTCTTTCCTCCGCCCCCTTAACCTTTTGGGTTTGCAGAGCAGTTTATTCCGGATCGGTGGCGTAAATCAAACGCTCTGCGCAGGGCGCCACCCGCAGGATGTTGGTGCTGCCCGGCACATTGAACGGCACACCGGCGGTGACCAGGATCTGATCATCCTCGGTGGCATAGCCGCCCATACGCGCCGCCCGGGCCGCGTTGACCACAGCCTGTTTGAACCGGTCCACATCCCCGCTGATGACCACACAATCGGTGCCCCAGCTCAGCGCCAGACGCCGCGCCGTGTCGCGCAGCGGGGTCAGCGCGATGATCGGCACCCGCGGACGTTCACGCGACACCAGCAGCGCCGTGTTGCCCGATTGCGAGAAGCAGCAGATCGCTTTAATATCCGTGGTTTCCGCGATCTCACGCGCTGCGGCCACAATACCATCCGCAACCGTTTTACGGTCTGCGGTGCGGCTCGCCTCGATGATTTCAGTGTAGGTGGCGTCGCGCTCTACCTCTTCGGCCACGTTGTTCATCGTGGTCACGGCCTCAATCGGGAAGTCACCCGCCGCCGATTCCGCGCTCAGCATGATGGCATCCGCGCCTTCGTAGATCGCCGTCGCCACATCCGAAACCTCAGCCCGTGTCGGCATCGGCGATTCGATCATCGATTCCAACATCTGGGTGGCAACGATCACCGGTTTGGCCGCCTTGCGGCATTTGCGGATCAGGCGTTTCTGGATCGGCGGTACGTTCTGCACCGGCAGTTCCACACCCAGATCACCACGTGCCACCATGATCCCATCCGAAACTTCCAGGATGTCCTCAAAGGCATGCACAGCTGCAGGCTTTTCGATTTTCGACAGGATGGCGGCACGGCCATCGGCCAGCGCGCGGGCTTCCCAGACATCCTCAGGCCGCTGCACAAAGCTCAGCGCCAGCCAGTCGACACCCAGTTGGCAGACAAACTCGAGGTCTTTCTTATCCTTCTCCGAAAGCGCCGCCACCGGCAGAACCACGTCCGGCACATTCACACCCTTGCGGTTGGAAATCGTGCCACCGGCAATCACTTCGGTGTCCGCAAAATCAGAGCCACAGGCGGTGACCTTCAGGCGGATCTTGCCGTCGTTCACCAGCAGGGTGGTGCCCACTTCCAATGCGGCAAAGATCTCGCGGTGGGGCAGGCACACGCGGGTCACGTCGCCAGGCGTGTCGTCCAGATCCAGACGGAACGCCGCGCCGTTTTCCAGCTCTTCGGCCTCATTGGCAAACACCCCAACCCGCAGCTTCGGGCCTTGCAGGTCGGCCAGGATGCCAACCGGGTTGTTCAGGTCTTTCTCAACCTGACGGATGATCGCGTGACGTTCGCGAATTTCTTCGTGATCGCCGTGGCTCATGTTCAGGCGGAATACGTCGGCACCGGCTTCGTGCAGCGCCCGGATGGTTTCATAGTCGCTGGAGGCCGGGCCAAGGGTGGCCACGATTTTCACATTGCGAAAGCGTCTCATATGGATCAAATCCCCTTCTAGCAGGTTGATGTTACCGCTAACTCAGCTGCCTTATACGCATGTGGTACGGCAGAAACAATTCCAATCACGCGCAAAGTGGCATAGAGCGTTTTTAAACCAAGTGAAAGTTTCATGACCTACCAGCCCTTCCATATTCACGGGACCGACCGCAGCTCTCGTTTTCTCATCACCTGTGACCATGCCACCAACACCGTTCCGCCCTTTGTGAACGGGGGCGAACTGGGGCTGGGGGCCGGTGATATGAACCGCCACATCGCCTATGACGTTGGCGCCGCCGGGGTGACACGGGCGCTGGCTGATGCACTGGGATGCCCCGCCATCCTGTCGGATTTTTCCCGTCTGGTGATCGATCCAAACCGCGGTGACGATGATCCCACCCTGCTGATGAAGCTATATGACGGCACCATCATCCCCGCCAACCGCCACGCGGACGCGGCAGAGCTGGAGCGGCGTCTGGACGCCTGTTACCGCCCCTATCACGCAGCCCTGGCCGAACTGGCGGTGCGGCGTGAGGATACGGTGATCATCTCGATGCATTCCTTTACACCGCAGTTGCAGGGCCGTGCCCCACGTCCTTGGCATATCGGTGTACTCTGGGCCGAGGATGGGCGGTATGCTCAGCCGCTGATTGCCCGGTTGGAGGAAGAGAAGGACCTTTGTGTGGGCGACAATGAACCCTACACCGGCTATCTGCCCGGCGATGCGATCGACACCCATGCCACCGCACACAATCGGCCCAACGCGCTGATCGAGATCCGCAATGATCTGATCGAGCACGCCGACCAGCAGGCCCAGTGGGGCCAGCGTCTGGCGCCGATCCTGA
Source organism: Thalassobius sp. MITS945101 (assembly GCF_047123305.1). GTDB lineage: Bacteria > Pseudomonadota > Alphaproteobacteria > Rhodobacterales > Rhodobacteraceae > Thalassobius. The sequence goes on from NZ_CP138918.1 coordinate 455,003, forward strand.
AAGAAACTCTGGCCCGCAGCGGCGTTTGATACGCGCGTGCCCCCCTAAAAGGAGCCCCCATGCCCCATGTTGTGATTGATTTTTCCGCCGGTCTGGAAGACAGCGCAGATATGACCGCCCTCTGTCAGGCTGTGTTTGACAAACTGGCGCAGGAACCGGCCATCCCCAATGCCGCCACCTTGAAAGTCCGCGCCCGCCCGCAGCCCTTTGCGGTGATCGGCACCGCGCCGCAAAGCTTTGCCCATGCCACCCTGCGCCTGCTGCCGGGGCGCGACGACGCGACCAAGTCCCATCTGACCCAATCTGTGCTAGAGGTTCTGGCAAAACACCTGCCCGAGACCGGCAGCCTCACCGTTGAGGTGGTCGAAATGCACGGCGCATCCTATGCCAAACGTGTCCTGTGACACGATCCAAGGAGAGACCAATGGACGATCAAACCCGTATCGAGCTTGAAGCCGCCGCCTTCCGCACCCTGCGTGAACATCTGATGGAAAAACGCACCGACGTTCAGAACATCGACATGATGAACCTCGCCGGTTTCTGCCGCAACTGCCTCAGCCGTTGGTATCAGGAAGCCGCCAATGAGCGTGGCATCGAGATGTCCAAAAACGAAGCGCGCGAGATCTACTACGGCATGACCATGGACGAATGGAAAGCCAACTATCAGACCGACGCCAGCCCTGAAAAGCAGGCAGAGTTCAAAAAGGCATTTGCCGAAAATGTTGGTGAAGATAAGGGGTGAGACCCGCGCAATCGGAATTGAAGGAGGCCGCCCACACGGCCTCTTTTGTGTTTCAGGCGTGCCCCTGCAAAGCTGCACATATTCTGTGATGAAACCTGCGTTTTCTGCGCAGAGGAACAGACTTACCTTGACCTCAACGCAATAAATGCAGGAGGCCAAGATGCCCCTTCCCACCCACTTTATCTCGCATGGCGGCGGGCCCTGGCCCTGGGTGCCGCAGATGGCGGCTGAGTTTGCCCCATTGGCGGCGTCTTACCGCGCACTGGCGGACAGCCTGCAACAGAAACCCAAAGCCGTGCTGATGATCTCGGGCCATTGGGAGACCGAGAGCTTTGCTGTCCAACACTGCAAACGCCCGCCGATGGTCTATGATTACAGTGGTTTCCCGCCGGAAACCTATGAGGTGCGCTATCCTGCCCCCGGCGCCCCGGAGCTGGCCGAAGATGTGGCCCAGCGCCTGCACCGAGCAGGTCTACCTACCCGGCTGGACGACACCCAGGGCTATGACCACGGCACCTTCGTGCCGATGTCACTGCTGTTCCCCGAGGCGGATGTGCCGCTGTTTCAGGTGTCCTTGCAGCATGGCTATGACCCGGCTGCCCATTGGGAAATGGGCCGCGCCCTGGCCCCGTTGCGCGACGATGGCGTGCTGATCATCGGGTCCGGCCTCAGCTACCACAACCTGCGCCTCTTTGGCCCCGAAGCGCGCGAGCCCTCCGAAGGGTTTGACCAATGGCTGCAGCAGGCGCTGCAATTGCCGCCCGAGGTGCGCCGCTCTGCGATCCTGAATTGGGAACAGGCCCCCTTTGCCCGCGTGAGCCACAAGAAAGAGGACCATCTGGCGCCGCTCTTTGCCATCTTGGGGGCATCGGAACAGGACAAGGCCGAGGTGACCTATCATCAGAAGATGATCTTTGGCGGGGTGACCGCGTCGAGCTTCCGATTTGGGTGAGGCTCTGCAGGTGCCAACGGCGCCCAATTGCCCCTGCGCACCCAAAATTGCGCAGGGGCGGGGAATGGCAATACACAAACAAATGACTTAAGAAAAACAGGGCCAACCCTGAAGGTCAGCTTAGCGCTGCGGCGCAGAATCTTCAACCTATGACAGCGCATCAGAACCCCAACTCGCCACAAGCCCTCGGTTTGACTGATTACTTTTTGATCCCAAGACCCACGCCACCAAAATCAGAACGCAAAACGGCCCCACGCGGGGGCCGTTCCGAAGGATCACAAAGGGAATCGTCAGATCGCAGCCTTCAGGCTTTCGTCCAGGTAGATCTCACGCAGGCGTTTGGCCACGGGGCCCACTTCACCCCCCCCAATCGCGGCACCGTCCAGCTCCACCACCGGCATCACAAAGGTCGAGGCCGAGGTGACGAACGCTTCATCCGCGGATTGCGCTTCCTCGATGGTAAAGCTGCGCTCCACCACTTCCATCTGGGCCTCACGGGCGAAGCGCAATACGGCGGCACGGGTGATGCCATGCAGGATGTCATTGCTCAGCGCGCGGGTGATGATCTTGCCGTCTTTGACGATATATGCGTTGTTCGAGGTGCCCTCGGTCACCTTGCCCTCTTCCACCAGCCATGCGTCATCACAGCCAGCTTTCTTGGCCATCATCTTGCCCATCGACGGGTAAAGCAGCTGCACGGTTTTGATGTCACGACGGCCCCAGCGGATGTCCTCGATCGAGATCACCTTGATGCCGGTCTTGGCGGCCGGGCTGTCGGCCAGACCGGGTTTGTTCTGGGTGAACAGCACCAGGGTTGGACGGGTTTCTTCGGCGTCGGGGAAGACAAAGTCACGGTCGCCGGGCGCGCCCCGGGTCACCTGCAGATAGATCATACCCTCTTCGATGCCGTTCAGTTCCACCAGCTTGCGGTGGATCTCGAGCAGGTCGCCAAATTCCGCAGGCTTCGCCATATCCAGCTCATCCAACGACCGTTCCAGACGTTTCAAGTGACCGTCAAAATCGATCAGCTTGCCACCCAGCACACTGGTCACCTCATAGACGCCATCCGCCATCAGGAACCCGCGATCAAAGATCGACACCGTGGCTTCGGTCTCGGGCAGATAGTCGCCATTAACAAATACGGTACGGGTCATGCGGTTCTCCTGTCTTGGACGCTGCGTCGGCAATTGACGTCTGGTCACACTCCTGTTTTGGCTTTGGATATCGGCCTAACGGCAAATTCCACAAAGGGGAAGCTTAGATGCCTGCGACACACTCCGCCCTGATCATGTTGGTCGCCGGGATCGGCATTCCTGTTCTGGCAGCCCTGAACGCGGCGTTGGGTCAGCGGCTCGGCTCGCCAATTGCGGCGGGGGTGATCCTGTTCATCGTGGCACTCTCGACCACCCTAATCGTGTTCCTCATTGCATCTGCCACCTCTGGCGCCTCGCTGAAAGGGGCGCTGAGCGCGCCACCCCATCTGTTTTTCGCCGGCTGTCTGGTGGCCTTCTACGTTCTATCGATCACCTGGGTCGCGCCGAGTTTCGGGGTCGGCAACGCGGTGTTCTTTGTGCTGATCGGCCAGTTGATCTCGGCCGCGCTGATTGACCACTTCGGCCTGTTTGGGGCGGCACAGCACCCGCTAACAGCCACCCGCATTGCAGGCATTGCTGTCATGGGGGCCGGTGTGTTCCTGACCCAGATCGCAGGCCGCGGCTGAGCCGCGGCCCAGCACGCAAGGTTAACCCCAAAGCGCCGCGTCGGGTCCGTGCACGCCGGCCGCGTCAAACGTCAACGGCGTCTCACGGTCTTCGGCCAGCAGCAGCGGCCCGTCCAGATCGGTCACCATCGCACCCTGCGCCACCAAGGTTGCCGGGGCCATCGCAAGGGACGATCCGACCATACAGCCCACCATCACCTCATAACCCTCGGCCAATGCCGCCGCGCGCAGTTTCAGCGCCTCGGTCAAACCGCCGGTTTTGTCGAGCTTGATGTTCACCACATCATATTTGCCCTTCAGCTTCGCCAGCGATGTGCGGTCATGGCAGCTTTCGTCGGCGCAGACCGGCACCGGACGCTCCATACCGATCAAGGCGTCATCTTCACCGGCTGGCAAAGGCTGTTCCACCAGATCGACACCCAGACGCACCAGATGCGAGGCCAGATCGGCGTAGACCTCGGCGCTCCAGCCCTCATTGGCGTCCACAATGATCCGCGCTTCGGGCGCGCCTTTGCGCACGGCCTCAAGGCGAACCATATCGTCGGGCGTGCCCAGCTTGATTTTCAAAAGCGGACGGTGGGCGTTCTTGGCGGCCTGTTTCTGCATCTCCTCAGGCGAGGCCAGCGACAGGGTGTAGGCGGTGATTTCAGGCTCCGGCGCGGGCAGACCCGCCAGCTCCCAAACCCGTTTGCCAGCCTGTTTCGCCTCCAGATCCCAGAGCGCGCAGTCCATCGCGTTGCGGGCCGCACCAGCCGGCAGCAGATCCTGCAACGCTTCGCGGGTCACATCAGCGGGCAGGCCTTCGATTTCAGCGGTGACGGACTCCAAGGTCTCATCATAACGCGCATAAGGCACACATTCGCCCCAGCCCACATGGCCACCGCGTTCCACCTTCACCGTCAGCACCTGCGCCTCGGTCCGGCTGCCCCGGCTGATCGTAAACACCTGCGCCAGTTTAAAGACGTCTTTTTGAACGGTGATGGTCACGCCACCCCTCCCGATTTCATCTTGCCAAAAATACTCAAAGCCCGGAGCCCTCCAAGAGCTCCGGCCTTATAAGCCTCAGATCACACCGCTTCCAGCGCGTCGACCAGTTTTCCCGCACCAAAGCGGAACGGGTCGGTGGCTGGCAGGCCCAGCTCCGCCTCAACCTTGGCGCAATAGGCCTTGGCTTCATCCTCGGGCATGTTCTGGGTGTTGATCGAATAGCCCACCACCTGACAGTCGGGGTTGGCGACCTTGGCCAGCGACAGCGCCATATCGCGCACCGCCTCCAAGCTGGGCAGGTGATAGTCCGGCAGACCCCGCATGTGATCGCGGGTCGGCTCATGACAGACCACCAGCGCATCAGGCTGACCGCCGTGGATCAGCGCCATGGTCACGCCCGAGTAGGACACGTGGAACAGGCTGCCCTGCCCTTCGATGATGTCCCAGTGATCGGCGTCATTGCTGGGGGTGATGTATTCGATCGAGCCCGCCATGAAATCCGCAATCACCGCATCCAGCGGCACACCGTCGCCGGTGATCAAGATGCCGGTCTGGCCGGTCGCACGGAACGAGGCCTTCATGCCACGGGCGCGCATTTCCTTTTCCATACAAAGCGCGGTGTACATCTTGCCCACCGAACAGTCGGTGCCCACCGCCAGCAGACGTTTGCCGGTGCGTTTCTTGCCATTGGCAATCGGGTAGTCCACTTCTGGCACCCGCACATCATGCAGGTCCTGACCAGTGGCCTTGGCCACAGCAACCAGATCCTCTTCGTCCTGCAGCAGGTTGTGCAGCCCCGAAGCCAGATCAAAACCCTCTTCCAACGCGGTGACCAGAACCTTCTTCCAGGCCTGGCTGATCACGCCGCCCCGGTTGGCGACACCAATCACCAGCGTTTTGGCACCGGCCGCCTTGGCCTCCTCCAGGGTCATGTCAGGCAGCCCCATGTCGGCCTTGCAGCCCTCCATCCGATACTGGCCCACTGCAAATTCAGGACGCCAGTCCTTGATACCCTGGGCCACTTTCGCAGCCAGTTGGTCCGGGGCGTCACCCAAAAACAGCAGATAAGGGGTCTTGATCATCGTATCGGCCTTTCATTTCTTTTAGCTGGCGCAGTTTGATGGATTCGTATCGGGATTGTCTTCGTGAATGGCGACCGGCACCTAGCGTCAAACGAAGCTTTCACCGCAAAGTGCACGACAGCCTGAAGAATCTTCGAAGTTCGCACTATGCCTGCGAATTAATCACCGCCTCACGCATTTCTCTGCACTCGCAATGCCGCAGCTGCATAATATCCTTGCGATCAGGGACGCAATTTAATAACTCTCAAGTCAGGAAATCTGTAATTTCGTTACCCAAAGGAATCGCCTCATGAGCTTCCGCCTCCAACCGGCCGCCCCGGCACGCCCCAACCGCTGCCAGCTGTTCGGCCCGGCTTCCAACACCAAGTTGTTTGCAAAAATGGCCGCCTCGGCTGCGGATGTGATCAACATCGACCTTGAAGATTCCGTGGCCCCCACGGACAAGGATATGGCCCGCGCCAATGCCATTGAAGCGATCAACACCATCGACTGGGGCAGTAAAACCCTGTCGGTACGGATCAACAGCCTCGACACCCCTTACTGGTACCGCGACGTTGTGGATCTGCTGGAACAGGCCGGTGACCGTCTGGACCAGATCATGATCCCCAAAGTGGGCTGCGCCGAAGACATCTACGCGGTTGACGCGCTGGTCACCGCCATTGAAGCCGCCAAGGGCCGCAGCAAACGCATTTCCTTTGAGGTCATCATCGAATCCGCGGCCGGCATCGCCCATGTCGAAGCCATCGCCGCCGCCTCGCCCCGGCTGGAGGCCATGAGCCTCGGGGCCGCCGATTTTGCCGCCTCGATGGGCATGCAGACCACCGGCATCGGGGGCACGCAGGAAAACTACTACATGCTGCACGACGGCCAGAAACATTGGTCCGATCCCTGGCATTGGGCGCAGGCCGCCATCGTTGCCGCCTGCCGCACCCACGGCATCCTGCCGGTGGACGGTCCCTTTGGCGATTTCTCGGATGACGAGGGCTATATTGCACAGGCCAAACGTTCGGCGACATTGGGCATGGTTGGCAAATGGGCGATCCACCCGAAACAGATCGCGCTGGCCAATGAGGTCTTCACCCCGTCCGAGGCTGCAGTGTCCGAGGCGCGTGAGATTCTTGCGGCAATGGAGCAGGCCAAAGCCAACGGCGAAGGCGCCACGGTCTACAAAGGCCGCCTGGTCGACATCGCCTCGATCAAACAGGCCGAGGTCATCGTCGCCCAATCTGAGCTGATCGCGGGCAGCTAACCCCCAATCCCAAAGGGGGCCTCACTCGGGCGCCCTTTTTCGTCTTTGTTCGATAGCTCACTTCAGCAACACACAGAGCTGGGTCAGCAGGTCTTCAGCTGGCGTATCCGCGGGCGAGTTCAGATAGACCTCATAGGGCGCGGCATCCGCGGCCTCCTCCCCACTTTCCGGCAACCAGCGGCCGTAGAGGTAGTGATAGGCCTCCGCCATGTTGGAATAAGGCCCCTTGAAGGTCAGCACCCCAACACGGCCCGCCATATAGCCCAGCTCCTCCAGACCTTCCGGCACCGCAGCTTCGTCTTTCAGGATAAATCCGGCAAAGCTGCGCAGGTCTTCTTCGGGCACTTCTGCTGGGTCATGAAAATAGATCCCCGCCATCGCCACGGTCTGACCCCAAAACCCCCGCGTGGTCGCCGTGGCGGCCAGTTCCTCAAACTTCGCGCCGATCCCCAAATAGGACCCCGCATGGTGTTGCCCTGCCAGACGCAGCGCGCCGCGGTCCTCAATTTTTACATCAAACACCTTAAACTCCTCAGGTTTCATATGCCGGAGCGCCACCAGCGGCACCCCCTGCTTGCGAAACGCCAGAGGCGTCATCCGGTAGACCGCCCGAAAGGCCCGACCAAAGCTTTGTGGCGTCGGATAGCCCACCCGCGTGGCAATCTCGGCCACCGGATCGGTGCCCTGCGCCAACAGCAAGGAGGCCTGATGCAACCGCACCCGGCGCACCATCTCGGCGCAGGTTTCCACCATCATCGCGTGAAAAACACGATGCCAGTGAAACCGCGACATCGCCGCCACGTCGGCCAGACGGTCCAGCGACAGATCGCCCGCCGGATTGTCATGGATGTATTTCACCACCCGCAGGATCCGGTCCTCGTAGCTACAGGCCATACCACCCTCTTTCATTTCGCACCGCAGATGTGCCCGATCTGCGATGAACAAGTCTTGCTGACCTGCGCGATCCCAGCGTTTTCTTCTTGGCACAAATATCCCGGGGGAATTGGCCGTCAGGCCAAGGGGGCAGCGCCCCACCCCGTCCTGCCCTGTATGCAGACCTCAGGCACGCTCGTCCTTGGGTGATCCCATCACGACAAATGTGGTGATGGAATTTACCTGGTCTAAGGTGCCCAGAATATCGGTGTGGAACCGTTTGTAATCCGCCAAATCCCGCGCCTCGACTCGCAGCAGGTATTCCACCGTGCCGGTGATGTTGTGACATTCGCGCACTTCGTGGGCGCGGGCAATGGAGCGCTCAAAGGCCTCTTGTGCCGATTTCGTGTGCAGCCCCAGCCCCACGGTGATATAGGCGACAAAGCCGACATCCCGCGCCGCCGGGTTGATCACCGCGCGGTAGCCAAGGATCACGCCGGAGCGTTCCAGCTCCTGCACCCGACGCAGACAGGCCGAGGGCGACAGCCCCACCCGTTCCGCCAGCTCCAGATTGGAGATCCGGCCATCTCGCGACAATTCCTGCAATATTCGGTCGTTGATGCGATCGCTCTTCGCCATTTATTGCCCCACTCCTTCATTCACAGCCAAAATTGCAATTTCACGCCGGCATTTCCAGCATAATGTTGCGCCATGACTTATGAACTTCTGACCGCCCTCGCCGCTTTTGCCTTTGTCACCTCGATCACCCCGGGGCCAAACAACCTGATGCTGATGGCCTCAGGCGCCAACTACGGGTTTCGCCGCACTATCCCGCATATGCTGGGGGTGGGCTTGGGCTTTGTCCTGATGGTGGCGCTGGTGGGGCTGGGGTTGATGGGGCTGTTTGATGCCTTCCCGATCACCCACACCGTGCTGAAATACGCCGGCATTGCCTATCTGTTGTGGCTGGCGTGGAAAATCGCCAACGCCGGCATGCCGCAAACCGATGGCAGCACCGGCAGGCCGATGACCTTTTTGCAGGCGGCGGCGTTTCAATGGGTAAACCCCAAGGCCTGGCAGATGGCGCTGACCGCGATCACGCTTTATGCACCAGAACGTACGGCCTGGTCGATCCTGATGGTGGCTGCGGTGTTTGGCGCGGTGAACCTGCCCTCCGTCAGCAGCTGGACGGTGCTGGGCCAGCAGATGACCCGCGTGCTGACCTCGCCCCTGCGGCTGCGGGTGTTCAATGGGATCATGGCGCTCTTGCTGGTGGCCTCGCTCTGGCCGGTGGTGGTGCCGCAGTAATCCGCTTTCAATAATCCGCTGCCTAAAACGGCGCAAAACCGGGGGAAAACCTCCCCCGGCCTCCCCCAACGTCACATGGGATGTTGCATCTGAAGCGCACCACAGCCATATAACTCGCCATCCAAGGCTGGAGTATGACTGACTATGACCAACTACCTCGACTTTGAACGCCCGCTTGCCGAGATCGAAGGCAAAGCCGAAGAGCTGCGCGCCATGGCCCGCCAGAACGAGGAGATGGATATCGAGGACGAAGCCGCCGCGTTGGACACCAAAGCGTCCGAGCTGCTGGAAGAGCTGTACAAGTCCTTGACCCCGTGGCGGAAATGTCAGGTGGCACGCCACCCCGACCGTCCCCACTGTAAAGATTACATCGACGCGCTGTTCACCGAATACACGCCACTGGCGGGCGACCGGAACTTTGCCGATGACCATGCGGTCATGGGTGGTCTGGCCCGCTTCGGGGATACCCCGGTGATGGTGATCGGTCATGAGAAAGGCAACGACACCAAAAGCCGAATCGAGCGCAACTTTGGCATGGCGCGCCCCGAGGGCTACCGCAAAGCCGTGCGTCTGCTGGAAATGGCCGACAAATTTGGCCTGCCGGTTGTAACGCTGGTGGACACCCCCGGTGCCTACCCCGGCAAAGGGGCCGAAGAACGGGGCCAATCCGAAGCGATTGCCCGCTCGACCGAGAAGTGCCTGCAAATTGGCGTGCCGCTGATCTCTATCGTGATCGGCGAAGGCGGATCGGGCGGGGCGGTTGCCTTTGCCACCGCCAACCGCGTGGCGATGCTGGAGCATTCGGTGTACTCGGTGATCTCGCCCGAGGGCTGCGCCTCGATCCTGTGGAAAGACAGTGACAAGATGCGCGAAGCCGCCGAAGCCCTGCGTCTGACCGCGCAGGATCTGACCAAGCTGGGTGTGGCCGACCGGATCATCGACGAACCGATGGGCGGGGCGCACCGTGATACGGATACCTCGATCAAATCGGTTGGGGCCGCGATCCAGTCGATGCTGGACGAACTGTCCGGCAAGTCGCCGGAGCAGCTGGTGAAAGACCGCCGTCAGAAATTCCTGGATATGGGCAGCAAGGGCCTCGCGGCCTGATCCTGAACCCAACCCGACACCCGTTTCAAAGGGCCGCCTGCCAGATGCAGCGCGGCCCTTTTACCTTCCGCCCTTCCGCTGGATCGGAATTCCGGCAATAGTCGCGTCATGATCGAAAAGCTGGACATGTTCATCGCCCTTGCCCGCGAACAGCACTTTGGCCGCGCGGCCGAGGCCTGTGGCGTCACCCAACCCAGCCTTTCAGCGGCAATCAAGCAATTGGAGGATCAGCTGGGGGTGATGTTGGTGCACCGTGGCTCGCGGTTTCAGGGGCTGACGCCCGAAGGCCAGCGGGTACTGGACTGGTCGCGCCAGATCGTTGGCGACGTGCGCACCATGAAAGAAGAGATGCGCACCGCACGGCAAGGTCTGTCAGGAAACCTGCGGCTGGCGGTCATCCCAACGGCGCTGACGCTGGTGTCGGACCTCACCGCCGATTTTGCCAGCCGCCATCCCAATGTGCGTTTCACCATCTGGTCGCGCACTTCGGGGGAAATTCTGAAGATGCTGGAAAACCTGCAGATCGATGCGGGTCTGACCTATCTGGACAATGAACCGCTGGGCCGCGTGACCTCGGTGCCGATCTATGCCGAACGCTACGCGCTGGTGTTGCGGCGTGACCATCCGCTGGCCGGTGAGCCTCAGGTAAAATGGGCACAGCTGCGCGACCTGCCCTTGGCGCTGTTGACGCCGGACATGCAGAACCGGCGGATCATCAACGAACATCTGACGGCTGTGGGCGTCGAGGCGCAGCCGCAGATCGAAGCCTCTTCGCTGATCGTTTTGACCTCACATGTGCTGGCCGGGGGCTGGGCAACGATTCTGCCGCAAAAGGGGGCGGAGGTGTTTCTGGAGAACCCCGACCTCACTGCGATTCCCCTGATCGCCCCCGAAGCAAGCCACCGGATTGGGTTAATTGCGCCACACCGAGAGCCCCACACGCCGGTGCTGGCGGCGCTTCTGGATCAGGCAAGGTCGCTTTCGGACCAACTGAAGCAACGATAGCCTTTACCTATCAAGTAACGAAAAAGCGATATTGAACTGCGGTGTGAAATCCACCCAAATCGCGCTAAGTTACAGTTAGGGAGGGCCGCGCGATGCCAGCTGCATTGCTTGCCGATACTCAAGCCGAGGCATTGAATGACATCCTCGCCCGTCACGACGGGCTGGAGGGTCCGCTGCTGCCGATCCTGCACGCGGTGCAGGAAGAATTTGACCACATCCCTGCCGCGGCGGTGCCGGTGATCGCGGATCATCTGAACATCGGCCGCGCCGAGGTGCATGGCGTTGTCAGCTTCTACCACGATTTCCGCGACCTGCCTGCGGGCCGCCATGTGGTGAAGATCTGCCGCGCCGAGGCCTGTCAGGCCATGGGGGTGAACCAGATGGCCGATGGTGCGCTGCAAAAGCTGGGGCTGGAATGGCACGGCACCTCCAAAAACGGCGCTGTGACGGTGGAGCCGGTCTATTGCCTTGGCCTCTGCGCCTCGGGACCGGCTGCGATGGTGGATGACACGCTACACGGTCGCCTGACGGCTGAGAAACTGGAAACCCTGCTGGCGGAGGCAAGCGCATGAAGATCTACGTGCCCCTAGACACCGCCGCCGTGGCTGTTGGCGCTGATGCCATTGCCGATGCCATTCTGGCCGAAGCCAAAGCTCGCGACATCCCTGTGGAACTGATCCGCAACGGCACCCGCGGCATGGTCTGGCTGGAACCGCTGGTCGAGGTTGAGACCGAGGCGGGCCGCCTGGGGTTCGGTCCGATGGAAACCGCAGATGTGCCGTTTCTGTTTGATGATCTTGAGGGCCACGCCAAGGCACTGGGTCCGGTGGAGGAGATCCCCTATCTGGCGCGCCAGACCCGCCTGACTTTTGCCCGTTGCGGCGTGATCGACCCGCTGTCGATTGCGGATTATGAGGCGCATGGCGGCCTCGCCGGTCTGCGCCGCGCGCTGGCGATGACACCCGCCGATGTGGTGCAGGAAGTCACCGAATCGGGCCTGCGGGGCCGTGGTGGCGCGGGCTTCCCCACGGGGATCAAATGGAACACGGTTCTGGGCGCTGAGGCGGATCAGAAATACATCATCTGCAACGCTGATGAGGGCGACAGTGGCACCTTTGCCGACCGGATGATCATGGAAGGGGACCCCTTCACCCTGATCGAAGGCATGGCGATTGCTGGCCTCGCCGTTGGGGCGACCAAGGGCTATGTCTACCTGCGTTCGGAATATCCCGTGGCCATCCGTGTGATGAAAGAGGCCGTGCGCATCGCCCGGCTGAACGGTCTGCTGGGCGCGGATCTGTTGGGATCTGGCAAAGCGTTCGACATGGAAATCCGCGTAGGTGCGGGGGCCTATGTCTGCGGCGAGGAAACCTCGCTCCTGAACTCGCTCGAAGGCAAGCGCGGCATCGTGCGGGCCAAGCCACCGCTGCCCGCCCTTGAGGGTTTTTTGGGCAAGCCCACCGTGGTTAACAACGTGATCTCACTGGCCACCGTGCCAGTCATTCTGGAAAAAGGCGCGCAGCATTACGCGGACTTCGGCCTTGGCCGGTCGCGCGGCACCATGCCGATCCAGATCGCGGGCAACGTCAAATATGGCGGGTTGTTTGAAACCGCCTTTGGCATGCCGCTGGGCGATCTTATCAACGACATCGCAGGTGGCACCGCGACGGGCCGTCCGGTGAAGGCGGTGCAGGTCGGCGGCCCCTTGGGCGCCTATCTGGCGCCAGCCAAGTTCGATACGCCTTTTGGCTATGAGGAATTTACCGCCGAAGACGCCCTGATTGGCCACGCCGGTATCGTGGTCTTTGATGACAGCGCCGACATGCTGGGCATGGCGCGGTTCGCGATGGAGTTCTGCGCGGTGGAAAGCTGCGGCAAATGCACCCCCTGCCGCATTGGTGCGGTGCGCGGTGTGGAAACCATCGACCGCATCAAAGCCGGTGACAGCGCAGCGGTGGAGCTGCTGACCGACCTTTGCGACACGATGAAAGAGGGATCGCTCTGCGCGCTGGGGGGCTTCACCCCCTTCCCCGTCATGTCCGCCCTTGAACAATTCCCCGAAGAATTCACCCCCGCGAAGGAGGCCGCAGAATGAAAGATTTCATGATGCCCGACGATTACGACATGGGCACGCCCGCGTCGAAATCCACCAACATGGTCTCGCTCACTGTGGATGGCTTTGAGGTTTCGGTCCCCGAAGGCACCTCGGTCATGCGGGCCTCGATGGAGGCGGGGATCAAGATCCCCAAGCTTTGCGCCACCGACTCGGTTGAGGCGTTTGGCTCCTGCCGCTTGTGTCTGGTCGAGATTGAAGGCCGCCGTGGCACCCCTGCTTCCTGCACCACCCCGGTCAGCGAAGGCATGGTGGTGAAAACCCAGACCGAGAAGGTGCAGAAGCTGCGCAAAGGTGTGATGGAGCTCTACATCTCGGACCACCCGCTGGACTGCCTGACCTGTGCGGCCAATGGCGACTGCGAATTGCAGGATGCTGCCGGGGCCGTGGGCCTGCGCGATGTGCGCTATGAGGCCAAGGAAACCCATTTTGAGGCCCGCAACACCAGCGGCGAAGACAACCCGCAGTGGCTGCCCAAGGACGACAGCAACCCCTATTTCACCTATGACCCCTCCAAATGCATCGTCTGTTCACGCTGCGTGCGCGCCTGCGAAGAGGTGCAGGGCACCTTTGCACTGACCATCGAAGGCCGTGGCTTTGACAGCCGTGTCTCTGCCGGGATGGCGGGGGATGATTTCCTGGGTTCCGATTGCGTCAGCTGTGGCGCCTGTGTGCAGGCCTGCCCCACCGCAACCCTGCAGGAAAAATCCGTCATCGAACTGGGCACGCCGGACAAATCCGTCATCACCACCTGCGCCTACTGCGGCGTGGGCTGTTCCTTCAAGGCGGAAATGCGCGGTGACGAACTGGTGCGTATGGTGCCTTACAAACACGGCAAGGCGAACCGTGGCCATTCCTGCGTGAAGGGCCGTTTCGCCTATGGCTATGCCAACCACAAAGATCGCATCCTGAACCCGATGATCCGCGACTCGATCGAGGATCCGTGGCAGGAAGTCAGCTGGGACGAGGCGCTGAGCTTTGCTGCCAACCGTCTGAAAGGGCTGCAGGAAAAGCATGGCCGCCGGTCTATCGGGGTGATCACCTCCAGCCGTTTGCACCAATGAGGAAACCTTCCTGGTGCAGAAACTGGCGCGCGGCGTGTTCCTAAACAACAACACCGACACCTGCGCCCGTGTCTGCCATTCGCCCACCGGCTACGGGCTGGGGCAGACCTTTGGCACCTCGGCGGGGACGCAGGATTTCGACAGTGTCGAAGACACCGATGTGGTGATCGTGATCGGCGCCAACCCGACCGACGGGCATCCGGTCTTTGCCAGCCGGTTGAAGAAACGTCTGCGTCAGGGCGCCAAGCTGATCGTGGTGGACCCGCGCCGTACCGATCTGGTGCGTTCAAACCACATTGAGGCGCAGCATCACCTGGCCCTGCGCCCCGGCACAAACGTGGCCGTTGTGACCGCGCTGGCCCATGTGATCGTGACCGAAGGGCTGATGGATCAGTCCTTCATCCAGGAGCGGTGTGACTGGGAAGAGTTCCAGGAATACGCCGAATTTGTCAGCGATCCGCGCCACAGCCCGGAAGCCGTTGAACTGCTGACCGGCGTGCCTGCGCATGAGTTGCGCGCCGCTGCGCGTCTGTTTGCCACCGGTGGCAACGGCGCGATCTACTACGGTCTGGGTGTGACCGAACATTCGCAGGGCTCCACCACTGTGATCGGCATCGCCAACCTAGCCATGCTGACCGGCAACATCGGCCGGCGCGGTGTCGGGGTGAACCCGCTGCGCGGTCAGAACAACGTGCAGGGTTCCTGCGATATGGGCAGCTTCCCGCATGAACTGCCGGGCTATCGCCATGTGAAAGGCCCGGAGGTCCGCGCCATTTTCGAAGACGCATGGGGCGTGACCATCGATCCGGAACCCGGTCTGCGCATCCCCAACATGCTGGACGCGGCGGTCGATGGCACCTTCAAAGGCCTTTACTGTCAGGGTGAGGACATCCTGCAATCGGACCCCGACACCAAACATGTGGCGGCCGGTCTGGCGGCGATGGAATGTGTCATCGTGCATGACCTCTTCCTCAATGAAACCGCCAACTACGCCCATGTCTTCCTACCCGGCTCGACCTTCCTGGAAAAAGACGGCACCTTCACCAATGCCGAACGCCGCATCAACCGCGTGCGCAAGGTTATGGCGCCGAAAAAACGGCTATGCCGACTGGGAGGTGACGCAGCTGTTGGCGCAGGCAATGGGGGCCGATTGGCACTACACCCACCCCAGCCAGATCATGGATGAGATTGCCGCCACCACCCCCAGCTTTGCCGGTGTGGACTATGCCATGCTGGAGGAAAAAGGCTCGGTCCAATGGCCCTGCAATGAGGCCAACCCCGAGGGCACGCCGTTGATGCATGTCGATGGGTTTGTCCGGGGCAAAGGCCGCTTCATCGTGACCGAATATGTCGCCACGGATGAGAAAACCGGCCCGCGCTTCCCGCTGTTGCTGACCACCGGCCGCATCCTGTCGCAGTATAACGTGGGTGCGCAGACCCGGCGGACGGAAAACGTCGTCTGGCACGATCAGGATGAGCTGGAGATCCACGCCCATGACGCCGAAGTGCGCGGCATCAAGGATGGCGACTGGCTGAAGCTGGCCTCGCGTTCGGGCGAAACCACGCTGCGGGCCAAGATCACCGATCGGGTCAGCACCGGCGTGGTCTACACCACTTTCCACCACCCTGACACGCAGGCCAATGTGATCACCACGGATTACTCCGACTGGGCCACCAACTGCCCGGAGTACAAGGTCACCGCGGTGCAGGTCAGCTTGTCAAACGGTCCCAGCGACTGGCAGGAAGACTATAACGCTCAGGCCGAGAAATCGCGCCGCATCCTGCCGGCGGCTGAGTGATGCGGGCGGCGGTAGATAAACCGGGCCTGACGGCCGGGCCTCTGGGCCTCAGCGACCAGACCACCGCGCTGGCCGAGGAGATGCCCATTGCGCTGGTCTACAATGGCACCACGCTGGCGGTGATGATGGGGTCCCCTTCGGACCTGATCGACTTTGCCGTAGGGTTCTCCCTGACCGAAGGCCTGGTCGACAGTGCCGATGAACTGGGTGATGTGGAGGTGATCCGCCACGCCCAGGGAGTGGAGCTGCAGATGTGGCTGCCTGAGGCCCGCGCCGCCGCAATGGCCAAGCGCCGCCGTGCGCTGGCAGGCCCTGTCGGCTGTGGCCTTTGTGGGGTGGAAAGCCTGGAACAGGCGATGCGCGCCCTGCCGCGTGTGACTGCTGACCTGCAGCTGCGCCGTCAGGACATCCACGCCGCCACCACAACCATGCGCCAGCAGCAGCCGCTGCATGATGAAACCCATGCCGCCCACGCTGCGGGGTTCTATCGCCCCGGCGACGGTCTGATCCTCGTGCGCGAAGACGTGGGCCGCCACAATGCGCTGGACAAATTGGCGGGCGCCCTTGCCCTTGCGGGGATCGATGCCAGCAGCGGCGCCGTCACCGTCACCAGCCGCCTGTCGTCCGAAATGATCCAGAAAACCGCCCAGATCGGCGCGCCGGTGCTGATAGCGGTCTCTGCCCCCACCGCGCTGGGGGTCGATCTGGCCGATCAGGCCGGCCTCACCATAGTGACCCGCGCCCGCGGCAGCCGCTTTGACGTTTTCACCCATTCCCACCGCATCCACAGCGGAGAGCCGCAATGAAACCGGAAAAACTGATCTACATGGCGAACCAGATCGCCACCTTTTTCGAAAGCAAAAAAGAAGCTGAAGGCATCGAAGGCGTCGCCGCCCATATCAGTGACTTCTGGGAGCCGCGGATGCGCGACCAGCTGTTTCAGATCATCGCCGACGGTGGCAACGGGCTGCGCCCACTGGTGCTGAAAGCCGCACCACAGATCCGCAAACCGGTGGAGATCGACTGACCCTCTTTCATCTTGCCAAAACTACTCTGGGGGTGGCGTTCAAAACCCTTTTTGAACGGAGGGGGCAACGCCACCTAACCCTTTCTCAGCCCATCCCCGCTCACCCCGTTCCACTCAGCCTGTGCCAAAGGCCTCGGGGTGTTGTGTGCCAGCGTCGCCAATCATATCCCAATGCGCCTTCGAGCCAACCCAGATGTGGTGTTTCACCTCCAGTGCTTCCGCCCCTTCGGTCAGCACGCCCACGGGCACATAGGTGCGCGCAGGGTCATTGTCCCCCGGCAGAGGGGATCCGCAGGTCCGGCAGAACCAACCCTGCCAATCGACATCGGGCTTTTTCCAGGTGGCGATATTGTCTTGCCCCGACAGCCAACGGAAATCCTCATTCGGGACCACCACCACCGGCACACCAGCGCCGCCGGTCATGCGGCGGCAGATGGAACAGTGGCACATGTAGACGTCGCGGATTTCCGACGTGATCTCGAACCGCACCGCCCCGCAGTTGCATTCCCCTTTGGCCATGGTTCTCTCCTCCGCTGATGCCTCACCCTGTCCCAACCCCCGCCAAAGAAAAAGCCCCCGCCGCAGCAGGGGCCGTTTTCTATCCCAATCGTGTGGCGCTGTTCACACCCATTTCGCCATCGGCGGCAGGCTCATCAGAACCGCGTTGGCGTCATGTCCGGTCTCCAGTCCAAACTTGGTGCCACGGTCATAGACAAGGTTATATTCCGCATAAAGGCCACGGTGCTGCAGCTGCTGGTCTTTGTCCGCCTCATTCCAGTCTGTGTCCCGACGTTTCTCGGTCACCGGCAGGAAGGCCGGCAGGAAAGAACGGCCAACGTCCTGAATAAAGGCAAAGTCCGCCTCCCAGTCGCCCGAATTGTGGTCATCCAGAAAGATGCCGCCAACCCCGCGGGCGCGGCCGCGATGAGGCACAAAGAAATACTCATCCGCCCATGCCTTCAGGCGCGGATAAAACGTGGTATCGTGCTTGTCGCAGTAGTCTTGCTGCACGCCATGGAAATGCGCTGTGTCCTCATCATATTCGATGCAGGGGTTCAGGTCCGACCCACCGCCAAACCACCAGGCGTGCGGGGTCCAGAACATGCGGGTGTTCATATGCACCGCAGGTGTATGCGGGTTCTGCATATGGGCCACCAGCGAAATGCCCGAGGCCCAGAAGCGCGGATCCTCTTTCATGCCGGGGATGCCTTTGCGCGCGGCCATGGCGTTCTGGGCCCGTTCGCCCAACTCGCCGTAAACGGTGGAGATGTTGACCCCCACCTTTTCAAACACCCGGCCGCCGCGCATCACACTCATCAGGCCGCCACCCGCGTCCGAACCATCTGCCGAGGCGCGTTTGGTCTCGGTCACTTCAAAGCGTCCGGCAGGTTGATCCGCGAAGGGACCGGTGGTCTGGCTGTCCTCCAGCGCCTCAAAGGCGGCAACAATTTCGTCACGCAGCTGGCGGAACCACTGGCTGGCGCGTTGTTTTTCGGATGCAAACTCTTCAGTCATCGGGGCCTCATGTCTCACTTGGCTCCGGTCTAACACCCCAGGTCCAGCGCGGAAAGCGCCCAGATTGGCGCAGGGCGCCACGGGTCCCTTTACGGGGTCAATGCGCCGGTGCGGTGACCGGATCCATCAGGGTGCGGCCGCCGTCCACGGTCATGATCTGACCGGTCATAAAGCCCGACGCATCCGAGGCAAGAAACTGCGCCGCCTCGGTCAGCTCGGTGGGGGCGGCAATGCGGCCCAGCGGCGTGCGGGCTTCGATTTCCTCACGGTAGTCGCTGTTTTCGCGCAGGGTTTCTTTCAGGCTGTTCGACATGACCGAGCCAAAAGACAGCCCGTTCACCCGGATCCGGTTCGGCGCCAGCGCCACGGCCAGTGAACGGGTCATCTGATCCAGCGCCGCAGTGCTGACCGAATAGGCCAGCAGTTCAGGCGAGGAGCGGCGCGAGGCAATGCAGGAGATGTTTACAATGGTGCCCGCGGTGCCTTCAGTGTCCCCATCGGCCTGTTTGATCATCCGTTTCGCCACCATCTGCGACAGCTTCAGCGAGGTCAGCAGGTTCTGCTGCAGCATCACCTCCATCGCGTCGTCGCTGTTCAGTGGGTCTGCCGCGATGATCTGGCGTGAGGCATTGACCAGAATATCAACCGTATCAAATGCATCCAGTGTGGCCGAGAGCAGGTTCGCCAGCGTCAGCTTTTCGCGCAGGTCACCGGCAAAATAGCGGTGCGCGTTGCCCTCTTCATTGGGACCCAGCTCCTTGATCAGGTTGCCTTCGTCCATATCGGCGAAGATCACATTGGCACCCTTGTCCAGAAAGTGCCGCCCAATGGCCAAGCCGATGCCGTTAGCGCCACCAGTGACGATGGCAGTTTTGCCGGAAATAGCGAAAGACATGGAGAACTCCTGCGGGCTGAGGCCTGGCTGCGATTAACGACCAGAGCGGCGGGGCCGCGCTGCGTGAAGAACTTTGAACCGGTTATCACCTGCAATTTCTTTAACATCCAGAAACCGCTCGGCAAGAGTTGTTTCATAAGGCAGGTGGCGGTTTGCCACCATCCACAGCTGTCCGGACTGCGCCAGATTGCGCGCAGCCGTGGCGATAAACGCCTGTCCCAATTGGGGTTCTACGGCGCGGCCGGTGTGAAACGGCGGGTTCATGATGACCGCATCCAGCAACCTTTCAGACCGCCACGCAGTGGCATCCGCCCAGTGGAATGTGGCCCGATCGTCACGCACATTCGCTTGCGCGCAGGTGATGGCCGCATGATCTGATTCGACCAGGGCGAGCGTTTTGACCTTCTCCCGCGTCAGGATGTTGCGCGCCAGATAGCCCCAGCCCGCGCCCAGATCCGCAACATGTTTGCCCAGCTTGTCGGGCAGTGCCGACACCAACAGCCGCGACGCCGGATCGATGCCATCCGCCGAAAACACCCCCGGCGCAGTCTCGAAACCCTCGTCGATCTCCTGCCGTTCTGGGGCTTGCCAGTCCGCGAGATCCGCTGCGGTGAAGCCGGTGATCCAGAACAGTTTGCCATGCGCCTTGGAGATCACATTCTCCACCACACCACGTTTGCGCAGATCCTTCAGCAGGCTGTCCACGCCTTCATTCTTAGAGCCATCAATCACCACTGGCCCCGCGGACAGGGCCACAGCCGTGTGGATCATCGCCTTCGCCAGCTTCTTGGCGCGCGGCAGGAACACCATTGCGGCGGTAAAGGCCCCCTCTGGCGCGACCGCAACGTCCCAGCCCTGTTGTTCAAACAGGTCCACATCCGGTTTGAACCCGGTGATCAGCTGGCAGCGCGCCTGCGGCAGGTCACGCAGGCTTACATCCGCGCGGGGGCCAAAAACCGCCACACGGCCGTCACCAAAGGCAAGCCCCCCCGCCGCAAGGGCCAGGGACAAACGGGGATGGGTCATGTCGGAACCTTTTCCAGCAACCAGCGCAACGGCGTCAGGTTACTCTTTTTCCATGGTGCATTGCAGCGGATGCTGATGACGACGGGCAAAATCCATCACCTGTGTCACCTTGGTCTCTGCAATCTCGTGGCTGAAGACACCCACCACCGCGACACCTTTTTTGTGCACGGTCAGCATGATCTCAAACGCCTGGCTGTGGGTCAGGCCAAAGAAACGCTCGAGAATATGCACGACGAATTCCATCGGCGTGTAATCATCATTCAGCAGCATCACCTTATACAGCGGCGGGCGCTTGGTCTTCGGCTTGGTTTTCAAAGCGACGGAGGTGTCGCCGCCGAAATCATCATCGCTATCAGACATGGTGACAGGCGTCTTGGACGGGTCGATCATAATACAGGGTCTTCAGTGTTGAGCTTCGGGGCTTAGAACGGTCTATATAACCTGTGTTGTAGCCGAGAAAAGAGGGCTGCGACCCTGATCCCTGCGACTCTTGCATAAATACGGAGCGAATCTTGGCCCGAAAACTCACTACAATTGGTTTCGATGCCGATGACACCCTTTGGCACAACGAAAGGTTCTTCCGCATCACGCAGGACCGATTCGCCGATTTGCTGCGCGATCATGCCGACAATGACCACCTGATGGACCGTCTACTGGCGGCTGAGCGGCGCAACATCGGGCATTACGGGTTCGGGGTGAAAGGCTTTGTCCTGTCGATGATCGAAACCGCGTTGGAGGTGACAGAAAACCGAGTGCCGGGCGCGGTGCTGCGCGAGCTGATTGATGCTGGACAGGAGATGTTGCAACACCCGATTGAGCTTTTGCCCCACGCGCAAGAGGCGGTGGAAGCGCTGGCCGACAGCCATCGTGTGCTGCTGATCACCAAGGGCGATCTGATCGATCAGGAACGCAAGCTGGCACAATCCGGTCTGGGCGATCTGTTTGACGGGGTGGAGATCGTCACTGACAAGCGGCCCGAGGTCTACACCCGCATCTTCGCGGATCACGGCGATGGGGCCGCGCGCGGGCTGATGGCGGGCAATTCGATGAAGTCTGACGTGGTGCCCATGGTGGAGGCCGGCGGCTGGGGTGTTTACGTGCCGCATGGGCTGATCTGGGAGATGGAGAAAGCCCCCGCCCCCGATCATGCGCCTAAATATGAGGCATTGGATCACCTTGGGCTGCTGCCAGCGCTGGTGGAACGCATCGAACAGGGCTAACGGGGTTTACAGCCTCTCTTCTGACCGAAATTCTCACATATGAACGAATCGGTCAAATGTGAGACGAAATGGACCCCGCTGACACCGCCCTAGCCCAGCACCTGACCCAACTGCGGGCCAGCGCCGGACATTCCCTTGACCAGCTGGCCGAGATCACCGGCCTCAGCCGCGCCACCCTGGCCCGGGTGGAAAAGGCGCAGGTCAGCCCAACCACCCAGACTCTGGCCCGTCTCTGCCGCGCTTACGGGCTATCGATGTCCCGCCTGCTGGCCATGGTCGAAGATCAGCCGCCCGCCGTGATCCCTGCCGAGGCCCGCAGCAGCTGGGTCGATCCCGCCACCGGGTTTCGCCGCACCGTGCTGTCACCCGCCTCTGCCGATCTGGCCGGAGAGTGGCTGGAGTGCCACCTGCCCGCCCAACAATGCCTGAGTTATGAGGCGCCGCCACGTGCCGGTCTGGAACATCACCTCCTGCTTAATGCTGGCGCGCTGACCGTCACAGTCGAAGGCACGTCTCATGGCCTCCAACCCGGGGATTGCCTGCGCTACCGGCTACATGGCGCAACCCGATTTGAAACGGGCAATCAGCCCGCCAGTTACCAGCTATTCCTGATTTGAGGCCCGACATGATCACCGCCCTCACCGCCCCTGAAATGGACTCCCACCTCGACGCGCTTGCAGGCGTGCTGCACGCAACGGTGCTGGACGGCGCCAGCGTTGGCTTCATCCTGCCGCATGATCTGTCCGAGGCCCGCGCCTTCTGGCAAGCGCTGCGGCCCGAGGTGGCCGCGGGCGACCGGCAGATCTTTGTCGCGCTTGAGGAGGGCGAACTGGCCGGTGTTGTGAGCCTCATCACCGGCATGCCCCGCAACCAGCCCCACCGGGGCGAGGTTTCCAAACTGCTGGTCCATCCCAATCACCGCCGCAAAGGGCTGGCGCGGCAACTGATGACCACGTTGGAGGCCGCAGCCCGCGACCACGGCAAAACCCTGCTGACGTTGGACACCCGCACCGGCGACACCGCCGAGCCGCTGTACCGCACATTGGGGTTTGAGGTGGCGGGGGTGATTCCGGGCTACTGTCTGTCGGTCGACGGAACGCGACACGATTCGACCACCTATATGTACAAACCACTCCGGTGACGGGATCAACCGGGGACAACAGGGGCTTTCACGGGCGGGTTGCAAAAGAGCAACCCCCGCAAAGTGCCCCCGTAAATCCACGGTTTCGCCCTGTCCACACAGACAACCACCATATCTGCGCCCCCTACCGGCGCCCAAGCGATCTGCCGCCATATATACAAAAGCGTTAGTGCGACAGGCTTTATTCGATGCAGTTGATGTGCTAGCCTCACCTCAACAAAAATGAGGCCAGACCGGAAAACCGGCGGCACAGAGGCAGATATGGCAGTCATCAGTGACTTGATCGGTAAATTCCGTGCAAGACGGCGTGCTCGTTGGGCAATGCTCGCATTCGCTCTATTGTGGATGCTCGTTGTGGTTCCCCTCAGCGCGCAGGCCGCGCCCTATGCTGCGATGGTCGTGGATGCCCGCGACGGGCGGGTGATCCATTCGCGCAATGCAGACACGCGGCTGCACCCGGCCTCTCTGACCAAGATGATGACGCTTTATATCGCCTTTGAAGCGGTCGAACGGGGGGAAATCAGCCTTGACACCAAGGTGCGTATCACCTCAAAAGCCGCCGCGGAACCGCCGTCCAAACTGGGTCTGGTGGCCGGTCAGCGTATCAAGCTGCGCTACCTGATCCGCGCGGCTGCGGTGAAATCCGCCAATGACGCCGCCACCGCAATTGGCATTGCCATCTCCGGCTCCGAGGCGGCTTTTGCCCGCCGGATGAACCGCACCGCCAAAGCGCTGGGGATGAGCCGCACCACTTTCAAAAACGCCCATGGCCTGACTGAAAAAGGTCATATGTCCACCGCCCGTGATATGACCACATTGGGGCGGCACATCTTTTATGACTACCCCGAGTACTACAATCTGTTCTCGCGCAAATCGACTCACGCGGGCATCAAAACGGTGAACAACACCAACCGCCGCCTGCTGGCGAACTATCGCGGCGCGGATGGGATCAAGACCGGCTACACCCGCGCGGCAGGCTTCAACCTTGTGGCTTCGGCGGAACGGGGCAGCGAACGGATCATCGCCACCGTCTTTGGCGGCCGCTCTACCGCGACCCGCAACAAACGTGTGGCCGAACTGTTGGATATGGGGTTCCGCAAGGCCGCCACCCGCGTTGCCGTGCGCAAGCCGGCGCGACCTGTCTATGGCGCGGAACCGGGGACGGGTAAAATTGTGCGGGTCGCCACAGCGGTGAAACGCAGCCTCAGGCCGAAGGCCCGTCCGGGCGCCGCAGCCGTCCCCACCGCCACAGCTGCAACCAAGACCAATGATCCGGTATTGCTGGCCCTGAGCGATGACATTAACGCCGCCGTGGCCGAGGCCAATGGCAAGGTCCGGCCCAAGGCGCGGATGAGCGCGAAGGATCTGGTGCTGGCCAGCACAGACACCAAAGCGGTGGAGGACACCCCTGCCACCGACAACGGGCAAGAGGTGGTGACCCGCCTCGCCTCTTCTGGGGGCAATCATTGGGGCATCAACGTGGGTCGTTTCCCCAGCCGTTACGCGGCGGAGCGGATGCTGCTGAAAACCGCCCTGACCGAGATGAGCACGCTGGACGGATCCCTGCGCAAAGTGGTGAAGAGCAAATCCGGCTACGACGCCCATTTCCTGGGTATGCCACGGGAAAAGGCCGATCTGGCCTGCCGCCGCCTGCAGGCACGCCAAGTCACCTGTTTCATGGTGGGACCGGGCTAAGGGCCCTAGTGAACCCTCGTCGGCGTTCCTCCCCGCCGCTGTTCGCTACCACCAAAGAGAAGCCCCCGCCTGTTGTGACAGACGGGGGCTTTCTTTCAGGACGGTCAACGTCCCGCAATCAGCTCTTTGGCTTGTCGTCATAGTCGTTGCTCAGGATCCGCTGGCTGTTGCCGTCGGGATCGTCATATTGATTACTCCGCACGGTGTAGACAAAGGCGGCCAGCCCGACGCCGCCCAGAAACAGCGAAATCGGGATCAGATAGGCGATGATTTCCATGGGGCTAATCCTTTCGCCACTCAGCGCAGGCGCAATGCGTTCAGCGACACTGTAATCGAGCTGGTCGACATCGCCAAGGCGGCCACCAGCGGCGTCGCCAGACCGATCACCGCAACCGGCACGGCGATCACGTTGTAAAGCGTCGCAATCTGGAAGTTTTCACGGATCCGTTTTGTTGCGGATTTTGCTGTCTCCAGCGCCTCGGCGATCGGGGACAGGTCGCCACCCAGCAGCACAATGTCCGAGGCAACCCGCGCCGCATCCAGCGCCGAAGCTGGCGAGATCGAGACATGCGCCGCCGTCAGCGCCGCCGTGTCGTTCAGACCGTCGCCCACCATCAAAACCTTCTTATTCGCCACCGCATGAACCTGAATACGGGTGGCTTTGTCTTCGGGCAGCGCTTCGGCCAGCCAATGGGTGATCCCCAGACGCCCCGCCAGTTCTTCCACCGCGCCGGTGTTGTCACCAGACAACAGGATGACCTCTTTGCCCGCGTCTTGCAGCGCTTTCACGGCCACTTCTGCCCCGTCACGCAGACGGTCGGTAAAGGTAAAGGCGACCGGGGCCTGCCCGTCCACGGCCAGCCAGGCTGTGGTCATTTTCGACTTTGGCGCGCCAACCCAGGCCCCACGGCCCAGACGCACCCGTTTGTCGCCCCAGCGCGCCTCAGTGCCGTAGCCCGGCACTTCGCTGACCTCGGAAATCACCGCCGGTTCCACCCCTGCGGCGCGGGCGGCTTGGGTCAAGGACGTCGACAGCGGATGCGCCGAGCCTTCGGCCAGCGCCAGCGCAATCTGCAGATCAGTGGCGTTGTGAACAGTGAGGTTGGTCAGCTCCGGCGTGCCTGCCGTAAGCGTGCCGGTCTTGTCAAAGACAACCGTGTCGACCTGCGCCAAACGTTCCAATGCGGTGGAATGTTTGATCAGCATCCCTTTGCGGAACAACCGGCCCGAGGCCGCAGTCGTCACCGCTGGCACCGCCAATCCCAGCGCACAGGGGCAGGTGATGATCAGAACCGCCGCAGCAATGTTCAGCGCGGTGCGCATATCACCGGAATAAAGCAGCCAGCCCAGGAAACTAAGCGCCGAGAGAATATGCACACCCGGCGCATAAAGCTTGGCCGCCCCATCCGCCAGAGAAGTGTAGCGCGACCGCCCAGATTCCGCGACCGCCACCAGATCGGCCATCCGGTGCAGCGAGGTATCTTTGCCCACAGCAGTTGCGCGCAGGGTCAGCGGGCCGGTTAGATTGACCTCTCCGGCGGACACGTCCTGGCCTGCTGTGGCAAATACCGGCAGGGTCTCCCCGGTCAGCAGGGAACGGTCGATTTCCGAGGTGCCTTCGACGATTTCGCCATCGACCGGCATTCGCCCACCGGGGCGCACCAGCACCAGATCGCCCACCGCAACCTCGGCCACCGGCAGCTTTACCTCAGCGCCATCCCGCAAGACAATCGCCCGGGGCACTTCCAACGCTGCCAGTTCCTCAGCCGCGGATCGGGCCACCGCGCGGGTGCGATGGTCCAGATAGCGGCCCGCCAACAGGAAAAACACCAATGTCAGCGCGGCGTCGAAATAGGCGTGCTCCCCCGAAAGGGAGGTTTCCCAAAGCGATGTCACCACCGCCAGCACAATCGCCAGCACAATCGGCACATCCATGTTGAGCCGCCCGTTTTTCAGCGCGGCAAAGGCATTGCGGAAAAACGGCTGGCCGGAAAAGACAATTGTGGGCAGTGCAATCGCCGCCGAAATCCAGTGGAACAGGTCGCGTGTCGCCGCCTCGGCGCCGGACCAGACCGACACCGACAACAGCATCACATTCATTGAGGCAAAGCCCGCCACCGCCAACCGCATCAGCAGCTCACGACCCGCCTTGTCAGTCTCGGTCGCACTCAGGCTGCCCACGTCCAGCTCATGCGCCTCATAGCCTACCGCGTCCAGCGCCGCGATCAGGGGCGCGACCTCCAGGTCAGGATCGGCTGCGATATTGGCGCGTTTCAGCGTCAGGTTCACCCGCGCCTCTTTCACACCGGGCACAGCCGCCAGCGCCTTTTCCACAGTCGAGATACAGGCGGCGCAATGCACCGCAGGCACGGAAAGCGCCAGCCGCGCCTCTTTCGGCGCGGCCGCTTCAGCAATCGCCTCGGCAGAGGGGGCGGCCACACAGGCCGGACAGGCAGCGGGTTGGGGGCGCAGGGCTTCGGTCATGATTTAGCGTACCACGTCAACGATCACACGCTGGGTAAACAACGTGCCGTCAAGCGCCTTGGCCTCCATCCGGATGTTCCAGTTGCCATCGGCCAGCTCCATCGGCGCTACATAGGCGGTGCCGTCAAACACAAAGGCCGGCGTGACATCATCGGCCACCTGCGTGGCGCGGCCCAGAATGGCACTCAGCTCTGCCGCCTCCACCGGAGCGCCATCGGCACCGGTGATCGCTAGGCGCAAAACACCGTCCTGATGACTGCCAACAACGGTCCAGCCCAACGCCACCTGCGCCGCGCGGCGTTCGTCGAACTGCTGGCTGGCAACATAGGTGTTTTTCACCTCCAGCCCCGGGAAGGTCTTCACCGCGTTCACGGCCAGGGTGATGTTCACAGCGATGATGACACTGAACGCCGCCACAAAGATAAACAGCACATGTTTGCCGGTAAGTTGCTTGACCATGGTTAGTTTCCTTTCCCGTTGAACACGGTGTCCTTGAAGGCGCGGTCGCCATTGCTGGTGTCTTCGACCCAGAACCGGAGGACGACGCGTTCGCTCAACGCCGGTTCCGATCCTTTGGGCGCGATAATGTAGACGCGCTGCAGTTTCATTTCATCCGCCGGAACGGTGACGGTGTGATAGGGCGTGCCCTCCAACTGCAAACGCAGGGCGGAATCGCCTTTGATCGACAGTTTGAACGGGCGGTCATCGCCGTTTTTGTTGCGCAGGCGCACATCATAGGTATTGCGGATCGAGCCGTCCGACAGCGTCACATAGGTCGGGTTGCGGTCCGGCGCGACGGTCAGTTCAATTTCGGCCCGGATGAACAGCGCCACCACCAGCGCCACACCCACCAAGGACCACAGACCGGTATAGAGCATAGTGCGGGCCCGAAAGATGTGGGTCCACGCCGATTTGGGCTTTTCGCCAGCCTGTTCGGCCGTTTCATCGGTCAGTGCCATATAGTCGATCAGGCCACGCGGCTTGCCGATCTTCTCCATCACATCGTCACAGGCATCGATGCAAAGCCCACAGGTGATGCATTCCATCTGCTGCCCGTCGCGGATGTCGATGCCCATGGGGCAGACGTTCACACAGGCCATGCAGTCGATACAGTCACCCTGCGGCGCGGCTAGCTCCACCGGCACGGGGCCAGCGGCGACAGCATCAGACGTCGTGGCAGTGGTGGCTACGGGTTTCTTTTTCGCGCCCTTCAGCTTGCCACGTGGTTCGCCGCGCCAGTGACGGTAGCCGATGGTCAGCGTGTCCTCGTCCATCATCGCGGCCTGAATACGCGGCCAGGGGCAGGCGTAGATACAGATCTGTTCCCGCGCGATGCCACCAAAGAAGAAGGTCGTGGCGGTCAGGATGAACATAGTGGAATAGGCAATTGGATGTGCATTCAGCGTCACCAGATCCACCAGAAGCGTTGGTGCATCCGCAAAGTAGAACACCCAAGCGCCCCCGGTTGCCAAAGCGATCAGCACCCAGCTGGCCCATTTGGACAGCCGCAGGCGGAGCTTGCGCAGATCCCACTTTTTCTGCCGGTGCAGTCGCAGGCGCGCGTTCCGGTCGCCTTCGATCCAACGTTCTACAAGAATGAAGAGGTCGGTCCAGACGGTCTGGGGGCAGGCGTAGCCGCACCAGACCCGCCCCAAGGCAGAGGTGAACAGGAACAGGCCAAGACCCGCCATCACCAGAAGCCCCGCCACGAAGTAGAACTCATGCGGCCAGATCTCAATCCAGAAGAAGTAGAAACGGCGGTTGGCCAGATCGACCAGAACAGCCTGATCCGGCAGGCTGGCACCACGGTCCCAGCGGATCCAGGGCGTCAGGTAGTAAATCCCAAGGGTGATCGCCATGATCACCCATTTCAGATTGCGAAACGCCCCGGAGACACGGCGTGGAAACACGGGTTCTCGGGCGGCATACAGGTTTTGCGGGGCGTCGGGTTGGGTTTGCGACACGGACTCACTCCGTTGGCTAAATATTATTTTACCCTTCTCGGGGGTCACGGCCTCCCTTACTTTGACCCAGATCAAACTCACATCTGCAATTCATCTATTGGCCGCTTTGTCGCACCAGCCATCGGGCAAATGATTTCAACGGCGGGCGCTGCGGGCCAGGGCGGGTGACCAGATAATAGCCGGTCTTGTCGGTCTCTTCGAACAACACCTGCAAGCGGCCGGCCTCAATATCCGTTTCAATCAAGGCTTTTGCCGCCACGCCGATGCCCTGCGCCGCCCGCAGCGCTTCGATCATCAGATAACCGGGCATCGAGGAGATGCCGTAAGCCGGATCCTGCACAATGCCCTTTTGTCGCAGCCAGGTGCTGCATTCATGGGTCCCCAATTCCTGCAACCACGGCAGATCCAGCAGGTCTTCGGGCTGAAGGTCGGGTTTGGTTGGCACCAGCTCCGGTGCGGCGACCAGCACAATCGGCGACGGCACGATCAACCGCGCCTCCAGACCGGGCCAATCGCCGTTGCCATGGCGAATCGCCACATCGATGCCACCGGGCTCCAGCTGCTTCACCTCGGCGGTGGGATCGATCATCAGGCTGACCTCAGGGTGTTTGCTGCGAAAATCGCCAAGGCGCGGCATCAACCAGTTGGAGGCAAAGGACGGCGTGGTGGAAATCTGCAAGGGGCGCTGCGCTTCGCCACCGGTCAGGGCCTCCACCACCCGCACCACTTCGCCAAAACCACGTTCCAGCGCATGGGCCAGTTGCAACCCGTCATCATTCAAAACGGTGCTGCGCGCCCGTCGGTCCAGGAGGGTCAGTCCCAGATGCGCCTCCAAGCCCTTGATCTGCTGAGAGATTGCCGCGTGGCTGACATTCAGCAACGCGCCGGCCGCCGCCATGCTGCCGGCCTGATGAAACGCCAGAAACGCACGCAGCGCATTAAGAGGGGGCAGAGCACGCCAATCCATATGTAACCTCAGCTTACAGATTTGAATTCGAACCAGAGTCGTCTTAGCAACGCATATGTAGTTATTTCAAGCCAGACCCCAATGAGATGTGAGGCTGACATGTTCAATATTCTTGCAAATACCCTGATGAATGCAACCCGCATGGACGCGGTCCAAGAGGATCGTCTGCCCAAGCTGAAAGCACCTGAAAAACACCGGACCATGCCCTGCTGCAAATTCGACAGCGCGCGGGCAAAGATCCGGCTCAGCTCGCTCTAAGCGCGGCTGATCCGTCTGACACGCCCCCGTCCGACGCTCTCTGTCCCCACAGGGTTTGGCGCAATCCCCGCTGCCAGATCCAAGGCGACAGAAACGCAAAAGTCCCGGAGAGATCTCCGGGACTTTTGTTGTTTAAATCGGCACCGGCCTCCCAGGAAACGCGCGAACAGGACGGAAGGTCCGGTGCCGGACCCCAAGGGCGTCGGGAAACGCCCCGGGGTGTTCTTATGCCTTACTGACCACCACCACGGGTGTGAACAAAGGTGGCCACCGCGCGGATTTCAGCCTCGGAGAGACGGGTGTTCCAGGCCGGCATCGCCCCATAGCGGGCGCTGTAGACCGTTTCGCGGATGGCGTCGTAACCTTCGCCGTACAGCCAGATAGCATCGGCCAGGTTCGGCGCACCTTGATCTATGTCACCTTCACCGGCATCGCCGTGACAGGCGGCACAGTTTTCTTCGTAGACCACGGCGCCCGCTTCAACGAGTGTGGCATCCTTGGCCTCACCCGACAGCGACATCACAAAGTTAACCACTTCGTCGATCTGCCCTTCTTCCAGCAGCTCATCGCGGCCAAAGGCAGGCATTTCGGACTGACGCAGATAGTCTTCGTCGCTGGGCTGACGGATACCGACGCTGATCGAGGTGTGGATCGATTCGATATCCCCACCCCAGAGCCAGTCATCATCCACCAGGTTCGGGTAGCCCACCGCACCTGCGGCGCCCGAGCCGTGACACTGCGAACACCAGGTCATGAACACCGCTTCACCAGCGGAGTTGGCATAGCCCAGAAGCTCAGCATCATCGGCAATCGCTGCCAGTTCGGTTTCCACCAGCTTGGTGTTCATCGGGGCCTGTTTGGCCTCAAAGGCGGCGATGTCCTCGGCCACTTCACCGCGGGTGGAGTAGCCCAGGAAACCCTGTGTGGCGCCGTTGATCAGCGGCCAGGCCGGATAGGCCGCCACATAGATCAGACCCCAAACGATGGTGGCGTAGAAGGTCCACAGCCACCAACGCGGCAAGGGGGTATTCAGCTCTTCGATGCCATCCCAGGAATGGCCCGTGGTGCCATAGTCTTGTGGCTCATTCGGTTTTTTAGCCATGTCTCACGCCTCCTTGGCGTCACCGCTGCTGGCAGCGGGTTTGTCTTCATGCCGGAAGGGGATGTCTGCGACCTTGCTGTAGGTGCGGGTGCTGCCGGGGCGCATCACAAACAGGATGACCCCAAAGAAGAACCCAAACAGCGCCAAGAGCATCCAGCTGTCTGCAAATTCGCGAAGCAGGGAATAGGTTTCCATATCCAGCCCTCCTTAGCGGCTTGCGTCAGGCACAAAGGTCGAGAAATCAACCAGCGTGCCCAGCATCTGCAGGTAAGCGATCAGCGCATCCGCTTCCGAAAGACCTGGCTGGCCGTCGAAGTTACGCACCTGCACCGAGTCTTCGCCATAACGTTCCAGCAGCCCATCGTAATCGGCATCGGGATCTGCCTGTGCAGCAAAGTCCGCGATGGCATTGGCAACCATATCGTCGGTGTAGGGCACGCCCACCAGCTTGTGGGTGGCGACCAGTTCACCGATGTATTTACCGTCCATCTTGGTGTGCTCAAGGAAGCCGTATTTCGGCATGATCGATTCGGGCACAACCGACTGCGGGTCGCGCAGGTGGTCGACGTGCCACTCATCCGAATAGCGACCGCCCACACGGGCCAGATCCGGGCCAGTCCGTTTGGAGCCCCACTGGAAAGGGTGGTCGTACTGCGACTCCGCTGCCAGCGAATAGGGCCCGTAACGTTCGACCTCATCGCGCATCGGACGGATCATCTGGCTGTGACAGGTGTAGCAGCCTTCGCGGATGTAGATCTCGCGACCGGCCAGTTCGAGTGGGGTGTAGGGGCGCATGCCCTCTACATCCTCAATCGTGTTTTCCAGCCAGAACAGCGGAGCGATTTGCACAATCCCACCGATGGTCACCACCAGGAATGCGAAGATCGCAAGCAGGGTGACGTTTTTCTCAAGGATCGCGTGTTTGTCGAGAATTGCCATCTGTCCGGCCCTCCTTATTCAGCCGGGACTGCAGCGGCGTCGGCTTCAACAGCCGGAGCGCGCTTTGCAGTCATCCACAGGTTGTAGCACATGATCAATGCACCCGAGAGGAACATCACCCCACCAAGGCCGCGCACCACATACATCGGGAACTTTGGACCTACGGTGTCAGCGAAGGAGTTCACCAGGAAGCCATTGGCGTCGACTTCGCGCCACATCAGGCCTTCCATGATGCCGGTGACCCACATTGAGGCGGCGTAGAGAATGATGCCGATGGTGGCGAGCCAGAAGTGCCAGCTGACCAGTTTCAGCGAGTAGAGACCCGAACGGTTCCACAGTTTCGGCACCAGGAAGTAGAGCGCGCCAAAGGTGATCATACCGTTCCAGCCAAGGGCACCGGAATGCACGTGACCAATGGTCCAGTCGGTGTAGTGCGACAACGAGTTCACAGCGCGGATCGACATCATCGGGCCTTCGAAGGTCGACATGCCGTAGAAGCCAAGCGACAGAACCATCATCCGCAGAACGGGGTCGGTGCGCAGCTTGTCCCAGGCGCCCGAAAGCGTCATCAGACCGTTGATCATGCCACCCCAGCTGGGCATCCACAGAACAACCGAGAACACCATGCCAAGGGTCGACGCCCAATCCGGCAGTGCGGTGTAATGCAGGTGGTGCGGACCGGCCCAGATATACAGGAAGATCAGCGCCCAGAAGTGGATGATCGACAGCTTATAGGAATAGACCGGACGTTCCGCCTGTTTCGGCACGAAGTAGTACATCATGCCCAGGAAGCCCGCCGTCAGGAAGAAGCCTACAGCGTTGTGACCGTACCACCACTGGGTCATCGCATCCTGCACGCCCGAGAACAGCTGGACCGACTTGGAACCGAAGATCGAGACCGGCACCGCCAGGTTGTTCACGATATGCAGCATCGCAACGGTGATGATGAAGGACAGGAAGAACCAGTTGGCCACGTAGATATGCGGCTCTTTGCGTTTCATGATCGTGCCGGCAAAGACCAGAAGGTAGGCGACCCAGACAATGGTCAGCCACAGGTCGATGTGCCATTCGGGTTCAGCGTATTCCTTGCCGTGGGTTGCGCCCAGCAGGTAGCCGGTTGCCGCCATCACGATGAACAGCTGGTAGCCCCAGAACACGAACCACGCCAGATTGCCGCCCCACAGACGCGCGGCGCTGGTGCGCTGCACGATGTAGAATGAGGTGGCCAGCAGCGCGTTGCCGCCAAATGCGAAGATCACTGCGGAAGTGTGCAGCGGACGCAGGCGGCCAAAGTTGGTGAAACCCTGTGCGAACTCAAGGTTCAGCACCGGAAAGGCCAGTTGGAAGGCAATAACCACCCCCACCAGGAAGCCAACGACCCCCCAGAAGGCGGTGGCGATCACGCCGTAGCGGATCACCCCGTCCATATACTCGCCAGAAAGATCTGCGCGCGCCGGTTCGTCGGTGCGGCGCAGGATGAAAATAAACGCCACAACGGCAAACGCTGCTGCGGCCAGCATGTTTACCGAATAGGCCAGATCCCGCCCGTAATTGGCCGCGATCAACGCCCCGAGCGTTGCCAGACCAAGCGCGATCAGCTTGATGTAGTTAACCATTTTGCGTCCCTTCGTCTCTGACCCGCACGATTCGTTTTTCCGCGCGGGCGGTTCCAGACTGGCGGTGTAATGCGGCGCGGCGCGCCCTCCCGCCTTGATCTGCGTCAAAAACCTGCAATGAGCCGCGCCTCTGACATGGGCGTGGTGCAGTTTGACACGTGTCAAAGTCGCACAGGCGCGGGGGCGTTAGACTGAGGCCAAGCCTGTCTGTGTAGGAGGAACACTCAAATGGCCTATAAATCATTGTTTTCCGTGCTGACCGACCCCGCATTGATCCCCGGTCTTCTGGATCAATCCACCACCTTGGCGCGCAA
The DNA here is from genome assembly GCF_047123305.1 of Thalassobius sp. MITS945101. Lineage (GTDB taxonomy): Bacteria > Pseudomonadota > Alphaproteobacteria > Rhodobacterales > Rhodobacteraceae > Thalassobius. The sequence continues at coordinate 489,167 of NZ_CP138918.1, forward strand.
ATATGACGCACATGTCGAAGCCCTCTGTCTGGGCGTGGACCGCACCCAGACCGGCTATTACTACGCTGGGGCCAATGCTTTGGTGCTGCAGGAAACCCTGACCCGCGCCCATGAGGAAGCCGACCATCTAGAGGCAGAGGCGAGCCGCATTCTGGGGGCGCAGGATGTGCGCTGGGGCACCGACAGCGGCGTTGCTCAACTGGCGGACATCGGCCGCCATGTCGCTGCGCACGCCCGTTTCAGCGATCTGGTCATCCTGCCGCAGCCCTATGGCGAGGACCGCAGCGCCGAACTGGAACCGGTGTTGGAGGCCGCCCTGTTTGAAGGCCGCGTGCCCGTACTGGTGCAGCCCAAGGACAACGCCGTGCTGCTCAGCCCGAAATCTGTGCTTGTCGCGTGGAATGAATCGCCGGAATGTCTGGCCGCCGTGCGTGCCGCCCTGCCCTTCCTGCGCGAAGCCGAGGCGGTGCGGGTGGTGGTGATCGATCCGCCGACCCACGGGCCAAACCGGTCAGATCCCGGTGGGCTCTTGTCACAATACCTGGCCCGACAGGGCGTGCGGGTGGAAATCGACGTGCTGTCAAAAACCCTGCCCCGCGTGGCCGAGGTCATCCTGCGCCATGCCGTGGACACTAAATCCGACATGGTGGTGATGGGGGCCTATGGTCATTCGCGATTCCGCGAGGCAATTCTGGGGGGCGCAACCCGCGACATGCTGGAAATGTGCCCGCTGCCGGTACTGATGGCGCATTAACCAGGCCACCAGCTGTGGAAACGAAAACAGGCGGCGCCGTGGCACCGCCTGTTCAGCATTCAATAGGTAGGGACGTCAGGCAAAAACGCCGCCGTCCGCGTCGTCGCCGGCCTCTTCTATCAACCGGTCCAGATCCGGCACGGTCACGTGGCGTTTGCCCTCCAGCTGGATCACCCCGTCACGCTTCAACGCCGAGATCTGACGGCTCACCGTCTCCAGCGTCAGCCCAAGATAATCCGCCATTGCTTCGCGGGTTAGCGGCAGGTCGAACACGACCTGACCCTCGGCTGGCCGCAGATGCAGCGTGGCGTCGCGGCGTGCGATGATCGACAGCAGGCTGGCGATTTTTTCCCGCGCGGTCTTGCGCCCCAGCACCAGCATCCATTCGCGGGCGGCGTCCAGTTCGTCCAGCGTCATTTCCAACAGACGCTGCGCAATATGCGGCGTCTCCATCATCATCTTTTCAAACGGTTTCTTGCGGAAACAGCACATCACCAGATCGGTGGTTGCCACCACGTCATAGGCCGAGCCTTCGCGCCCCGGGCGACCCACGAAATCGCTGGGCAGCAGCAGTCCCACCATCTGGGTGCGCCCGTCCTCCATCGTCTGGGTCAGGGTCGCAATGCCCGACACCACCGAGCCGACAAACTCCATCGGATCACCGGACCAGACCACCGTCTGTCCCGCCTCAAAGCTGCGGTAGTATTTGATCTCATCGAGCTGCTCCAGCTCATCCGTGTCACAACGGGCACAGACCGCCCGATGCCGGATCGGACAATCGGCACAGTTGTGCTGGTCCTTCAGAAGAGGTTCTTTTAACATGTAACCGTTCGCGCTTGATCTGGGTCAAAGTTGATTTGACGTCGTTCTCTTAAAGGCTATGCCCATGGAAACGAAAACGCAACTTGCCAAACTGGGACTGTTTGACGCGAAAGTGCCGCGTTACACCTCTTATCCCACGGCCCCTCACTTCTCCAAGGACGTGACTGGTTCCGATTATGCTAATTGGATCAGCGCCTTACGTCCCGGCTCGACAATCTCTCTTTACGTGCATGTGCCATTTTGCCGCCGGTTGTGCTGGTTCTGCGCCTGCCGCACGCAGGGGACACAGAGCGATTCTCCGGTCGCCGCCTATCTGGAAACTCTGAAGGCAGAACTGAAGCTTCTGAAGCAGCAATTGCCGGAAGGCATCTCTCTGTCACGGTTGCATTGGGGCGGCGGCACACCCACGTTGCTGTCGCCGGAGATGATGAACGATCTGGCCGAGGCCGTTGCAGATGTGGCGCCTTTTGCGCCCAACGCCGAGTTTTCGGTGGAGATTGACCCCAACGAAATCGACGACGCTCGCCTGAAGGTGCTGGCCGCCGCTGGGATGAACCGGGCCTCGATCGGGGTGCAGGATTTCGACGATGAGATTCAGCAGACAATTGGCCGGATCCAGAGCTTTGACATCACCCGCGACGCGGTGGACGCGATCCGCGCACATGGGGTCTATAGCCTGAACGCCGACATCCTGTTCGGCCTGCCGCATCAAAGTCAGGAACGGATCACCGAAAGCGTGCAGAAACTCCTGTCGCTGGAACCGGACCGCGTGGCGCTATACGGCTACGCCCACGTGCCGTGGATGGCGAAACGGCAGCAGATGATCCCCTCGGACGCGCTGCCAACGCCGCAGGAACGTCTGGCGCTGTTTGACACCGCGCGGCGGTTGTTCCTGTGGGACAATTACGCCGAGATCGGGATCGACCACTTTGCGGCCCAGGATGATGGGTTGACCATTGCTCAGAAGGCAGGGCGTCTGCGCCGCAACTTCCAGGGCTATACCGATGACACCTCCGAGGTGCTGATCGGCGTCGGGGCTTCGTCGATTTCGCGGTTTCCGCAAGGTTTCACCCAAAACGCCCCGGCCACCGGCGCCCATACGGCTGCGATCCGTGACGGGCGTTTCTCGGTCAGCAAGGGCCATCGCTTTACGGCCGAGGACCGGCTGCGCGGGCGGATCATTGAGATGATCATGTGTGATTTCAAAGTGGATGCGGCGGAACTGCTGGATCAGTTTCGGATCGACAATGCCAGCCTGCAGGCGATGTTGGATACAGCCGCGCAAGGTTTTGACGGGATGCTGGACCGGCGCAACGGTGACCTGTTCATCCCCGAGGCCGCCCGTCCCCTGACCCGCATGATCGCGCGGGCGTTTGACGCCTACGACCTGTCCAAGGCAGGCCATAGTTCCGCGATTTAAACAACAGCTGGCGCGGTTCATATCCCGCGCCACTTGCGCCTACATCGTCGCAGCCAGCAGAGTCTTGGCGTAGTCGGTCTGCGGATTGTTGAACAGATCCTCCGCATCGCCAGCTTCCACCACATCGCCCTGTTGCATCACGATCATCTTGTGGCTCATCGCCTTCACCACATGCAGGTCGTGGCTGATGAACAAATAGGCCAGCCCGTGTTTCTGCTGCAGCTCCCGCAGCAGGTCCACAATCTGCACCTGCACCGTCATATCCAATGCCGAGGTCGGCTCATCCAGCACCACAAGACGCGGGTTCAGGATCATTGCACGGGCGATGGCAATGCGCTGGCGCTGCCCGCCAGAAAACTCATGCGGGTAACGATCCATCGTGGCCGGGTCGAGCCCCACCTCCTCCATCACAGCCGCCACTTTGGCACGCTGGTCGCCCTTAGCGTCACTGTGCACCGACAGACCTTCGGCGATGATCTGGGCACAGCTCATGCGCGGTGACAGGCTGCCGAACGGGTCCTGAAACACGATCTGCATGTCCTTACGCAGCGCCCGCAGTTCTTTGGTGGTGATGTCTCGGATATTGCGGCCCTCAAAGGTGATTGCCCCTTCCGAGCCAATCAGTCGCATGATCGCCAACGCCAGCGTGGTCTTGCCCGACCCCGACTCGCCCACGATGCCCAAGGTTTCGCCTGCACGCAGCGAAAGGTTCGCCCCATTCACCGCCTTCACGTGACCAACGGTGCGTTTGAAGAAACCCCGCTGAATCGGGAACCAGATCCGCAGCTGATCCGTTGTCAGGATCGTGTCCGCGCCCTCCGGCACCGGGGCTGGCACTCCACCGGCCCGAGCCGACAGCAGTTTCTGCGTATAGGCGTGCTGCGGGTTGCCGAAGACCTCTGCCGTGGGGCCGGCTTCGACAATCTCCCCGTCTTTCATGACACAGACCTTATCGGCCAGCTTCTGCACAATGCCAAGGTCATGGGTGATGAACAACAGCCCCATATTCTCGCTTTTCTTCAGCTCAACCAACAGGTCCAGAATCTGCGCCTGAATGGTCACATCCAGCGCCGTTGTTGGCTCATCCGCAATCAGAATGTCAGGCTTGTTGGCCAGCGCCATTGCAATCATCACCCGCTGACGTTGGCCGCCGGACAGCTGATGCGGATAGGCGTTCAGACGGTTTTCAGCGTCGCGAATGCCGACTTTTTCCAGCAGTTCCAACACCCGTTCGCGCGCGTCCTCCGCCGCGATGCCCTGATGCAGCACCAGCGACTCGCTCAGCTGTTTTTCAATCGTGTGCAGCGGGTTGAGCGAGGTCATCGGCTCTTGGAAGATGAAGGAAATGTCATTGCCGCGGACACGCTGCAATTCGGCCTCTGAGGCTCCGATCATTTCAGCCCCATCATAGGTGACAGAGCCACCAACAGTGGCGTTTTCCCCCAGCAGAGATACGGTCGACATGGCCGTCACCGACTTGCCCGAGCCGCTTTCGCCCACCAGGGCAACGGTTTCGCCACGATCTACGGTAAAGGACACGCCTTTCACCGCCATGTTGACCTTCCCTTCCTGCCGGAAGCTGACGGTCAGGTCTTTGACCTCAAGAATGCTCATTGGAAGGTTTTCCTTGGATCAAAGGCATCGCGCACCCCTTCAAAGATGAAGACAAGGAGCGACAGCATGATGGCGAAGACAAAGAAGGCGGTGAAGCCCAGCCACGGCGCCTGCAGGTTCTGTTTCGCCTGGAGCGTCAGTTCGCCCAGCGACGGGGCTGAAGATGGCAGACCAAAACCTAGGAAGTCGAGCCCCGCCAGCGTTGCCAATGTGCCGGTCACGATGAAGGGCAGCAGGGTCACCGTGGCCACCATTGCATTGGGCAGCATGTGGCGGAACATAATGGTGACGTTGGAGACGCCAAGCGCCTTGGCGGCACGGACATATTCCAGATTACGAGCGCGCAGGAACTCGGCGCGTACGACGCCGACCAGACCAACCCAGCCAAATAGCACGGTGATGAAGACCAGCAGCCAGAAACTTCGCCCAAGGATCGCAAACAGGATGATAATCACATAAAGCGAAGGCGTGCCGCTCCAGATCTCGATGATGCGCTGGAAGATCAAATCGATCCATCCGCCGAAATAGCCCTGCACAGCCCCTGCCGCGATGCCAATGATGCTGGACAGTGTGGTGACGATCAGGGCGAACAGAATGGACAGACGGAAGCCGTAGATCACCCGCGCCATGACATCGCGCTTGGTGTCATCCGTGCCCAGCCAGTTCTGCGCATTCGGCGGCAGAGGTGCAGCACCGGGGCGGTCCACCTGCGTCTGGTAGTGATAGGGGATCAGCGGCCAGAGGGTCCAACCTTTGTGGAACCCTTCAGCGGCATAGCTGCCTGCAGCAATCTGTTCCAGCACCCCTTCGGGATCGTCCCAGCAATCCTCCATCCCGCCGGAGCGGATCAGGCACTCAATCTCGGGATCGCTGTATTTCGCTTCGGTCTGGAAATCACCGCCAAAGGTGGTTTCAGGGTAAAACGTGCTGACCGGCGAATAGAGTTCACCGCGATAGCTGACAAGGATCGGTTTGTCGTTTGCCACCACCTCGGCGATCAGGGAGATGCCAAACAGGATCGAGAAGATGATCAGCGACCACAGTGCGCGGCGGTTTTTCTTGAAGTTCGACCAGCGGCGCTGGTTGAGCGGGGACAGTTTCAGTCCAAAGGCCATGGCTTATCCCTCCCGCTTCTCAAAATCGATGCGCGGATCAACCACCACATACATCAGGTCCGAGATGATCCCGACCACCAGACCGATCAGCCCGAACACAAACAGCGAGCCAAAGACAATCGGATAGTCGCGTGCCACCGCAGCCTCAAACCCCAGACGGCCCAGACCGTCGAGGCTGAACAGCGTTTCGATGATCAGCGAGCCGCCAAAGAACACGCCGATAAACACCGCCGGAAACCCTGCGATCACAATCAGCATGGCGTTGCGGAACACATGGCCATAAAGCACCCGTGATTCACTCAACCCCTTGGCGCGGGCGGTGACGACGTATTGTTTTTTGATCTCATCAAGGAAGCTGTTTTTGGTCAGCAGGGTCAATGTGGCAAAGGCCGAAATTGTAGAGGCCAGCACCGGCAGGGTGATGTGCCAGAAATAGTCGATGATCTTGCCAAACCAGCTGAGCTGATCCCAATTGTCCGAGGTCAGACCACGCAGCGGGAAGATCTGCCAGTAAGAGCCGCCAGCAAACAGCACGATCAACAGGATCGCAAACAGGAAGCCGGGAATGGCGTAGGCCACAATGATCAACCCCGAGGTCCAGGTGTCGAACTTGGACCCGTCGCGCACCGCCTTGCGGATGCCCAGCGGGATCGAGACGATATAGGCAATGATGGTCGACCAAAGCCCCAGTGTGATCGAGACCGGCAGCTTTTCTATCACCAGGTCGATCACCGTCGCCGAGCGGAAGTAACTCTCGCCAAAGTCAAAGCGGATGTAGTTCCACATCATTGACAGGAAACGTTCCAGCGGCGGCTTGTCGAAGCCGAACTCTTTCTCCAGCTCGGCAATATATTCCGGCGGCAGGCCGCGGGCGCCTTGATAGGTCTCGTCGCCGCCAACATCGCCGCCCGCCACTTCGCTGCCAGAGCCGTCGAGGCTTTCGAAAACGTTTCCTTCACCCTGTGTCTGGGCGATGATCTGTTCAATTGGACCACCCGGCACAAATTGCACCAGCGCGAAGTTGATGATCATGACCCCGAGCAATGTCGGGATCACCAGTAGCAACCGTCGGAGGATATAGGCGCCCATCGCCCCGTTACCTCAGCGCGCCAGCGGCTTTCAACGCTTCGTGTTTCTCCGCGTTGTACCACCAGAAATCCAGCTCACCACGGGCATAGTCAGGCAGTGGCGTCGGGTATTCGAACATGTCGTAATAGGCCACGGTGTGTTTGGATTTGAACCACTGCGGCACCCAGAACTTTTTGGCCCGCAAAACGCGATCCAGCGCATGAACGGCGGTTTTCAACTCGGCCTTGGACTGGGCAGCAATGACATGTTCGATCAACGCATCCACAGCGGGATCCGCCACCCCCATGAGATTGCGCGAACTTTCGTCCACCCCTTCAGAGCCAAACCACTGTTTGAGACCGGTCGACGGCTCCAGTGGCATCCGACCGTTGTGGGTGGTCATGTCGAAATCATACTTGCGCTGACGTTCCCGTTCCTGGGCGGGGTCCACCCGGTTCAGGCTGGCGTCGATACCCAGACGTTTCAGGTTTTCGACAAACGGCAGGGTGATACGGTCAAAGGCGGGCGAGGAATCGAGGAACTCGATGGTCAGCAACTTACCGTCTTTGCGACGCATCCCGTCGTCGCCCACAACCCAGCCGGCCTCATCCAGCAGCGCCGAGGCCTTGCGCAGGTTCTTGCGGTCGACCTGACGGGTACTGGATACCGGCGGGATCACAGCCTCATCGGTCAGAATGGCAGCCTCCAGTTGACCGGCATCGACCAGCGGCTGCAGCAGCGCCAGCTCGCCCGCGGAGGGAGCACCAACGGCCTGCAGGTCCGAGTTGCCCCAGAAACTGGTGACGCGATCATAGAGACCGTAGAACAGCGACTCATTGGACCATTCGAAGTTAAACATCAGCCCCACCGCCTCGCGGACCCGGATGTCATCAAACAGGTCGCGGCGCAGGTTAAACACGTAGCTCTGCATCAAAGACAGCGACCCGTCGGGCAATTCTTCTTTCTTAACATGACCGTTCGCAATGCCCGGGAAGTCATACCCAGTGGCCCAGGTTTTTGAGCTGTTTTCGGACCGGAAGGTATAGGCTCCGGCTTTGAACGCTTCAAAGGCAGCCACACTGTCGCCGAAATATTCCACCCGGATGCTGTCGAAATTGTTGCGGCCCTTGCTGACCGGCAGGTCCTCAGCCCAATAGTCCGGGTTCCTCTTGTAGACGATGCGGCTGGGGATTTCGTAGCTGTCCAGCGCATAAGCACCGGTGCCCATGATCGGCAGAATGTTGGCTTCGTCGATCTTGTATTCGTTTTCCTCAATCCAGGACTGTGAGAAAGCCGGCATGCCGCCTGCCAGCCCAATCCGGTCCCGCATCGGGCTGTCGGGGGAGAAACGGAAACGAACGCGGTGCGTGTCCAGCACCTCAACCTCTTCGACAAATGCCCCAAAGGCAGCGCGGAAGGAGGGCAGACCATCCTTCATAAACATATCAAAGGTGAATTTTAGATCCGAGGCCGTCCAGGGGCGGCCATCAGCCATTGTCACGTCATCACGAAGATTGAAGATCACCCAATCGATGGATTCGGGATATTCCATTGTGGTGCAGAGAAAACAATAAACCGCTGTTGGATCATCCGCGTGGGTGGTCAGTACATCTTCGTGGCCGATGGTGGCCAGGGCACCGGCGTTTCCCTTGCGGGTATAAAGGTTGAAACTGTCAAACACCCCCAAGGTCCAGATCGCAATCTCACCCCCCTTTGGGGCGTCGGGGTTCACATAGTTCAGATGGTCATAGGTCGCCCCGTATCCCAACTCTCCAAAGAAGTTGTAGCCGTGGGTTTCGATGATCGTCTCTTCGGCACCGGCCTGTTGCGCCAGCCCCAGCAACGCCAGCGCGGTCAGACCGCCGCCAAGCCAATGCAACATATTGGGTCGTTCGACGGGAAGCGCGTGGGGTCTGGATGGTGCCATAATGTGTTCCTCCATGTGGGTGGAATGCGTTTTTCGCATTTCGTTCGTTAATTTAAGCTAAATCGACCGGACGGCCACATCAAGCCGCCCCTCACCGCTTTTTGATTGAATTCCATCAACATAGCACATCTGCAAAGAAAAAGGACCGCTGCCCGGGCAGGCAACGGTCCCCATTCGTAACAAATAACCTTGCGGTCTGAGGCTTACTGCAGGCTTTGCAGATAGGCGATCAGGTTGGCGCGGTCTTTCTCTTTCTTCAGACCCGAGAAGGACATCTTGGTACCCGGCGCGAAGCCTTTCGGGCTTTCGATGAAGGCATTCAGGTTGTCGATCGACCAGGTGTCAGCCACAGCCACCAGTTTCCCCGAGTAGGAGAAACCGTCAGCCGCAGACACGGCACGGTCTACGATCTGGAACAGGTGCGGACCGGTGCCGTTCGCACCGTCGTCCAGTTTGTGGCAAGCCTTACACTTGCCGAAAACCTTGGCACCTTTGGCCACATCAGCCTCTGCCAGCAGGGTGGCAAAATCGGGGCCTTCTTCTGCTGCGCCGCCGTGGCTGTCATCTTCACCGGTGTCGATGACATAGGCCTGCGCTGCATGGTCACCATGACCACCAGCCTTCGAATGATAGAGTGCCTCTGCCGCCCAGTTGCCAAGCAAGAAAATCAGCAGCGCACCACAGAATGCACCGACTGCTTTGGTAAGGGTCATTGTATCAAGCATGGGTCGCCCGTTTGTTACATGTGTTCAGCCGCGTATCTACCCGCTTCCCCTTGCCTTGCGCAAGGTATAGTTTCCGCGACCAAACGCCCTAAACGGGTCTATTTGACGGGAAAAACACAGCTATGACCAATCGCATCGCTTTTCAGGGAGAATTGGGCGCCTATTCACATGAGGCCTGCCACAACTGCTACCCCGAGATGGAGGCCCTGCCCTGCCGCACCTTTGAGGATGTGATTGCCGCCGTCCGTGACGGCGCGGCCGATCTGGCCATGCTGCCGATTGAGAATTCCACCTATGGCCGCGTCGCAGATATTCACCGGCTGCTGCCTGAAAGCGGCCTGAATATCATCGGGGAAACCTTTGTCCGCGTGCGTATTGCCTTGATGGCGCATGAGGGTGTGACCCTTGAGGATTTGGAGAAGGTGCAGGCGCATCTGGTGCTGTTGCCACAGTCCGCAAACTTCCTGCAGCAGCACGGCATTCGCGGTGAAGCGGCGGCAGACAGTGCTGGCGCTGCGGCCGATCTGGCCAAGTCCGAGGATCGCAAAATGGGGGTTCTGGCCTCGGAGATGGCGGCAGAGATCTACGGCTTGAAGGTGCTGGCCAAGGACATTGAGGACCACGGCCACAACACTACGCGTTTTGTCATCATGTCGCGCGAGCCGAATCACCAGCGTCGGGGGGACGCCGGCATGGTGACCACCTTTGTCTTTGAGGTGCGCAACATTCCCGCAGCGCTTTACAAGGCGATGGGCGGCTTTGCCACCAATGGCGTCAACATGACCAAGCTGGAAAGCTACATGAAAAACGGCTCTTTCACCGCGACGCAATTCTATGCCGACATCGAGGGCCATCCCGATGACAAAAACGTGCAACTGGCAATGGATGAGCTGAAGTATTTCACCAACATGCTGAAAATCGTTGGTGTCTACCCGGCGGAACGGCCACACCACGGCTAAGAAGTGAGGGGCGAGGCCCATGCAGATCCGTGATTTTCGCCCCATTGACGCCGCCCGGCTGGGAGAGATCTTTCACCTTGCGGTGCAGGCTACACCAGAGGCGGAGTATTCCGCCGCACAGCGCAATGTCTGGAGTGCGGCACCGATCCCTGCGGACCGCTATCTGGCACGGGTGACGGCGGGAGCACATCGGGTCTTTGTTGGCGTCGATGCTCAGGATGATCCACAGGGGTTTATCGAGTTGCAGCCTGACGGGCATATCGACTGTTTCTACCGCGATCCCCGCCATCGCGCCTCAGGGATTGGGCAGCAGCTTTACGATCATCTGGAGGCCCACGCCCGCAGCGCAGGCCTGACGCGACTGCATGTTGAGGCCAGTGATGCGGCGCAGCGGTTCTTTCTGCGGCAGGGGTTTGCGGCATTGCGCCTGCGCCGATTTGATCGGCATGGAGTGGAGATGCATCATATGCTGATGGAAAAACACCTGCGTTGATTGCGCCGTTGCGCAGCCGCCGGACCAAAAAACAAAACACCCCGCAGCCTAAGCTACGGGGTGTTTTTGATGTCCGGTGCGAGACCGCTTAGTGGAGCTTTGCGTCCACTTCAGCGATGGCTGCATCGATCAGCTTGTTGCCGGCCGCTGCGGTCATCTGCTTGGCAATCACATCGTTTGCTGCACCAACAGCAACGGTGATGGCCGCGTTACGCACGTCACGTACAGCCGCGGCTTCTGCCGAAGCAATTTGGTCTTTCGCCGAGGCCAGACGGCGCTCGATCGATTTGGCCAGATCCGCTTTCGCCTGTTCAGCGAAAGCAGCAGCATCGTCTTTGGCTTGCGCCACAATACGATCCGCCTGTTCGTGGACTTCTTTGCTTTTACGTTCGAACGACGCCAGAACAGCCTGGGCTTCTTCACGCAGGGCGCGTGCTTCGTCCAGTTCGTTGCTGATGTCTTCGGCGCGTTTGTCCAAGAGACCCGCCAGCAGGCCGGGCACCTTGAAGTAAAGCAGAATGCCAACGAACAGCAGGAACGCCAGCAAGACGATGAAGTCGGTGTTGCGCAGCGACAGGAACGGGCCCCCTGCTGCGAACGCCGGGCTTGCCGCGGTCAGAGCGACGAGAGTTGCAAGTTTACGCATGTCTCTTACCCTTTGATGCGGGCAGCCACAGCTGCGTCGACGGTTTTCGCATCGGCTTCGCTACCCAGGGCAGCGATGAGTTCAGCGGCGGTGTCCTTGGCGACATCTTCGATAGACGCCATGGCGTTCGCGCGGATCTCGGCGATTGCTTTTTCACTTTCGGCCAGCTTGTCCGAAATCTCGGCATCGGCCTTGGCGGTCGCTGCATCGAGTTCGGCCTGCATTTCGGCCTTGGTTTCAGCGGCGATACGCTGTGCTTCTGCACGTGCATCTGCCAGAGCCTGATTATAGGCTTCTTCGGCTTCAACCGCTTTCGCCTTCAGCGCTTCGGCTGCGGCGATGTCATTCGTGATGGTCCCCTGACGCTCGGCCAGAACCGCGGCAATGCGCGGCAGCGCGATGCGCGACAGGACGAAATAGATCACGACCAGCGTGACCAAAAGCCAAAACACCTGGTTGCCCCAAAACGAGGGTTCCAGCTGTGGCATAGGGTGTACCGAATAAGCAGCTTCGGCGGCGTTGGTATTGGTCGCCATAACGTCCTCCTTCGGGAACTTCCTGGTTACACCGGGTGAGCGCGATGCACCCACCCGGCCGTAAGGATGTGTTCCGTAAGGCTTAGACGGCGAACATCAGCAGCAGAGCAACCAGGAACGAGAAGATGCCCAGTGCTTCTGCAAATGCGATGCCGATGAACAGGGTCGCGGTCTGCGACGCTGCTGCCGACGGGTTGCGCAGTGCGCCTGCCAGGAAGTTAGCAGCAACGTTGCCAACACCCAGAGCTGCGAGACCAGTACCCAGACCTGCCAGACCGGCGCCGATGTGTGCGAGTTCACCTTCCATTGTGTATCTCCTTACGATTGGAAGTTAGAATAAGTGGTGTGAGAGTTCAGACCTTAGTGCGACGGATGCAGCGCATCTTTCAGATACACACAGGTCAGAATGGTAAAGACGTAGGCCTGAATGAAGGCCACCAGGACCTCAAGACCATACATCGCGGTGATGGCGACGATCGACAGCGGGCTTACAACAGCCAGCGCAGCGAAGCCTGCGAACACCTTGATAACGGCGTGGCCCGCCATGACGTTGCCAGCCAGACGAATGCTGTGGCTCACGGGGCGCACGAAGTAGGAAATCACCTCGATCACGGCCAGGATCGGACGCAGCGCCAGCGGTGCGGAGCTAACCCAGAACAGGCCAAGGAACGCGGTGCCGTTTTTGACAAATCCAACAAAAGTCACGGTGACAAACACCAGGAGGGCCAGGGTGATGGTCACAGCGAAGTGCGAGGTGGTGGTGAAGCTCATCGGGATCAGGCCAAGGAAGTTGGCGAACACGATGAACAGGAACAGGGTCATGATGTAGGGGAAGAACTTAACCGCATCTTTGCCGGCGACGTCTTCAACCATCTTGTAGATGAAGCCATAGGCCAGTTCGCCAATCGACTGGCTGCGCGACGGGATCATAGCGCGGCGCGAGGTGCCGATAACCATCATGGCGATGATGCCAACAACGGCCAGCGCCATCCACATGGTCACGTTGGTGATGGTGTACCATGCGATTTCGTCACCACCGAACAGCGGCTTAACGATGAACTGATCCATCGGGTGAAATTCGAGACCACCCTCTTTGGCGCCTTGTGCTTCGCTTGCCACGTTTATGCCCTCTCGTCGTTCTCGGCCTCTTCGGCCAATTTCTGCGTTTCGATCTCACGCGCGGTGCGGATCATCGTCTGTATCCCGGCCGCAAGACCCAACAATGTAAATGTGACAAGGAAGATCGGGATCGTCCCGAACAGGCTATCCAGCCCAAACCCTATGCCAAACCCGATCCCAAGACCGGAGACTAATTCGACCACCATCCGCCAGGCCTGATTGGCCATTGAATAGTGCTCATCCACGCGGGGCCCCGGTGCCTGGGCGTCTTTGGCCGCCTCGATCCGTGCTTCCAGCTGCTCCAGCTGCTGTTTCTGCTCGGGATCGGTCACGCGCAAAGCCCCCTATGGATGACTGGCGCCTTGCTAAGGGGGCAGAGGCGCAGAGTCAACAGGTGGAAATGCGGCAATTACGACGATGCAAGCTATTGTTTTTAAATTTTTTTTTCAAAGCGAATTGCGCCCCGCTGTGGCTTGGACGGCTGCAACGGGGCGTTTTCAAGGGGTTTTGCGATATTTAACGAATTGGTTGAGTTTCGCTAAACCGGTGTCGCGGCATTGAGATCGAAGGCCTTGCTCACAGTGCCCGCATCGCTGCGGTAGCTTTGAAACCCCATCGCAGCGTAGTAGCCCAGCGCCTCGGGGTTATCGGCGCCCATTGTGGCGTCTATTTTTGGCAAACCAGCGGCTTGGGCGGCCGCGTGGGTCCGGGCAAACAGCGCCTTGCCGACACCCCGTCTGGCGGCATGAAGGCCGACATGTGTGCCAATGATGCCCCAACCTGCTGGCACCCCGTAGGCATTGCCCCCGGCCGCGCGCATCAACACCTGCATGCCCAACAGGCTGCCATCGTCATCTACGGCGACATGGCAGGCAATGTTGTCAGGGTGGGCGACATAACGATCCCGAACAAAGCCCTCATCATACGGCAAGCTGCGTTTGCCAGCGGCAGCCAGCGCCCCCAGCAAGTGACTTAACCCAATGACATCTTCCTCAACCGCCTGTCTGATCTGCATCTGAAAGTCCTTTGTCCAAAATGTGTCTCAGAGGTAGGCGTTGCGGCGGCGCAACTCAACAGCTGCTGTCGGGCGCAACCCCATTGCCGCGCCCGGTGAGGATCCGCCAGTTGCGTTTCAGCAGGTTCTTCCAGATCAGGGTGGGCAGGCCAGCAAAGAAGTCTGCCGTTGCCCCTTTGCCGCCGCGAAACAGCGTCCGTAACGCCACCCAGGGCGGAACGGGCTTGAACAACGCCTTGGCGCTGGCCGGCCTGCCTTGGCTCAGCTGGGTCAGCGCCTTTTCAACCGCGTTGGTATTGTTCCAATCGGTGAACCACAGGACGCAGCCCTGTCGGTTCAGGATAAAGACGGAGTTCGGATAGCCCCCATAGGCCTGATGCGCCGTGCCGTCTGCATCATCGATCAGGATCTGTCGGCCTTCGTGATCGTTGCGCAAGCTGGTGGCGCAGGCGAATTTGTCCTCTGCGGTTTTATGCGCGGGAATATTGGCGCCGGGGTGAGCTTCGCGCACGTAAAGAACCCGGAAGGTGGCATTGGGGAAGCGCGCCATCAGGTCAGCCATCCCGTTGCGCCGGCCCTGAAATAGCGGGCAGGTCAGGCTGCCCATTTCCAGCACAAGGAAATCCCCGTCGAAGTCTAACAGTCTTTGATCAATCCAATCGGCCGTGTGCAGTGTGAAATCCGGCGCTTTTTGCCCCGGCATCGGGCCGCGAAACTGATCGAGGTCATAGGCCTCAGTCTTGAACTCGGTATAGTTATAGTCGGACATAGTCGTTCCTTCTTATGCAATTCTTGTGAAAAATCAGTCGACTGTCGGTCCCTGCAGGTTCGCCAGCATCCGTTGCATCACCGACACCGCGATCTGCTGCTCCTGGGCGGAGATGCCCTTGCCGGTCTCTGCGATCAGCGGGCCGACAATGGCGCGCATTTCGGCCATCGCGGCCTGCCCTGCCCCCGTCAGAGACAACAGGAGACGGCGGCGATCTTCGGCATCCGGTTGGCGTTCAACCCAGCCTTTGCGCACCAACCTGTCCACCAGCCGCGTCACCGTGGTGCGGTCCCGCAGGCTGGCGTCACTGAGCTGCGAGGGCGTTTGCGCCCCCTGAGATAGGATCAACAAGGTGCCCCAATCCTCTGCCGTGGCGCTGAGGCCTGCATCCTGAAAGCGGGTGGTCAGTTCTTTGCGCAGGGCAAACCCCAGACGGTTGACCCAATGGTGTGGCAGGGCTGTGGGCTCAAATGGCGGGAGGGGGGCATCATTGTTCATATGTGCCATATACAATCATTGCATAATACAATCAATGATTCGATCCGCCGCCCATTGACCCCCGCCCAGATCAGCCGCTAGGCAGGGCGCATGGCATTGAAACCAACCTTAGACACTGTGTTTGCTGCGCTGGCCGACCCGACCCGTCGGCAGATTCTGTCGATGCTGCTGGAAGATGACATGGCCGTCACCGATGTGGCAGAGCCGTTTGAAATGTCGCTGGCCGCGATTTCCAAACATCTGGTCATCTTGGCCAATGCAGGCCTGATTTCACAGGAAAAACGTGGACGGGTGAAATGGTGCAAGCTGGAACCGGACGCCCTGCGCGAGGCGAGCGTCTGGATGCAAGGGTTTGGCCAGTTCGAGGCGATCAACCTAGACGCTTTCGAACGGTTTCTTGAGGTAGAGTTGTCTGAGGAGGAGGCGGAAGTCCTCACCTCTGACGGGGTGGGAAAGGCGGGTTAAGCCGCCTTTGCCGTGGCAGCCTCTTCGTCTTTCAGGAGCATGAGCAGCGCCACAATGGTCAGCGCCACGCCGCCCATCACCAACGCCTGCGGTACGCCGTGGCCCAGCGCCACCTCCCAGAACAGCACCCAGCTGGGCACCAAATAGGTGTAGGCCATGACCTTGGCACTGGGTAGGCGCAGGGTGGCAAACTGCAACAACACAAACGTCGCTGCCGAGGCAAAGATCGCCACATAAAGGATGGTCACCCAGACAATCTGTGGCAGCGCGGTCCAATCAGTGGTGACGATATCCTGCCAGCCCCAGATTACGGCGACCAGACAGCAGGCCACCGTGACACCAAAGGTGAACTGGATCGCTGCCTCACCGCGATTGAGCAGCCGCACCATCGGCGTATAGACCGCATGGGCGGCGCAGCCGAGTAGGTAGATCATCTCTCCGCGACCAACCTCGAAGCCCAGAAGCGCCTGAATATCAGCACGGAAAATCACCCAGAGCGCGCCAATGCCGCCAATCAGCAGGGCCACGGCCATATGCCGTGTCATGATCTGCCGCAGCATGATGTAGCCCGCCAGACCGCTCATGATCGGGGTCAGGGTAAAAACCGCCGCCGCCGACACGGGTGGGGCGGTTTTCAACCCCTCAAACATCAGGATGAAGTAGCTGGCAAAGATCCCGCCCAGCGCCAGATAGCGCCACGGCGCCTGCCACATGCTGCGCGGCAGGCCAACGGTGAACAGCGCCACCATGCCGACAACACCGGCCGCAATGGCAAACCGCAAGGCATTCAGCGCTGCCGGTGCCAGATGGTTGGCCGCCAGGGAGCCAAGCGAAAACGACCCAGCCACCAATGCCGAGAAACAGAGCATGGCCAGATGGCCGCGCAGGGCCTGTGTCATATCGACCAGTCCTTGGCCGCCTCTTTAATATGGGTCAGGAAGGCCTGCACCTTGGTGGTGCGGTGCAGATCCACATGGGTCACCAGCCACAGGGGCGAAGGCCACTCTTCTTTATGCGCACAGATCTTTTCCAACTCGGGGTTCTGTTCGGCGCTCCACTTGGTGGCATAGCCAATCCCGATGCCCGACTGCATCGCCATGCCAACGGCACGCGGATCAGACGAGCGGAAGACGATGTTTTCCTCGGGGATGTTTTCCCAGATCCAGCGGTTGAACGGGGCGCGGCTGTTGCGGTCATCAGAACAGACAAACCGGTGTTTGGCAAAATCCGCCTCCGAGGCGGGCATGCCGAACTTTTCCAGATAGCCTTTGGTGGCGTAGAGGCTGGAGCCCTGCGACATCAGCGGCTGCACCACATTGTCCGGTTCTTCGGGCGCACGACCGGCGCGGATCGCCACATGGGCTTCGCCGTATTCCAGACGGAACAGGCGGTCGCCGGTGAGGAAGCGCAGGATGACGTCCGGGTATTTCTCTTGAAACTCTGCCAGCGCCGGCATCAGCAGACCTGACAGCCCGGCCAGTGAGGTGATCACCAGTTCGCCGGAAACGTCATTGCCCTGCCCTTTGACCCGGCTGGCCAGCTGGCTGAGCTGCTCATCCGTGGTCTGGGCCACCCGCATCAGATCGGTGCCGGCCTCGGTTGGAGTGTAGCCACGGGCGTGGCGCTGGAACAGTTTCACCCCCAACCGGCCTTCAAGCGCATCGATATGGCGGATCACCGTCGCATGGTGCACACCCAGAATATCTGCCGCGCCGCTGACTGTGCCCATCTTGGCCACCTGATAGGCGGTCCGCACCTCATCCCAATTGTCCATCCTGATCCCCTTGCTTGCGGTTTTCGGGGCCGCGCTGCGCGGCCCCTGGGTGTGTCCGATGCGTTCTGTGCAAAATATCACAGTAGCTGTCGAAAAGCGCAAATTGTGTTCGCAGTCGCAAAATATAAATCTCCTCTCAGACGTCAAGCAAAATGCACAGAGACAGACCACCACACCCCTCTTGGCGCGAGACCGCACAGAGATAGAGACACAAAGGACCAAAGCAATGACCCATAAAATTCTGCACATCGACAGCTCGATCAACGCCGGCAACTCGGTTTCCAAAGGGCTGACCCAATCCATCGTGGACCGCCTTCAGGCCGCCCATGCCGACACCAGCGTCACCTACCGCGACTTGGGCACTGCCACACTGGGCGAGATCGACGGCGCTTGGCTGGCCGCTGTACATACCCCCGAAGGGGCCCGTGACGGCACTCAGGCCGAAGCCGCTACACTGGCAGACAAATTGGTGGCCGAGGTGCAGGACGCCGACACCATTGTCATCGGCCTGCCGGTCTACAACTTCGCTGCCCCCAGCCAGTTGAAAGACTGGATTGACCACATCGCCCGCGCCGGTGTGACCTTCAGCTATGGTGAAAACGGCCCCGAGGGTCTGATCAAAGGCACCCGCGCGATTGTGGCCTATTCCTCGGGCGGGACGCCGTTTGGGTCAGATTATGACTATGCCTCGGGCTATATCCGTCACGTGCTGGGCTTTATCGGCATCACAGACGTCCAGTTTGTGGTGGCAGACAAGGGCGCGGTGGACGCCGAAGCCTCGTTGAAAGCGGCAAATGAGGACATCGCGAACCTCGCGGCTTAAGGCCCCGCTCCCACAAGCGCATAGGTGCGATTGGCGGTCCCTGCGGGGGCCGCCTTTTTCGTGCGCGCGTAGGGGAAAGATACACCTTCTCCGGCAAGGCGGTTCGTGCCAAGCTCCCCAGCAACAGAGCCTGTGAGGACGCACGCGATGACCCTGCCCTTAGTGATGAACGCGATGGTATTGACCGGCCACGGCGGGTTGGACTGCCTGGAATGGCGCTCTGATATGCCGGTGCCACAGCCAAAGGCCGATGAGGTTCTGGTGAAAGTCGGGGCGGCCGCGGTGAACAACACCGATATCAACACGCGGATCGGCTGGTATTCCAAATCGGTAGACGGCGATACCGCGTCCGGCTCCGACGGGTTTGGCGCAGCGGCGGATGCCGATGGCGGTTGGTCCGGCGCCTTGCAGTTCCCGCGCATCCAAGGGGCGGATTGCTGTGGCCGGATTGTTGCAGTGGGGGCAGATGTGTCTGACGTCCGCCTGGGAGAGCGGGTTTTGATCCGCGCGATGCATGCGCCCGGCGCTAACGATCCTGACCTGCCGCTGATCACCTTTGGGTCGGAGCGCGATGGCGGCTTTGCCGAATATGCCACCATCCGCAGCAAGGATGCCTTGCGGATCACTTCTCATCTTAGCGATGTGGAGCTGGCCAGTTTTCCCTGCGCTTTCTCGACAGCCGAAGGGATGATCCAACGGGCCGGACTGGGCGCGGAACGAGTGCTGATCACCGGCGCGTCTGGGGGCGTTGGTTCCGCCGCGATCCAACTGGCGAAACGGCGCGGGGCACATGTGACCGCTCTGACCAGCGCCAGCAAGGCGGCGGCGCTGCGCGATCTGGGGGCGGATGAGACCCTGAACCGCGATGCACGTTTGGCGGAAAACAGTTTTGATGTGGTGCTGGATCTGGTCGGCGGTGACGGCTGGCCACATCTGTTAGAGGCGCTGCGTCCCGGTGGCCGCTATGCGGTGTCAGGCGCCATCGCTGGCCCAATCGTACCGCTGGACCTACGCACGCTTTACCTCAAGGACCTCAGTTTCCATGGCTGCACCCAACAGGCGGATAGCGTGTTTGAGGATCTGATTGGCTATATCGAACAGGGCGAGGTCAAGCCGACGCTCGCCGCGACTTACCCGTTGACGGAGCTGAAAGCCGCGCAAGAGATGTTCCTGCAAAAGACCCATGTGGGCAAAATCGGGATCACTGTCAGCGGATAGATTTGCCGATTGCGGCGAAATGGGGTTAGGTAGGGCCCAATTTCTGCCCGCCGCTCTCAGCTGAGAAGGATCGGGCCATCCCTTTGAAACAAAACGATAGGCCCGATTATGTTTGCCGTCGCTGACACCAAAAAACTCGTCTCGGACGAAGTGATTACCGCTGAACAGGCCCAAATCATCGAGCGCCGCGCCCGTGAGGCAATGATCACGATGGCGGTGAACTCGGTCTTATGCTTTGGCATTCTGGCCGCAACGGCGGGATTCATTGTGTTGCTGGCCGAACCGCTGCCGGTTGCCATATTGGGCCTGCTGTTCCTGATTGCAGGGCTTTGGGTGCTGAACAAAAGCAGCGCGGATTACCGGATTTTTGGCAATGCCGCGGCGCTGATCGGGGCAGGTATGTTGATTGGTGGTGGATCGGTCGAGCTGATCGACAAGGCCGAAGATCAGGCTGGCTGGGTGCTGGCCATTGGCGGTGCCCTGATCGCGCTGATTTGCGGCAGTGCGCTCAGGCGCGGCAGTGCGGCGGCGGGGTTTGTTCTGGGCGCGATTCTGATCACCGGGGTCGCACTACATCTGGGTGGCCTTGGCTTGCTGCTGGAACAACAGGGGCTGTTTGGCGGCGCGAAGGCGGCGTTTTTCCTCTATGCGGCGGCGGTGGTTCTGGCGACGGGCTGGGTCACCGATGTACGGCTGATTTCGGCCCTGTCGCTGGTGCCCTTTGCGCAGGTGCTGGACACCGGATCAGGCTATTTTCATGCGGTCTACGTGTTCTATTCGCCAGAACCGACCCTGACGATCCTGCAAATGGGTCTGTTGATTGCGGGCTGCGTTCTGCTGGCCCAGCGGGTGCCTGAACGCACCGCACGCCATGCCCGCTTGGTGGCCGTGCTGGCCTTTGTGGTGGCCAATATGTGTGCGCTGGTTGGCTCGCTTTGGGGGGACATTGTGGGATCGCACCTCTGGGGGCCTGATTACACCGACTTCAGTGCTATCGCAGAGAGCAACGACCGCTGGGGCGCGTACCGCGCTGCAAGGGATGCCTTTGAAGCCAAAACGCTGGTGATCTCGGAAAACCTCTATTCGCTGGTCTGGGCCCTTGCCTTGGTCGGCATGATCTTCTGGTCGGCGCAGCGCAATATACGCGGGCTTTTCAACACCGCGATGACCTTTGGTGCGATCCACGCCTATACGCAGTTCTTTGAAAGTTTCGCCGATGAGCCCGCGGCCTATGTGCTGGGCGGGTTGGCTGCGATCCCTCTGGCCTGGGGCCTGTGGCGGCTTAATCAACGGATGGCGGCGCAGGAGTCCTGAGCGCGCGCCTGAACCCACCACTCAAAAGTTGGTCAAACCCCTACGGCGCTTGACTCTGCCCTGCAATCGGCGTATCGCCCAACCCAACATCCGGAAGCCCCAATTGTCTTCCGGTCCTTCGCCTTTGCAAGGATCGCCCCCCGTCAGCGAGTTTCGCCCACGGGGGACATTGGCTTATGGGGCTGTTCTACCTACCTGTAGGACATCGGAAATGTGGTGAAGTTAGGAGCGGCGCCGATGTTTGAAAATCTATCTGAACGCCTTGGTGGTGTCTTTGATCGTCTGACCAAACAGGGTGCCCTGTCCGAGGATGACGTTAAGACCGCTCTGCGCGAGGTGCGTGTGGCCCTGCTGGAAGCGGACGTTTCGCTGCCGGTGGCCCGTGACTTCGTCAAGAAGGTGCAGGAACAGGCAACCGGTCAGTCGGTGACCAAATCGGTGACCCCCGGTCAGCAAGTTGTGAAAATCGTGCATGACGCGCTGATCGATGTGCTGCGCGGCGAAGGCGATCCTGGTGCGCTGAAGGTCGACAACCCGCCTGCCCCGATCCTGATGGTTGGTCTGCAAGGTTCGGGTAAAACCACCACCACCGGTAAGCTGGCCAAACGTCTGAAAGAAAAAGACGGCAAACGGGTGCTCTTGGCCTCGCTTGACGTTTATCGCCCGGCGGCGATGGATCAGCTGGCCGTGCTGGGTCAGCAGATCGGTGTCGACACCCTGCCAATCGTGCCGGGCCAAAGCCCTGTTGAAATCGCCAAACGCGCCAAACAGCAGGCCACCATGGGCGGCTATGACGTCTATATGCTGGACACCGCTGGCCGTTTGCAGATCGACGAAGTGCTGATGAAAGAGGTTGAGGACGTCCGTGACGTTGTCAGCCCGCGCGAAACCCTCTTGGTGGTTGACGGTCTGACCGGTCAGGTCGCCGTTGAGGTGGCCGAGGAGTTCGACAATAAGATCGGCATCTCCGGCGTTGTTCTGACCCGGATGGACGGCGACGGCCGTGGCGGTGCAGCCCTGTCGATGCGGGCGGTCACCGGCAAGCCAATCAAATACGTCGGTCTTGGCGAAAAGATGGACGCGCTGGAAACCTTCGAGCCGGACCGGATCGCGGGCCGAATCCTTGGCATGGGCGACATCGTTGCGCTGGTAGAAAAAGCGCAGGAAACCATCGAGGCCGAACAGGCCGAGCGGATGATGAAGCGCTTCACCAAGGGTCAGTTCAACATGAACGACCTGAAGATGCAGCTGGAACAGATGCTCAAGATGGGTGGCATGGAAGGCATCATGGGCATGATGCCCGGCATGGGCAAAATGGCCAAGCAGGTGCAGGATGCCGGTATGGACGACAAGGTGATCCAGCGCCAGATCGCACTGATCCAGTCGATGACCAAAAAAGAACGCGCCAACCCTGCCTTGCTGCAGGCCAGCCGTAAAAAACGGATTGCCGCAGGTTCTGGCCAGCAGGTCAGCGACCTGAACAAACTTCTGAAAATGCACCGCCAGATGGCGGACATGATGAAGAAGATGGGCAAAATGGGCAAAGGCAAGATGATGAAACAGGCCATGAAGGGCCTGATGGGCAAAGGTGGCTCCCCGGCGGATATGGCCGCGATGGGTGGCATGGATCCCAGCCAGCTGGACCCGAAAGCTCTGGAAGCGGCTGCCAAAGCCATGGGCGGCGGCAAGGGCCTGCCCGGTGGCCTGCCGGGTCTGGGCGGCATGGGCGGATTGCCCGGTGGCCTCTCTGGTTTCGGAAAGAAGAAGTAAGTGACTAACATTCAGGCATATCCCTGGGAGGCTCCGATCACGGAGCCAGCAGCGGCCCTCGCGGCACGCTTCTCTGACCTTGTGCCTGAACTGGTGACCAAGCGGCTGACCCTGCGGGCGCCGACGCTCAGCGATTTCCCAACCTATGCAGAGATCCTGATGGGCGATCGCGCCGAAGGTCTGGGCGGCCCGTTTGACCGCGAAGAGGCGCTGCTGGATTTCTCGCAATATGTGGCCGGATGGCTGCTGCGCGGCACCGGCCTTTGGGCGGTGGAACGCCGCAGCGATGAAGCGCTGATCGGCTTTGTGCTGGTGGGAATGGAATACGGCGATCAGGAGCCGGAACTGGGCTACCTGTTCACCGCCGAGGTTGAGGGCGAAGGCTACGCCACCGAGGCCGCAGAAGCGGCCCGTGATTTTGCCCTGCAAGATCTGGAACTGCCGGTTCTGGTCAGCTGTGTGGACCCCGCCAACACCCGCTCTGCCCTGCTGGCGGAACGTTTGGGGGCCTTCATCGATCCCGAGGCCAGCGATCCCGAGACAAACATCTGGCGCCATGCCCCGAAAAAGGGAGATCCGTCATGACCGTGACCATCCCGACCCTTGAAACAGAACGGCTGATCCTGCGCGCGCCTTCGCTGGACGATTTCCCCGCGCTCTGCGCCTTTTACGATTCGGAGCGGGCGCATTTTGTCGGTGGTCAGATGGACCGCGAAAAGGTCTGGCGTCACCTGGCGCTGGAGGCCGGTCACTGGAACCTGATGGGGTACGGCCGCTGGACTGTGGTGGAGAAAGACACCGGCAAGCCCTGTGGCATGGTCGGTCTGTGGAACCCTGAAGGCTGGCCCGAGGCCGAAATCGGCTGGGATCTGTTCGACGGGTTTGGCGGCAAAGGTTATGCCACCGAAGCCGCCTTGGCCGCACGCAGCTACGCCTATGACGTTCTGGGATGGCAGACCGCAATTTCGCTGGTCGCCCCGGACAACCATCCCTCGCGCAAGGTGGCGCAGCGGATGGGGGCCAAGCAGGACGGGATCTTCAGCCACGTCCGTTTTGGCGACGTGGAAATCTGGCGCCACATGGCCCCGGCAGACATCGCAGATGGCGGTATGGAGAGCTACGCATGAGCGTTGCGCTGAACATCCCCCAGCTGGAGACCGAGCGGCTGATCCTGCGCGCCCCACGCGCCGCGGATTTCGAGCCGGAATCGGTGTTCTATGCGAGCGATGAGGCCCGTTTTCTTGGTGGCCCGCAGGAGGCGTCTGCCACCTGGCGCACCCTGGCCGTGATGATCGGCCATTGGGTGCTGCGCGGGTATGGCTTCTGGGCGGTTGAGGATAAGGCCTCCGGCGCCTATCTGGGCCGGGTTGGCCTGTGGAACCCGATGGGGTGGCGCGAAGAGGAAATTTCCTGGGCTCTTATGCCCTATGCGCAGGGCCGTGGTTTTGCCACCGAGGCAGCCTTTGCCGTGCGTCGTCACGCCTATGAAGTGCTGGGCTGGCAAACCGCCATCTCGCAGATCTCGGTTGAGAATGAGCCGTCAAAAGCCTTGGCGCGTCGTATGGGGGCACAGCTGGAAACCACCTATGATGTGCCGGATTTCGGCATGATGGAGGTCTGGCGCCACCTGTCCCCGGCAGCAGCCCGCAAACAAGATGCGGAGGCCGCAGCATGAGCTTTGATCTGCCCATCCCAACGCTCGAAACAGAGCGTCTGATCCTGCGCCAGCCGCAGGAACGGGATCTGGAAGGCTTGATTGCCTTCTGGGGCAGTGAACGCGCGCAGTTCATTGGCGGCCCGCTGAGCCGTCTGGACACCTGGCGCAAGCTGACCTCGATGATTGGTCAGTGGGTCATCAAGGGCTACGGTTTCTACATGCTGGAAGAGAAATCTTCCGGCGAAGTTGTGGGCGGTCTGGGCATTGTAGATGCCGAAGGCTGGAGCGAGCCGGAACTGGGCTGGAACCTCTATGAGGCGGCCGAGGGCAAAGGCTATGCCTTTGAAGCGGCTCAGAAAGTGCGTGAACACGCTGCCGCCACCTGGGGCATCACCGCGCCGATCAGCCATATCGATGCGGGCAACACCCGTTCGATTGCCTTGGCCGAACGTCTGGGTGCAACCTTTGAACGGAATGGCGACATCTCAGGCCATCCGGTGCGGATCTATCGCCATGCAGAATGGGAGGTCAGCTGATGCCCGTCACCATTCCCGTTCTGGAAACCCAGCGTTTGATCCTGCGCGGCCCGACGCCCGAGGCGTATCCCAGCTTCAAATCGACCTTTACCAGCTACCGCGCCCGTTTCATGGGTGGCCCGCTGAACGATTATGAAACCTGGATGCTCTATGCGGCAGAGATTGGCCACTGGCAGATCCGCGGCTATGGCATGTGGGTGATCTATGACCGCGACAGCGGCAAGACCCTGGGCATGGCCGGTGGCTGGAAACCCGCCAAATGGCCCGAGGCCGAACTGGCCTGGATCATCTGGCCCGAAGTGGCCGGTCACGGCTATGCGCTGGAAGCCACCCATGCGGTGCGCAACTACCTCTATTCCAACATGGGGTGGACCACTGCGGTATCTTACATCGATCCAAAGAACCTGGATTCCATCCGCCTAGCCGAACGTCTGGGCGCTGCAAAGGATCAAGGCGCCGCAACCGTCGACGGCCATGACATCGTTTACCGCCATCCCTCCGCCGACCAGCTGGCAGGCAGCCAGCTGAGCCACGGCATTGAGATGGAAATCGCCAACTACGCCGACCCGCTGTTCAAACCGAAAGGATTCGCCCTTGACTGACGCCGTATCCCGCGCTGCGGAGCTGCTGAAAGAGCACCGCGAAAGCATCGACCGTTTGGACGCCATCCTTGTCTACACGCTGGGGGAGCGCTTCAAGCACACCCAGGCCGTGGGCAAGCTGAAAGCGGCGCACGACCTTCCCCCGTCCGATCCGGCCCGCGAGGCCAAACAGATCGCACGGCTAGAAGATCTGGCAGACCGGGCCGACCTGGACCCCGATTTCGCCAAGAAGTTCCTGAACTTCATCATCGCTGAAGTCATTCAGCACCACAAAAAACACCAGGAGTAACCCCGCCTCCTCCCTCTGGGGAAGCAACTGGAAAGAAATTGCCGGCACCGCCGGCACACGCCATCTAAAGGAGATCTAACAATGGCAATGAAAATCCGTCTGGCCCGTGGTGGTTCGAAAAAACGTCCTTTCTACCGCGTTGTTGCCGCTGACTCGCGCATGCCGCGTGACGGCCGTTTCATCGAGAAACTGGGCACCTACAACCCGCTGCTGCCGAAAGACAGCGAAGAGCGTGTAAAACTGAACATGGAACGTGTTCAGTACTGGCTGGACCAGGGCGCACAGCCGTCCGACCGTGTGTCGCGCTTCCTGGAAGCCGCAGGCGTTCTGGCCAAGAAAGAGCGTAACAACCCTGAGAAAGCTGTTCCCGGCAAAAAAGCTCAGGAGCGCGCTGAAGAAAAAGCCGCCAAAGCGGCTGAAGCTGCCGAAGCGGCTGCAGAAGAGTAAGCCACAGACCGGGGCGCGTTGGGATGCGGGTATTTCCAGAAACATTCCAGCGCGATCTGGACGATCTGCTGCGGTGGCGGCGCGATGTGCGTCACTTCCGCAGCGATCCCGTGGACGAGGCACTGCTGCGGCAGTGCCTCGATGCATTTCTAACGGCCCCTTCGGTGGGGCTGTCGGAACCCTGGCGGGTGATCCGGGTGGAAAGTGACACGGCCCGCGCCGCCGCTTTGAAGAATTACCAAACCGCCAATGCCGAGGCTCTGGCGGCCTATGCCGCCGACAATGATGACAAGGCCGCGCTTTATGCTCAGTTGAAGCTGTCAGGCATGCAGGACGCACCGGTGCAGCTGGCGGTTTACTGCGACGAAAGCACCCTCAAAGGGGCAGGCCTGGGCGCAGGTACCATGCCGGAGATGCGGCGCTATTCCGTGGTCTCTGCAATCAACCTGTTCTGGCTTGCTGCCCGCGCGCGCGGGATCGGGATGGGCTGGGTGTCGATCCTTGACCCGGAACAGCTGAGCCGCGATCTGGATGTGCCTGCCGACTGGCAACTGGTCGGCTACCTCTGCGTCGGCTACCCGGCTGAGGACAGCGAGACGCCCGAGCTGGAACGCAAAGGCTGGGAAGACCGCCGCGGCCACCTGCCGGTGCAAACCCGCTGAGGCATTAAGCCTTCTGGCTGTTACCCAGCCCCTGTCGGCGCAGAAACAGCAATCCACGTACGAGACAACGTTTTGTCAAAACAACGCAAATAACCGGCACCAGCATCATATGGCTTAGGTGGTCGATCACATTGCTGCTGCCAATCCCGAGACCCCATAGAACCTGTCCGGCTGAAATAGCTACAGCAACGGGCCAGTGACCACGCCATATCGCCAAAACTGCACAAACCATCGCGATGGCTGTGCCCGAAAGGGCGGCATAGCCAAGGCGATAAAGGTCGAAGGTGAAAACACCAAGCGCGGAACAGTACAGCAGCAGCAGCAGAGTCAAACATCCCAAAAGCTCGAGGCTGGTAAACGGCTGGGCCGTCCCACCGAGTTTTCCCCAGACAGCCCTAAGAGCCAACAAAGGCAGCACCGCACCAAATGGCGCCAGCACGGCCATTGTGACAGAAAAAAACGTAACGCCCATCAGAACGTGCAATGCCGCTGTGATAGAAAGACTTGCAAACACTAGGATGCCAAGCCGCATTCTGTTTGAGGTCGCCAATACCGTTGGCGGCAGCCATCGGCCTGCGCAAACAGACGTGAACCAGATCAAGATGGTCGCAAGGCCGAAGGTTTCATAAAAAGCCATTACTATACCTCCAACCATGCGTCGTTAAATATGTGGGCCACGATGCCTTTCTTTCCGCCATAAGAATATATCAGCAAGATTTGGCCGTCCGGCAGCCGGGCCATCGCAGGATAGCGCACGGTCCCGCGGGCAGATTCCAGCGTCTTTATCTTTCGTCAGCTCCGGCCTTTGTCCTCAGAGATTGCCAAGCTCAGCGAATTGGCCTGATCAGGTTGATCGTTATAGGCCATAAGTAGCCGTCCCTCCGCCAACCGGATGGCGGCAACCGGTGCATTCGGGTTTGCCGGATCAAGATGCTCTGCCGGGCTCCAGCTTTGTCCACCATCGGTCGTCCAGGTTGCTATCAACCGATCCCCACCCCGCTCAAAATTACGCATCAGGGCGACAGCATTTTGCGCAATCAGCGGCACAACCATCGGCTGGATCCCGAAACGGCCCTGTGACATGCGTCGTTTGTCGCGCACCTTTCCGTGCGAATCCATCCGCACCCATTCACCAAAAGCATTCCCCAACTCCAAATAGGCTGGTAGCCCAAACGATCCGTCGGTGTAAGGAACCATCGGTGTCCGGACGAGATGGGAGCGATTGATAAAAGGCGAGAGGGACAGTTTGTGCACGCGCTCCTCCCCCTCCGCTGTATCCACCATAGCAATGGAGGCAGCGGCCCATCCGCCAAGAGAAACCACAGTCGCCAGAAGTTTGTCAGTTGATTCCCCAAACTGGATGGTATTGCCCAGCTTCAACACCGCCTGCGGTGGGTCCATGTGCTGCGTCAGCGCGCGCCGGTTTGTCAGCACTCCGACATCACCCACGATCCAGGCTCCCTCTTTGAAGCGTATATCTCGCTCCTTAAGGACCACATCCTGCGCCCCTTCGCGGCTGCCATCAAACCAAAGAATTCCAACAGCATCTTGCTTCATTCGGATGGCAGCGGAATGTGCGATACCCTCCCCGGCGCTGTAGTCAAAAACGGTTTCAAAAGAGGCCGACTGTGCCTCTGAGGTGATCAGTTCGGGAGGGGCGAAACTCCAACTAAGCGCCTGATCAGCAAAATGTTTCGCGACACCTACCGTTGTCATCAGCAAGAATGACAGCAGAACGCAAACTGTTGAAAGCCGTTTTGACAAAACCAATCTCCGAATTCTTGATGACGGGAGCTAGACGTCACTTGAAGGGCTGTCAACTCTAGCATGTGACTAACATCTCCTTGCCACCCAAAATGGCGCAGATTGGTGAATTGCCCCTGCCCGCCCAAGGCGTTATCAACGGGGAAACGCCCAGCCGTAATCTAGGTGACAACATGAGTGAAACAGACGATCTGATTTGTGTGGCCACCATCGCCGGTGCCTTTGGGGTGCGCGGCGAGGTACGGTTGAAGAGCTTCACCGCAGAGCCCGAAGCGATTGCCGATTACAATCCGCTGATGACCGAAGATTGCAGCCGCAGTTTTGAGGTGGGCATTGTCAACGTCATCAAAAACGGCCTGTCGGTGCGCCTGTCGGATGTCGCCACCAAGGAAGAGGCCGACGCCCTGAAAGGGGTCAAACTGTTTGTCCCGCGGGACCGGCTGCCGTCATTGCCTGATGACGAATTTTATCATGCCGATCTGATGGGCCTGGAGGTGTTTGACACTGGCGGGACCAAACTGGGCATGGTGAAATCGGTGCAGAACCACGGTGCTGGCGACCTGTTGGAAATCCACGGGCCGGGCCTGAAAACCACTGTTTTGCTACCCTTTACCCTGGCCTCAGTGCCAACGGTGGATCTGGGCGCGGGCCGGATTGTTGCCGATCCACCCGAAGGGCTGTTCCCCGAGTAATTCGAAACTGACCGGTTTTGTCATTCAGAATTCATGAGGTTTCGCGATAGCCTGATCTCATGGCTTTTGAACGATATTCCCGCGCGGGCATTCTTCTCTATGCTCTGCCGCTTTTTGCGAGCCCTGTGCTGGCCCCTTTGGCCGAGGTCCAGATAGAAACGGTCCCGCTGTTTGCCGGATGTTTCACGGCGCTGATGGCGCTGACTCGCCCACAGGCTGAAGGGTTTGTAGCGCGCTTAGTGCAGCTGATCTTTGCCTTGCTGATCAACACCGTGACTTGCGCGGTGCTCTATGGCGTGGGCTTTGGCGTTGCACGTTTGCTACCCCTGTCTCCGCTGCCCGTCCGGCTGCCTTTCCTGTCATTGGGCTTTGGCGTGGCGCTGGGAGTGTGGCGCTACCGCTGGACACCTGAGCAGGCTGCGATGGAGGCATTTCTGGACAACGCAACCGAAGAGATCCGTTCTCAGATATCCGAGCATGACGCGGATTAATCCGCTGGCAAGGTGGCCTCAATCGCGGGCGTTACCATCCGGTGTTTGCACATCTCCAGCAGCGCGCGCGCTTCTGCTTCGGGTAGGGTGATCGCGCTGCGCACAGCGCCGGCGATGACACCGACCAGCAGCTTGGCCATCGGCGTCAGCTCGGCTTCCCGCACCGCTGCCAGATCCGGCGCCACCCGCAGGATAGCTGATTCGAGGGTGCGGACGTGTTCGGCGCAATCTTCTTCGTCCAGCCGCTGCAAACGGCGGTCGGATTGCGTCGCCTGCCAAATCCCGTAAGCGCCTGGCATTTCCAGAAAACAATCGTAGTAGCTGTCCACCATGCCGTGCAGAGCTTCGATCAAGGCAGCCCGCGTGGTGACGGTGCCAAAGAGCGCCTGAATGCAGTGCTGGCCTTCGCGAAAAAACCGGTCTGCGAGGGTGGCAATGATCGCCGCCTTGTCGGGAAAGTACTGGTAAAGCGAAGCAATCGAGATTTCCGAAGCCTGCGCGATCTCCTTCATGGCCACCGCATCCACGCCGCGCGCCTCGATCAGTTTTGTGGCTTCCCACAGGATGCGTTCGAACCGTTTGCGGCTGCGTTCCTGCACCGGTTCTTTGCGCGGCAGAACCGCTTCCATTGCTTCAACTGTTGGGGACATGGGCCACCTTCTCTCAATCCTTCCGTTGACTTTCGCAAAAACATGAGCATATGTCACGTTATTAAATGTGAGCATTTATCACCTTTTCAAATCGAGAGGATCAACATCATGGCAAAACGCATCTTCATCTGGGTTGGACATCCGGGAAAAACCAGCCTCAACAGCGGCTTGGCGGACCGATACGCCGCAGCAGCAGCGGCAGAAGGCAGCGAGGTGCGGCGGATGGACCTGCATGACATGCAGTTCGGCGAGAGCAATTTCGGCGGCTATGATGGCAACCGGCAGACGTTGGAGCCTGATCTGTTGCAATGGCAGGAAAACATGAAATGGGCCGATCACGTGCTGGTGGTTTACCCCTATTGGTGGGGCGGCATGCCGGGGCGGATGAAGTCGGTGCTGGACCGGGCGCTGCTGCCGGGTTTTGGCTTCAAGTACAAAGGCAACGGGCTGGCCTGGGACAAGCTGCTGACCGGCAAGACGGGCGATGTGATCATCACCTCAGATACGCCACCGCTGCTGGACCGGTTGCTCTACAACAAACCAGGGCGGCGGGTGATCCGCAACCAGGTGCTGAGCTTCGTTGGAATCAAGCCGCGCAATGTGGTGCAGTTCGGCTCGGTCAAAGTGGCAAAACCCGCCAAGATCGCCGGCTGGCTGGACCGGGCGGCTGAAATGGGTCAGCGCGCCGCCGCCTGATCAGGCTCTACAGCCACAGGCGGGGCACACCTCTGTTGCCCCGCCCCCACGGACCGCGCTATGAGCGGCGCATGAGCGATACACCCGAAAACACCCCCAAGTCCCACGGCCGCCTGTCGATCCGCCCCACGTTCAAGCCGCAGGAGCTGATGCAGCCGAACCCGCGTCTTGCCGGGGTCTGGACCGCACGGATCATCACCCTGTTTCCCGATGCCTTTCCCGGCGTTCTGGGCGAAAGCCTGACAGGCCGCGCCCTGAAGGATGGCAAATGGCAGTTGGAAACAACCGGGTTGCGCCAGTTCGGCGTTGGCAAGCACCGCAATGTGGATGACACCCCCGCAGGCGGTGGGGCTGGCATGGTGCTGCGGCCGGACGTGTTGGGGCAAGCGGTGGATCAGACCATGCAGGGTGCGCGCGGGCGCTGGCCAATGGTCTACCTGTCGCCACGTGGACGCCGTTTTGATCAGGCGATGGCGCGGGATTGGGCGGCCTGTGACGGGATAACTATGCTTTGTGGCCGCTTTGAGGGAGTCGATCAGCGGGTACTGGACCACTATGGTTTTCAGGAGGTCTCGCTGGGGGACTTTGTCCTGACCGGGGGCGAGATTGCCGCGCAGGCAATGCTCGATGCCACCGTGCGCCTGTTGCCTGATGTGCTAGGCAATGCCCACAGCATTGAAGAAGAGAGCCATTCCAACGGTTTGCTGGAACATCCGCAATACACCCGTCCCGCCGAGTGGATGGGACGACCCATTCCAGAAGTTCTGATGTCGGGCCATCACGGCAATGTTGCCAAGTGGCGCAATGAGATGAGCGAAGAGATCACCAAGGCCCGCCGCCCCGACATGTGGGAGCGGTATCAGGCAGGCAAAGCCGAAAAGTAAACTCCGCTACCTGTTCAGCTATCAGAAAAAATGCGCCGCAGTCTGCCAACCGCGGCGCAATCTTCCTGTCAGGGGTCGAGGTCAGGATGGGAAATGAACCCCTGCGAGGTGCCTTCAGCGAGGACTGAAGAAATGGGGAAGGCATCAGCCAAGGGTGATTGGATATGGGGATAGCCCCGGCCGATGCCTTCCACGTGACTTGCGGCCCTCACGCAGCCGCATTCACTAACCGTTCAAAACAAAACGTCATGAAACGAAGAGGCCAATCGCCAAAAAACACACACGCGATAGCCTCGTGAATAGAGATAGAAAATCACGGATCAGCTCACAACCTATCGTTTCCGATAGGGCCCGGATCACAGGTGGATGATGCCCTGCAAAATAGCACGCACCAGCGCTTGTTCACGGGTCTTCGCCCCCAGCTTCCCCCGCGCCGAGGCCATGTGTTTTCGCACCATCACTTCTGAAATTTGCAGCCTCTCCGCAATCCGGTCATTGCGGTGCCCCAGCGCAAGGAGCGAAAGCACGTCAACCTCGCGGCCCGTCAGGCGGGCGGAGGAGCCAACGGAGTTCTGCGGATAGCGCCAGACCTTTGGGGCAGCGACAAAGGCGCTGGCCAGACGGCCAATATGCTGCACCGCTTCCGCTCCGTGTTCAGCCAGCAAAGGCACCTCTTCGGCGGCGCTGGCCAGCACCAGCACTTGTCGTTCATCCTCCATCCGGCCAGCGGTTTGCACCGCCACCAAGCTGTTGTAGCCCGCGTCCACCAGTTCGTGATTGATCTGCCATTCCAGCGGGTTCTCAACCTCATCCCGGCGCAGGGTGCCCGCCTTGATCAGCTGCATCGGCACGTCACGGGCCAGATTGAGGGCCACTGGATCCGCCGACACATAATCTTGGGCGATGTAGCGTTCCAGCCAAGCCTCATCCATGCCCATGCGGGACCAGTTCAGCTGCCCCGTCACCGCATTGGCCGAGGCCATATTCACAGCATTGCAGCCCAGTTCCCCAGCAAATGCCTGCAGGATCTCCCAGGCGTGATCACTGTCGCGCGCCGCAATGAGGCGCTCGATTACATCAACAGAAACAATCAAGATGAAACCAAATCTAAAAAATCCACTGTAGATTACACACTGTGGGCCACTTACCCAAGCAGACCTTTGTCGCAGGGCAAAAATTCACCATTCTTGCGGTAATCGCGTGTCCGGCTTGCACTGCTGCACGGGCCTGCGCAGATCTGGTGCAACAGGCACTTTGACCCGAAAGGAGGGCACATGCCCCAATCATCACAGCACAGGCAGTTAATCTGGGCCGATCTGTCCAGCTACAACCCTGCCACCACCCGACCGTTTTACACCACGGTGCTCGGCTGGCAGTTCGAAGGCGACGATTACGGCATCGGCCTGACGGGCGGGCGGCCGGTTGCTGGCCTGTACCAGATGCCAGAGAAATTTGTGGACATGGGAATGCCCAGCTTCTGGATGTCCTACATTCAGGTCGACGATGTGACGGCCACCGCCCAGCGCGCCGCCGATACGGGCGCCATTGTGGAAATTGGCCCGTCGGATTTTGCCAATGGCGGGCGCTATGCGCTGATCCGCGACCCGTTGGGGGCGGGGTTCACCGTCTATGAAGGCCCCGATATGACCGGCACAACCGAGGGCGCGGGCAGCCGTTTTGCCCATGCGCTGTTTGTCTCGGATGCGGCTAAGGTGATGCCCTTTTATGAGGGGCTGTTTGGCTGGCGTTTCAAATCGCTTACCAAAGACAGCTGGGAGATTTCCACACCCCCCGGCAGTACAGGGGCGCATCTCTATGAGGTGCCGGATCCGGCGGTGCGCGGCAAAGAGCAATATTGGGCGGTGATCTTTAACGGTGATGCAGGCGCCGCCGCACGCGCCACCGCAGAAGGTGGCCAGGTGATTGCTGAAATCCCCTTGCATCAGGGCAAGGCCGTGGTGATCGCGGATCCCGACGGCGGCACGTTTATGGTGCGCCCCAACGGGCAAGCGCCGGCACAATCCGGCGGCTCCCCGATGACATTCAGGTGGAAAGCCTGGGCCGGCCTGGCGTTGATCTACTTGTCGATCGCAACCGGTTGGTCGTGGATTTCCGCCTTGTTCTTTGCCCTCTGGACGGTGTTGGGCCTCAAGGACCGCGCCACCTATCTGTTGGAACCTATCAGCCGCAGTGAGGCGCCCCTGCTCTACTGGCTGACACTTGCCACCTACGCCGCCTTGGTGCCGCTGTTACTGATCTACGGCTGATCCCGATAGCCGGTTGATCCAAAGGCGTTTTTGTCCCAATCTGCCGGCATCATTTTGGGGTCGCATCCTTGGTGCGATGAATTTCAGGAGACAGTGACATGGCAGGCAAATTTGAAATCTACGAAGACAAGGCCGGTGAATACCGCTTCCGTCTGAAGGCAGGAAATGGCGAGATCATCCTTGCCTCGGAAGGCTACAAACAGAAAGCCAGCTGCGAAAACGGTGTGGCCTCGGTGAAGAAAAATGCCCCCGAAGACGCGCGGTACGAGCGCAAGGAAACCAAGTCGGGCAAACATATGTTCAACCTGAAAGCCACCAACGGTCAGGTCATCGGCACCTCGGAAAGCTATGAGAGCACCTCGGGCCGCGACAACGGCATTGAGTCGGTCAAGAAAAACGCACCGGACGCCAAGGTGGTTGAGGTTTAAGCCGCCTGCCATAGCCCGTAACCAGATGCGCAGCGCCCTTTCGCTGCGCATTTTAGTGTGTCCTCTAGGGATGGATCTGACGAGTTCTGATCGCCTCCACCAAGGCCTGTTCGCGGGTCTTGGCCCCCAGTTTCAACCGCGCCGAGCTGACATGGGCGCGCACTGTGACCTCGGCGATGCTGAGGCGATAGCCGATTTCATCATTGCGGTGCCCTGCGGCCAGCAACGACAGCACGTCTTTCTCTCGGTCTGACAGAAGGGTTTTGCCATACATGGGTAAAAACCGCGGATCCGGCGTTGCAGGTTCGGTCACAAAAGCAGCAATGGTGCGGGCAAGCTGGCCCAGTTCCGGCTGATCATATTTGCGGTGAAAATCATAGGTACTGTCATCGCCGGAAAAGACCACCAACCGTGTGGACGCATCGCCTTGTCCCGGCATTTGGATACAGGCCAGATGGCTATAGCCATAATGGGCCAATTCGTGGTTCAGACCAAAACTGGTGCGGTTGGGGCTGTCATCGCGATGCAGGGTCTGGCTTTTGAGAAGTTGGAAGCCTGTCGGGTTGCGCGCCCCCAGGATCAGCGGATCCACCTCGAAATAGCCTTCACCGACATAAGCTTCGAGCCAAGCGTCCGACATCGACAGTAGCGCCCATTCCATCTGGCCTGTCGTGCGGTCGACAGAAGCCGTATTGATCGCATTGCAGCCAAGATCGGCAACGATATCCTGCGCGACCTGCCAGCGGGCGTCATTGGTTTCGACCGACAAAAATCGGTAAATGGTCTTCAAAATCAGCGCGGTCATCGGGATCTCCACGCAGTAAATTCAAATAGGAAACTTAAAGATTAATGGGGCTAGAATACTTCGGCCTGGATTTCGGTCAAGCCATGCAAAACAGCTCAATTGAGGACATAATTGCTGGAATGCCGCGGCACATCTGCGCCGCGCAATTCCACGGCGCAGCTTAACTCGCTTTGCCCTGCCTGTGTCGGACAGCGAATATCAGACGATGACAGCTGGCTGCGTCAACGTGACTGCAGGCGCCTCAATGGACCGGTCCCAGGATATTGTTTCAAAGGTCTGCGGATCCTGCGCCCAGTAGCTTTCACCCAGATTGATCCGACCAAGAATATAAATTCCGTCGAGGTCATCTGGGCCAAGCGGGCCGTTGCTGTCGCCATACCTAATGGTATCTTCGGCAACGCTCAGGCCTTCGGGGATTGTGCCGTCCTCGGAATAAAAAACATAGGCGTAGTGGTTTAGGATCTCTGGGCCCCATGCTTCCGGTCCATCATAATGGGTTTCGTGGCCCTCCAGGGTGAAAATGGCACCGCCTGCTGTATCTGGCATCGCGATTTCCAATGTGTCGCCGCTACCCATGTCGGCATTGAACACATGCATGTCGAGTGACAGAAGGGTCGACACATCGTATTCATCGCGCAATTCCGAATACCTCGTCTCAAGCTGGACGGCCTCCGCCAAGTCTTCGCCGCGGATCGTGACAATAACATGGTCGCCGTCTTCGCCCGCGATGTCATCGCCTGTTTCGGGGTCATCAGCCAGGCTCAACGTATCAACGCTATCCCCCAGACCGATCCGCACCACATCCAGACCGTCACCAGCGTCAACCTCTTGGTAAACCTCATCGGTGATATTGGTTTCGATCAGCTCATTGCCGTCGGTGCCGGGGTTTTCACTGACAAAAAATGGCGCCCCACCTTCGGGCGTTACGCGAAAGTCCGACCCGAGCCATTCCGCCAAATCGTCACCGCCGCTGTCATCGGATGTGCCCGTGTCAGTGTTTTCTCATCTGCGCCAGTGTCAGCATCATCGTCCAGTATACTGGCCAAGGTGAACAGACCGGCGCCGGCAAGGGCGATCAGCATAAATGGCAACATGCACAAAATCCTTCAAAAAACGCAACCGGTTTATACACCCAAAGGCGACACTGCTCCAGATTACACACGTCATAATTGGCAACATTTCCAATATCGTGACGCATTTGGCGCGAACCCGTGGCCTTCGACAATAATCCTGGGCCGCGAGCAGCGCTGAAGCGCATCAAACCGCTTGATCCCTTGCCCCGCTGGGCCTATACACCGCCCGTCTACGGCCGGAATCGGTCTGTGGACCTGTGGGATATGCGCCTGAGCGCTTCTTCGGCCTCGACCTGGACCAACCCGCAGCAAAAAAGAAAACGAACTGATCTCTTGCGGGCGCTGCGGCGGACCCGGTCGAAGGCACAGAGCTCTCGGGACGGCACTCACCTTTGCGGGCCAACCGCAAGCAATCAAAGGAGATGGTCATATGGACCTGATCGCACAGCTCGAGGCGGAACAAGTTGCCGCCCTGGGGAAAGACATCCCCGACTTCAAAGCCGGTGACACCATTCGTGTCGGCTACAAAGTGACCGAAGGCACCCGCTCGCGTGTTCAGAACTACGAAGGCGTTTGCATCAGCCGTAAAAACGGCGTTGGCATTGCCGGTTCGTTCACCGTTCGCAAGATTTCTTTCGGCGAAGGTGTGGAACGTGTGTTCCCGCTGCACTCGACCAACATCGACTCGATAACCGTGATCCGTCGTGGCCGCGTGCGTCGCTCGAAACTGTACTACCTGCGCTCGCGTCGTGGTAAATCCGCACGTATCGCAGAAGTCACCAACTACAAAGCCCCCAAGGCTAAAGCGTAAGGAGCGGATCTATGAAAGCAGATACCCATCCCGACTACCACTTCATCGACGTGAAGATGACCGACGGCACCATCGTCAAGATGCGCTCGACCTGGGGCAACGAAGGCGACACTCTGGCGCTGGACATCGACCCCACCGTACACCCGGCCTGGACCGGTGGCGGTGCCCGCCTGCTGGATGCTGGTGGCCGCGTGTCGAAGTTCAAAAACAAATACGCTGGTCTGGGCTTCTAAGCTTTACCAACGATTTGATACGGAAAACCCCGCCATTGTGCGGGGTTTTTTGTTGCCCCCTCGGCTGAAGGCAAACGCAAAAAGGCGCGCCCTTTGAGGGACGCGCCTTTTCCAATGTCTCTGTCCGGATCAGACCGTGCGTTTGCCAAACCACATCCGACGCAGCAGACGGTCGCGGCGCAGCACCATGTGGTAGAGGACACCCGCCAGGTGAGCGAGGATCAGTGCCAGCAGCAGTTTGCCAATCACACCATGCGCCACACGCGGGGTGTAAGCCGTCATATCTTCGGGCACGGGCAGGTCAGCGCCGCCATAGGCAATGGCGAAGAGATCCGCCGCAAAAGCCATCGCGATGCCGCTGCCAACCATGCCCGCCATCAGGACGTAAAGGCCAATATGCGCCAGTTTTGCGCCGCTGTTCAGCGCCTTATGGCCCGCGTCCGCATGGGGTGGCGTGCGGGTCAGGAGCTTCAGCGCCAGACGCAGTGCCAGCAGCAGCCCGACAATCATGCCAATGGCCATATGCCCCTGCATGCCTGTGATCTTCATCGGGTCATTGCTGGCCAGCTTCGCCAGCATCGGGCCGCCAACCACCAGCAGCATGAAGATGCCAAGCGCCATGATCCAATGCAGGGCAACAAGGGCGGGGTGATAGCGGGTGACGTTTGGATCGGTCATAGGAAGTCTCCTTACCTGGCCCGGATATGCAGGGCGTGGGGCAGATTTTCATTTCGTTGCCCCCGTTTTACCGTTACCAATGGAAGACACATACACACCAGATGCATCACAGTGTTACGCGCATGGATCACCAAGGAGGTTTGATGCGCCCACAAGATTGGGAATACCTGCCCTTCTTCCTCGCCGTGGCCCGCTCGGGTAGTCTGCGCAGCGGCGCGGAGGTGCTGGGGTCAAACTACGGCACCGTGAACCGTAACATTCAGGCCTTGGAGGCCAGCTATGGGGTGCGGCTGTTCACCCGGTCGCGACAAGGCTTCCGGCTGACCGACGCGGGCGAGGATCTGCTACCGTTGGCAGAACAGGCCGAAGCCGCAATGCTGGCCGCGCGGCGGGGCGTCGAAGGCGGGGATCGCAGCGAAGCCGGGCGGATCCGGTTTTCGGTACTACCGGTCTTTGCCTATCAGGTCTTGCCACCCATTCTGGAACGGTTCCGCACCCGCCACCCTGATATCGAGATCGAATTGCGCCTGACCACTGAGGTGGAGGACATCAACAAAGACGAAACTGATGTCTCCCTGCGGGGCGCGGCGGAGGTGACGGATGATGTCACCGCCCGGCGGCTGTTTGCCCTGGGGATCGGGATTTTTGCCAGCCGCGACTATATCGCCGAGAAGGTGCTAGAGGCCGGGCCCTCGGGTGAAGGGCTGCATTGGCTGGGCTGGCCCGAAGGCAACAGGCTGAGCCCGCAATCCGTGCAGATGCCCTTCCCACAGGCTGAAACCTGTTACGCGGTGGCCGATGGCTTTATGCGGATGCAAATGCTGCGGGCGGGGGCGGGCATGTCTTACCTACCAGCAATCTTTGCCAAGTTTCACCCCGAGTTACAGCAGGTCCCCGGCACCGAGCTGACCTTGGATCGATCGCTCTGGATCCTGTTGCATTCGGACCTCAGGCGCACCCGGCGGGTGCGGCTATTTGTGGATCACCTGACGCAGGAATTCATGGCGATGAAGCCGGCCTTTCAAGGCAAGTTTCTGAACGGCTGACCTCCTCAGAGGCCGCCCGTTGTGTTACCTTGTCGGTATTTTGACGGAGGTAATTATGAAGAAACTGACAACGGCGCTGATCGCGCTGAGTTTTATGGCTGGCGTTGCAACTGCAGACAGCTGGACCCTGGATGCCGACACCTCGCGGATCGCCTTTGGCTCGGTAAAGAAAAACACCCTTGGAGAGGTGCATCATTTCGAAAACATCTCAGGCAGTGTTTCCGCAGAAGGCGCGGTAGTGATCGAGATCAACCTGAACTCGGTCCAGACCAACATCGATATCCGCAACGAGAGGATGATCGAACACGTGTTCAAAGCGGCCCCCGCCGCAACGCTGTCGGCGCAGGTTGATATGGCAGCCCTGAATGCGCTGCCAGTCGGGGGTTCCATGGTCAGCGAAGTGGATGCCACGCTGGCGCTGGCGGGCACCGAGGCCGAGCTTTACAGCGACATGTTCATCCTACGGCTCGCCGAGGACAGCGTGATGGTGACCACCAATGACATGATCTTCCTCGACACCGAAGAGGCCGGCATTGACGGCGGCATTGACGCGCTGAAAGCGCTGGCGGAACTCTCCGGCATCACCCGCGCCGCCCCGGTGACATTGCGGCTAATGTTCAGCCAGAACTAAAGGCCTACCGAAACGAGCCTCAAAGGCGCGGCGGCGAAATCCGTCGCGCTTTCACCGTGCCCCCTTCCATATTTCTGCAACAGATGCCATTGAAGCGGTCCAACAGAAGAACAAAGCTTGCAACTGCGCTGCGCCACAATATCCTGTGGCACGAAAGCCAGAACAAGGCAGGGATAGGGACAGATCTCCATGGCGCATATCATTGTGGTCGGCAACGAAAAGGGCGGCGCGGGCAAATCCACCGTGTCGATGCATATCGCAACTGCGCTGGCCCGTATGGGCAAACGGGTGGGTGTGCTGGATCTGGACCTGCGTCAGAAAAGCTTTGGCCGTTATGTCGAAAACCGCAAGGCCTTCATGGAGAAGGCCGGGCTGGAGCTGCCGACACCCAACTACCATGAGCTGACGCAGATCGATCAGAGCGAGCTGAAGCCGGGTGAAAACCCCTATGACCATCGTCTGTCCGCTGCCATTGCCGCGCTGGAGCCGGATCACGATTTCATCATGATCGACTGCCCCGGATCGCATACCCGCCTCAGTCAGGTGGCGCATTCATTGGCCGACACGCTGATCACCCCGCTGAACGACAGCTTTGTGGATTTCGACCTGCTGGCCAAGATCGACGGTGAGGCGCGCACCATCAAAGGTCCCTCAGTCTATTCGGAAATGGTTTGGAACGCCCGTCAGCTGCGGGCACAGGCGGGGCTGAAGCCGATCGATTGGATCGTGCTGCGCAACCGTCTGGGCGCGCAGAACATGGTGAACAAGGAAAAGATGGGCAAGGCGCTGGACGATCTGGCCAAACGCATCGGCTTCCGAGTCGCGCCCGGGTTCAACGAGCGGGTAATCTTCCGCGAGCTGTTCCCCCGTGGCCTGACCCTGCTGGACCTGAAAGACATCGGGATTTCCAGCCTCAACATTTCCAACGTTGCCGCCCGTCAGGAGTTGCGCGACCTGATCAAGGCGGTGAACCTGCCGGGAGTTGAGCCGAACTTCTGATCGGTCCCTTCTGATCTGTGTGCGTTAAGGCCGGCCTGATCCGCGCGGTTCAGGCCATGCCCGCCAGTTTGCGCAGCAAACTGCGCAGGCCGGCCACCTCTTCCACACTCAGCGCTGCGGTCAGCTTGGCATCGTAGCTTTCCGCCACCTGCAACAGGTCGCGGTAAGCCGCCTCGCCTTGTGTGGTGAGCCAAAGAAACTCCAGCCGCCGATCCTCTTCCGAGACTTCCCGCGCCAGAAACCGGCGCTCTTCCAGACGGGCGACAGCGCGGCTGATCTTGGTCTTGTGCATCTTGGACCGCTGGCCGATCTCCTTGGCCGACATGCGGCCATAGATCCCTAAATGGAATAGCACCCGCCATTCGGTCCGCAACATGCCATAGCGGTCCTTATAGACCTTTTGAAACGCAAGGCTGCTTTCTTCGGCGGCCTGGTTTAAAAGATAGGGCAGGAAGTTCTGCAAATCGAAGTCAGATTTTTCGGTCATTTTAGATCCTCTCCCGTTGTTAGTTACAAAAACAACTATTAACAAAGCAAGTGAAAAGGAGGAGCCGCCATGAACACGCAAGCCCACCCCCACAGCTTTACCCAAGCCACCAACGCCGAGGGCACCACCCCCGGTTATATGCCCGGTTTCGGCAATGACTTTGAGACCGAGGCACTGCCCGGCGCCCTGCCACAGGGCATGAATAGCCCGCAGAAATGTAACTATGGTCTCTATGGTGAACAGCTCTCCGGCACCGCCTTCACCGCCCCCAGCCATCAGAACGAACGGACCTGGTGCTACCGCATTCGCCCCAGCGTAAAGCATTCGCATCGTTACGAAAAAATCGACCTGCCTTACTGGAAATCCGCCCCCCATGTGGACCCGGATGTGATCTCCCTTGGGCAGTATCGCTGGGATCCGGTGCCGATGGGCGAACAGGGTCTGACCTGGCTGACCGGCATGCGCACCATGACCACCGCCGGGGATGTGAACACCCAGGTCGGCATGGCCAGCCATATCTATCTCGTGACCGAGTCGATGGTGGACAGCTACTTCTTCTCGGCTGATTCCGAACTACTGGTGGTGCCGCAGGAAGGCCGCCTGCGATTCTGCACCGAACTGGGAATCATCGACCTTGCCCCGCAGGAAATTGCCATCCTGCCGCGTGGCCTGCTTTATCGCGTTGAAGTGCTGGAAGGCCCCTGTCGCGGCTTTGTCTGCGAAAACTATGGTCAGAAGTTTGAACTGCCCGGCCGTGGCCCGATCGGCGCCAACTGCATGGCCAACCGCCGCGATTTCAAATCGCCGGTTGCCGCCTTTGAGGACCGCGAAGCTCCCTCGACCGTGACGATCAAATGGTGTGGCCAGTTCCATGAAACCAAGATCGGTCATTCACCTCTGGATGTGGTCGCCTGGCACGGCAACTACGCGCCGGTGAAATACGATCTGACCACCTACTGCCCGGTCGGTTCGATCCTGTTTGACCATCCGGATCCGTCGATCTTCACCGTGCTGACCGCGCCCTCGGGTGTGCCGGGCACCGCCAACATCGACTTTGTGCTGTTCCGGGAACGCTGGATGGTGATGGAAGATACCTTCCGCCCGCCTTGGTATCATAAGAACATCATGTCCGAGCTGATGGGCAACATCTATGGCCAGTATGACGCCAAACCGAAAGGATTCATCCCCGGTGGCATGTCGCTGCACAATATGATGATCCCGCACGGGCCGGACAAAAACGCCTTTGAGGGCGCCTCCAACGCGGATCTGAAGCCCGAGAAACTGGACAACACCATGTCCTTCATGTTCGAGACCCGCTTCCCGCAGCACCTGACCGGTTTTGCCGCCAATGAAGCGCCGCTGCAGGACGATTACATCGACTGCTGGTCGGATCTGGAGAAGAAATTCGACGGCACGCCCGGTAAAAAGTGACGTTTGGAATGGGATATCGGGTCAGGGGGGCGTTGCCCCCTTGGCCTTTGGCCAATTCCCCAGAGTATTTCCGGCAAGATGAATAGCAGGGAATCACGAAGGCATATTTCGTGATTAAGGTGAATGAAATGAGCGAGAACCGTGTGGTCCTTCTGGGCACCAAAGGGGGACCGGCGATCCGGCCGGGCACCAGGATGCCGACCTCAACCCTGGTGCAGATGGACGGGTTCACTGTGTTGGTGGATGCGGGGCTTGGCTGTACACGGGGGCTGTGTGACGCCGGTGTGGCGCTGACGGATCTGGATGCCATTGTCATCACCCATCTGCACTCGGACCATTATCTGGAGCTGGGGCCGTTGTTTCACACCGCCTGGACCGCGGGTTTGAACAAGCCGGTGCCGGTGATCGGGCCTGAGGGGCTGGATCGCTATTGGCAGGGGTTCCTGGCCTCAATGGATTTCGACATTTCACTGCGCTTGCGCGATGAGGGACGGCCCGAATTGGCCCCATTGGCGGAAATTTCGGTGATCGCCGAAGGCGCACAGGCATTGGGACCCTTGACCATGAAGGTGCTGCGCAATGCACATCCTCCGATCGAGGACAGCTTTGCCCTGCGGTTTGATGGCGGCACCTGCAGCGCCGTGATCTCGGGCGACACCGCACCGATCCCGGAAATGGTGCCGTTTGCCGAAGGTGCCGACCTTCTGGTGCATGAGGCGATGCTGTCCGCCGGCATTGACGCGCTCTGCGCCCGGGTAGGCAACGGCGATGACCGGTTGCGCACCCATCTTGAACGCAGCCACGCCCCTGCCGATCAGGTTGGACGCATCGCCCAAGAGGCCGGCGTGAAGCAGTTGGCACTCAATCACCTCGTCCCCTGTGACGACCCGAATTTCACTGAGACCCACTGGCGGGAGGAAACCCGCCGC
The DNA here is from genome assembly GCF_047123305.1 of Thalassobius sp. MITS945101. Classification (GTDB taxonomy): domain Bacteria; phylum Pseudomonadota; class Alphaproteobacteria; order Rhodobacterales; family Rhodobacteraceae; genus Thalassobius. The sequence goes on from NZ_CP138918.1 coordinate 533,199, forward strand.
GCCTGGTCAGGCCCCTTGTTCATAGGGACCGACGGGATGACCATCGCGCTAGAGACCTAAGGAAACGCATATGACACTGATGAAAAGCTGGCTGGCCTCGGCCAATAGCGCCGACACCCCTTTCCCCCTGAACAACCTGCCCTATGGTGTCTTCTCCACCGGCGAAGAAGAACCGCGCTGCGGCGTGGCCATTGGCGATAGAATCCTGGACCTTGCCGCCGCCGAAGAGGCCGGGCTGGTGGAACTGGCCGAAGATCCGGTGCTGGATGTGCCGTTCTGGAACGAGGTGATGGAACTGGGCCCCGAGGCCTGGGCCGCCCTGCGCGCCCGTCTGATGCAGCTCTTGGGAGAGAACAGTACAGAACAGGCTGCTGTGGAACCACTGCTGGTGGCACAGGCGGACGCACGGATGCACATGCCGTTCCTTGTCAGCGAATACACCGATTTCTACGCGGGCAAACACCACGCCTTCAACGTCGGCACCATGTTCCGCGGTCCCGAAAACGCATTGCCGCCGAACTGGCTGCATATTCCGATCGGCTACAATGGCCGTGCCTCTTCGGTTGTGGTGTCTGGCACCGACATTCGCCGTCCCTGGGGTCAGTTGAAAGGCCCAAACGATGACATGCCGCGCTTTGCCCCCTGTGCGCGCTTCGACATCGAGCTGGAGATGGGCGCCGTTGTTGGCAAAAACACCGCCGGGCCGATCACTGTTGAGGAAGCAGATGACGCGATCTTTGGCTATGTGCTGCTGAACGACTGGTCGGCGCGCGACATTCAGGCCTGGGAATACCAGCCGCTGGGGCCGTTTCAGGCAAAGGCAACCGCCACCTCGATCAGCCCCTGGATTGTGACCACTGCCGCGCTGGAGCCGTTCCGCACCACCACGCCCGAACGCGAAAAGGATCTGCTGCCCTATTTGGCGGAGCCGCGCCCGATGCTTTATGACATCGACCTGGCGATCAGCCTGCAGGCGGAGGGGGGCGAAGAGCATACCATCGCGCGCACCAACTACAGCCGGATGTATTATTCGGCTGCGCAACAGTTTGCCCATCACACCACATCGGGCTGCGCGATGAACGTAGGCGACCTCTTGGGGTCCGGCACAATTTCGGGGCCCACCAAGGACGAACGCGGCTCGCTCCTGGAACTCAGCTGGGGGGGCAAGGAGCCGCTGGAGATCACTGAGGGTCTGACCCGCAGCTTTATCGAGGACGGCGACACGCTGACCCTGAAAGGTGCCGCCAAGGGCGACGGCTACCAGATCGGCTTTGGCGACTGCACCGGCACCCTGCTGCCGGCGCTGGACGATCCTTACAAACGCTAAGTTCTTTTTGGCGTAAATATCCCCGCCGGAGGCATCCCAGCTTGCCTCTGGCACCGCATCTGAAAACCGCTGCGACGCCGCCTCACACACTGCATCCGTGAAGCAACCTTCAAGCGTCAGGAAAGGCAGCAAACCCCAAGGAGGACACCCCATGGCCAAGGCATTTGCCTCGCAAGGCGACATGGCAGAAAAAACCATCAGCTTCACCGAAGTGGGCGAAGGGCTCTATGCCTTCACCGCTGAGGGCGACCCTAACTCGGGCGTGATCATCGGGGATGACAGCGTCATGATCGTTGAGGCGCAGGCGACCCCGCGTCTGGCCAATAAGGTGATTGAATGTGTGCGCTCGGTCACCGACAAGCCGATCACCCATGTGGTGCTGACGCATTATCACGCGGTGCGGGTTTTGGGGGCTTCGGCCTTTGGGGCGCAGAATATCATCATGTCCGACACCGCCCGTTCGATGGTTGTCGAACGGGGGCAAGAGGACTGGGACAGCGAATTTCAGCGCTTCCCCCGTCTGTTTGAAGGTCATGAGAGCATCCCCGGCCTGACCTGGCCGACCACCACCTTTTCCGACTCGATGACCGTGTTCCTTGGCAGCCGCCGGGTCGACATCAAACACCTGGGCCGCGCCCATACGGCGGGGGATGCGGTGATCCATGTGCCGGATCAGAACGTTATGTTCACCGGTGATATCGTCGAATACCACTCGGCCTGCTATTGCGGCGACGGACATTTCAAGGATTGGGGCAACACCCTCGACAACATCAAAGCCTATAACGTCGATGCCATTGCACCGGGCCGTGGCGATGCACTGGTCGGCCATGAGATGGTCAACGCGGCGATTGAAAACACCCGTGATTTTGTCGAAAGCACCTATCGCCCTGCTGCCTGTGTTGCCGCCCGCAATGGCACGCTGAAAGAGGCCTGGGACGCGGTGCGCGCCGAATGCGATCCGAAGTTTTCGGACTATGCGATCTATGAGCATTGCCTGCCCTTCAACGTTGCCCGCGCCTATGACGAGGCCCGCGGCATCACCCACCCACGCATCTGGACCGCCCAACGTGATCTGGACATGTGGAACGCATTGCAGGGCTAAACGGATGTCGGGCGGTTTGATCCAGATCGTGCCGCCCAGCCGCAGAACATGCGACGATAGCAGCGTACTGACGGCCTTTTGAGGCCGGCAGACCGGTGTTTTGTGCCTCGCAGAGCAGGCACCATCTCGGGAGGAGACCAAGATGAACAAGATTTTCGAAGTGCCCCTCTACCCCTATGCGCGGTCAGAGGATCAGGATGCCGCCGCGCCCGTACGGCGCAAGGTGGTGATCATTGGCGCAGGCCCCGTCGGGTTGGCCGCCGCCATAGATCTGGCCCAGCAGGGGATTGAAGCGGTCATTCTGGATGACAATGACAAAGTCAGCTTTGGAAGCCGCGCGATCTGTTTTGCCAAACGTCCGTTGGAGATCCTGGACCGTCTGGGCTGTGGCCAGCCGATGGTCGACAAGGGGGTGCAGTGGAACCTGGGCAAGGTCTTCTTTGGCGACCGCAAGGTTTATGACTTCAACCTCTTGCCGGAAGAGGGCCACAAGCGCCCCGCCTTTATCAATCTGCAGCAGTATTACTTCGAAGAGTATCTGGTAAGCCGCGTCCGCGAATTGCAGGCTGAGGGCGCGCCGATTGAAATCCGCGGCAAGTCCAAAGTCGAAGCGATTGGCACCCACCCCGATCACGTCGCGCTGGAGGTGGAGACACCCGAAGGTAGCTACACACTGGAAGCGGACTGGCTGATTGCGGCGGACGGTGCAGGTTCGCCCACGCGGCGGATCCTGGGGCTGGATTTTGTCGGCCGGGTGTTTGAGGACAACTTCCTGATCGCGGACGTGGTGATGGACGCCGAGTTTCCAACTGAACGCTGGTTCTGGTTCGACCCGCCCTTCAACAAGGGCCAATCGGCGCTGCTGCACAAACAGCCCGATGGCGTCTGGCGCATTGACCTGCAGCTGGGCTGGGACATCGACAAGGAAGAAGAGAAAAAGCCCGAAAACGTCATCCCACGCCTGAAGGCGATGTTGGGCGATGAGGTGCAGTTCGAGTTGGAATGGGTGTCGATCTACACGTTCCAGTGTCGCAGGATGGAAAAGTTCCGCCACGGCCGCGTGCTGTTCGCCGGCGACTCGGCGCATCAGGTCAGCCCCTTTGGCGCGCGTGGCGCAAACTCTGGCGTGCAGGACACCGACAACCTGTGTTGGAAGCTGAAGCTGGTGATTGACGGTGTGGCGGATGAGGCGCTGCTGGACAGCTATGATTTTGAGCGGGTTGTGGGCGCGGATGAAAACATCCTGAACTCTTCACGCTCGACCGATTTCATCACCCCAAAATCAGAGGTCAGCCGGACCTTCCGCGATGCGGTGCTGGATCTGTCGGAACATCATGCCTTTGCCCGGCCCTTGGTCAACTCGGGCCGCCTTTCGCTGCCCTGCACCTATGACTATTCGCCCCTGAACAGCGCCGATGCTCTGCCCGAGGCCCCTGCCCGCGCCCGTCCCGGCAGCCCCTGCCCCGATGCGGACCTGGGAGAGGGCTTCCTTCTGGATCAGCTGGGCGACCGCTTTACCCTGCTGGCGCTGAACTGCGCGGCGGAGCCGCTGCAAGAGGCCGGGCTGGAGCTGGATGTTGTGACGCTGGAAGCGCCGGAAGGGTCCGATCTGGCGGCGCGATACTTGGGCCTCAGCCCCACTGGCGTCTACCTGATCCGCCCCGACCAACATGTCGCCGCAAGGTGGGAAACCTATGAGGGGGCCGCCATCCGTGCCGCCCTGCGTCGGGCCATTGGCCGCGCCAAAGATGAGGAGTGAACAGATGCCGCTGAACCTTGGTGCCAACCTGCACAATGCCGATAACTTCTACGCCGACCTGCTGGCGGCGCATGAGGACCTGAGCAAAAGCGAAAGCGACGCGCTTAACGCGCGGCTGATCCTGATATTGGCCAACCACATTGGCGACAATGACACCCTGCGCGAGGCGCTGCAGGCGGCTGCGACCGCCGGATTGACCAGCGCGGCAGAGTGACACCCGCCCAAGACTGTCAGGACCGGCATCGACCGGTCTTGACCTCCCCCGCCGCCAGTGATCCTGTTGCCGCAACGCAAAGGATATGAGGGAGAGGATCATGCGCTGGAGCGACTTTCCGAAGTGGGGGAAATGGGTGTCGGACTGGGCTGCAGGCTATCACGCCACGCTGCGGGACCGCCCTGTCAGGGCGCAGACAAAACCTGGTGAGGTGCTGAATGCCCTGCCCCTTGCCCCGCCTGAAACCGCGCAGCCAATGGAAGAGATCCTGAAGGATTTTGAAGACATCGTGGTGCCCGGCATCACCCATTGGCAACATCCACGTTTCTTTGCCTACTTCCCGTCCAATGCCTCGCCTGCGGCGGTGCTGGCGGACAATCTGATCACCACCATGGCGCCGCAATGTATGCTGTGGCAGACCTCCCCTGCGGCGACCGAGATGGAGACCCGCATGATGGACTGGCTGCGCCAAAGCCTTGGCCTGCCCGAGGCCTTTGCCGGTGTAATTCAGGACTCGGCCTCCTCGGCGACATTGGCGGCGGTGCTGACCATGCGCGAACGGGCGCTTGGCTGGGATGGCAATGAAAACGGCCTGTCGGGCCAGAAAGCCCTGCGGATCTATTGCTCCGAAGAGGTCCACACCTCGGTGGATCGCGCCATTTGGGTGGCGGGCATTGGACAAGCCAACCTGATCCGCATCCCAACACAGGGACCCACCCGCGCGATGGACCCTGCAGCCCTAAAAGCCGCGATTGAGGCGGATCTGGCCGCGGGCCACCTGCCCGCAGGTGTTGTGGCCTGTACCGGCGGCACTGGCACCGGCGGCTGTGACGATATCGCGGCAACCATTGCCGTTGCCAAAGCCCATGACCTTTATGTGCATGTGGATGCCGCCTGGGCGGGCGCGGCGATGATCTGCCCCGAATACCGTGTGTTGTGGGAAGGTGTGGACGGCGCGGACTCTGTTGTCTTCAACCCGCACAAATGGCTCGGCACGCAGTTCGATCTGTCGGCGCATTTCATCCGCTCCCCTGAGGATCTGACCCGCACCCTGGCGATCCAGCCGGAGTATCTGAAAACCCACGGCGCGGACGGCATCATCAACTATTCGGAATGGTCCGTGCCACTGGGCCGCCGTTTCCGCGCTTTGAAACTGTGGTTCCTGATCCGTGCCTATGGCCTGGAAGGCCTGCGCAGCATGATCCGCAATCATGTGAACTGGTCCGTGGCCCTCTGTGAGAAACTGCGCGATACGCCGGAGTTCGAGATCGTGACGGAACCGGTGCTGTCGCTGTTCACCTTCGTGTGGCGCCCAGAAGGGCAGGACAGCGAAGAGGCGACGCTGGCACTGATCAACCGGATCAATGACGAGGGCAAAATCTACCTGACCCAGACCCGCACCAAGGGCAAGTTGGTGATCCGCTTCCAAGCCGGCCAATGGGACTGCACTGAAGAGGACATCGAAATGGCCTATCAGACCATCGTCGAGACCGCGGCCGCAGTGAAGGAGGCCCTGTGATGCCCGCCTCTGTGAACCCCTTCAAGCAACGGCTGAAGAACGGCGAGTTGGTCATCGGATGCTGGGCCGGTTTTGCCGATGCCTATCCGCTGGAAATGCTGGCCACTGCCGAATTCGACTGGCTGGTGATTGATGGCGAACACGCCCCGAACGACCTGCCGACAATCACCCGGCAGCTACAGGTGTTGGAGGGCAAACATTCCCATCCCGTGGTGCGACTGCCCGTGGGCAATGACTGGCTGATCAAACAGGTGCTGGATGCGGGCGCGCAAACCCTGCTGATCCCTATGGTCGAAAGCGCTGATCAGGCCCGCGAACTGGTCCGTGCCTGCCGCTACCCACCCGAAGGGGTGCGGGGTGCGGGGGCAGCCCTGGCGCGGGCTGCAAAGTTCGGCACTGTCAGCGATTACGCCCCCACCGCCAACGCTCAGATCTGCCTGCTGTTGCAGGTTGAGACGGTGAAGGGCATGGCGGCACTGGAGGAGATCCTGGCGGTCGAAGGTGTGGATGGCGTCTTTATCGGGCCTTCCGATCTGGCGGCAGACATGGGCCACCTTGGTCAGACCGAACACCCCGAGGTCCGTGCCGCGATTGAGGCCGGACTGGGCAAAATCGCGGCAAGTGACAAGGCGGCAGGCATTCTGGCGCTGGCAGATGACACGGCAGAGCTTTACCGCAGCTGGGGCGCGCAGTTTCTTGCGGTGGCGATTGATGTGGTGATTTTTGTGCAGGCCGCCAACGCCAAGATGGCGGCGTGGCGGGGCCAAGGCTGATTAAGCGGAGTGTTGAGCGGGACTGAGGGGCGTTGCCCCTCGGCGCAAAGCGCCTCACCCCAGAGTATTTTGAGCAAGATGAAAGCGCTTACCACCGGTTCAGCGCGGCTTCATCCTCATCCTTGGAGTCGACCCACTCGGCGCCGTCTTTGGTGATTTCTTTCTTCCAGAAGGGCGCGCGGGATTTCAGGTAGTCCATCAGGAACTCCGCCGCTTCAAAGGCATGCGCGCGGTGGCGAGAGGCGGTGGCCACCATCATGATCCGGTCCTGAGGTTTCAACACCCCGTAGCGGTGGATGATCAACACGTCGCCCAGATCCCAACGATCCAGCGCGTCCTGCGCGATCTTGGCCAGCGCCCGTTCGGTCATGCCGGGGTAATGTTCCATCTCCATCCGGTCCATGCCCGCGCCGGGCAGGTCGCGGGTGATGCCGGTGAAGGTGACAATGGCCCCCATGTTGACCTGCCGGTCAGTGAATTCTTCCACCACACGGCCCAGTTCAAACGGGGCTTCCTGAACGCGGATATCCATCGTACCCCCCTTAGCCGCCGGTCATCGGCGGGAAAAAGGCAACTTCGCGCACGCCGTCCAGAGAGGCGTCAAAATCGCTGAGGTCTTGATCCAGCGCCACCCGCAGGGCGGACAGGTCGGCAAAAGCTGCAGCGTAGCGTTCTTCCCGTGCTTTCAGCTCTTCCACCAGTTCGGCAACCGTTGCGGCACTGGTATCGAGTTTCTCACGTGGGATGCCGATCCGTTCGCGGACCCAGGCAAAGTAGAGAATATCCATATCAGTTGTCCTTCAGATGTGGCCGCGCCTTGTTAAAGTAGTCGACCCCGGTGAGGAAAGTCAGGACCGCCGCCACCCAGAGAAGCACCAGACCCGCGTTGCCCGCCCAGGCCATGCCCTGCAGTTTCCAGATCAGCCCCAGATCGTCAGGCAATTCGCCCCGCAGGATCTGGGCGACAATCTCATCGTTCATGCCGATAACGCTCATGCCGAAATAGTGTTCAAACACACCCTGGGCAAACAGCAGCGCGATGGCGACCATCTGTGAGGTGGTTTTCCACTTGGCCAGTTTGGTCACCTTCAAAGTGCCAGCGGTGTCGCCCAAAAATTCGCGCAAGCCCGAGACAAAAACCTCTCGGAAGAGGATCACCGTGGCCGGCAGCACGAGCCAGGGCGACATTGAGGAATAGCCGACGATCACCATCAGGGCGATCACCACCATTGCCTTGTCCGCAATCGGGTCCAGCATCGCCCCCATTTTGCTTTCCTGCCCCCAGGCGCGGGCCAGGTAGCCGTCAAACCAATCGGTTGCTGCTGCCAAGGTGAACAGCAGCAGCGCGAACCAGTCAGCGTAGGGCCTTGTGAAGTAAAGAAACATCACGGCGACACCGGGTGCCGCCAAAAGGCGTGCCACGGTCAGAATATTTGGGATCGTCCAGGTCATGGCCCCTGCTTACCCTGCCCGGCGCGCGGGGGAAAGCGGCGCTTTGGTCGGTGGGACGGAATGCTGCAGAGCGTGGCTTAGGCAACCCAATCAGTCAGTGCCTGAGACAGCTGCGGCAGTTGTAGGGGTTTGGTCAGATATTCACTCATCCCAGCCTCCATCGAGCGGGCGCTTTCTTCGGGCAGGGCGCTGGCGGAGATGCCAAGGATCGGGATGGGGCGGTTGCGGCCCGCCTTTTCAGCGTCGCGGATGGCGCGGGTCATGGCCAGGCCATCCATCACCGGCATCTGGCAGTCGGTCAGGATCGCCGCATAGCCCCCTTTGCGCCATTTCTCTAAGCCTTCAGCGCCGTTTGTGGCCGTGTCAAAGGCGTAGCCAAGGGTGGTCAGCTGGCGTGAAATCACCGCCAGATTAAGGGGGTTATCCTCAACCACCAGAACGGTGGGCATTGGCGTGGTTCCGGCCTGCGGGAGCATTGCGTCAGAGGCGGGTTGCCCGAAGGCCCCTGCTTCATGCGTTGGGCGGCCTGCCTCTAGTCGGCCCAGTAAAACCGCAATGCCACGCATCATATCGCTGTGATGCATCGGGTAGCGGTAAGAGGCATAGAGCCCGGTGCCCACCAGCCCTTTGGGATTGCCGCAGCTGGGATCCAGCACCACGATCTGACATGATGGGTTCACCAGCCGCAGGTCATCAACCTGTTCGAGGTTTTCCTCCAACGTGCCAAGCGCAAGCAGGACAACGGTTTCCGGGCCTGCTGCTTTGACCGCGTCAATCATGTCGGCATCAGTTTCGGGGCAGCTGACAACAGCCCCCCGATGTTCAAAGTACCGCGCCATCCGGTCGTTGAAATCGAGGTGGTTCATCTTGAGGATCAACTGCGACCCGCTGATGTCAGGCAGCGGCGCGTCCCCTGCGCCGGCGGGCAGCGGCAGAAAAACGGTGAAGGTTGAGCCCTGATCCGGCGTGCTCTCGACCGCCATATGCCCTGCCATCAGATCCACAAGGTTGCGTGTAATGACAAGGCCCAGCCCCGTGCCACCATATTTCCGGGTGGTCGACTCCTCGCCTTGATTGAAGGGCTGGAAGATCCTGGCAACCACCTCGGGAGTCATACCGATGCCGTCATCGATCACCCGAATGCGGATTCCGGTGCGTGTCTCATGGGGTTCGACCCACAATTGCACAAGGCCGCTCTGGCCCCCTTCGCGGGCAGAGAATTTAATCGCGTTGCTCAGCAGGTTCAGCACGATCTGGCGCAGCCGCAGGGGGTCTCCGATCACAAAGTCTGGCACCAACGGATCCACATAGACCATCAGACGCACGTTCTGCGACCGGGCCTGCAGCGCCACGGTTTCCGAGGTCATCTCGATCGCCTCCAACATGTTGAAGGCGGTTTGTTCGAGGGTCATTTTCCCCGCATCAATTTTGGCGGCGTCCAGAATGTCGTCGATGATGCCAAGCAGGAAAAAGGACGAATCCTGAATATGTGTGATCATCTGCTGTTGGTCATCTGACAGCGGCGAGTCCTTCAGCAGTTCGACCAAGCCAACGATCCCATTCATCGGGGTGCGGATCTCATGGCTCATGTTCGCGAGAAACGCCGATTTGGCACGGCTGGCCGTTTCCGCCTCAATCCGGCGGTTGGTCTGCAACTGTTCAGCCCGCATGAAAAACAGCAAGGTGGCGCATACCAAAAAACCGGCCACAATCGAGGCAGCAAAAATCCTCAGCGTTACGCCTTGGCGATAGTCGACTGTTTGCAAACGGTAAAAATCATCCAGAAACAGCCTGTAAGATTTCTGCTCATACAGCGTAATTCCGCGTTCAACATCGGTCAGCAAGTTGTGCAGCCGCTGATGCGAGGCGGCGTCAATTGCAAGGCGCTGGGACTGGATCAGATCCCGCATCTCTTCCAACAGCGGAATGATCACGTCCATCTGTTCATTTTCATTGGCGGCCGGGGATCTGGCAAAACCGATTGCTGCCCCAATCATGACAATGGCATCTTCCAGAAGGATGGGATCATTTTCTTCGATGGACTGATCGAAGTAGTTCATGCCCTGCTGGCTAAGCTGTGAAACCTTGAAAGCAAACCGAGACGATTCCACGGCTGCTAACGTTTGGTTGGCAGATTGCACTGCCTGCCGTTCCGCCCGAAAGGCCAGAAAGACATAGGCCACGACAACAACGGCCCCCAGAAACAGCAGTATCACAAGTCGCGAACGCGACAGGCCGATCAGTCGCTGAAATCGATTTTGTTTACCATCCAGATCCATTTACCAATCGTTTCTTGATAGGCGCGCTCCTCGGGGTTGTAGTCTGCGAAGATCACCCGGATCGGGCCTTTTCTGTCTACTTCAATATGCGCGCCATCTTCGCGGGTCGCCAACAAAATTCTGAGCTGTTCCCACTCTTCGCGGTCAAATGAAGCCTGATAGAAGTCGATGGCCGTCATGCTGATATTCTGGGTTTGCCCCGTGCCAAACCCCGCCACGATATCGTTCAGCCAGACCCCCTGATAGGTGGCGACCCTGCGTTCATCTGGGTTAAACACTTCGACCTCAGCCAGCCCCAAGGCTTCGATCTGTTCGATGGTGATCCCCGCCAGATCGGAATGGCCCAGATCACCGCCCAACCGGATCATCGTTTTTTCAGCAGCCATTGCACCGGCGGAAAAGACAACCCAAAAGAGCGCGCAGACAAACACACCCAATGTAAACGATTGCATTGCTCTTTCTGAAACCGGCATGATGCTGCCCTTCCCTTTTGAACATGTGCAGTTTTCCCCAATCACACTGCTGTGCGGGGTCGAGTGTTTAGGAAAATTATGAAGCCGCCCGGCGGAAAATCAAGCATGCCGGGCCGTCAACGGGCAGATCAGCCCTTTTCGTGGAAGAAATCGTAGATGGATTGTGCCAATGCCTCGGAAATCCCATCAACCGCCTTCAGATCCGCCAGCGCGGCGCGGCTGACGGCTTTGGCGGATCCGAAATGTGCCAGCAAGGCCCGCTTGCGCGTGGCCCCAACGCCGGGCACATCGTCCAGAGGGGTGGCCCCAATCGCCTTGGCCCGTTTGGCGCGGTGGGTACCGATGGCAAATCTGTGCGCCTCATCCCGCATCCGCTGAATGAAGTAGAGCACCGGATCATTCCGTTGTAGGGCAAAGGGACGCGCGCCGGGCCGGTGGAACTCTTCCTTGCCGTGGTCGCGGTCCACGCCCTTAGCGACACCGACCATCGGAATATCCTCAACGCCGTGTTCTTCCATGATCTCCTGCACCGCCGAGACCTGCCCCGCGCCACCATCGATCAGCAACAGATCCGGCCACATGCCCTTTTCGCGATCCGGATCTTCTTTCAGCAGACGTTTGAAGCGGCGGGTCAGCACCTCTTTCATCATGCCGAAGTCATCGCCCGGGGTCAGGTCGTCACCCTTGATGTTGAACTTGCGGTACTGATTCTTCAGGAAGCCTTCGGGCCCAGCCACAATCATCCCGCCCACCGCATTGGTGCCTTGAATATGCGAGTTGTCGTAGACCTCAATCCGTTTCGGCGCGGCGTCCAGCGCAAAGGCCTCGGCCAGCCCGTTCAGCAGTTTTGTCTGCGTTGCACTTTCCGACATCTTTCGCGCCAAGCTCTCACGGGCATTGCGCAGCGCGCCGTCCACCAATTCGGCCTTCTCACCGCGCTGCGGCACCAGGATCTCGACCTTGCGCCCCAGTTTCTGTCCCAGCGCCTCGGCCATCAGATCCGGATCATCGATGGGATGCGACAGGATCAGCTGCCGCGCTGGATCCTTGCTGTCGTAGAACTGCCCCAGGAAGGCCTCCAAAACCTCGGGCGCTTCGATATCAACGCCGACGCGCGGATAGAAATCCCGATTGCCCCAGTTCTGCCCAGCCCGGATGAAAAACACCTGCACACAGGCCTGCCCCTTTTCCAGATGCAGGGCCACGATATCGGCCTCCTGCACGGTGCGCGGGTTGATGCCCTGCACGGTCTGCACCTGAGTGAGGGCGCGGATCCGATCCCGCAGGGCGGCGGCGCGTTCGAATTCCATCGCCTCGGACGCCGCCATCATCTGGGCCGCCAATGCTTCCTGAATCTCGGTCGAACGGCCCGACAGAAACTGTTCGGCATCTTTCACGGTAGCTGCATAATCCTCGGCCGAGATCTTGCCCACACATGGCCCTGAACAACGTTTGATCTGGTACAGCAAACAGGGGCGGGTGCGGCTGGAAAACATCGAATCCGAACAGTTGCGCAGCAGGAACACCTTTTGCAGCTGGTTCAGCGTCCGGTTCACCGCCCCTGCACTGGCAAAGGGGCCGTAGTATCGGCCTTTCTGCTTTTTGGCGCCGCGGTGTTTGGTGATCTGCGGGAAATCATGCGCCCCGGTCACCAGAATATTCGGGAAAGATTTATCATCTCGCAGCAACACGTTGTAACGCGGCTTCAACTGCTTGATCAGGTTCTGCTCCAGCAGCAGCGCCTCGGTCTCGGTCTGGGTCGTGAGGAACATCATCGACGCCGTTTCCGAGATCATTCGCGCAATCCGCCCCGAATGCCCTGCAGGCCGTGCATAATTTGACACCCGCGCCCGCAAATTCCGTGCCTTACCAACGTAGAGCACGCGCGCCTGCGCATCGAGCATCCGGTAGACACCGGGCGAAGAATCCAGCGTCTTCAGATAGTCCTGAATCAGGGCGTGGCCGGTCAGAGAATCGGGGGCGTTTTCAGTCATAGGCTAGAGATATGATTCTCCCCCTCTCGCTGCAATCTTTGCGGGACCGGAGCAAGAGAAAAGCTTTCCACGGATTTTGTGGATAAGTCTGCAGATATCTTTTGGGGAACGTCGCTTTTCCGCTATTTTTGGGTGATTTTGTTGATGTGCCTATTTTTTAGGCACAAATATAACTATTTGTTTTCAAACTAAACTTTTTCGCAATATGACCAAGTGATTGAAATTGTTAAACATTTGGTAACAAAAACGTAACAAAACCGACACCCGTGCAAAACTTTGGCACGGAGTCAGCTTTTAGCCGGGTTTGTTGATGATATCGGGGGTCTGCCAGGCAAGGTGCTGGCCACCGTCAGAGCAGATCAACTGGCCCGTCACAGCCGGGGAATCCAGGAAAAATCCAAGCGCTGCGGTGATATCGCTGACATTTGCCCCCCGCTGCAGGATCGAACGGGCCCGCTGGGCATCGAAATGGTCCTGCTTCTGACGGGCGCCAATCAAAGTGGTGCCCGGACCAATTGCGTTGACCCGGATATGCGGTGCCAGCGCCAGAGCCGCTGTCTGGGTAAAGGTCCACAGACCCATTTTCGCCAGCGTGTAGGTCATGAACTCGGGCGTCAGTTTGCGCACCCTTTGATCCACCATATTCACCACCAGCCCCTGCGGCAGCCTCTCACCGTTTTCATCGCGCATGGCCTCCGGCACCTGCCGGGCCATTGCCTGCGTCAGAATGAACGGCGCGCGCAGGTTCGAATTGAAATGCCGGTCCCAGGTCTGCCGCGTGGCGGTGTCCAGACGGTCATATTCAAACAAGGACGCATTGTTGACCAGGCATGTCACCGGCGTGTCGAACGCCGCCACAACATCGGCAAACAGGGCCTCCGTCTGGGCCTCATCCAGCAGATCCGCCTGAAACGCCTGCGCCTGACGCCCCAGCGCCTGTGCCTCGGCCACGACGTCCAGCGCTTCGGCCTCGGAACTGGCGTAATGCACCGCCAGATCATAGCCCCGCCCCGCCAGATAGAGCGCCATCGCGCGGCCCAGCCGTTTGCCTGCGCCTGTCACCAATGCAACTGCCATGTCGCGCCTCCCTTTGAACGTCTTGTGATCCGTTTAGCTCAGCACCACCAGCAGATACGCCCCATAAAGCGCCGTCAGGATGATGCCCCAGATGCGGGTGATATGTCTGCCAAAGAACACAAAAGGGATCAGCAAGAGCGACGCCCCCAGCATGACCCAGATATCGAACCGCAACAGTGCCGAATCCACCGGGATCGGGCTGACCAGCGAAGCAACGCCAATGATGGCCAGCAGGTTGAACATGTTCGAGCCGATCACGTTGCCAAGCGCCACATCCGCCTGCCGACGGATCACCGCCATCACGGTGGTTGCCAACTCGGGCAGCGAGGTGCCGATGGCCACAAGGGTCAGACCAATCACGGTTTCGGTGATCCCGAACATGCGGGCAATTGTAACCGCGCTGTCCAGCAGCAAGTCCGCCCCCAGCGGCAGACCGATCAGGCCCAGCACCAAATAGACCGCAATTTTCCACCACGGCATGTCGGGATCTGCGCCCTCGGGCTCTTCCAGATCATCCTCTTCCCCGGCATCGATGTGCTTGCGGGCCTGACGGAAGGCCCAGATCAGCGTCACACTCAGTGCCGCCAGCAGGATCAAACCGCTGACAAAGGTAAACTCGCCAGTGAAACACAGGGCGATGAACAGGAAGGTGCCCACGATCATCTGCAAGTAGCTTTTTGCGGATTCACAATCGCCGGTGTGCATCGTGGCAATCAAAGCCGGGATACCAAGCACCAGCAGGATGTTTGCCGTGTTCGAGCCGATCACATTGCCAAGCGCAATGCCCGGCACCCCATCCAAAGCGGCGGTGATCGAGATCAACAGCTCGGGCGCGGAGGTGCCAAACGCCACAATCGTCAGGCTGACAATCAAGGCCGGAATGCCAATGCGCAAAGACAGATTCACCGCGCCTTTCACCAGAGCGTCCCCTGCAAGCAGAAGGATCACCAGGCCCAATGCGGCGTAAAGCCATTCGATCATGTCTCAGCGAACTCCTTTGGTGCAGGGGCACGGGCCCTTGCCAATTTTATATCGCCCACAGTTTTTGCAGCGGGCGGCCTCCAGACGTTTCTGTCCGGGAAGTTTGACTTTGCCGAACATGGCAAGCACCGCCATGCCGATGAGGAAGAAGGTGATGACTTTGACCAGCATCAGAGACCGAAACGCGCATAGGCCGCGCGCTCCTCAATCTGGCTGGCGGCCTCTGCCGCGACCGACATGCCGAACCGCTGGAACAGGCTGCGCTTACGGCCATAAACCATAAACCGGACCTTATCGCCGTAGAGCTCTTTCAGCTTGGGCGTGACATGGCCAATCCCGTCGATGAGCCCCAGCGCCTTGGCCTTTTCGGCCATCCAGACACGGCCGGTGAACAGATCCGGATCCTCTGCCAGTTTCCCGTTCCGGCGGTCTTTCACATAGGTTTCGAACACCGTGTGCATGTCGCCAAGAATTTCCTTCAGCCGGTCCACATCCTCGGGCTTCTCCGGCAGGAACGGATCCAACATGGATTTCGACTTCACCGAGGTATAGACGCGTCGCTCAACACCGTGGCGGCTCAGGAACTCATGGGCCCCAAAGCTGGACGAAATCACCCCAATGGAGCCAACGATCGAGGCCGGGTCGGCGTAGATGTCATCTGCAGCCGCCGCCAGCCAGTAACCGCCTGAGGCCGCCACATCTTCGACAAAGGCATGCACGGGGATCTTTTTCTCAGCGGCCAGTCGGCGCACGCGGGCCGCGATCAGCGAACTTTGCACCGGTGAACCGCCGGGGGAGTTGATCACCAGCGCGACGGCCTGCGGTTTGCCTTTGCGGAACGCACGTTCCAGCAAGGGCGCCAGCGCGGCGTCATTCACAGGCGCGCGATCACCGGCAGCAATCATACCCTGCATGCGCACCACGGCGACGCGAGGGCGTTTCTTTTTGAACGGCAGCTTGAACATCATAGCGCCCATTTAGAGGCGCAGACCCTCCCGGACAAGAACCCCATCCCAATGCACCACGGTTTCGTGACGGAAATGACTCGGTTTTTGCCGCTGGTAGCGCGAACAACTTGCACCGGGCAGTACACAGCCTGCGTTAGCTGGCCAGCATCTTCAGGCCCTGGGTGACGTCCGAACGCACCGCCAGCCGCAGGCCCGGCTCATCCCCGGCCCGTAGCGCGGCGATGATCAGGCGATGGTAATGCGGCGGCTCGGTGCGGCGCAGGCGGCCATAAAGTGCCCGCATGGTTGGCCCCAGCTGCAGCCAAACCGTTTCCGCCATTGCCAGCATCGCCGGGGCCTGTGCCCGCAGGTAAAGCGTGCGGTGAAACTCCAGGTTGGTGCGGATATAGGCCACCGCATCTTTGTGGGCGACGGCCTCGGAGACGGCGCCATTGATCGACTGCAGCCTTTCGATCAGCGCCATATGTGCCCGTGGCATGGCGCGGCTGGCCAGCTCAACCTCAATCAGGCTGCGCAGGGCGGCCAGCTCTTCGATCCGTTCGTTGCTCAACTCCGGGGTCGCGACCCGTCCCGAACTGGACAGGGTCAACGCGCCTTCAGCCACCAGCCGACGCACCGCTTCGCGGGCAGGGGTCATGGAGACCTCGAAGTCTTTGCCGATGCCGCGCAGGGTCAGGGCCTGCCCCGGCCCAATCTCACCGTGCATGATGCGGGTCCGCAAACCTCGATACACGCGGTCATGCGCAGAGGCGGGCGAAGATTCTGGACGTGGATTAATTAGCATCCGGCTATGTGATCACAAATGAGCCGCAGGTCAATAGAGCTGCCCTCAGCCAAATCGGTAGCGATGCAGATCCGCCCCGTGGTCCCGCAGCCATTGGCGTGGTGCATGATAATCGCCATAAAGCTCAGCGACTTGATCCCAGAAATCCTGCGAGTGGTTCATATGGCGCAGATGCGCCACCTCATGAGCAGCGACATATTCCAGCACCTCCATCGGGGCCATCACCAGTCGCCAGGAATACATCAATACCCCTGCCGAGGAACAAGACCCCCAACGCGAACGGGTGTCACGAATGGAAATGCGGTCATAGGGCAATCTTAGGTCCGCCGCGTATCGATCCGAAGCCGCAGACAGCTGGTCCCGCGCCAGGGTCTTGAGGAAGGCTGCCAAACGGCGCGCCGCCGTTTCAGGATTGCCGGGCAAATGGATCTGACCATCCGCAACCACAATGCGTCGCCCCTGCCCTGCCACGATCTGCAAGGGATCGCCAAAAATCGGAACCGTTGCGCCCAGACCAACCTCCACCACATCCGGCTGGCGGGCGATCTGGCTGCGCAGCCAGTCGGCTTTCTCCGCGGCAAAGGCCAATCCTTGAGATTCGGCCACCCCATCCGGCAGGGTCAGTGTCACTTTGGAATCGAGCCCCGAAACCCGCAATGACATCCGCCGCGCCCGCGCCGAACGTTTCAAATGCACCTCCACCGGTGGATCACCGACCAGAACATGGGCTGCATTGCCGCCTTTCTGCTTGGGCATGGGCTGCCTATCCTTTAAAGCCTTTGACACGCACAGCCTGTTATGGCAGGTGGCCCTGATTGTCGACAAGACCATGTGAATTGAGAGGGATCCCTGATGCCCAAAGAAGAATGGGGTGTAAAGCGTGTTTGCCCCACCACCGGCAAACGCTTTTATGACCTGAACAAAGACCCGATCGTCAGCCCCTACACCGGCGACATCGTGGAAACCGAAGGCACTAAAAGCCGCATGATCTCTGCCGACGCAGAGGATGCATCGGCGAAGAAAGCAACCGCAACCGAATCGGATGCGGACGGCGATCTGCTGGAAGAAGAAAACGTTGACGTCGAGCTGGATGATGATCTGCTGGACGATGAGGATGACGACAACGTCTCGCTCGATGAGCTGGCGGACGTGCCGGCTGAAGACGACGAATAAAAAATTTCCTGCGGGTGGAATTTTCCGCTTGCGCCCACCCGCAGGAGCCTCTAGACAGCGGCGCACAGGCCAACGCGGCCTGCCAGACAAGCCTCTGAGGCTTGGGAAATTGGGGCCTTAGCTCAGCTGGGAGAGCGCCTGCATGGCATGCAGGAGGTCAGCGGTTCGATCCCGCTAGGCTCCACCAATTCCCTAAACACTCCGGAAATCACAATACTTTGCCTCCTCAAGGGCAGCCGTCGCCTGCTGTTGAGGACCCATCGAGGAAGACTCCACCCCGGACCACGGGCCGTCCCAATTCGTCGTTTCCCTTAAGTGCAATTGTGGCGAATCGCGGCGCCGAGGTCAGACAGGGCGCACAACCTTTCGTCGTTTTCATGACAATTTGAAAACAAAAGGTTTTTCTTTTCACAACACACGCTAAAGCCTGCGATACTTTGGTCGTTTCTCAACCCAAGAGAGAGGCTTAACAGATTGTGAAAAGCTGCTATCCTTTACGGGTAGTCAGCGGAAATAAGGACAGATTTTCGCCCCGATGTCAGAGAGGTTTGCCCTGAACAGCACGCGGCATATGGCCCTGCACAAAGCTTCGGATGTGGACCATCAGGCCCTCCGGGTTCTGAACAGCTTTGCCATTGACCTGATGCGCATCCCCTCCAAAGACGAACTGGCCTGGTATGTGGCCAGTGAGGTGGTGGCGAAACTCGGCTTTTCTGACTGCGTTGTTTACTACGTCGAACCCTGTGGCACCCAGCTGCGCCAAATGGCGGCATTGGGTGAAACCAAATCTCCGGAAGAGGGCGAAATCGTCAACGCCCTGCGCATTCCGATTGGTGAAGGCATCACCGGCACGGTCGCCAAGACCAAGACGCCAATGGTGATCAACGACCTTAGCAAAGACGGCCGTTACATCGCAGACTTGGAACCGGCCCTGTCAGAAATCTGCGTGCCGATTCTGATCGACGACAAGGTGGTCGGCGTCATCGATTCAGAAGAGAAAGACGCCAACGCCTTCACCACCTGGCATATGGAGCAGCTGGAAACCATTGCCGCGATGATGGCGGCGCGGCTTGATCTGCTCGAGAAAGACAAAACCCGCGAGCTGGCCCAGCGGTTGATGCACAGCGAGGCGCGATTCCGCGATTTCACCGAAACGGCGACGGACTGGATCTGGGAAACGGATGCGGACCACGTGTTCTGCTTCACCTCCGGCGCGCTGGCACAGGAAGCGGGCAGCCAGTTCTCCGAGACCCGCCTGCTGGGGAAATCTGCCCGGAAACTGCCGGCTGTCACAATGGGGGCCGCTGCAGTCGAGGGGCAGACACTGGAACAGCTTCTGGCGCTGGAGCGTGGCTTCAAACAGCTCAACTTCACCATCGAACGTCCGGACCGTCGGCAGGTCATGCAGGTCAGCGCCAAACCGCTGTTTGATGCCGAAGGCCAGTTTGTTGGCTTCCGCGGCACGGGCACTGAAATCACCGCCCGGGTAACGGCACATGAGCAGCTGACCATGCTTTACCGCGCAATTGATGCGATCAACCTGCCGATTGCAATCTTTGATCCGGAAGATCGGTTTGCCTTCACCAATGTGGCTTATCAGGAGCTGCACCATTTTATCCCCGAAGGCATCGCCATCGGAACCACCTTCCGCGAACACCTGCTGGCGATGCAGAAAAGCGGGATCGTGGTGGATGCTGGGCCGGATCTGGATGACTGGGTGACAAAAACCCTTGAGGCGCATCAGAACCCGTCAGGCAGCTTTGAATTTTTCCGGCCCGGTGCGGGCTGGTATCTGGCCGATGAACGCAAGCTGGACAATGGCTATCAGACGCTTTCGCTGACCAACATCAGCCCGCTGAAAGAAACCGCAATGGAACTGGTCGCGGCGCGCGAAAACGCCGAAGCGGCAAACATGGCCAAGTCTGAGTTTCTGGCCAACATGAGCCACGAAATCCGCACCCCGATGAATGGTATCATCGGTATGACGGAATTGCTGACCCAGAAGCTGGCTGACCCGACCCTGCTGGAAAAAGCCGAGACCATCGCCAGTTCAGCCAACGCCCTGCTGCGGATCATTGACGACATCCTTGATTTCTCCAAAATCGAGGCGCGCATGCTGACTGTGGATCCCCATCCCAGCAACCTGCACGAAGGTTTGCGCAACCTGGTCACACTGCACAGCCATATGGCCGCTGACAAAGGGGTTGAGGTCGCCTTGGAGATTGCGCCCGACGTGACCGAGGTGATCTCGGTCGATGAGGGGCGTCTGCATCAGGTGTTGTCCAACCTTCTTAGCAACGCGGTGAAGTTCACACCAGGGCGCGCGGACGGCCATGACGGTCGGATCGAAGTCCGCTGCCATCTGCTGCACAGCGGCCTGATGCAGATCGATGTGTCCGACAATGGGATCGGCATTTCGGCTGAGGCGGCAGAGCATATTTTTGAGCCCTTCTCGCAGGCCGAAAGCAACACCACCCGACGGTTCGGCGGCACTGGACTGGGACTGACCATCAGCCGTAACCTGATGGAACTGATGGGTGGCGCGCTGAGCCTGCACCTGCAAGATCAAGGCACGCTGTTCCGCGTCACTGTACCCTATGTGCCTCTGGACAACAGTGAAGCACCGGCCGCGCAACCCATCGAATTGCCCCAGCGACGTCTGCAACTGGATCCACAGGATGGCCCCAAGACCACGCCGGAAACCCCGCGGATCCTTGTTGTGGAAGACAATGAAATCAACGCCTTGGTGCTAAGCAAACAGCTGGAAGCCCTAGGCCACAGCGCCCAGATTGCCCGCAACGGTCTGGACGGGCTGAAACAATGGCGCGATGGGGCCTTTGATCTGGTGCTGACGGATTGCCACATGCCTGAAATGGACGGCTACCAGCTGGCGGAGTCAATCCGTTGCGCCGAACACAAGACCGGTGCCCGCGCCTGTCATATCGTGGCCATCACCGCCAATGCCCTGAAGGCTGAAGAACAGAAATGCCTCAACGCGGGTATGAACGGATTCCTTGCAAAACCGGTCAAAATCGCGGCCTTGAAAAACGCCCTGAGGCAGGCGCTCTAAGCGCCTGCCCTTATGCGTTTACGTCGCTGCGATCTTCTTCCAGCGTTTCAATAAGACGAGTCTCCAACAGTTGCCCACCGCGATAGAGGATCGGGTAGCAGACCGAAGAGACATGGCTGTTCACCTCACGCATCACCCGCAAAACTTCCAGATGGATGTCACTGGAATCAAAGCTTTTCTGACTGCCTTCTGACAGCCGCTTCAGGTGTTTCTTGCGACTCGACCGCTCCAGCCGGGTCATCTCGTTCTTTTCTTCCAGCAGCAGGCGGGCAGATTCCAGGTCGTCCGAAATCAGCACATTCGACGCCAACCCCATGTTGGCCATCATCCGCTCATGCACTGCTGTCAGTTCCTGTTTCCCTGCACGCGAGAACAGGGCACCTTCCTGATCGCGCCGTTTGGCCAGCGGCAGCAGCACTTTGGCCACCAGATCGCCGCCGGCCTCAAGCGCGATGGCATATTCGGTCAACTCACGTGCCGCTTTGTTTTCGCCCTTGCTCATCTTCTCGCTGGGCATATCAGCCACATAGCGGCGAATGTCATCCAGCGCGTCATTCACAAACCGGTCCCGTGCGATCAGATTGCCCGCTCGCTGCCGGTCATATTTCAGCATCAGCTCCATCACCGGGGCGGCCATAGACTCGACCACCTGTTCCATCCGCATCACCTCCCGTTTGAGGTTCGCCAGCGCCAAGGCAGGCGTTTCAAGCGCAGCGTCATCGAGGACCGAGACAAACTCATGCGGCACATCATCGGCATCATCACTGGCGGCTGGCAACAGGCGTGCCAAAGGGGCCTCCAGAAAACGACAGAACGGCAAGGCCAACAGCAGCAAACAGTTAAAGGCCACATGGATGTTGATCAGCGTCTGCGCTGCATTGGCAGAGGTCAGATAGGGCATCACCGGCAGGCGGTTCACCACGATCAGCAACAGTAAGGCACCGGATCCCCGCAACAGGAAGTTCGCCACCGGCACCCGCCGGGCAACCGGGGTCAGCCCACGGGTCAACCAGATCGGGATCAGTGCGGACCCAAGGTTCGCCCCCAGCACCAGCGACACACCCGCCATCACCGGAATTGCCCCGATGTCCACAAGCGTTACACACATCAGGATCACCGCAACCGAGGAATGCATGAACCACGCCAGCAACGCGCCAATCACAAAGGCAGTGACAAAGTCATTGGCCAGGAAGGCCGCGATTGACGGCAGGAACGCGCTGTCGCGGATTGGATCCATGGTTTCACGCAGGAACCGCAGCGATATCAGGATGAAGGCGATCCCCAGAATGATGCGACCGGCCTGCTTTAACTTGCGTTGGTCGGATTTGATAAAGAACCCGCCACCAACAGCCAGCAACAGGGGCACCAGCCATTCCAGATCAAAGGACAGCACCTGGATCAGCAGGGCCGATCCCAGATCCGCCCCCAACACCACCGACAGACCACCAGCAAACCCCAACGCGCCGGTCCCGGCAAATCCCGACACCAACAAGGCCACCGCAGCCGAGCTTTGCAGGATAACGGCCAGCACCAACCCAGTTGAGGCGGCGCTGATCGGGTTGGTGGTTGTGGTCACCACACGCCGGAAAGAAGCCCCAAAGGCTCGTTCGATCCCGGTCCGCACCATACGCACCGCATAAAGCAGCAGCATGGTTGCGCCCATGAGCTGCACCACAAAGGAAATGATGGTCATCTAGTCCTCCTCGCGCGGTTTGTTTTCTTCATCCGGTGCCTCGCGCGGTTCGCCTTGTCAGACGATTTGTGCACACGGTTGCATATTGAGTTGCGGATACGGATCAACAGAAACATCAGCAATCCCCGCGTAAAAACGGCCTGAGCAGGGCGGCGCCGATTTGTGCATTTTTTGCACGAAATTTCGCCGGCCCTAGGCAACGGTCACGCCCCTCAAAGGTTGCGCCAGCACGCTGCGTCAGCGCCTGCAGGTGACCGTGTCGATCAGCTAACATCGTCGTTGAGACAGGAAATGTCCACTAAATCACACCGATTTACAGAAATACGCGGCTAAAAGTGCCATTTTTGCAAAAAACTGCACTTTTTTTGAGATCGCATCCCATAGCTGTAGCGGAATCGGCCCCCACCTTGCAGGAGGGGGCGGTTAAATCTGTTCATCACCAGTGTAGCGCTTGCCTTTTCCAGGCCGGTAAGGCTCTCTCGGGCAAAGCCATCAACGGAGCGCCAGATGCCAAACCTTGCCCAAGCCCTCACCGCCATTGATGCCGCAAATTCTGCGGATCCAACCGTTGAAGACGGCAAGCCCGCTGCATTGCTTTATGGCGAACGGATGACCGCGGAATTGGACGCGCTGTTTCCCGATGCCTCGGAAGTTTTGCAAATCGCCGCCCGTGGCCAACATATCGAGCGCTGGCTGCTGCCGCGCAAGGACTACCCAATGGGCAAGGCCGGCTACTATGCCTGGCGCAAAGAACAAGGGCGACGCCACAGTGAACGGGTCGCGGGCATTATGGCAGACGCCGGCTACGGGGAAGAGGCACAGGCGCGTGCTGGGGTTCTTCTGCGCAAAGAAGGCATCAAAAAAGACGCCGAGGTGCAGGCGTTGGAAGATGTGATCTGCTTTACCTTCATCCGCTGGTACCTGGGCCCCTTTGCCGAAACCCGCAGCGCTGAGGATCTGGAAAAAATCGTTGTGAAAACGGCACGTAAAATGTCCGAGGCCGCGCGCACTCGCGCTTTGGGAGAGTTCCCAATGCCTGACAATCTGGCGGCAGCTTTCAAGGTATGAGTTGAAAATTGTACACAACAAGGCCGCACAGCCCCAAACGGATCCAGTTCTGCGGCCTAAATTGTGACAATTTGTGTCTACTACAAAATTAGCTCTAAACTTATGAGGGAAACACCGTTAGCGTTATTAGGGTGTGGAAAGTACGGTATGTGGTGCGCCTAAGGTCAGAAGGTTTGATCTGTTTTTGGGCTTTGTTGTAAATTTTCCGTTGGCTTTACGACCCCGAAAGTTGAGGAAATGAAGAAAACTCTTGTCGCTAGGTATTTCCCCTCGATTGTCGCGGGATTTGCAGTTGCTGTGCTCGCCTTCGGTATGGATTTCCAAACCCGTTCGGTTGACCAGAAAGACCTCCGTGCGGAAGTTGCTGCCCAGACCGATGTGCTGCGCGCGCGCCTGTCCAGCCAAATCGAAGCCGGGGAGATCATCACCCGCGGTGTTGCCTCGGTGCTGAGCCGCGACGGTGACCCGACACAGATCGAATTTTCGGGACTGGTGAACGATGTCACCGAAGGTCGGCCCGACGTGATCAATGTGGCCTGGGCGCCCGAACTGGTCATTACACTGGTGCATCCGGTTGAACCCAACCGCGCCGCCATCGGCCTCGACTACCGCAAAACACCGGCCCAGCTGCAGGATGTTATGAAGGCGCGTGACACCGGCCAGATTGCCTTTGTTGGCCCGATCAACTTGGTGCAGGGCGGCAAAGGATTCATCATGCGGGTGCCGGTCTATTCCAGCCAAAGCGGTGATTTTGAATTTCGCGGCATCCTGTCCAGCGTCTTTGATCTGGAACCCTTCCTGTCCCGCACCGGATTTATCGATGACCGGCTTGTCATCGAAGTGGCGCTGAGCAACGGCGGCACCGCCGAGACCGTGTTCTTTGGCGATCCGGCTTTGCTGCAGGACATGCCGGTTCAAGCCGAGGTGACCCTGCCCGGCGGCACCTGGCAGATCCACGCCCGTCCCAAGGCAGGCTGGGCCTCTGCCCACGACAGCCTGCTGTTGCAGCGACTGTTGCTGTCATTGCTCGCAGCCATCATTCTGGTGCCGCTGATTGTCGCCAACCGACTAGCCATCGCGCGTCAGAATATCATTCAAGACATGGAGGTGGCGGATTCCCGTCTGAAGGCCTTTGTCCGCAACTCGCCGGGTGTGTTTTTCACCTACCTTGTGGCCGAAGGCGAACGGGATAAGATCGATTTCATCACCGACGCCTGCCGCGACATCTGGAACGCGGAACCGGTCGACATCTATCACCACCCCGGCATCATCTGGCGCGCCTTTGATGAATCGCAAATTGCCGATTTCAACGCCGAGATCGAACGCTCCCGCAGCACCCATACGCCGTGGAACTTTAGCTGGAAATCCACCACCCGTGACGGTCAGGTCAAATGGCTGGAAGGCTGGGGCCACCCCCATGCCGAGGTGAACGGCGTCACCCGCTGGGATTGCTTTGTGGTGGACAACACCGAACAGCGTCAGCGCGAAGACGATTATGAACGCCAAGCCGAAATTGCCCGTCAGGCCCAGAAGCAGGAAAGCATCGGTCAGCTCACCGGCGGTATGGCGCATGATTTCAACAACATGCTGGCCGTGGTGCGCGGTAACATGGAAATGCTGCACGATGACCTGAAAGCCGAAAACGTCGCCGATGACGAACGGCTGGAATTTGTCGAAGGCGCCATCAAGGCGGCCGAGCGTGGCAATGATCTGACCAAGAAAATGCTGAGCTTTGCCCGTCGCGCCAGCCTCAACCCGGAAGAAGTGGACCTGAACGAGGTGATCCGCGAGCTGGAAGGCTGGAGCGGGCGCACCCTTCCGGCCACCATTACGCTGCGCAATGCGCTTGGCAGTGATCTGCCCAAAGTGCGGGTCGACCGCAGTTCAACCGCCTCAGCGCTGTTGAATCTGATGGTAAACGCGCGTGACGCAATGCCCAATGGGGGCGAACTGTGCATTTCCACCCGGCTGCGCAGCCTGTCGGCGCAGGACATTGGCGCAGAGTGTCTGGACCTGACCTCGGGCAGCTATGTGGAACTGGCGCTAACCGACACGGGTGAGGGCATCCCGGCGGATAAGCTGGACACTGTTTTTGAGCCTTTCTACACCACCAAAGGCCCCGGCGCGGGATCGGGTCTGGGCCTGTCGATGGTCCAGGGGTTTGTGGCGCAGTCAGGTGGGGCGATCCAAATTGACTCGGAACTGGGCAAAGGCACCAAAGTGCGGCTGTTCTTCCCCGCTTTAGATGCCCCTGCACCCCGTGTAACACCGCAGTTTTCACGTGACGGGTCGGCCGCGCCACAGGGCATGTTGCGGATTTTGCTGGCAGAAGACGAAGAAGAGGTGCGCAAGGTTCTGGAACGCACCTTGGTCCGTCTGGGCCACACGGTGGTCACCGCCAAAGACGGCGACAGCGCGTTGCGGGTGTTTGAGCAGGATCAGAACTTTGACCTGCTGATGACCGATATTGTGATGCCCGGCAGCTTGCAGGGCACTGCGCTGGCCCGCGCTGTGCGCAAGATCCGTCGTGGTTTCCCTGTGATTGTCATGACCGGCTACACCGATGTGCCTTTGGATGAAGCAACAGGCCTCAACCCCGAAGACATCCGTCTTAGCAAACCGGTGGCCCGTGCGGACCTAATCCGCGCCATTGAGGCCACAATCGAACAGGCCCGCCAGCCCGTGGGACAGGCCTAGGCCTGTTGAAACAAACGGCCGGGCCCCGTCAGATCGCCGAGGCCCGCCAGACGCGCCATATGCCAGAACAGCACTTGGTTCGAGCTGAGCACGGGCTTGTCCAGTTCCGCCTCTAGATCGTCGATAATCCCGAAACACCGCAGATTGGTGCAACTCAGGAAAACGGCATCGCAATCCGCTGACTGGCCCACGTTCCGGGCCCCTGCCGCAATCGAAGCCGGGTCGATCCGCGCCACTTTGGCTTCTTCTTCTTCGCCGAAGGACAGGTGGCCTGTCACCGCAATTCCGGCAGACTGGAACGCGTCACACAGAGGGCGGGACACCGTTTCGATATAGGGCGTCAGCACCCCCAACCGCCTTATACCCAAGGCCGCACAAGCCGCGAGGGCGGCAGTCAAGGGATTGGTAACGGCCTTACAATCGGCCGATCCCGAGACCAGCGCGGCCACCCTGTCAGGGCCAATGGCCATACTGCCCGAGGTACAGCCATAACCGATCACATCAAACGAAACAGAAGGCGGCAACAAGCTGGCGGCGCGGGGCAGGTCTTCAGCCATTGCCTTGAGCGTCTCCTGCGTCACCTCCGCCCCGCTGGGTACACGGGTGACGTAACGGGCCAGCCCAGGCTGATCCAACAGCGCCGCCTCATATTCGATGGTCTCATCCGTCTGTAGCACCACAAGACCCAGATTGGCGCGATGCCCAAGGGCGGGGCTGAGGTCATAGGGAAAGGTGTCCATTACATCAACTCCGGCAGGTCCTGCGGCGCCCGTGGGGTAAGAAGCTCTGGCCCGTCCGCGCGCAAAACGATGTTTTCTTCATGAACCAGTGTCCGGCCCGGTGCAATTTCCACACCCGGCTCCAGGGTCAGCACCATACCCTCCACCAGCACCGTCTGGTCAAGCGCGGTGAAGCTGGGCCATTCGGTCAGGGTGACCCCTAGCCCATGTCCCAGCCGGCCCCCCAATGGCGTCGCGACGTGGCTTTGCAAGGTTTCTGTTAGCATATGGTGGACATCACAGGCCCGCATGCCGGGGCGCATGTCCTGCAGCGCCCGTTCCGTTGCCAGCCAAAGGGCCTCCTGCACCCGAGCGGTGTCAGCGGCGACGGGGCCAATGCTATAGTTGCGGTCAAAATCGCAGAAGTAGCCATTGCGCACAGCGCCGGTGTCCAACATCAGCACGTCGCCCCTTTCCAGCGGCTTCTCTGCGGCGGGGGAAATCACGTCGCCATAGCCACCCTGCCCGGCGCCACCCGCCACATAGCTCACCCAATCCGCGCCCTCTTGCAGCAACGCCATCTGAAAACTGCGAAAAACCTCTGCCACAGAGACACCTGTGTGGGCAAATGTAGCCACCCGATCAAAGGCCCGGCCAGCGATGGCGCAGCTTTCGCGAACTGCGGCAACCTCTGCCTCGGACTTGACCTCGCGCACGCGGTGCAGCGTGTCCGTGCCATCGACAAAGCGACGTCCTGAGAGGTGGGATTTGAGGGTCTCAAAGTCCGCCAATGGGGCGCGCAGCTGGGTTTCCAGGCCCATCGGTACCGCGATCCTGCCCCCCTCTGGCACCTGATCGGCAATCACCGATGCCAGCAACCCAACCCCATCGTCATGTGGATCCGGCGCGGGCCAGGTGTGGATCTGGTCAATCCAGGTGCGCCCCATCAGATCCGCCCCGATTGCAGGAATGACGGCAATAGGGTCCCCTTTGGCAGGGATCAGATTATACCAAGGACGTGCCGGGCTTTCCCAGAAGCGGGTCAGAAAACCGGTGGTGTAAAACACATCCGCAGGGGTCGTCAGCAGCAACAGATCCTGCCCTGCCACCGCCATCTTTGCCTGAAGCGCGTGCGTGCGGCGCTGGTATTCCGCCCGCGGAAAGATGAGCGAACGCTCTGCAGGCTCAGCCATCCTCTGGCCCCTCGCTGAGAATGCAAAGGACACGCGCTTCGCGTCCCACCCCTTCCACACCCGCCAGCAGCGCGGCCAGACCGGCACCGCCAGAGGCGGTGGTTTCCAGCCCGTGTTGCGCCAGCACAGCTGCTCCATCAGCGGCCTGTTCTTCGGTGATTGTTACAAAAACATCCGCGTCATGCGCCAATCCCGCCAGCGCCACCATAGACGGCGCTTTGCAGTCCAACCGGCCCATTTCAGAAACCGGCCCCGGCGTTTCTGTAAACGTCCCCGCCTCGATTGAGCCGATCAGGGCGCGGGCGTGTTCCGGCTCCACCACAATGATCTGCGGGACATCGCCCCAGGCCCGGCGCGCATAGGCGGCGACGGCCGCTGCCAGCCCCCCAACGCCGGCCTGCAACAGGATATGGCTAGGCGCTTCCTCCAGCTGGGCGACAGCCTCATAGGCCATTTGGGTGTAGCCTTCCATGACGTGATAGGGGCGGTCGGTATAGCCCGGCCAAGAGCTGTCCGAGAGCAATTCCAGATCGCTAGTCTCCGCGGCAGAGGCGGCGGCGGCCATGCTGGCCTCATAATCGTGACCGGCCCGCACCACCTCGGCACCGATCCCGCGCAGCCGTTCGGCAAAGGGTTCAGGCACGGTTTCAGCCAGATAGATCACTGCCTTGGCCCCAAACAGACGGGCGCCTGCTGCCAGTGACAGACCGTGATTGCCCGCACTTGCCGTGACATAGGCACGGCCCTTTAACGTTTCTTCCCATGACACATCTGACTGGGCGGCGCGCACCGCGGCGGCATCGCGCGCGATGCAATAGGCTGCGCCCAGCGCCTTGAAACTGCCCAACCCCATGCGGGTGCGTTCATCCTTCACCCAAAGCGCGGCCACGCCAGCCTGCTCGGCAAGCGCGGGAACCGAGGTCATTGCCGTTGGCTGATGTGCCGGGCAGAGATCAAGCAGTTGGGTCACCGCCTCAGCCTCGGTAGAGGGCCTCAACACGCCGAAACGGTCGGATTGATCAGTGCCGCGATAGGGGTTTTTGACGTGGGTTTGCCGGGTCATAAGCATGGGCGCTCCTTCTCTTGCCAATCAGATTAGCGGCTTCGGCCTCCGCGTTCTCGGATTTCTGTGATGCAATTGGGCGGATTTTCCGCGCCTATCTGGCCTCTTGATCCGAAAACCGGATCCGCTAGGGTCACCAACAACCCTCAACCCATAGGACCGGATATGGACGCATTTGACCGTGCACTGCTGAACGCCTTGCAAACCAACAACCGCCAGACCGCCGAGCAGCTTTCAGAGCACGTGGGATTGTCCCCCGATGCCTGCCGCAAAAGACTGGGCAAGCTGCGCCAGTCTGGCGTAATCGAGGCCGAAGTGGCCGTGCTGAGCCCCGAAAAACTCGGCCGCGGTCTGACACTGGTGGTTGAGGTCACGCTGCGCTCTGAAAGCCCGTCAGAAATCGACGCCTTTCAAAGCCGCATGCTGGCCGCCCCTGAGGTAATGCAATGTTACTACGTCACCGGCGAGGCGGATTTTGTGCTGACCCTGACAGCCAAGGATATGGCTGACTACGAAGCCTTTACCCGCAGGCATTTTTTCGATGAGGCCAACATCGCCCGTTTCCGGACCAATGTGGTGATGAAACGGGTCAAGTCTGGACTGGCTATTCCGCTAGAGGATTAGACCAGCCCGTAACTTCGATCAGCCTCAGAACTTGGCAATCATGTTCAGGAACACACCGCGCCCCTGATAGGTGATATTGGCCATATCGTCCGAGACCTCACCCCATTCATAACCCAGCCCGATCTTGGCGTTGTTGCCCACATGGCGATAAAGCGCTGCAAGGGCACCGGTTTCGGTGGCCTCCGCTTCGACCGTTTGCATCACCCGCCCTTCCAGCAGGGCGTCCCACTTGTGGACCACATGCCAGTCCAGCCGCACGATCCCAAGATGGGCGGTCGACTGGCTGACCACGCTGGTTGTGCGATCGCGCAACTCAGAGCGGCGGTAGCCGTATTTGCCGCCAATGCTCAATTTCGGGCTCAGGTCGTAGTCCACGTCGAACGACAGGATATGGCTTTTTTGCTGCGGCCCTTCGGTGGCTCCGGTGACGGTGACCTGATCCGCCCCGGGCAGATCATGCAGGTAGCTGTAGCGGAACAGCGCGTTCAGCCGTTCGTGTTCCACCGGCCGATAGGCATAGCCCAGGCTGGCTTCGGCATATTCGCCGTCGCGGAAACTGTCACCGGCATTGCGGGACACAAGTGAATCGAGGTTGGCGAGGAAACGCCAATCGTCGCTGACCTTGTATTCATAGCCCCCGCTGAGCGCCCAGGTATCGGCATCCTGAGCGGTGCCGTCCCCGTCTTCGGTGCGGTATTCCACTCGCAGGCGTGCTGCCTGTGCCTCTGCATCCTCAAACGACAGGCCCAGCGAATAGGCGTCACGGCTGAAGTCACCGTTGACAGAATCGCGCACAACGCCACTTTCCACCCCACCCGAGAAGCTCCACTTCGCGTCCGGTGTGTAGGTGACACCATAGCCACGGGTGAGCGATCGACGGTTGCCGAACAGGTCCCAGCTGTTGTCCATCGTGACGGTCACCGTATCGGACTCCCGGAAACTGCCACCGAGGGTCACGGTGCCGCCGTCGCGCCCGTTCAGAACTGAACCCGGACCAGAGCGCAGCGGATCCAGCGTGTAGCCAAGGGTGATCTCATTATCCGCAGTCTGGGCATAGCGCAGTTTCAGCTCGGCTCCCAAACCGCCGTCACCGCCGGACACCTCGCCCTCAGCCGCCAGTTTCTCGGTCAGCTGAGTGTCAAAGCCAAGCCCCGCCCGATTGGCCGGAGCCAATCCGCCGGAGCGCTCCAGATCGCCCTCGACAAAACCGTAGAGCAGATGGTCCTCTTCCGGCTGGTAGCTCAGACGCAGCGCCGCCTGTGTGCGGGTGCCGGTTTTGCTGGCATCGCTGGCTGTGGTGCGGTCTTCATGCGCCAACCCGGCCGCAACCGACCAATCCTCGTTTAACTGATAGGCCAGACGCACTTCGCCTTCGACATGACCATCACCGCCAGATTTTTCGAACTGTTCCAGATCAACACCAAAGGACAGCCTTTCCGAAAGGTCGCCTTCAAGGCGCATACCGACCAGTTTCTGGTCCTCGGTGACCTCTTCATTCAAGGTAGCAAAGCCCGCGTCCTTGCCCTCGGCATAGACGGAAAGATAACCGTCACGTTCGGCGCCGAAATCGGTGAAATCCACCTCCGCCTCAACGCGGTAGGCGCGGGCACGGGCGCCACTGCCGGCGGTCTGTGTGTCAATGGTCAGGCCACCGTCCGTTGTGGTTGAACGGCCAAAGCCCTGCCCTTCGCTTTCGACCAGTTCCGCCCGTAGGTGACTGTTTTCGCCCAAACGGTAGGTCAGATCGACGCCCAGCGCCTGTTGATCTGCGTCGCCTGTGGCCTCGGACATGGCCGAAAGACCCAGCCGCAGATCTTCGCTCAATTGCGCCTCGGCGCGCAGCCCCATTGAGGCCCCGTCCAGATCGCCGGTCAGGGGCGTGTATTCATATTGTGCCACCAGCGAGACGTCATGGTCCCGCCCGCCAATCAGCCCGCCATCGCTGGTGGTGGAGGCCAGAGGATCGTTGAGGATCACCACGCCCTGTATGTGGTCAATCTCGAAATCCTGCCCTTCGGTCAGGGTTTCCCGTCGGACAACACGGCCGGTGTCGGGATCGATGACTTCGACACTCAACCGCAGGGAGCCGCCAAGAATGTCCTGCCGCGTCAGGAAATAGACCGACCCACCAGTGCCACGCAGCACATCGCGCTGCGGCAGGCTGTCGGGTTGGGCGGCAAAGGCGGTGACCGCCAGTGCCGGTTCCCCCTCCGCATTCACCGAGGGGGAGGCATACCGCGCCTCAGCCCCATAAAGCGCCCGCGACTGGTTGAGGAAATGGCTGCCCGACAACTCGGCATCAAAATCACCCCAGACAAAACGGGCATCATCCCGTTCGACCCGCAGATAGACGCGTCCCTGTGACGGGGTATCGTCATAGGCGGTGCTGTCATCGCCATAGGTCGGGTACATGTCATCCGCATCCAGACGGCGCAAAACCTGACGGGGGTCTTTCTCGTTCAACCGACGGAAGATCCCCTTCAACTCTCCCTCACCAGTATCGGTGGAAGAGGTCACACGGTAACCGTTGGCATATTTGGCACTGAGGTAATAGGCCAGTCGACCTTCAGCATAATCGCGTTCAAAATCCGGATCTGCCGCCCCCAGATCGTCGCGCAGACGGCGGCCTATGGTCAGGTCGGCAAGGGCGACATAGAGTTTTTCATGATCGGGGATCAGGATATCGCGACGGATATCCTCGGACCGGGCGCCATCACGCAGGGTGACGCCAATCTGATGTTCGCCTTCCGGCAGGATCTGACTGGCCACAAAACGTCCCGCAGCGTCAACCGTGACCTGCTGGCCCATCACCTCGACCTCAGCGCCGGGCCGCAAACCCTGACCGTAGGCCGTCACCTCGCCCCCCGACAGATGAATGGAGCGGATCGCGGTGCGGTCTTCGCCCTCCCCCGCGGCCACAACTGCAGGGCCGGTGGTTTCATGGGTGTCATGCTCACCGCTCACCCGGGTCAGGACCAAGGGCTGGGTTTCATCAAACCGGCCATTGGAATCATAAACCCGCAGCACATAGGCATAGTCGCCCGAACCTTCGGCAGGCACCGCCCAGCGCACCTGCCCGTTTGCACTGACCGGCAGTTTCGTAACCAGCCGACGGCGGTTGGCGCGGTCCAGGATGCGGACCTCGGCCCGTTCAATGAAATAGGCATAGTTGGTGGACGCGCGGAAGGTCACCTCCGTCCCACCTTTGTAGCCAGCCCGCAGATCTGCGATGGTGACATTCAGACGGCGGTCCGGATAAAGGCCGTCAAACCGGATATCAACTGAGGCATTTTCCGCCACCATATCCGCGGGGCGTCGTGGATCACGCGGCGGTGCGCTGCCGGCCACATGGCTGTCATCAATCGAGATCGAAAAGCCGATCTGCTCAAACGCCCCTTCGGGTTTGATTGTGATCAGCTCGGCGTTTTCACCAACCGGCATATCCACCACGATATCGGCATTGGACCTTTCACATCCCTCCGGCTGAGGCACCAGCGCCTCATCACAATGGTCGTCTGCCATAGCAGGAAACGCCGAGAACGCGGTCAGAGCGGAGCCAAGCAGCAACACCGCACGCAGGGTCGTTGGCCGCAAGGAGGTCGGGCGGCCCGGACGGCCGGCAGTCATCTTCAACATAGTTCTGTCCTTATTTCCGGGTCTCAACGAAGGTCCGCTCAATGGTCAGCTTGACCTGCGAAAGCGCGGGCCAGTCCTGCCTGAGATGACGCGCCACCAGCTGCATATGCCGCCTTGCACGTTGTTTGTCCGCACGGGTCGGCGCTTCGCCCAGATGGTAAGCCAGGCGCAGATGCACCGCTTCGCCCTGGATCTGCGGCAGCAGTGTTGCGATGCCGTCAATCAACGGTTCTGACAGCCGCACACGCCCGTCCGCACCGGTGACAAAGGCCGCGTCCACCAGGTCCACCCGCACCACACGGGTGATCGCCGCGCCAAAGTTCATCTCACTCATCTTGCCCCGTGTCAGACGGATCACCCGTGGGTTTTCCGTTGTGATCCGGTAGCCTGCAGGCAGCGAACGAGTGTCGAGCTTCAGGATGAAGTTGCCACCACGATCGGCTGGCAACATGGCGCAGGGCACATGGAAACGGCCGTGCGCATCGGTGGTGATGATGGTGCCATCGACACCAACCAGACGCACTGCAGGCAGGCCTGCTTCGCCTTCGTTCTGATAACCGTCGCGGTTTTCATCTTCGAACACCTTGCCGATCACGTCGCCGCAATCAAACACCGGTTCCGGCAGGATCCGCACCGTGGCGGTTGCCTCTTCGGCCAATAGCGTGTCATCGGTCGGATGGCGTACCGTGGCGCGGTTGATATGGGCGCCAACGTCGGCGCTGCTCAACACACGGGCCGACAGGGTCAGTGTCACGGTGGTGAGCGGTGGAAGTGGGAGGTTATCCCAACGGATCACCCGCCCATCTACAAGCACCTGATGAGACGCGCCTTCAAAGGTGGCAGGGCCATCGACGTACAGCAGCCCTTCCGGCAGCACATCCACAATGTCCACAGTGCCCGAGACAAAGACGTTCTCATTCTCAACCGTGATCGTGTAGGGCACCACGCTGCCCCGCTCGACCACACCCCTTGGGGTGGTTTTGGTGATCGTCATGCCCTGATCGGTGATCACCGGCGCAAAGATCAGCTCGGTCGGGTCGTCCGACGTGTTGCCGTCACTGTCGATGTCATCATCAGAGACATCGGACACCGTTGGCGGCGTGCCGGGGAACAGCGGCGGATAGACTGCGGTGCCGTCTGCCGTAACTGTGTTGGACAAACCTACTTCGGTAACGGCCTGAATGGTCAACGTGTAGCTGGCGGCGTAGGTTGCGACCTCACCAATTGCCAGATCGCCAGCGCCCGATCCCATGTCAGCCGAGACAAAGTCCGGTCCGCTATCAAGGCTGAGCGGTGTGCCCGCCTGAGTGGTCAGCACATCCGCCACCGTAACGCCCGACAGCGGCACGTTGCCGGTGTTGGTCACGGCGATGGTATAGTCCACACGGTCGCCGACCCCATCGATGCCATCGCCATTGTCGACAAGCACCTGAGATTTCACCGCCTCGATGGATTCAATCGGGTTCTGCACCACGGTTTCCGTCGCCTGATCGCAGATTGCCGGATAGGCCACCGAGCAGATCTCATAAGTCACTTCATATGCACCCGCCGGATGGCCCGGTGCCAAGGTGATCAGCGCGGTGTCAGGGTCCAGTGTGACCCCAGGATCTTCCGCGATCACACGGATCGTCACATTGGCCAGAGCGCCGGCTCACTGACCACCGTGTCGCTGGCCAGCATTGAGGTGGTGGTACCACCGTCAGTGTCAAAGGCAGGGAAGCTTTCAGGCAGCGCCTCAATCGCGGCGACAATGGCAACATCACTGCTGTCATCGCTGACCTGCTGCGGATCATCGTTGAGGTCGGAATAGTCCCCCGTCACCGTTGCGGTGTTGAGAACTTCTCCAGCATCAATATGTGCCTGCGACAGGGCCAGACGGCCGGTGATCGAACTGTCATCGACCGCCCCCGGTGCCAACAAGGCAATCGGGGAGCCGCTCAGGACAACCCCCGGCAGCGGGTCCGTCAGGGTGACATGGGTCAGGGTCACATTGCCGGTGTTGGTCACGGTAAAGCGGTAGTCCAGCGGATCGCCGGGCACGGCCTGCACCGTCTGATAGACCGCGTCCTGCGCCTCTTTCAGCAGCGTTATGCCAGGCACCTGTATGATCGGCACGGTGGTCACCGTGTCATTGTCCTGCGCGGTGCCGGAGACGTCACTGACATCCGCGCCGGTGGGGGGGGGTGCCCGTTACCCTTGCCTGATTTTCCACCCGACCGGCATCAATGTCCGCCTCTGTCACCGCATAGCTGTCACTGTAGGTCGCCGTATCCACAGCACCCGGGACCATAGAGGCGATCGGGTCACCGGTCAGGTCCAGCCCCACAAGATCATCCGTCAGGGTGACATTGGTCAAAGTCACGTTGCCGGTATTGGTGATAGTGAAGCTGTAGGTGATCAGGTCACCCGGCTGCGGTACCAGCTGCAGACCGCTGTTATCCGCCAGTTTCACCAAGGTGATCGCTGGGTTTTGGGTCAGATCGGCCACCGTGTCTTCGTCGGTGCCGGTTGTGTTACCCGAGTCGTCTCTGACTTCCCCCCCTGTAGGTGGCGCGCCCTTGACCGTTGCGCGGTTGCGCACTTCGCCGGCGTCCACGTCAGCCTGTGTCAAAGTATAGCTGGCCGTGTAGGTCGTACTATCAACCTGCCCCGGCACCATCGTTGCAATGGGTGCGCCGCTGAGCACAAGCCCGAGCAGCCCGTCCGTCACCGTCACATTGGTCAGCGTCACGTTGCCGATGTTGGTCACGGTGAAGGCATAGGTCAGCACGTCCCCTGCCGACGGCGGTGTGGAAAGGCCGCTGCGTTCTACCGTTTTGACCAGATCAATCGCGGGTGATCGAGTAAAATCGGTGGTTGTCGGATCGTCACTGGTCAACGTTGTGCCCGAGATGCCGGTCACATCGGCGCCTGTCGGCGGTGTTCCAGTGGTGGTCGCCTGGTTTGTCAACTCGCCGGCGTCCACATCATCCTGCGTCAGCGCATAGGTCCCGACATAGGTTGTGCTGTCCGTTGTCCCCGGTGCCAACGTCGCGATCGGGCCCGGCGTCACTGTCAGCCCCACCAGCGGATCGTCCAGCAGCACATTGCTGAGCGTGACGTTGCCTGTGTTGGTGATGGCAAACCGGAAGGTCACGATCTCGCCCGCGACAGGCGGGTTCGACAGACCCGAGATATCTTCGGTTTTCACCAGTGCAATCGAAGGGCTTTGTGGAACCGCGGTTGTAACTGGTGTGTCATTGTCGACCGCAGAGCCGGAGTCATCCGTGACATTCGGACCGGTGGGCGGCGTGCCTGTGGTCGTGGCATGGTTGACCACCTGACCTGTATCAATGTCGCTCTGTTTCAGCGCGTAACTGGCCGTGAAAGTCGTACTGTCCGTCGCCCCCGGTGCCAGCGAAGCAATCGGACCGCCGGACAGGACAATATCTGTCAAAATGTCGCTCAACGTCACATTGCTCAGCGTCACGTTGCCCGTGTTGGTGATGGCAAAGCTGTAGGCGATCAGGTCACCCACGGCGGGTGGCGTTGAGAAGCCGCTGGCATCCTCAGTTTTACCAGCGCAATCGCAGGGTTCTGATGCAAGGGGTGCAGCGTGTCGGTATCGGTACCGGTGCTGGTGCCGGAAACGTCTCTGACTTCCGGCCCACTTGGCGGCATGCCGGTGGCAGTGGCGCGGTTGCGCACCTCGCCTGCATCAATGTCTGCCTGTGTCACCGCATAGGTCGCCGTGAAAGTGGAACTGTCCGTGGCCCCCGGCGCCATAGTCGCAATCGGCGCGCCGCTCAGCACAATGCCCGGAAGCATGTCGTCAATATCCACACCGGTCAGCGTCACGTTGCCGGTGTTGGTCACTGTGAAGGCATAGCTGATGGTCTGCCCCACAACAGTGGGATCGGTGGTTGTGGCACCGGAGATGGTCTTGACCAGATCCAGCGCGGGGCTTTGCGTGTTGGACGCTTCGGTTGGGGTGTCGTTGTCCGTCGCCGTGCCAGAAGTGTCGCTGACGCTGTCGCCATAGGGGCCGGTGCCCAAGGCGCTGGCAAAGTTGGTCACCAGTCCTGCATCGATGTCTGCCTGTTTCAGCGCATAGGTGGCAAATTGCGGGGCGCTGGTCTGCCCCGGGCTCAGCAGCGCGATCGTGGAAGGGGTGAAGATCAGATCCGGGAGGGTTGTGTCCACAAGGTTGATATTTTGGACGTTCACATTGCCGGTGTTGTGAACCACAAACTGGTAGGTGATGATATCGCCAACCTGCGGCGGATCCTGAAAGGCGCTGGTGTCTCTGGATTTTACCAGCGCTATGGACTGGGTTACGCCGGCGTTGACAGGGGTGGGATCGTCTTCATTGGCGTCGTCCCCACGGCCGTTTCCATTCCCATCAGGGTTGGTTCCGTCATCCGAAAGGTCCCGCAGATAAGGGTTGGTTGGATAGCTCTGTCCCGACAAGACGCCGGTGCCTACAACAGTGGCTTGGTTTTCGTACAGGTGACCACCGGGCTGTGCGGCAGGCAATGGAACCGTTGGCTGCACACGGATCGTAAAGTCGATCTGACAGGTGGCACCAGCCGCAAGCGTGATGCCGGATGCCAGGGTCTGATTGCCCGCCCCGTTATAGGCCGGATTGGAGCCGCCACATGTGCTCATCGGGGTGGTGAGCATCGTGTAGGTGCCCGCCGCCATCACATCGGTGGCCGGGGTGCCAAGGGTGACATGTGTGCCAAACAACGGGGCCACCCCTTGCAAAGCATCCGTGACAATGATGCTGTTCAGCGCTTCAAGGCTAAAGTTCTCCACCTCAATCCGGAACGGCGCGGTGAAAGAGCCGTCAGCATTGACCGTTTGTGTCTGCAGGGTTTTAGCCAGACCGATCCGCGCCTGGGGCACCATCGCAAAGTTGTAGCCGGTGACATCCGAATTGGCCGGGATCGAAATTGCCGCGATCGCCGCCGGTCCTGACAGGGTGCCGCCAACCGAACCCGCGGTGTCGATGCCATCTTCCAGATAGCTTTCCGATGGGGTGCCACGGGTCACAGTGTAGCTGCCTTCGGGCACGTTCTGGAACGTGTAGTTGCCGTTTGAATCGGTTGTCGCAGTCGTCGTAAAGGCCGCGCCGTCATAAGTCGTGCCCGAGATGGTCATAGTCACACCAGCGATGCCGGTATCGGTCCCGATCTGCGTGCCATCGTCATTGAAGTCGCGGAACAAGGTGCCGGACAACGTAGAGGAATAGATGCTGACGGTTGCGGAAATCGGTGTTGTCGCTGGTGTCGATGTCGAAGGAATAGGTCCCAACGCTGGCCGTATTCACAAAAGAGGCAGGCCGTGCGCTCACACCGGTCACCTGCACCGGCACGGTCACTTCAACCACACCGCCGCTGCTGATGGTGCCGAACTCGCAGAACACCGAAGTGCCACCTGCAACACCTGTACAGGTGGTATCAGAGGCGGTGCCGGAAATAACGGCAACCGAGGGGGTTCCCACCAGTTCCATATTGGCAGGCAGCGTGTCCGTCATCTCAACGATATCCGCCTCGACCAGCGAAACGCCGGTCGGGTTGGTGATCCGGATCAAATACTGGAAATCATCCCGCACATTGGTCTGGGTGATCGCCGCCCCAAGGCTGCTTTGCGCCTCTTTGGTCAGGTTCAGGTTCACACGGGTGCGCACGGTGGTGGTTTCATCCGCCGTGTTGTTGTTCATATTGCTGTCAAAGCCACCCAGACTCTCAAGCGATGAGACGGTGACCGTGTTGGTGGCCACACCTTTGGCCTCACCCTCAGCGACAATCTGGATCTGACGGCTGGCGCCCGCATCCAAGCGCGGGAAGCTACAGTCCAATGAGCCGCCAAAAGAGCCCGCTACAGGCACGATCGAACAGGACCCATCCGCATCAACCGTATGCGAAACAAAACTGATGTCCGCCGCAGGCATCGTGTCCACCACACGCACGTCCTCGGCGTGGCTGGGGCCGGTGTTCTGCACGGTGATCGTGTAGATGGTCTGGAACTCCATCGTGACCGGATCGATGTCTTCGACCTTGTTGACCAGAAGATCGACCTCAGGTGCCCCGACTGGTGTGGTGATTGTCACATCGTTGTTGGCGCTGTTGGTCTCAATCGTGGTGGTGGCAACACTGGCCGAATTGCTGATGGAGCCGCCGTAATAGGCAAACAGTGGACGCAACACGACGGTCACCGTCCGCTGCGCCCCATTGTTCACTGTCCCCAGGTTACAGACCAGCTGATCGTTGGTGCCAGTGACAATCTCTGCCCCCACCGCAGGGGCCGTCGTACAGCTGCCGCTGGCCGGCGTGGCCGACAGGAAGATGGCATTGTTGGGCAACGTGTCAGTGATCGTCACGTTTTCGGCAGCACTGTGCCCGTCATCCTGATTGATCGCGGAGATCACATAGGTCAGGTTCTGGCCAGCACGCACCGGGTCCGGTGTCGCCACCTTGTTAACGGTCACATCCGCGCGGGCCTCGACGTTGAAGCTGGCGCTGTCTTCGTTGTTGGTCAGGTCCGGATCCGCCACCGTGGAAGAGATCACCTGCGACGTGTTGGTCCGGCTGCCGGCGTTGCCACCGGGGCGCACCACTACGGTGACGGTGGGACAATCCGAGCCTGCGGTACAGATCGGCAGGCTGGCAATGCTACAGGTCAACAGACGGCTGTGCCCCCCGGTCGAACTGGTGGAACAGACCGGCGTTGAACCGCCAATGCCAAGCGTTGTGTTCACAGAAACAAGCCCGGCCCCAACGGCGCCTTCGCTGTCATTGATCAAGCTGTTCAGCGCATCGCTCAAGGTGACGTTCTCGGCGGTATGGGGGCCGGTGTTCACAATTTCCAGCGCGTAGCTCTGCGTGTCCCCTGCGGGCACAGAGGCCAGACCACGGGTCTTGAGCACCGCGATATCCGCGCTCAACGGGCCTGTAGAAAAGGTGATTTCATAGCTGGCAGTGTCATTGGCCGGATCATGTTCGGGCCGGTTGCCATCCGGGGAGAACACCGAGACATTGTTCACAACCCGCTGCGCCAGAGTGGCCTCTGCCTCAAGCGTGAGCGTCGGGGTGGTTGATCCGGCAGCCAGGGGCACTGCGCTGGTATAGATCCGGGTACAGGTCACATTGGCGGGTCCGACAAGCGGCGGGGTTGGGCAGGTCCAGCCAGACCCAGAGGAGCCGCGATAAGTCAGCCTTTCTGGCAGGGCGTCTGTCAGCTCAATCGTGCCATAGAAAACGTCATTCCCCGCGTTGGTGACCGACAGCGGGAAATCATAGGTGTTGCCCACCACGCCCAGGGCCGGATTGGGCCCGGACTTGTTGGCGACCAGATCGACATAGGGATCCTGCAGGTCCGAGATACTGTCGGTGTCGCTGTTGTTGGACGGGTTCGGATCGTTTGGGCTGGCCGCTGAAATCGATGCAGTGTTCACCACATTGCCCGCCACCAGAACCGTTGTGTTGATCACAATGTCGCCGAGGGCCACATCGCCACCGGCGCCAAGCCCGGTTGCCATGTCACAGGTCACGGTCTGCCCCAACACGCCGCAGACCCAGCCGCTGCCCACCGCCGGCTCCACCGAGTCGATCTGGTAATTCGATGGCACGGTATCTGTCACCTGGATCAGATCCGGCGAGTCACCGGTATAGCTGCTGGCAAGGGTAAAACTGACGGTCTCACCGGTCAGCACCATCCCCGGAATACTGCGGGTTTTGGTGATTACCAGGTCGGTCCCAGCTGTTACCGTTGTGTTGGTCGTATCGGTGTTGTTCCCCGTCACCGGGTCGATCGGGAACGCCCCAGAGACACTCCCCGCGGGCGAAATCGTCGCCCCTTCGGCTGTGCCGATCCGGGCGGTGAAGTCAAAAGTCTGAGTGGCCCCGACAGCCAAGGCACCCACCGTGCAACTGTGGCTGCTGCCAGCGTCGCTACAGCCGGCAGGGGTGGAAATCCCGGCCAGCCCCGAGGGATCGGGGAATTGCAGGCTGGCGCCGTCCAGCGCATTGGGCCCGTTGTTGGTGACAACAAACTGGTAGGTGACCGAACTGCCCGCTGCAGCGGTGTTGGGCCCAGTAAGGGTGACCGCAAGGTCCGAACCGGCATTGATGGTGGTTGTTTCGGCGGCGGTGTTGTTCACCGCATCCACATCACCGGTGTCATCCACCCGCGCGTTGAGGGTCAGGTCGCCTTGGATTTCGGACTGCAGATTGATGGTCATCGATGCCACTTGCATTGGCTGCAAAGCGACAATCGAGCAGGTGACCGTTGCGGGCCCGACAACGGCGCCAGCGGGGCAGGCTATTCCGCTACCGGTTGTGCCGATAAGGGTCGAATTTGCCGGAACATCAAAGGCAAATCCATTGGCATTGGCCTTGTCCAACCCGTTGTTGGAGACGGTAACCGCATAGCGGACCGTGCCGCCTGCCGCTGTGGGGTCATAGCCGGTGTCTTCAAGATTGAGCAGCCAGTCGACGTTTTGCGCCTGCGCGGTCCCCGCGGGGACCAACATCGCCAAACACCCTGCAACCAAGACCTGAGCACACCACACAACAACGGAGCGCGAAACGCGCCCGAAAGCTTTCCCCAAAACCATATTTCCTGCCTCAGGAGCGCAGACGCGCCCCGATCCCCAATCCGTTATTCATTCATTTGGCCCGCGCGTTGCGCCGGCCAAGCCTGTTCCAATCACCCACATGCTGATTG
Source organism: Thalassobius sp. MITS945101 (assembly GCF_047123305.1). Lineage (GTDB taxonomy): Bacteria > Pseudomonadota > Alphaproteobacteria > Rhodobacterales > Rhodobacteraceae > Thalassobius. The sequence goes on from NZ_CP138918.1 coordinate 575,546, forward strand.
GCGTTGCATTATGTGTTGCAACTTTTGGTTAAATCCTGCGGCAATGTGGAAAATTTGACTCTTTGGTTCATTGAGGCAAGGCAAGAGGTGCACAACCGCATTGAAGCATGTGCAAACAGTGTAATTTTGTCACGAATGCCCCCATCCGAGCCCCAATCATAGCCGTAAAAATACGGATAACCCAACGTCAAATAGGAAGAATCTAGACTAACGGCTGATGCACCCATCCTTCCTGGGCGGAATCAGCAGACGGGTAAACACGTTGTGATGGGATGCAGTCAATTTGGGCAGATGCGCAAGCGCAGCCCACACCCAGCCACTCTCAGAGGTTGCGTAGCCTGCGGATCATGCCGGGGCGGCAGGCAAAGGCAAACACCCAGGCAATCCTGCCGGCAAAACCAACCACGCCCCCGCTGCATAGAGTTTTCGCGCCAGTGCTGGCTGATCACTTTCCAAGGTCACACTCCAGGACGTGGCGCCGATCACGCGGATGTCTGTGGCAAGATCTGCGGTGAAATCCACACCCGGCCAAAGCACCACCTGCGCGGGCGCCGCGTCAGAGAGCAGGCCAACCAAGACCAGCGTCGCCACCCAGCCAAGCAACATCAACGGCAGGGCGATAAGCACCGACTTAATAGTCATGAATATGCTCCAGACGGGCCCCACTGGCTGCGATCTGCGTCAGAACGGTTGCCAGATCGGTGACCTTCACCATCATCAAATGACGGTAATCCCCGTAGCCTTGCCGGCGGAAAGACACCAGCGCGCCGTCCCGTTCCGGTTGCGGGGATGTCAGCGTCAGAAGGATGTCATCGTTGCCGGCAATCTCAACAAATTGGACACCCTCCGCCGCCATTTGCGCCATCAACAAGGTCAGCGCCCGATAGCGTGGCGTTTCAATCACCGCGCCTTCTGCGCGCCGCTCGATCAAAGCGACCTCACCATAGCGTGTCACCATGTCGTCGCTGAGGCCGGTCACAACCATCTGCAACCGCAGCGCATCAACCCCTGTTGCAGCAACCGCATCGGCAATCACCCCCGCATAGGCAGCCTTGGCCCGATACTCCAAACCAAGCGCCAGCTTCCGTTCCAGATCGCGCAGACCACCACGCGATTGCAACGCCGCCGCATCCCGATTGAAATCCCATTTGTACCACGGCACCTGCTGCAGAAAACGCGCGTAATCCGCCGCTTGCTGCGCCGATACATCGTCCAGCGGTGAACGCTCCGACCCGCGCAAGAGCGTTGCGAGGCGCCCCAGGGTTTCCTCATAGGCCGCTTTGAACGCTAGTTCGGCAGTGAAACTGACCCCAATCACATAGACCATCTGTTTGGTTCCGCCGTCCACGCCGCCGTGGGCCGCAGCCTGGGTTTTCAGATCGCAAAGCGACGACCAGAAACCACCAATCGCGCGGAAGAACCCATAGTCATGTGGATCACCGGTTCGAATGACCTCAGCGTAGTCATCATAGGCATGGACAATGTGCCATTCAGGATAGGTCATCAGGGTGCGGTTTTCGGGGCGGTGCGCCTCTGTCGGCAGGACAGGTTGATAGGACGCCGTACCTGCCGTGCCCCGACACCCCAGCTCCACATAGCCAACCGACGCGCCAAGGATCAGCACCAGTGCCAAGAGGCACAGCGCCAACCGTTTGATCCAACGCCCGATCCCCCTCATCGCTACACCTTTCTCAGCCCTGCATAGGCGGCCAGCCCGCCAAGCGCTAGATGCGGTAGATTGGCCAAAAGCCGCGGCAACGCCAGGTCAAACCCAAGGGAGGCATTGGTGAAGATCCCCAGATCAAGGAAACCCCAGCCGGTGAACAGACCGAAGACACCGTCGGCAAGGTAAGCCAGTCCAAATAGCACCAAATAGCTGCGCGCCGCCCGCTCTGAAATCAGCCCCGCCCCCAGCGCCCAAAGCGCAGAGGCCAGATGCAGCGCATCATCGTATGGATCCAGCGCAAAGACGCCGAACACCAGACCTGCCTCATCCCGTACCCCCGGCACATAGTTCAACCCGGCCACCGCCAGAAGTACCACAAAGTATCCAAGTGTCAGTTTGCGTCGCCCGCTCATAGCGCCCCCAAATAGCTGTCCCACAGATTGTTGCGCAGGACCAAGTCCGGGTCCAGCTTGCGTTTCGCCTCGGCAAATTCAGCAGCTCGTGGATAGGCACGGGTCAACTGATCCAGTCGCGCATGGGGCCGGTACGGCAGATAGTAGCTGCCTCCAAGGGCCGTTATGCCGTCAATCAGAGCCTGCGTCATCCGCTGCATGTCCGCCTCGGCCCGATCGGACATTTCTTGACTGAAGGACATCACCGCCGCAATCCGCGGCACTGTCGCATAGGACAGCAAGCTTTCATCATCCTGCGCCACGTACCGCAGGGTGACATTCAGAAACTCCTGATAAGAGGCTGGGATGACATCGCGACAAACCTGAAGGAAGCCGCCAAACTGGTCAAACCCAATGAAATACTCATGCAGAATGTCGGTCCGCGTGGGATCACGGTCATCCAGTGTTGCAACCGGCTCGTTGATCAAACTGTTGCGGGTGGTTTCCCCCCCACCAAGTGCCGGCCCCAAGGTGGTTTCATTCCACCATCGGAAAGACTTCATCGTTTCATTGCCCAACTGCGCCCGGTAAAGCCGCGAGGCCACATGCGCCATCCAGCCAGACCCTGGCGCGGCCGGCAGGTCGTCTTGATCCTTTGTGGCGCGATAGGTGATCAGCAAGGCGTCTTCGAAGAAACGCCCCCGCTCGACGTTAAGCCGCCCATAAGCCATTGAAACCTCAGGGTCCAAGACGGCCGTCTGGAAGGCAGTGGCAAAAGAACCTGCCGGCATCTCCTCAAATCGCGGCACCAAACGCTGGTTGGGCGTGGCCTGAACATCCAGATCCAGCAGGATCCCTACCAAGCCATAGCCCCCCATCGCCATCCCAAAGAGCGCTTCGTTTTCGTCCCGCGAACAGGTCACCACGCTGCCATCCGGCAACATCATCCGCAGGCTACGAACCGTTGCCCCCATCGGTCCATGCGGCACTGGCCAGCCATGGGCATTCACCGAAAAGGTCGCGGCGACTCCAAAATCATTGTTTGATTGCATGATCTTAGGCGACCAGCCCAAAGGATCCAGAGCCGCAATCACCTGCGACCAACGGGTGCCTGCATGCGTGCGGTACAGTCCCGTGGCACTGTCGAGCTCAACAGTTGCATTGTCAAAAGTGATCGCAGTGCCCTGGCGTGGAATGGCCTGCCCGCCCATGGAGTGACGCGCGGCACCGACATTCACTGGACGCCCCGCCGCCCGCGCCTCCCTCAGTTCCTGCCTCAAACGGGTGATCAAGGCCTCTCCGGCGTCGTCGCGCAGGGTCAGATGTTTGGCAATGGGCGTCTGGGACAGGCCGCTGGCATCATTCAGGCTCAACGTGTCATCCACGGGCCCGAGCAGCGAAACCCCGCGCAGGTCGGGCAAGGCCGGCGTCAGACTGCGGGTCACGCCCCACCCAATTGCCCCGCCAACGCCCAAAAGCGCAGCACGACGTGAAAGCTGTTTCATCTCAATCGCCTTTGAAATTGGTACTTTAAATCCGGGTCAGACCCGTGCCCAATATCGGGAGCAACCGTTGACATTGCAAGTCAGCCAATGGCTGCCCTGTCCTCTGACGGGAGGACGCATCTGTCAGCCTCAGGGCGAAACACGCCCCCCCATCGAACCAAAGCAATTCGGCCGTCGCCCTTATCGCTAGCGGCAGTTTTCCATTGAACTCCGCACCTTGCGCCGCGCGACCCAGCGCCTAAAGTACGCGCATGCCAAAGGTCAGCCTCCTTATCCCGCTCTATCGGTCAAGCCGTTTCAACCGGGTGATCTGTGCCAATATTCGCGAGGCCTTGAAACTAGACGCCGAAGTTATCCTGTCGGACAGACACGGAAATAGCGATTTCACCAACCACCTTCGACAGCAGTTCCCAGACAAACGCGTTCGTATTCTGAGCGCCGGTGATGAATCCAATTGGGTGCAGAACATCAACCATCTGATGCTGGCGGCACAGGGTGACTATTTCCGTATCTTGCCCCATGACGACAGCACAACAGCGCAAGAAACATCCCGCTTGGCCGACGCGTTAGACGCACATTCCGATGCGTTTCTTGCCTATGGCAGCGTCACCGCCATCGACCTCTCCTGCGCACCGCTGCCAGCAAGAGACTGTATTCATCCTGCCCAAGATCAGCCAGACAACGCGTGGACCCCCGACCACATTCTGCCGCTCTTTTGGAAAGGTCTTTACGGCGGCGCCTTCAAAGCCCTGATCCGTCGCGATCCTGTGGTGTCGCACCAGTTGTGGATCAAGGAAACCCAACGGTTGATGCACTCCGAACGCGCCTGGTTATTTGCGCTGGGATGGCTTGGGCGTTTTCACCTGGTTCCCGGCAATATGCTGACCAAACGTTTCTTCGCCTCCAGCACATCGGCGCAATGGAACAGCACCGAATTGGATCTCGTCAGCACCTGCAAGGTCATGCAGGCCTACGCGCGGGATCTCATCCCAGATCATGCCTTGCAACAGCATGTGCAAGAAGACCTCAGCAACAACCTAAGACTGGCGCTTGGCGACAGTCGTTAGAGCGGGGTCAGAACAGAGGACGGCGGTTGTGTCGTTCAGAGAGATGTCCAGTTTCAACGCCTTAATTCTTCCCGCGATGTATTGAATCAGCGTCGTTACCGATTGGTTGGGGGTTGATTTTTTTGGTGTTTTTTTAACAAAAGAGCCGCCCTTTTTGGGCGGCTTTTTGGTTGCGGGAGCAGGATTTGAACCTGCGACCTTCAGGTTATGAGCCTGACGAGCTACCGGGCTGCTCCATCCCGCGCCAATGCGCTTGTGATCGTTTAGAGGGATTTGGTCTTTATTAGGTTTGGCGGTGACCTACTCTCCCACACCTTAAGATGCAGTACCATCGGCGCTTCGGTGCTTAACTTCCGAGTTCGGGAAGGGATCGGGTGTATCACTCGTGCTATGACCACCAAACCGAATAAAGACCAAGGGGCGTTTTTGCCCCGATATCAACGTGTTGTCCAGTTTTTGTTCACTTAGTGTATGCTCTTGATTTGGTCTTACTTTTACTGGATCAAATCAAGCCAATCGGACCATTAGTACCAGTCAACTGAATGCGTTACCGCACTTACATCTCTGGCCTATCGACGTGGTGGTCTACCACGGTCCTCAAGGGATACCTTGTTTTGAGGGGGGCTTCCCGCTTAGATGCCTTCAGCGGTTATCCTGTCCGTTCATAGCTACCCAGCACTACCGTTGGCACGATAACTGGTCCACCAGTGGAACGTTCACCCCGGTCCTCTCGTACTAGGGGCAACTCCTCTCAAGTATCCTACACCCACGGCAGATAGGGACCGAACTGTCTCACGACGTTCTAAACCCAGCTCACGTACCTCTTTAAATGGCGAACAGCCATACCCTTGGGACCTGCTCCAGCCCCAGGATGAGATGAGCCGACATCGAGGTGCCAAACACTGCCGTCGATATGGACTCTTGGGCAGTATCAGCCTGTTATCCCCGGCGTACCTTTTATCCGTTGAGCGATGGCCCTTCCACGCGGGACCACCGGATCACTATGGCCGTCTTTCGACTCTGCTCGACTTGTCAGTCTCGCAGTCAGGCTGGCTTCTGCCATTGCACTCAACGAGCGATTTCCGACCGCTCTGAGCCAACCTTCGCGCGCCTCCGTTACTCTTTAGGAGGCGACCGCCCCAGTCAAACTACCCGCCACGCAGGGTCCCGGATCCGGATAACGGACCGCGGTTAGACATCAAGCAGAATAAGGGTGGTATCTCAAGGGAGGCTCCACCAGAACTGGCGTCCTGGTTTCAAAGCCCACCACCTATCCTGCACATATTGTGCCTGATGCCAGTGCGAAGCTGTAGTAAAGGTGCACGGGGTCTTTCCGTCTAACCGCGGGAAGCCTGCATCTTGACAGGCAATTCAATTTCGCTGAGTCGATGTTGGAGACAGCGGGGAAGTCGTTACGCCATTCGTGCAGGTCGGAACTTACCCGACAAGGAATTTCGCTACCTTAGGACCGTTATAGTTACGGCCGCCGTTTACCGGGGCTTCAATTCGACGCTCTCACATCTCCTTTTAACCTTCCGGCACCGGGCAGGCGTCAGACCCTATACGTCGTCTTGCGACTTCGCAGAGCCCTGTGTTTTTAGTAAACAGTCGCCACCCCCTGGTTTGTGCCCCCAGCCTCTAGTTGCCTAGAAACTGGGCCTCCTTCTCGCGAACTTACGGAGGTATTTTGCCGAGTTCCTTCAACATCGTTCTCTCAAGCGCCTTGGTATTCTCTACCAGTCCACCTGTGTCGGTTTAGGGTACGGTCTTAAAGAGGGGCTATTTCCAGGGACCAATTAGCAGCCCATTCAATCCAATAAGGATGAACTACCTTCATGATCCGTCACCACCTCACGGCCTAGGAATATTAACCTAGTTCCCATCGACTACGCCTTTCGGCCTCGCCTTAGGGGCCGGCTTACCCTGCTCAGATTAGCTTTAAGCAGGAACCCTTGGACTTTCGGCGACAGGGTCTCTCACCCTGTTTGTCGCTACTCATGTCATCATTCTCACTAGTGATCTCTCCACCGGATCGCTCACGCGCCGGCTTCACAGAAAGCACTCTATCCTGCGCTACCTCCCGGAGGAGATAGAAGAGGATGAGTGCTATGTCACACTACGCTCTGCTACCATGCACTATGTGCATCCTCAGCTTCGGCTCATGGCTTGAGCCCCGTTACATCTTCGCCGCAGGACAACTTATTTAGACCAGTGAGCTGTTACGCTATCTTTAAAGGATGGCTGCTTCTAAGCCAACCTCCTGGTTGTTTTGGTCGTCCCACCTGCTTTCCCACTTAGCCATGAATTAGGGGCCTTAGCTGGAGGTCAGGGTTGTTTCCCTCTCCACAACGGACGTTAGCATCCGCTGTGTGTCTGCCATCTAGTACTCCCGGGTATTCGGAGTTTGGTTAGGATCAGTAAGCCTGTGGGGCCCCATTACCCATCCAGTGCTCTACCCCCCGGGGTATTCGGATGACGCTCTACCTAAATAGATTTCGCAGAGAACCAGCTATCTCCGAGTTTGATTGGCCTTTCACCCCTAGGCACAACTCATCCCGACCTTTTTCAACAGGTGTGGGTTCGGCCCTCCAGTAAGTGTTACCTTACCTTCAGCCTGGTCATGCCTAGATCACTCGGTTTCGGGTCTGATCCCACGAACTCATTCGCCCTATTAAGACTCGCTTTCGCTGCGCCTACACCTATCGGCTTAAGCTTGCTCGTGAGACCAAGTCGATGACCCATTATACAAAAGGTACGCCGTCAGCTCGCAAGGAGCCTCCGACTGATTGTAGGCGTTCGGTTTCAGGTACTGTTTCACTCCCCTCGTCGGGGTGCTTTTCACCTTTCCCTCACGGTACTGGTTCACTATCGGTCAGTAAGGAGTACTTAGCCTTCGAGGGTGGTCCCCCGATGTTCAGACAGGATTTCACGTGTCCCGCCCTACTTAATACGTCCAATCATGCTTCCTATACGGGGCTGTCACCCACTTTGGCCGACCTTTCCAGGTCGTTCTAGTCACATTCATGGCTCGGCTGGTCCCCGTTCGCTCGCCGCTACTAGGGGAGTATCTGTTGATTTCCTTTCCTCCGGGTACTTAGATGTTTCAGTTCCCCGGGTTCGCTCTTAAAACCCTATGTATTCAGGTTAAAAGTACCTGTCTCACCCCATTATTGATAGCAGAGCTAACAATAACAGAATGTCAGGTGGGTTGCCCCATTCGGAGATCCAGGGATCAAAGCCTATTCTCGGCTCCCCCTAGCTTATCGCAGAGTATCACGTCCTTCATCGCCTCTTACTGCCAAGGCATTCACCAAACGCCCTTCTCGCGCTTGATTTGATCCAGAAAGAGTAAGACTTCTTAGTGTGCTACCGCCCGAAGGCTACTTGAGCACGAAGACTTCCACATCCGGGCTGGTTCGACCGGATGCTCACTTTCTGATCAAAAGCATACTATATCCCGCTCCTTACCCGAAAGACTGCGCTGCCGATGTCGGTCGGCCCCACGCAGAAGGTAAGGAACATTGCAAGATCTCTCGATCTTGCGGGTTCAATCTCTTGCGGAGATTGAACCGGGTTAGTGTACTTGACTTGGACAACTCTGTTCGTTTCAGCAGGGATACGTTGCATAAAGATCGAGGAAACAATCTCTATCACGCCTCTCCCGAAGGAGACCTACTGAGATCGTCCGCTTACTTACGGTGATCAAACAGGTTGTTGATATTTCTCTCTAAACGATGTCAGTTCCGTCTCTTGCGAGGCGGAAGCGTGTCCGATTGGACGGTTAAGAACCAGGGTCTGGTGCTTAACGATCTAATCGAACGCTCTTATCTTTGGTATCTTGCGAAGAATGGTGGGTCGAGGAGGACTTGAACCTCCGACCTCACGCTTATCAGGCGTGCGCTCTAACCACCTGAGCTACCGACCCATCCTTGGAAGGCTTAGTCGGAGGAGAGTGGTGGAGCCTAGCGGGATCGAACCGCTGACCTCCTGAATGCAAATCAGGCGCTCTCCCAGCTGAGCTAAGGCCCCTAAGCTGACCACACGAGGTGTCGTGCGGTGCGTAATCCTGAAGAGATATGAGGACGGCCTGGTCCTCAGTGTCCATGAAGGACCTGATGATATTGATCAGCGTGACTTGCTGATCGTTGCTAAGTGCATCCACGAAGTTGAACAAGTTCAACCTGCTAGGTGCATCCTTAGAAAGGAGGTGATCCAGCCCCAGGTTCCCCTAGGGCTACCTTGTTACGACTTCACCCCAGTCGCTGATCCTACCGTGGCCGCCTGCCTCCCCGAAGGGTTAGCGCAGCGTCGTCGGGTAGAACCAACTCCCATGGTGTGACGGGCGGTGTGTACAAGGCCCGGGAACGTATTCACCGCGTCATGCTGTTACGCGATTACTAGCGATTCCGACTTCATGCTCTCGAGTTGCAGAGAACAATCCGAACTGAGACAGTTTTTTGGGATTAACCCATTGTCACTGCCATTGTAGCACGTGTGTAGCCCAACCCGTAAGGGCCATGAGGACTTGACGTCATCCACACCTTCCTCCCGCTTATCACGGGCAGTTTCCTTAGAGTTCCCGGCCGAACCGCTGGTAACTAAGGATGTGGGTTGCGCTCGTTGCCGGACTTAACCGAACATCTCACGACACGAGCTGACGACAGCCATGCAGCACCTGTCACTAGGTCCCGAAGGAAGGCCTGATCTCTCAGGTTGTCCTAGGATGTCAAGGGTTGGTAAGGTTCTGCGCGTTGCTTCGAATTAAACCACATGCTCCACCGCTTGTGCGGGCCCCCGTCAATTCCTTTGAGTTTTAATCTTGCGACCGTACTCCCCAGGCGGAATGCTTAATCCGTTAGGTGTGTCACCGAATAGCATGCTACCCGACGACTGGCATTCATCGTTTACGGTGTGGACTACCAGGGTATCTAATCCTGTTTGCTCCCCACACTTTCGCACCTCAGCGTCAGTATCGAGCCAGTGAGCCGCCTTCGCCACTGGTGTTCCTCCGAATATCTACGAATTTCACCTCTACACTCGGAATTCCACTCACCTCTCTCGAACTCAAGACTAGCAGTATTAAAGGCAGTTCCAGGGTTGAGCCCTGGGATTTCACCTCTAACTTACTAGCCCGCCTACGCGCGCTTTACGCCCAGTAATTCCGAACAACGCTAACCCCCTCCGTATTACCGCGGCTGCTGGCACGGAGTTAGCCGGGGTTTCTTTACCAGATACTGTCATTATCATCTCTGGCGAAAGAGCTTTACGACCCTAAGGCCTTCATCACTCACGCGGCATGGCTGGATCAGGCTTGCGCCCATTGTCCAAGATTCCCCACTGCTGCCTCCCGTAGGAGTCTGGGCCGTGTCTCAGTCCCAGTGTTGCTGATCATCCTCTAAAACCAGCTATAGATCGTAGACTTGGTAGGCCATTACCCCACCAACTATCTAATCTAACGCGGGCTAATCCGTCACCGATAAATCTTTCCCCCGAAGGGCGTATAAGGTATTACTCTCCGTTTCCAGAGGCTATTCCTTAGTGTCGGGTATATTCCCACGCGTTACTAACCCGTCCGCCGCTCACCCCGAAGGGCGCGCTCGACTTGCATGTGTTAGGCCTGCCGCCAGCGTTCGTTCTGAGCCAGGATCAAACTCTCAAGTTGAAAGCACCTTACGGTGCTATCCTTGACGTTCGAACCTCTGCACATACTGTTTTTCCAATTGACTTGGAAATGTCCCAACCGGCTGGTCGGGACGTTCTCTGTTTGTGACATCAGTACCAAAAGATACCGAAAGCCGACAAACAGTGAAGCTGACTATCCATCATCGGAACCGAAGCTCCTAGGTAGTTGATATATGTGCAGTCGTTCATTCATCGAATGAACCAAACCGCCCACATATCTCTTCAGATACCATCAATGTCAAAGAGCGCGGCAACAACCCAAGTCATCACCAGAGACAAAATCAACACGAAGCGCCAAAACCTTCCTGGCGCAACCTGCGTCATAAACCTCATATTTTGTTAACTTCAGACCCTGCCAGAGTTGCCTCCGTAGCGCCGTCCGCCGTCCCAACCTGCGCCTCAGCGCCGCCGGTGAAGGGGGTTCTAAGGTTATTCCAAACCACCCGCAAGCGCTTTTTGAAGCTTTCTGCTTCTTTTTTGAACTTTTCTTGAAATGACAATAAAAACAACCAGATAGAAAGCTCATTCAGCCTGAAGCCCCGCAAACACGCCGCAAGATTGCTGCCCTGCGGCATGACTTAGCGCAGCTTTCTGAATTATCCACAGAAATACCCCCAGACTCAGGGGGCATCCCCCAGCGTTAAGGCGCACACAGCCCTGCGGGCGGCAGCCGATAGCAAGGCTTTTTGTGTTTTTCCTTCGCAACCGGGACAGGCTGACCAACCGGCGCAACGCCGCCCTGGGGAAGATCGTGGCCAGACACCACATCGGTGACCTGCGCGTTCACCCTTGTTGGGAAGGCGTCGGTTTGGCGCTGCGCCTCCTCAGGTGCCTCAACAACGTCAACGACCATCCCGTTGACCGGTGTTGACTGCGACGCAGCCTGCCCGCCAACCATCGTGATGGCATTGAACAGAAGAAAACTGCAGGTGAAAGGGAAGGACACTGACGCAGGTCGCAAGGAAATCTCCAATTTGTTGAACCAATGGTTGGTACAACAACTTCCTTAACAACAAGTTTAGCTGTCAGGCCGGTGCCGAGCGTGGGCGCCGTTTGGGCAGCCTGAGCATCAAGAGGCTCAGTATCACCGCCATGTAGATCATCGGCTCAACCTGCCAGCCCTTCACCAGCCAAATGTAATGCACCCCGCCGAGGAGCACCGCAGGATAGGTCAGTTTGTGCAATTTGCGCCATCCCGCACCAAGCCGACGCACGGACCGGTTGTTGGAGGTCAATGCCAGCGGCAGCAATAAGGCAAACCCAGCCATGCCTATGGTGATGTAAGGACGTTTCAGGATATCGGCCCAGACTGCACTTAGCGTCTGCACATCCAACACCGCCCAGACCAGAAGATGGGCCAGCACGTAGAAAAAGGACAGCAACCCGATCGCCCGACGGAACTTCAACAGATTCAGGCCCAGATGACGCCGTGCAGGGGTAATGGCCAGTCCGACGATCACAAGCTGCAAGGCCAGTTCGCCATATTCATGTTCAAGCGCCTTCACCGGATCGACCCCCAACTGGCCATTGATGCCCTGCCAGAACAGGAAGGGCATAGGCACAGAGCCGATCAGGTAGACCATCCAGGTGGGCAGCTTGCGGGCATATCGGTTCAGCCAGTCAATCATCGGGTCAGTATACTCCTGTCACAGGGGCTTTAGTAGAACTTCGTCAGATCCATGCCGTCATAGAGGCTGGCAACTTCGGTCTCATACCCGTTGAACTTCAGCGTCGGGACCCGTTTGGCAAACAGCCCGCCACCGATGCGACGTTCCGAGGCCTGCGACCAGCGGGGGTGATCCACCTCAGGATTCACATTACTATAGAAGCCGTATTCCCGCCCGTTGGCGCGGTTCCAGCTGGTGGGGGGCTCTTTGTCGGTCAGGGTGATGCGGACCACCGACTTGATCGACTTGAAGCCATATTTCCATGGCACCACCAAACGCAGCGGTGCGCCGTTCTGGTTGGGAATGTCTTTGCCATAGATACCAGTGGCCATGATGGTCAGCGGGTGCATCGCCTCATCCAGGCGCAGGCCTTCAACATAGGGCCACTTCAACACTCGGGTTTTCTGGCCCGGCATTTCCTCGGGCCGGTAGAGCGTTTCGAAAGCCACGTATTTGGCGCCCGACTGTACCCCGGCCAAGTTCAACAGGTCGGCAAGTTCGAACCCATTCCACGGCACCACCATCGACCAGGCCTCTACACAGCGGAACCGGTAGAGCCGCTCTTCGATGGTCATCTTGGCCATGATGTCTTCGAACTGATAGTCGCCAGGCTTGTCGACCATACCGTCGATCTTCACGGTCCAGGGGGCGGTGGTCAGCATATGTGCGTTCTTGGCGGGATCATCCTTGCCGGTGCCGAACTCATAGAAGTTGTTGTAGCTGGTGATCTCTTCAAAGGTGTTGGCTTTCAGCGCTTCGGCCTTTGCTACGGTCGGCAGCCCTGTAACACCGGCCAGCCCAACACCCGCCATGCCCGCCAGCAAGCTGCGGCGCGACAGGTAGCTGCCCTCAAGGGTGACGTCATTTTCAGTCAGGTCGTTTTTCCAGCGTCCGGCCATAGCGTGTCCTTTCATTCCGTTAGGGGGAACCTAAGGCCAGAGACGGCAAGGGCCAAACCACATCGTCTCACATTGGCGTTGAGGGATTGAAACAATCGCGAACATATTACGGATCGCTAATATGTCTTGACCTAGGTCATGGTGGCCGCGCAGATAGGCGCTAGGGTCCACACCCGAGATGCGACCTGCAATGAAAGAGGCCCCCGATGAAACCCTTCCGCTTTGTTCCCGCCCTAGCGACCGCACTGGCAACCTCGCTGGCAACCGCGCTTGTCCTGACGGCCACCGCGGCCTCCGCCGAGATGGTGAAATACACCACGCAAGAGAGTTTTGAGGATGTGATCTTCGGGCTGGAAAACGCCATTCTGGACGAAGGGCTGGTGATCGACAGCATCAGCCATATCGGTGACATGCTGGAACGCACCCGTCAGGATGTGGGATCTGATGTTAACCTGTTTGCGGAAGCCAAGTCCTACAGCTTCTGCTCCGCCAGCCTGTCACGTGAGGTGATGGAAGCGGATCCGATGAACATCTCGTTCTGCCCCTACACCATCTTTGTTGCGGTTCTGCCGGACACGCCGGATGAGACGATGATCGGCTATCGCAGCTTTCCCGAAGGCGCGATGCAGAAGGTTGAGGCGCTGCTGGATGGGATCGTGAAATCCGCCATCGGGGAATAGGCCAGCAGCTCGCCCGATATATAAAGTGTGACTAGAACGGCGAAGCCCGGCGATGTGCCGGGCTTTTTTTTGCGGATCTGTCCCCTCAGACGCCTGACAAAAGCTCCGCCACTTCCACCGCATAGCGGTCCGTCATACCCGAGACAAAGTCGGTCATCGCATGTAGCGCCGCATAGTTGTTGTCCACACCACGCAAATCCAAAGACACGGCCCGCACCAACTGGCGTTCATAGTCCGGCAACCGATCCACGTCCCATTCCGCCCGCTCCAGGGCCACAAAGACCGGCAGGATACCGTCCAGCACCCGACGGATCACATTGCGGCCGCGCACCTCCAGTTTGGTTTTGCGTGGCGCGGTAAACAATTGCCCGTGCGCGGCGGTTTTGATGGCGCGGAAGGCATCGCCCAGCGCGCTGTCGGCAATCAACTCGCCCGAGTAGGTGCCGGCCATGATGGCCCCATAGTTCTGCTGGAACGCCTCCACACAGGCATCAATCGCTTTGCCGATGGCACGGGCGCGCAGATAGCAGACCTTTTCATAATCGCTGTAGCTGGATTGGTCGCGTTTGTTTTCCTCTTGGATCAACGCCCCCAGCAGCGCTTCAACCTGTTCAAACCGCAGATCCCCGGCCGAAAAGCCATCTTCCAGATCCACGATGTTGTAGCAAATGTCATCCGCCGCCTCGACAAGGAACACCAGCGGGTGACGCCGCCACCAGCGATAGCCGTCCGTGTTTTCCTCTGGCAGGCCCAGCGCTTTGACGGCATCGGCAAAGATCTGCGCTTCGGCGTCAAAGACACCAAACTTCTTGGCGCCGACATAACTCTCGGGGCCAAGCGCCTGTTTGGTCGCCGCGGTCATTGGGTATTTGGTGAAGGCCCCCAGCACCGCGTTGGACAGGCGCATGCCACCTTCGTTGCGATACATTTCAAGCCGCGTCAGGATACGAAAGCCCTGCGCATTGCCTTCAAACTTGGTGAACTCGGTCCATTTGCTGCTGTCGATGCCTTTAAAGATACTGCGGGGCGCGTCAAATTTCTCAGCAAACCAGCGGCCAATGGATTCCTCGCCGGAATGACCAAAGGGTGGATTGCCAATGTCATGCGCCAGGGCGGCCGCATGCACCGTGCCTGCAACCTTATAGGCCGCACCGGCCGCTATGTGGCCTTCGGTTTCCAGCCAATGCCCCACCAGCATCCCAAGGTTCCGCCCAACGCTGGCCACCTCTTGCGAATGGATCATCCGGTGACGCAGGTGATCAATGTCATAGAGCGGATGCACCTGTGTCTTATTCGCCAGCCGCCGATAGGGCGCGGAGAAGATGATGCGATCGGCGTCCTGCACATGGTTCGGGCGGTCTGGCCGTTCTGGCCCGCCGCGTCCCTGATACCGTTCTGCATTCAACAACTGCTGCCAGTTCATTTCTGCCGCCATCGCTCTGCCCCTTTTTCTTTTATGCCGCACAAAACGGGCCCGCCCCGAAGGGCAGGACCGCCTGTTCTACTGGTCTCAGCGGGGTTAGTGAACCACCGCATCATCCGGACGTGGTTTGTTGCTGGCGCCCACACGGTCGCCAATGATCAACCCCTCGGCACCGGCACTGACCTCAACAGTTGCGCCGTCCAGCACCTCACCCGCCAAGAGCATCTCGGCCAGCGGGTTCTGCAAGGCGCGCTGGATCACCCGCTTCAACGGACGTGCCCCAAAGACTGGATCGTAGCCCGCATCCGCCAGCCAGACTTTGGCCGGCTCATCCAGCTCCAGCGTGATCTTGCGACTGGTCAGACGTTTCGCCAACCGGCGCAGCTGGATTTCGACAATGCCATCCATGTCGCCACGGCCCAGACGGTCGAAGATGATGGTTTCATCCAGACGGTTCAGGAACTCGGGGCGGAAATGTGCCCGCACCGCATCCATCACATCCCGTTTGGCATCCACCGCATCCGCGCCTTCGGGCAGTTGGCTAAGCGCCTGCGCACCAAGGTTCGAGGTCAGAATGATCAGCGTTTGTTTGAAATCCACCGTACGCCCCTGACCATCGGTCAGCACCCCGTCATCCAGCACCTGCAACAGCACGTTGAAGACATCCGGATGGGCTTTTTCAACCTCATCAAACAGCACAACCTGATACGGCCGCCGCCGCACCGCTTCGGTCAGCACACCCCCTTCATCATATCCAACATAGCCCGGAGGGGCGCCGATCAGCCGGGCCACTGCATGTTTCTCCATGAACTCCGACATATCGATGCGCACCATGGCGCTATCGTCGTCAAACAGAAACTCAGCCACGGCTTTGGTCAGCTCGGTCTTGCCAACTCCGGTCGGCCCCAGAAACAGGAACGAGCCCAACGGCCGGTTCTCATCATTGAGGCCCGCACGGGCGCGTCGCACCGCGTTGGACACCGCCGTGACCGCTGCATTCTGGCCAATCACTCGGGCGTGGAGGTCTTCCTCCATTCGCAAGAGTTTCTCACGTTCACCTTCCAGCATCTTCGCTGTCGGGATCCCGGTCCAGCGCTCCACAACCGAAGCGATCTGTGCCGGACGCACGGTTTCTTCCACCAGCATGCCGGTGTTTTCCTGCGCCTCGGCATCCGCCAGCTTCTTCTCCAGATCGGGGATGATGCCGTAAGACAGCTCGCCCGCGCGGGCCAGATTGCCTTCGCGTTTGGCGATCTCCAGCTGGGCGCGTGCGCGGTCCAGCAGCTCCTTCAGCTCCCGGCCAGAGGCCAGCTTGTCCCGACCAGCCTGCCAATTGGCCGTCAGCTCCGCACTGCGTTCCTGCAGTTCAGCCAGATCTTTCTCCAACGTTTCCAGGCGATCCTTGGAGGCCGCGTCATCTTCCAGCTTCAGGGCCTCGCCTTCGATCTGCAACTGCAGGATCTGGCGGTCCAGCTGATCCAGGTCTTCGGGCTTGCTGTCCACTTCCATCCGCAACCGGCTAGAGGCTTCGTCGACAAGGTCAATCGCCTTATCCGGCAGAAAACGGTCGGTGATATAGCGGTGCGACAGGGTTGCCGCCGAAACAAGCGCGGAATCCGAGATCCGCACACCGTGGTGCAGCTCATACTTCTCTTTAATGCCGCGCAGGATCGAGATCGTGTCCTCCACCGTTGGCTCTTCCACCATCACTGGCTGGAATCGGCGGGCAAGAGCGGCGTCCTTCTCCACATATTTGCGGTATTCATCCAGCGTTGTCGCCCCGACGCAGTGCAACTCGCCCCGTGCCAAGGCGGGTTTGATCAGGTTGGCCGCATCCATTGCACCGTCGGATTTGCCTGCCCCCACAAGGGTATGCATCTCATCAATGAACAGAATGATTTCACCGGCGGCTTCCGTCACCTCGGTCAGGACCGCTTTCAGGCGCTCCTCAAATTCACCACGGTATTTCGCGCCAGCGATCAGCGCGCCCATGTCCAGCGCCATCAGCTTCTTGTCGCGCAGCGATTCCGGCACGTCACCGTTCACGATGCGCAGCGCCAGCCCTTCGGCGATGGCGGTTTTACCCACCCCGGGTTCGCCAATCAGCACAGGGTTGTTCTTGGTCCGCCGTGACAGCACCTGCATCGAGCGGCGAATTTCCTCGTCCCGCCCGATGATCGGGTCAATTTTGCCCTCTTCGGCACGTTCGGTCAGGTCCATCGCGTATTTTTTCAACGCGTCATAGCCCTCTTCGGCCGAGGCCGTGTCTGCTGTGCGGCCTTTGCGGATGTCGTCGATAGCGCCATTGAGTTTCTGTGCCGAAACAGCACCGGCCTCCAGCGCGTCTTTGGCGCGGGATTTGACCAATGCCAACGCCATCAGCAACCGCTCTACCGGCACAAAGCTATCGCCGGCCTTTTTGGCAATCGCCTCAGCCTCTGACAGCACCTTGCCGGTGGCATTGTCCATATAGATCTGGCCCGCATCGCCAGAGATGCTGGGCTGTTTGGCGACGGCGGTCTCAACGGCTTCGCGCACGCGGTCCGGCGCGCCTCCGGCCCGTTTGATCAGATTGGCGGCAAGCCCCTGATCATCATCCATCAAAGCTTTCAGAAGATGCTCGGGCACCAGACGCTGGTGATTTTCCCGCATCGCAATGGTCTGCGCCGCCTGGACAAAACCACGTGCACGCTCCGTGAACTTATTCAAGTCCATCGTTCTCTCCTTTTTACAAGCGCCCGGTCGGAATAGGCGCCCGCTTGGCGGCACGCCCCTGTTTCGGGCCTCAACTTCAAGGTGGGGGGAGTCGCGGGCTGGATCAAGACCCATACTTCTGAAGGTCTCAAAAATTGGCAAAACCCGTCGTACTGCTAATCAAGAGGTTCTTAATCAGTATGTGAAAGACTGTCCCAATTGAGACGGTGCAGTCGCCAAGGAGAGGTTAAAATGCACATCACCAAGATCGAAGTTTCGGATCTGAAATCCACCGAAGGCACCGCGCGTGGCTTTGTCTCGCTGCATTGCGAGGAAGGGAATGTTCAGATGCACTGTTCGGTCACGGACCCCAAGGATCGTAACCCGCGTCTGGCGCTGATCTCCGAAGCGCTGCGTCAACTGGCGCGGATGCCGGAATTCCGTTCGGGGCGGCGCAGCTTCTCTTTCTCGAACTCGATCCGCGACGCTGATCCGGCGCTGGCCTGATCCACGGCTGAAAGCCCAGAAAAACAGGGGCACGCCCCTGTTTCAGCACATCTGACCGGTTGACCTGACCGGTTGATGCCGCCAAAAGAGCGCAGTTTTACCCAGCCGTAGGAGTGCCCTCTCATGTCCGACGATCGCCTCATTGTCGCCCTCGACGTTCCCAATGCCCTTGCCGGTCTGCAACTGGCCGAACAACTGGGGGACGCGGTCTCCTTCTACAAAATTGGCCTGGGCATGCTGACCGGTGGCGGGCTGGCCTTGGCCAATGAGCTGAAGCAGGACCACGGCAAGAAGATCTTCCTGGACGTGAAACTGTTCGACATCGGTGCCACCGTGGAAAACGCGGTGCGTGGGCTGGCGCAGTTTGATCTGGATTTCCTGACCGTGCATGGCGACCCCTATGTGGTGAAAGCCGCCAAAGAAGGCGCGGCGGGCAAGGATCTGAAGATCCTCGCGGTGACAATCCTGACCTCGCTGGACCGCGCTGATCTGGACGGCGCGCTGATCAAACCCGGCGACATCCGCGATCTGGTACAGGAACGGGCCGGCAAAGCCTTTGAGGCAGGCGCCGACGGCATCATCGCCTCACCGCAAGAAGCCGCCCTGATCCGCGCCCTCCCCGAAGCCGAAGGCCGCTTGATCGTCACCCCCGGCGTACGCCCTGCCGGCGCAGCCCTTGGCGATCAGAAACGGGTCGCAACACCTGGGCAGGCAATCAAAGACGGTGTAGACCACATTGTGGTGGGCCGCCCGGTCTGGCAGGCGGAAAACCCGCGCGCGGCGGCAGAGGCTATTCTGGCCGAAATGGCAGACGCTTAACCCCCGCGCTGCTGCAGATACATCTTCAGCCGTTCCGCAAAATGCGGGATGGCTTTGGGGTGGGCGATATAGTCTTCTGGCGACATCAACGCCCAGCCCTGCCCCTCATCCCCCAGCGCAATCTCCTTGCCCCGTTCCACCGGTAGATGCGCGGCAAAGAACCACTCCGGTGCGCCGGTGGACGAGGTAAACTCTTGCGCCCACTCCAGCGAGGTCAGCCGCACCTCAATCGTCAGCTCCTCTGCCGTTTCGCGCAAAACGCAGGCTTCTGGCGTCTCACCCGGCTCTGCCTCACCGCCCGGGAAGTCCCAATGATCCGGCCAGGGGATATCAGGCGTGTCATCGCGCAGCATCACTGCCAGCTGATCGCCAATAAACAGAAACAGCTTCGCGCCTCTGAACGCGGATTGCTCTTTTTCACCCATTTCACCCGATCCTGCTGACATCGCTTCCCTCGGTCTAAGCAATACTCTATGTTCACCCCCTGTTCACATCAATCCGTGCCTTGATATGCCCGCGCTTTGCAAATCCTGTCTGACCCAGTTTGAGCCCCCCAAGGCCCGCGGCATCCTGCGCTGTCCCAGCTGTGGTCTGCCGCGCGTGGTGGCGCATGACGAACTGTTCAACCTGTCCATCGCCCATATGGATTGCGACGCTTTCTATGCCTCGGTCGAGAAACGCGACAATCCCGAGCTGGCGGACAAACCCGTCATCATTGGCGGTGGCAAACGGGGGGTGGTGTCCACCGCCTGCTATGTGGCGCGGATCCGTGGTGTGCGATCGGCGATGCCGATGTTTCAAGCCCTTAAGCTGTGCCCCGATGCCGTTGTGATCAAGCCCCGCATGCAGGTTTATGTCGAGGTTTCACGTCAAATCCGCGCGATGATGGAAGAGCTAACACCCTCCATCCAGCCGCTGTCCTTGGATGAGGCGTTTATGGACCTTGGCGGCACCGCACGGCTGCACGGCGCCCCGCCCGCCGTGATGCTGGCACGTCTGGTGAAACGGATGCATGACGAGTTGGGCGTGACCGGATCGATCGGTCTCAGCCACAACAAGTTTCTGGCCAAGGTCGCCTCGGATCTGGAAAAACCGCGCGGTTATTCGGTGATCGGCAAAGCGGAAACCCCTGCCTTTCTAAAGGACAAACCCGTGCGGATGATCTGGGGCGTAGGGCCTGCCGCGCAGGCCTCTTTGGAACGGGCGGGCATTCGCACCTTTACCGATCTGCTGCGCTGGGAACGGGAAGATCTGTTCAAACGTTTTGGTCAGATGGGCGACCGTCTTTACCATCTGGCACGGGGACAGGATCATCGGTCCGTCAATGCACGTGAACCGGTGAAGTCGATCTCGAATGAGACCACCTTTTTTGAGGACACCTCGGACCCTGATCTGCTGGATGGCCATATCTGGCGGCTGGCCGAGAAGGTCGCGGACCGTGCCAAGGCCAAGGATCTGGCAGGGCGGGTGGTGACGCTGAAACTGAAGACTGCAGATTTCAAAACCCTTTCGCGCCGCCATACCCTGCGCGATGCCACCCAGTTGGCGGATGTGGTCTACCGCGAAGCGCGCGCGCTGTTTGACGCGGTGCCCAGCCGTAGGCCGTTCCGGCTGATCGGCGTTGGACTGTCCAATCTGGTCGATGCCGAGCAGGCCGGACTGGCCAGAGATCTGCTGGACCCCGAGGCCGCAACCCGCAGCAAGGCGGAGCGAGCAACCGATGCGATCCGCGAGCGTTTTGGCAAAGACGCGATCAAAAAGGGCCGCTCCCTGCGGTAGGCTAGCGGAAACATCGCTATTGTGGACTCGATAAATCCCGGATAATATTTATCCAGAATCAGTCAAGCAAATCCAGCCAGAGGTCCACAATGAAACTCAGCGACGGTGTTGAAACTGCTATCCACTGCACCTCTGCTCTTGCCGGGCTGCCCGAAAACGCAGTTATGGCGGCGGCCGATCTGGCCGAGTTTCACGGCGTGTCCTCCAGCTATCTGCTGAAACATCTGAAAGCGCTGGTGAAGGCGGGCATCCTGACTTCGGTTCCCGGTCCCACTGGGGGGTACCGGATGCAGCGCCCTGCCGAAACCGTCACATTGTTGGATGTGGTGCTGGCTGTGGAGGGCAATGAACCCGCATTCCGTTGCAAGGAAATCCGCAAGAACGGCCCCTGCACCTTGGGCAACGACGCTTTCCCACGGCCCTGCAACATCAACCGCGCCATGTTGAAGGCCGAACAGGCCTACCGCGCTGCATTGGCCGAAACCAGCATCGCGGATCTCAACAGCGAATTCCTCAACACCGGCGATCCCCGCGTCATTGACCGCGCCGAAACCTATTTTACCGCCCACGCGCGGGTCCGAACGACCTAAGACCTAACCAAAAATGGAGAATATGATGAAACCGCGTCTGAACCACTGGGCTGCGGCCCCTGAACTGATGCAAGCCTTTCTGGCTCTGAACACAACAATTGAAACGGCAGGGCTGGAGAAAAGCCTGATGCATCTGGTGAAACTGCGCGCCTCACAAATCAACGGCTGCGCCTTCTGCGTCGACATGCACACCCGCGAAGCCCGTAATGATGGCGAAACCGAACAACGGCTTTACCTGACCTCCGCCTGGCACGACAGCTTCCTCTATTCTGAACGGGAACGTCTGGCCCTGGGCTGGACCGAGGCGCTGACCCGTCTGGGGCCGCAAACGCCTGGGGATGCCGCCTATGAAGCGATGAAAACCGCTTTCAGTGAAGAAGAGCTGATCCAGCTGACGGCTGTCATCACCATGATCAACACCTGGAACCGGCTATCGATTGCTTTCCGGGCGGTACATGCCCAACCGGCCGCGCAGGCCGCTTGACGGGGCAGCGACAAGGGCCGCACTGACCTTGAGGTCAGTGCGGTCACTCTGCCGCCAGCCGTTCCTCGCGTTGGCCAATCTCTGCGATCCGCGCAATGACACCGCGCAACAGGCTGCGGAACGCTGAGAAGTTGTTGTTGGGCCGGATCAACTGCTCATTCATATAGAGCGACCGATCAATCTCGATCTGCACCGCATGTTGCCGCCGCGACGGGCGACCGTAATGCGAAGTGGTATAGGCGCCGGCAAAGGGCGTATTGCGCGCGACCCGAAACCCCGCGTCCAGAAAGGCGCTTTCGATCTGATCCACAATCCCGGTGTCCGCCGCCGCACCAAACCGGTCGCCCAACACAATTTCCGGCCGCGGCTTGCCCGCACGCACAACGCCGTCCACCGCTTCATGTGGCATGGAATGGCAATCCACCAGAATCGCCTCTCCAAAACGGGCGTGCGATTCGTCCAAAAGTTTCTGCAAAGCGGTGTGATACGGGTGGTAATAGCCCGAGATTCGCGCCTGTGCCTCGGCCAAAGACATTTTCCCGCTGTAAATGATCCGCCCGTTCGCCACCACACGCGGAATGATTCCAAGCCCGGAGGCGATTCTGGGATTGTGCCCGCCGCCGCGCACCCCTTCGATCAAGGCGGGGTCCAATTCGTCAGCGCTGCGGTTCATATCGATATAGGCCCGTGGGGCACCGGCCTTCAGAAATGGGGCACCAAACTGGGTGGCACTGTCAAAAAGCCTGTCTACAAAGGCATCTTCTGAGGTGCGGATGGTGTGTTCGTCCAGAATCGTGCGTTTCACAAAGCTGGCGGGATAGTCCCTGCCGGAATGCGGAGAGGCAAAAACAACACTGGTCACGCGCTTGTCGGGGTGTACAATCTCATAGGCAGATCGGGGCAAGGGTGTCTCCTTTTACAGAAATACCATAGCCTCAAAATTCTTCTGTCCAAAAGCCCTTGAAACCCCCAACGACTCCTTTTATAGAACCGCAACCGGCGCGGATTTCCGCCCCCCTTTCTTTCGAGGGAGGGGACGGAGCCGTAAAGGGATATGGGCGGTTAGCTCAGCGGTAGAGCACTTCGTTGACATCGAAGGGGTCACAAGTTCGATCCTTGTACCGCCCACCATTTCATTCGCTTCACTCTGAGGCGACCCGCGAAACCAGGCGCAAACGACGCGCCGCGAAGAAGGAGAAGACCCATGAAGGTCAAGAACTCGCTCCGCTCGCTGAAGCAGCGTCACCGCGACTGCCGTATCGTGCGCCGTAAGGGCCGCGTCTACGTCATCAACAAGACGCAGCCTCGCTTCAAAGCCCGTCAGGGCTAAGCGACGCGCTCATCAGAGCTTTCAAAAGACCGCTTCGTTCATTCGAAGCGGTCTTTTCTTTTGCGGTTAGCCCGTTGGCTGCTTAGCGCAGGCTGGCCGCTGTCAGCGCCGCCATGGTTTGCTGGGTGACATAGCCTGTGGGTGGGATGTTGGCAGAGCGTTGGAACGATTTGATCGCCTTACGGGTCTGATTGTCGAAACGCCCATCTGCCTGTCCCGGATTGTGACCGGTTTTCTCCAGCCCCTTCTCGATCAGCAGACGTGCCACGGGATTGCCCGCCACGGTGCGTTCTTCGGCTTTGTCCTGCGCGATCTTTTCGGCGGTGACACCGGGGTTGCGCAGTTCCTGAATGCGGGCGCGGGCCTGATCGGAATAAGGACCATCGGGGTAGCGCCGCAGGAAATCGCGATAGGCCTGCACAGTGTCGGCGTCCTGCGCCAGACGCCAGGCCAGACGGGCCCGTTCATCATCCGCCGCGTCACGTTCGCGTTCAATCGCTGCCAATTGTGCACGTGCATCATCGGCAAAGAGCCCGTTGGGATAGCGCTTCAGATAACGGCGCAGATCCTCTTCCAGACCGGTGATGCCAGTGCGCTGCCAAAACGCACGGTCCTCGGCCTCCACCTCGGAACGTTTGGCGCTGGCATCGCGGGACAGGCGGGTCATCATCGCGCGGGTCACATAGCCGGTGTCTTCAAAGCCACGGCTGCGCTGATAGGTGCTGATCGCAGCGCGGGTGCCTCGGCCAAAGACCCCGTCGACACCACGGGTGTCGTAGCCCAACAGGGTCAGATCCCGTTGGATGCCCCGTTTGTCCAGACGCGACAGTTGCAGCGCCTGTTCCTCGGCCTCGGCCTGTCGGCGGGGTTCATCCGCCAGCCCTTGCAGCAGGCGGCGGGCCTCCCCCACGAAGAGCCCATTTGGGAAGCGGCGCAGATAGGCCCGGTACCCATCGGCCGAGTTCACATCACGCACCGCACTCCAATAGGCGGCATCGCTATTGTCCACCGGGTCGGGGGAGGAACTGGCAAAGCCGGTGTTGCGCGGCAGATACCCTCTGAGGCTGACCCCATGCGGCATGCGTGCCGCAACATCGGCCAGTGGCTCAGTGCCATTGAGAACACCGTCCAGCGCCTTGGCCACGTCGCTGCCAAAGCCCGACATCAGCGTCACGCCCTGGCCAGGCGGGAACGCCCCCAACCCGATACGCAGCCCCTGCCCCGGCGCTTGGCGACTGCGCCAGCTGGGCGCCACAGCCATCAGCGCCTGACCGGGATAATCTGCCACAATGCCGTCCAAAGCATGCAGCGAGACCCCTTGCAGCGGTGCCGTCAGATCCGAGACCCGACCAGATTCGCGCCCCAGCAACCAAGTGTTGCCTTCGCTGGCGACCACCCGGCCAGAGACAAGAACCACCACACGCTCCACCTCAGCGGCGGTCAGTTCGTTGCGGAATTCCTGCACCCGCTCTGCCATGACGCGGGATTGCAGGTTATCGCCGCCGATCACGCGGAACCCGGCTGCGCGCAGCCCCCTTGCAGCATCATTGAACCGCAAGGCGCTGGTTTCCTGCCCGTTGGCATAAACCCGATTGGTGAGGACCAGGGCGATGTCTTCGGCCCAGAGGGGGCTGGCAAAACTGGCGCTGGCAACCAGCGCGGCGGTGAAATGGCGTAACAAATACATTGTTGAGACCTCCTATAGAGACCGCATCACCTTAGCCCCAAGGCTTTGCAACAGGGATGAAAATTCTGTCATCCCATTGCAACAAGCCGAATTTCGCCCGTTTGCCAGCACGTTAGACGAAAAAAACGGCCGGGGCGCACCCCGACCAGATCAACCTACTGACAGGTTAGAGGTGTCTTCAGTCGTAAACCCGCTGATCATCGATCACCTTGCCATCATTGGGCAGGCTGCCGGTGGCGACGACCTCGATCTTGCCTTTCAGCTTCAGGGTATCGACGACCGATTGGGCGTAGCTGTCCGCATTGCCATTGTCGCTTTCGATCTGCACGGTCATCACGTCCATTTCGCCTTCGCGGTCGGCAATCACCCGGGCCTTGGCGATCTCGTCATGTTTGGCCACCAGATCGGCCACCTGTTCAGGACGCACAAACATGCCTTTGATCTTGGTGGTCTGATCGGCACGACCCATCCAGCCTTTGATCCGCAGGTTCGACCGGCCGCACGGGCTGGTGCCCGCCATAACGGCGCTCAAATCGCCGGTGGCAAAACGGATCAAAGGATAGTCGGGGTTCAAAGTGGTCACGACAACTTCGCCCACTTCCCCTTCGGCCACCGGATCCCCCGTACCGGGACGGACGATTTCGACGATGACGTTTTCATCCACGATCATGCCTTCCATCGCATCGGATTCATAAGCGATGTTTCCCAGATCGGCGGTGGCGTAGCACTGCAGACAGGCGATGCCGCGATCCGCGTATTCCTGACGCAGGGAGGGGAACAGCGCCCCGCCTCCCACAGCCGCCTTGGTGATGTTCAGCTTCAGACCCATGGTGTCGGCCTTATCGAGGATCACCTTCAGATAATCCGGCGTGCCGGCATAGGCGGTGACCCCCACATCATGTGCGGCGCGGGCCTGCAATTCGGTCTGGCCGGTGCCCGCAGGCAGCACAGCCGCCCCGACGGCACGAGCACCGCTTTCAAAGATCATGCCCGCAGGGGTCAGATGATAGCCAAAGCAGTTCTGCACAATGTCATCCTGGCCTATGCCACAGGCATGCAAGAAACGGCCCATGCGCCACCAGTCATGATCAACCCCACCCGGTTCATAGATCGGGCCAGGGGATTGGAAGATATGCGCAAAGCCGCTGGCCGGACGGGTGGTCAGCCCCCCAAAGGGGTAAGCGCCGCCCTGCGCCTTCACCAGATCCGATTTGCGCAGCACCGGCAGTTTGGCCAGATCTGCGACGCTGGTGATGGCACCGGCATCCACACCGGCCAGGCTGTCGCCATAGCCTGCCAACCCCTGCGCCCGCGCCACCTGTTCCGGCAAGGCGCTGGCATAGCCTTCGGCGCGTGCCTCGGCTGTGCGGGTTTCAAGATCATCAAAAAAGCGGCTCATATCTGGTTACTCCGGGTTGGGTGTTTGCCACCCTTTGCTATTGGCTTTTGGGGTCCGGGCCGCCGCAACGGGGCGGCCCGAGGGGCGGAGCTTAGCTCAGCCAACGCTTACGACGGCGGTAGGAGCGCACGTCACGGAAGCTTTTGCGGCCTTCGTCCGACATGCCGAGGTAGAACTCTTTCACATCCGGGTTTTCGCGCAGATCGGCGGCTGGACCGTCCATCACCACACGACCCGATTCAAGGATGTATCCGTAATGGGCAAAGCGCAGCGCCACGTTGGTGTTCTGCTCAGCGAGAAGGAAGGTCACGCCCTCTTTCTCGTTGAGGTTCTTCACGATGTTGAAGATCTCTTCCACCAGCTGCGGTGCCAGACCCATCGAGGGTTCGTCCAGCAGGATGGTTTCAGGGCGGCTCATCAGGGCGCGGCCCACAGCAACCATCTGCTGTTCCCCACCCGAGGTATAGCCTGCCTGACTTTTGCGGCGTTCTTTCAGACGGGGGAAATAGTTGTAGACCATCTCCAGATCCGCATCGACTGCACCTTTGCCGTCGGAACGGGTATAGGCGCCGGTCATCAAGTTTTCTTCCACTGTAAGGTGTTCAAAACAGTGACGGCCTTCCATCACCTGGATCACACCTTTGTCCACCAGCGCGGCGGGGCTCAGATCCGCGACGCCTTCGCCGCGATAGTTGATCGTGCCCTTTGTCACTTCGCCACGTTCGGAATGCAGCAGGTTGGAAATCGCTTTGAGGGTTGTGGTCTTACCCGCCCCGTTGCCGCCCAGAAGCGCGGTGATACCGCCCTTGGGCACCTTCAGGGACACGCCCTTCAGCACCAGGATCACGTGGTTATAGATCACCTCGATGTTGTTGACCTCCAGAAGGGTCTCTTGGGTGCGTCCTGCGTCCAGCATCTCGTGTCTACTTTCCGGTTATCTCTTGTTCAGGAGTCTGGCCGCACACGGCGGTGCGGCCAGACAGGGAGGAGCGCTTAGTTGCAGCGCGCTTCGATGTTGTTTTCGGCGGCGTAGGCGGTGGAGTCTTCCATCACCAGAGCATCGATCACTTCTTTGTCCGAAGGTTCGAAACCGGTGATCAGGCTCCATTCACCTGCTGCGGAATCCCACTGCTGAACCGCGCCGAGGCCCGGACCACCGTGGTTTTCGCAGGACACGGCAAAGTCGGGGCCGAAGCCTGCCAGACCGTGTTTGTCCATCAGCGCCTGCGTGACCTCGAGCGCTTCCATGCCCTTGATCATGTCGGCCTGAGTGATTGCCGAGGTGCCAGCGATTTCCTGCGATTTCTCGGCAGCCATATGCGCCAGATAGGCGGCGTAGAGACCACGGTTATACAGAACCGTACCCACCTGATCGCCTGCACCGGCCGCTTTGCCTGCGTCAACAACGTACTTCTGGATGTCGTCAAACACCGGGAAGTCCGCGCCCACATTGTGGAAGGTCACAGCCTTGTAGCCGTTCGCCGCGTCGCCAGCAGGCTTCACGTCGTTTTCCGAACCGGACCACCAAACACCGATGAAGTTCTCCATCGGGAAGCGGATGTTTACAGCTTCCTGAATGGCGACCTGGTTCATAACGCCCCAGCCCCACATGATCACATAGTCAGGACGTTCACGGCGGATTTGCAGCCACTGCGATTTCTGTTCCTGACCGGGGTGGTCAACGGCCAGCAGGCTCAGGTCGAAACCATGTTTGCCCGACAGCTCTTCCAGGGTACGGATCGGTTCTTTGCCGTAGGCCGAGTTGTGATAGACCAGCGCGACTTTCTTGCCGCTCAGGTCGCCACCGTTTTCGTCCAGCAGGTGGTTGATCGCAACCGAGGCACCATCCCAATAGTTGATCGGGTAGTTGAAAACGTTCGAGAACACCGAACCGTTCTTGGCCGAGGTACGGCCATAACCCATGGTGTGCATCGCGATGCCGTCTGCGGTGACTTTGGGGATCAGCTGGTAGGTGATACCGGTCGACAGCGGCTGGTACACCAGAGTGCCTTCGCCTTTGGTCGACTCGTAGCATTCCACACCTTTTTCGGTGTTATAGCCGGTCTCACATTCCAGGAAGTTGATTTTCTCACCGCCGATGCCGCCGTCACGCTCGTTCAGCAGGGTGAAATAGTCAGCATAGCCATCCGCAAATGGGATGCCGTTTGCCGCATAGGGGCCGGTCCGGTAGCTGAGCGAGGTAAAGGTCAGGTCCGCAACTGCGGGGCTGGCCGCCACCATTGCAGCAACGGCTGCGGTGATCAGTTTGGTCTTCATCGGTAACACTCCTCCCTTGGTTAAATCCGATGTTCGGTATGCCGGGCCAATCGGCCCGGCCGTGGCTTGGGCCCGCCCCTTAGTGCGGGAAGGGCCAAAGCCGCAGCTTCTCCTTGGCCACGCGCCACAGTTGGGCGAGGCCATGGGGTTCCGCGATCAGGAAGACGATGATAAGCGCCCCCACGATCATGAATTCAAGATGTGCCGCCAGATCGGTTGGCCAGCCCAGCAGGCCAACCAGCACGTTTTTCAGCAGCACGGGCAGCAGCACCAGGAAGGCCGCGCCGGCAAAGGAGCCGAAGATCGAGCCAAGGCCGCCAATGATGATCATAAAGAGCACCAGGAACGATTTGTTGATGCCGAAGGCTTCGCCCACTTCCACCGCACCCAGGTACACCGCAAAGAACAACGCACCCGACACACCGATGAAGAACGAGCTGACCGCAAAGGCCGAGAGCTTGGATTTCAGCGGATCCACACCGATGATTTCGGCGGCGATGTCCATGTCACGGATAGCCATCCATTTCCGGCCGGTCGTGCCGCGGGTCAGGTTGCGGGCAATGATGGCGCAGATGGTCACAAAGACAAGGCAGAACAGATAGGCGGCCCAGGCCTCAACCTTCGCGCCGGTGACCGCGATACCAAACACAGTGCGTTCCGGGGCCGAGATCTGGCCCGATGCGGAGTAGTTGTAGAACCACGGCACCTTGTTGAAAAGCCACACTAGGAAGAACTGCGCCGCCAGTGTTGCCACCGCCAGATAGAAGCCCTTGATCCGCAGCGACGGCAGGCCGAAGGCCACACCGACCATCGCGGTGATGCCGCCGGCCATCAGGATGTGGAAAAAGATGTTCACTTCGGGGAAGGCCGTCATCAGCTTGTAGACCGCATAGGCGCCCACCGCCATGAACCCGCCGGTCCCCAGGCTAACCTGTCCGCAATAGCCCACCAGAATGTTCAGGCCAATCGCCGCGATCGAATAGATCAGGAACGGCATGAACACGGCGTTCACCCAGTAGTCATTGATGACAAAGGGAACGATCAGGAAAGCAAAGAACAGGACAGCGTAGTACCGATACCGATCAAACTTGATCGGGAAGGTCTGGTTGTCATCGACATAGGTGGTCTTAAAGTCACCCGCTTCACGATAAAACATTGTGCCTTACCCTTCCTGCTGCGCGTGGCGGAAGGCCAGCGCGGTATTGTTGATGGTGTGTCCTTTGGACAGGGCCAGATAGGCCCCGATCCCGGTCAAGAAACCCAGCCCAGCCAGGCTGGTCGCGGTCAGGATCTGCTGTTCGGTCAGACCCTGCGCGGTCAATGCGATGTATCCGAAGGCCCAGAAGCCCGACCAGGACACCACAGTGATGATGGCGATCAGTTTCTGCATCAGACCCTCTCGATGATCTTTTCGCCGAACAGACCCTGCGGGCGGAACACGAGGAAGATCAGCGCCAGCACATAGGCAAACCAGTTCTCGGTTGCACCGCCGACCATCGGGCCGATGATGAATTCGAACAGTTTCTCCCCCACGCCGATGATCAGGCCGCCGACAATGGCGCCGGGGATCGAGGTGAAGCCGCCCAGCATCAGAACCGGCAGCGCCTTCAGCGCGATCAGCGACAGCGAGAACTGCACGCCCGATTTGGCGCCCCACATGATGCCTGCCACCAGTGCAACAAAGCCTGCAACCGACCAGACCATGACCCAGATGAAGTTCAGCGAGATGCCAACCGACAGCGCGGCCTGGTGGTCATCCGCCACAGCCCGCATGGCGCGACCCTGTTTGGTGTACTGGCTGAACAGCACCAGCGCGGCCACCAGAACAATCGCGATACCGGTCGCAACAATGTCCAGCTTGTCCAGGAAGAAGCCGTAGAAGCGATCGTTGCCGAACCCCAGCCACTGGGTGTTTTCTTCGATCCAGAAGCTGCCACCCTGCGGCAGGCCCACATCGAGTTTCTTGATGTCCGAGCCCCACATGATGTCGCCGAAACCTTCCATGAAGTAGGCGAGACCAATGGTGGCCATAAACAGGATGATCGGCTCTTGCCCCACCAGATGGCGGAACACGAATTTCTGCACACACCAGGCCAGCCCAACCATCACCACCATGGTGAGGATAATCGCCACCACCGCGTTCACGTGCCAGCCGAAGTGATGCACCTCGGTGCCAAGCAGCGCGTTGATCAGATGGGCGAAGGGGATCTGCCCCTCCATGATGCCCACCAGTGTCAGGGCCGCAAACAGCGCCATCACACCCTGGGCGTAGTTGAAGATGCCGGAGGCCTTGTAGATCAGAACAAAGCCCAGCGCGACGAGAGCATAAAGAACGCCTGCCATCAGGCCGTTCAGGACCACCTCGGCCCCAAAGAGAAGCTGCTCAGGCATGGTTACGCCCCCTTAACCAGTTGATTGCGTTGTGCGCGAAGATCAGTCATGGCTCACCCCCAGATAGGCGTCGATCACGTCCTGATTGTTGCGCACTTCGTCCGGGGTGCCGTCCCCGATTTTTTTGCCGTAGTCCATCACAACCACGCGGTCGCTCAGGTCCATAACCACACCCATGTCGTGTTCGATCAGGGCGATGGTGGTGCCAAATTCGTCATTCACATCAAGGATAAAGCGGCTCATGTCCTCTTTCTCTTCGACGTTCATGCCCGCCATCGGTTCGTCCAGCAGCAGCAGATGCGGTTCCACCGCCAGCGCGCGGGCCAATTCCACCCGTTTTTTCAGACCATAAGGCAGACGCCCTACCGGGGTTTTCCGGATTGACTGGATTTCCAGGAAGTCGATGACTTTCTCAACAACTTCGCGGTTCTCCACCTCTTCCTTCTCGGCTTTACCTTTCCAGATGGCCTGCTGGAAAATGTTGGTTTTCATGTGGTTGAGGCGGCCGGTCATCACGTTGTCGAGCACGGACATGCCTTCAAACAGCGCGATGTTCTGGAAGGTCCGCGCGATGCCCTGCTGGGCCACCTGGTAAGGCTTCATCGGCGGGCGTTTTGCGCCTTTGTACCAAACCTCACCTTCCTGCGGCACGTAGAAGCCCGAGATCACGTTCAGCATCGAGGATTTACCAGCGCCGTTCGGGCCGATGATGGCGCGAATTTCGCCTTCCTTGATGTCAAAACTGATGTCGGTGATTGCCTTCACCCCGCCAAAACGCAGCGTGATGTTTTTCATCTCCATCAAGGTGCCGCCAATTTTGCGGCCGTCCTCGGTGATGTAGCCTTCTGTCATCTGATCGCTCATTCTGCTGCCACCTTCGCATGGGTCACCGGGGCCACAGCCGCATCGATCAGAGTCAGGTTGGCACTGATCGAGCCTTTGCGGCCGTCTTCGTAGGTCACCTCGGTGGTGGTGTAGATCTCTTCCTTACCGCCGTAGAGCGCATCGACCAGATCGGCGAATTTCTCTTCCACGATCCGACGACGCACCTTGCGGGTGCGGGTCATTTCACCGTCATCCGCATCCAGTTCCTTATGCAGCACCAGGAAACGGTGGATCTGACAGCCCGACAGCATCTCATCCTGAGCCACCGAGCGGTTCACCTCTTCGACGTGATCCTTGATGGTCTCCAGCACCTGCGGGTGGCCGGCCAGTTCCTGATAAGAGGAATAGGCGATGTTGTTCCGCTCGGCCCAGTTGCCCACGGCGGTCAGATCGATGTTGATGAAGGCCATGCACTTGTCCTTGCCATTGCCGAAGGTCACAGCCTCCAGAATGTT